>NZ_JBFUPT010000009.1:0-257648 GCF_041360715.1 Caballeronia sp. RCC_10
TGGTTTGCCCGATTGATCGTCATGCCGCGCAACAGATAAGGCCAGATCTTGTGCTTCACATGACGGCGGCTCGTGTTCGGCTTGCAGTACAGCGCTTCAATGCCTACGCGTTTCATCAGTGTGCCGACGTGTTTGCGTCCGACCTGGACGCCTTCCCGCTTCAGCAGGCGCACCAGCATCCGCGCACCGGCGAACGGAAACTCCAGATGCAGTTCATCGAGCCGGCGCATCAGCTTCAGATCAGTCTCGCTTACCGGGTGCGGTTGGTAGTAGGCGCTCGAACGAGCAATGCCCACCAGCTGGACCTGCCGGCTCACCGGCAGCGCGTGCGCGCGATCAATCATCGCTTTACGCTCAGCAATCCCGCCTTGCCGAGCGCGCCTTCCAAAAAATCATTCTCCAGTGTCAACTGCCCGATCTTCGCGTGCAACACCTTCACGTCGACCGGGGGCTCGGCCGATGCCTTGCCTGTCTCGAACACTTCAGCAACGCGTTCCTGCAATTGCTTCTTCCAGTCCGTAATCTGGTTCGGATGCACTTCGAACTGTTGCGCCAACTCCGCCAGCGTCTTGTCGCCCTTCAGGGCCGCCAGCGCCACCTTCGCCTTGAACGTAGGAGAGTGCGCGCGTCGATTTCGTTTCGTCATTTCTGGGTTCCTATTTGCCAGCCATTATGGCCGACTCGGACCCCAGCTTTTTCCACTTACCGAGCTGTCCGAATTCCCGGCGCCACCTCTCGCAGCTTCAGACACTCCCGACTGAACTTCCTTTGCACTATTATCTGATAGCCGATGCTGCGCAGGACAAGCAGCACCCGTCAGTATTACTACACGAGAGCCTTGGAACGCGTAGCCAATGTCTCTTGACGTTCGATCAAGGGCCGGATCTTGACGCTGCCGCGCCTCATCTCATGACCTTTCCACAGTTCGATGCAGACGCAGAAAGCTGGCAATGGTTATTTGGCTATGGACCGTCGGTACCAGCGGCCTTCAGCATCATTGCAAGTCCGTTGAGTTTCGATGAGCTCTACGTCCACTTACACGCAATGACGGAAGTCGTCCTTCCCGATGGCGAGGAGATGATCTTTGCGTTTTGGGATCCTGCGATTCTTGGAACACTGGTCGGACAACGGGACGATCGCACCTTGCACGTTCCCGGTCCTGCATTGACCACAAGAGAATGTGGAAAATTCCTTTCTTGCGTGACCGCATGGTGGTACTGGGACCGTGACGGAGGCATGCATCAGATTGTCAAGGACTCGAACGCAGAGGGGGGAAAGGAAGTGGTGCTTCCGCTAAAGCTCACTCAGACTCAGGTGGACATGCTCGTGGAGGCGAGTGTACCGGATCACATTCTTAGTTATATCAATGCTAACAGGCCTGGCATTTTGGCAGATCTACCGGTTCAGGAAAGATATGCGCGCGTTGAAAAGCATCTGAAGGAAGCTCGAAAATTGAACCTTAGGGGTATGCGCGATATTCTCGACTACGTATGTGCATCCTTGATATACGGCGACCGGATGATTGAGAGTCAAGAGATTGCGACTTTGCTCCAGAAGGTCAAGTCGCGCGAACTCAGTCTCACACAAGCGTTGGAGCAGTTTCCATGAACTCACGCCGTAGGTTCGTTAAGCATGTATCGACGCTACTTTTGTCCTGCACATTGTTTGGCTGTAAAAAGGGGATATCTATGGAATCGGCAGTCGTTCTCGATGTGGTGTTATTCAATTATATTGATAGGGCGATTATTGATGTGCTCTTAAACGGAGAAGATATCGGCGTGGCTGGCCCTTACGGTGGTGGAAGCGGTGTGTTGAGTGGTGTGCGGATCCCGCTTGGTGCTCAAAGGTTGACATGGCGTTGGGATGGTCCCGAGGGAATGCCGGGAAATGGCGACACTGTAGCGGCGATAAATACGATGACTCTGTCGCCGACGCAAATTTCAGCCGACGATCGATACCTTGGAGTTCATGTCTATCCCGACAGAACAGCGGAGCTGACACTATCTCCGCATCTGCCCGAGATGACGCCGAAGGGTGAACAAATTTATAGGGAGAAACGTCGCAATGACCGGTGACAAGGAAAACTTGCAGGCGGCTCAAGCCACTAATCGTGATGTTCCGCCGGGACAACCGGCGCCAAAGCAGGATTGCTCTGACGTCGTCAACATCAGCGTCTACTTCGATGGAACGGGAAACAATAAGGAGGTAGACGAAAAGCTAAGAAAATGGGCGAACCCTGCTCGAATGTGGCGAGCTGCACAACTCGCTTCCGAGTTGGGCGACACGACAATTCACCCCATCTACATCTCTGGTGTTGGAACGGATTTCAATGGTGGCGCGACCGACTGGCTTGACCGATCCGAAACCTATATTCAGGACAATGTATTCGGATTGTCTGGCGGCGCAGGTGGAACCCGACGAAACGAATTTGGAAAAAACAATGTCAATGAAGCGTTGCGTCGGGTCTTGCTGGACAACGCGAAAAAGCTGAATGCTACGACGACGGAGTATGCAGGAAAAGGAAAGGACTACAGCCTCAGTGAATTGAGTAAGGCGCTCGCGAAACATCGATTGATCAAAATGATCAATCTGTCAATTTTTGGCTTCTCGCGTGGCGCAGCTTTAGCGCGCGCGTTTAGCAATGATTTTCTGAAAGATTGCAAGACAGACAAAAACGGTCAGCTCACATATCAGGGTTTCCCTATTCGTCTCCATTTTATGGGGCTGTTCGATACAGTCGCGTCGTTTGGCGGGCCCACTACGAATATGGATTCATTCTTCACTGAGAAAAATCTGAAGGTCCCAGGTGCTGTGGAGCGATGCGTTCACTATGTGGCTGCCCATGAATTGCGTTTCTCATTCCCGTTGGATATTATTCGCCAGAACGGAAGTCTGATGCCGAATTGGACGGAACTTGTGTATCCGGGAGCTCACTCCGATGTCGGTGGCGGGTACGAGCCCGTTGAACAGAATCGGTCAAACAACTCCGGTTGTATCCCACTTCGTGACATGATGAAAGAAGCGGTCAAATGCGGAGTGCGGTTGTTAGATTATGATCAGATAAAAAAATCATATAACACAATATTCGCAGAACGCTTTGAGGTAAAGCCGCAAACACAAGCTGCATACGACCGATACAGAAACGCTGTACCATCTCGCGGTTCGGTTGAGCAGCAAGTCGATGCGAACATGAAGGCCATGTACGCTGCATACGGAACGATGTGGCGACGTGGTGTCAAAACACCAGATAACCAAAGCGAATTTGGCCATAGGCTTGTCGGCCATGTAAGTATGGCCCGTGAGGTTCAGGCGTTACGAAGTCGTCGTTCCGCAGGATCATTGCTGATCGAGCAGCACGATACCCAGATTGGGCTGCAATTTATTGGTACGGTGTATGGCCAGTTCGTGAAGCCGGACGCGTGGCGATTGCAAGCATGGGACACTACGGCGAACGAAGACGTCGTTCAATTCTTCGGCAAGTACGTTCATGACTCGAAGGCAGGCTTTCTTCATGGCGTGGAGCCGTTCAGCTATTTCCGTCCTCGTGGAATCACTGAAGCCAGCCGGAACGTGATGGCGGCAGGGCTGCAATGGCTGGATGAGCACATTGAGGCATCCAAAGACTATGTCATTAAAGTCTATACCTCCGCTCAAGGCGTGGTAGTCGAAAAATGGAAACGTGGCGAAAAGATAGCTGCTACGACGTATCAGGTTGGAGAACAGATTGTGGTCGAAACGATCAGTTCCGGTCAGCAGTATGCCGTTGAGATTTATAAAACGAGCAAGAATATCGTAGTCACTCAAATCAATGAGGGCGAGAAAGTCATCATCAACACGGTCGACACCCTCCAGAAGGAAATGTCTTCCGCACTCGATGCCGCTCGGCAAAAGGCTATCGACTCGGCGAAGCAAGTGCAGCAAGCGGCAGCATCCGCCGCCAATACAGCCGGAAAGGCAGTGGATAGCGGAGTGAAGGCCATTGAGGATAGCTGGCAAACCACCAAGGCTGCGCTCGGCTTGTGAGTTGCTGGAAGTTGCGCACTTGTTGTTTGAATAACGGCATGCTGCGTACACTGACTCATATCTAGAGGGGAATGTTGATGAATCGTTCGATTTGTTGTGATGGTGATGCAACCAGCCACGGCGGAAAGGTTATTAAGGTCAGCGGTAGCATGACGATCGATGGACGTCGCAATGCTCGCCTTGGTGATTGGGTAAGTTGCCCCGAGCATGGCGATAATCAGATCGTGGAAGCTTGTGAAATGCTTGACGAAGACGTTCCTGTGGTGTTGCATCAATGCAAAACCGCGTGTGGGAGCTTTGTCATCGCGACTGGCAACTTGACGATTACTGAATGAAATCGGAGCCGTGGCGGTACGGGTTCTACCCGCTGTTGCGCAGCATCGGCGCGAACACGCACGGGGAAGCCATCGGCACTGCACAACTGCCGACGAGCGAGTCTTTTCGCATCGGCCAGCGTCCGAGCCTCACCTTTGCCCCGCGCGAAGTGGCGGACGCCCGGCTGAAGGATGGAAAGCTGCACATTCGGCTCTTCGGTCTGGGCATGCTCGGCCCGAATGGACCGCTGCCGATTCACGTTACCGAGATCGCACGCGAACGCGAAGAACATCGCAACGACCCGACGCTCGGCAACTTTCTGGACATCTTCCACCACCGTTCGCTGTCGTTGCTGTATCGCGCATGGGCCTTGACGCAGGCCGCAGCCGGTCTGGATCGACCCGATCAGGAGCGGTTTTCCGTGTATGTGGCGAGCGCATCCGGGCACGCGACTCGGCGCGATCGCACCGCATTTCTACCGACGCATGCGCGCCTGTCAGCAGCGCCCCATCTGATCGCGGAGGCGCGCAACGTCGATGGCCTACGCAGTTCACTGGCCGCATATTTCTGCGTGCCACTGCGCATCGACGAGTATCAGCTTCACTGGATGACCACTCCGACGCACAGCCAGAGCATCATGGGCGAACAGCGCATGTCGTCTTATCTGGGTGCCGGCGCGATGCTCGGCGAGCAGGCGCCCGATTGCCAGTATCGGTTTCGCATTGTGATCGGGCCGCTGGAGATCGAACAGTATCAGCGCTTCACGCCGCGAGGCAGCGATCTGTTGACGCTGGTCGAATGGGTGAGAGCGTACGTCAGCGAAGAGTACGACTGGGAGCTTGAATTGCAGATCAAGCCAGAGAGTGCACCGCCGGCAGTCCTCGGTGGGCCGCAGCAGCTTGGCTGGTCGAGCTGGTTGGGTGCATCGCCGACGGACGCGCCGATCACCGGCATGCGTTTCGAGCCCGAGGAATACATGCGTGAGTTGCGGCGGAATGCGACCCAGCGTGCAGTCGAACCTCACTATTACCGCGAACACTCGTAAAAGCGAGGCGATGACAACCATGATCGCCAGGCAAGATCATGGAAGTGAAAAGATGACAAGGAATCGTTTCACCAGAGGATTGCAGCGAGGCCAAGGCCACTACGATGGTCTGTGCTCCAGTGCCGCAGACTCTAATGACGGCTTTGACGTCAGCGTGAACCGGGCGGGACGGGATGTCTGGACTCCACGGCGCCCCAGTCCCATCCGCACGACGCTTCCGCTGTATATTCATCCTCCGCTGTCAACGGCGAAGCCGCATCACAGGCAACGTAACCCAAAAATGCGGATACACCTTCTACCAGCCGATGCACCTCCCGATGTACGCCTCTGGCTCGTCGACATCGACCTCAACGCACCGCTCATCGAAGCTGGCGCAAACGGCCTGCATGCCAGCGAACTCGCACGCGCACACCGCTTCTTGCGCCACCAGGATGCAGCTCGCTTCGTTACTATGCGTGCCGCGTTGCGACGCCTGCTCGCAGCCGAACTTAACGTCGATCCAGCCGGCCTCCCCTTCATCGCCGACACAAACGGCAGGCCATCACTCTCCATGCCCGATGCCCCGGATTTCAACGTATCGCATTCGGGCGCGCATGGCCTGATCGCCGTGTCGTTCAGGCGGCGCGTAGGCGTCGACATCGAAGAAGCGCTGCCTTCGCTCGACTGGCGCTCACTCGAAGCCTCGGTGCTTCATCCCACTGACAAGCGAGTCATCGACGCTATGCCGCAAGCGCATGCAAGCAGCGCATTCTTCGCATGCTGGACCGCGAAAGAGGCGGTGTTGAAGGCGCATGGCGACGGCATTGGCGGCAAGGCGATAAGCATGCAGGACTTCTCCGTTCTGCCGCGCAACGACGCACGTTATGCAGTATCGGCAGAGCCGGGCGCGTTCCAGGCGATATCGCTTGTAGTCCCGCAAGGCTATGCGGCGGCGCTCGCCTGGTCAGAGATCACTCAACCTTAGTGCGGATCAGATCACGATGCGTGAGATAAAGCCGCAGATCGAATTCAATCTGATGGTAGCCAGGCTGCATTAGCTCACATAGACGATAGAACGCCTTGTTGTGCTCGCTTTCCTTTAGATGCGCGAGTTCGTGCACGATGATCATGCGGAGAAACTCGGGCGCGGTGTCCTTGAACAGCGAGGCGACGCGTATCTCTTTCTTGGCTTTCAGCCTGCCGCCTTGCACGCGTGAAATGGCGGTATGAAGGCCCAGCGCATGCCGCAGCACATCGAGCTTGCTGTCGTAACACACCTTGTCGATGGCGGGCGCGACACGCAAAAACTCATTCTTCAGATCCGTGCAGTACTGATACAGCGCGCGGTCCGACTGAACCGCGTGCCGCTTCGGGTAACGCGCGTCGAGATACGGCCCGAGTTGCTGCTGGGCGATGAGTCGGCGCACCTTGTCCTGTAGCGTGTTCGGATAGGCGCTCAGGTATTTCAGGTGTTGCATGACGGCTTTTCTAGTAGGAATCGAAGGAAAGTTTCGATCACGCACGGCCTCCGCCGCAACGGTTCTTGCAATCATTTTAGTCATTGCCGCGCCCGCTCGCCGATGATGTGCGTCAATGGCCGCCTCAAGACGGAGCTTTTGCGTAAGTTTATGTATCCGCACGCGCAAGGAATGAACCGTCGTGCGAACATGCGCGGTTTCCACAGCATGCGTTACAAGGCAGGTTGCACATGGCATCGAGCAAGGCCCATCACGCGACGGGATGGGCAGCGGGCATCATCGCGGCGGCGCTCGCCAGCAAGGCCGCGACAAGCGTCGACTACGTGTCGTGCGCGCTTGCGGTTCTCGGCGGCGTCGTGGGAGCAACCGCGCCCGACTGGCTCGAAGTGGCCTGGTGGACGAGAAAACGCAAGCTGTGGATCACGCACCGGACGCTCACGCACTGGGGCCTCGGATGGGCCGCACTTTTCGCTTTATGCTGGCATTACCTCGGGCGTCATCCGGCGGTGCCTTTCGCTTTGGGATTCGCATGCGGCGGAATCATCCATCTGCTGGCGGACTGGCCCAATCCGATGGGTGTGCCGTGGATCGCAGGCCGTCATTCGCTCAAGCTATGGACGAGCGGTCACTGCGATCTGATCGTCGTCGGCGCGGCGTGGATCGCGGCGTTCTACGTTGCCGATGGCGTCTGGTTTCATCACGAGTATGGCCGCCTGCTGCTTCATGCGATGCGGGCCTAGAACGTCCGCTGTCTCCTTAACGCTTACGGAAAGTCGCCCATGCAATCGAATCACGCGGTACGCAACGGTTTTATCGCTCTTTTCGTTTTCTTCGCGATGCTCGCGCTTGGCGGTTGCGCGGGTTTCATGAATCGCGATCCGCTGCGTGTGAATGTTGCGGGCATCGAACCGCTCGAAGGGCAGGGGTTGGAAATGCGCTTCGCCGTCAAATTGCGCGTGCAGAACCCCAACGATGCGCCGATTGATTTCGACGGCGTTGCGCTCGATCTCGACCTCAACGGTCGCCCGTTCGCGAGCGGCGTCAGTGCGCAGCGTGGCACCGTGCCCCGTTTCGGCGAGGCGGTGCTATCGGTGCCGGTGACGGTATCGGCGTGGTCGGTGGCGCGGCAGGCGCTCGGGCTTGCAAGCGGCGATGCATCGACCAAAGTCGCCTATGAAGCACGCGGCCGACTCGCTGGGGGTGCCTTTGGCGGTGCGCGCTTTTCGGACAAGGGCGCGATCGACTTCCCCACTGGTGGCGGCGCGCTCGGCTATTGATCGTACCTGTCAGCGGCGCTTCTTTCGCCGCGCTGTTTTCGGCGGCGTCAGCGCGGCCGTCCAGAAGTCCGCGACCTGCTTCGGCGACTGGCGCTTGACGGCGGCAGTCGCATGGCCACGCGCCGATCCGGCGATCGCGTTCGCGCCGGAAAGCCACATGCTCATGAAAGGATTCTTCTTCGTCCAGGGATTCTTCATGCGGTTCTCCCAAGTGAAATGCCCGGCGTCAGGCGTCGGGAGTTGCATGTTGCGTGCCTGAGACGAGCGCCGCGGGGCGCTCGTCTTCGTCATCAGTCTTTCGACTGCGACGCTTAGTGCGTCACTTGAAAGCCGTTCGCGCGATCGTTACGGATGTCGACGCGCGCATTGCCGACCGTCGTATCGCGACGGCCGATCGCTTCAGCACGCTTGTGTTCGTCACGCACTTCACGATGCTCGCGCGCGTGCTCGACGTTCTCGCGATGCGCCTTGTGCTCGACCTTCTCGTAATGCTTGAATTCGTGCGGCTTTGCAAAGACACCAGCGGACAGGCAAGCGATAGCAGCGGCGACAAGCAGTTTCTTCGTCATAAATATCTTCTTAAGGAGAAGCAGATCGAAATGATCTGCATGCCACGAAAAACGCAGGCAGTCTCCGCAGGTTGACGCTCGCTGCCTTCCTGTAAGGACATTCAACACTTATTGCCGAACTGGCTTTAAGCGCTGGTTCAGACAAGGCTGCAAGGAAAAAAGTAAGCGATCCATAACGTTGGTTAGAGCCTCGCTTCGGCAAACTTGGCCGATGCATGCTAGGTGTAATGCGTAATTTTACTGGGCGCGCACTTTACATTCCGCAATGCCGGGCCTTTAATCAACGAGCGGACATGCGTGTCCGTCATCGCAATTCCGCTTCTCACAGCGGCACGGGCCGCTCGAGCGGATTCCTTGCGCTCTAGCGTTCCAGATGGCAGGGTCGGGCACGTCGCGGCGCGGTCTTATATGCAGCGAGGTCTTCATGGTCAACATCCCGGTCGAATCGATCGATACCCTCAAGACGGCGGTGCGCGGCAAAATCATCGCGCCCGCAGACTCCGACTACGACGAAGCGCGAAAGGTCTGGAACGCAGCCATCGACAGGCGTCCCGCGTTGATCGTGCGCTGCGCCGGCACCGCCGATGTCATCGCGGCGCTTGCCTTCGCTCGCGACAACGCCATGCTGATATCGATACGCGGCGGCGCACACAACATTGCGGGCAGCGCGGTCAGCGACGACGCATTGATGATCGACCTATCCGCGATGAAATCCGTGCGCGTCGATCCGCAAGCGAAACGCGCGTATGTAGAGCCGGGTGCATTGTTATCCGACTTCGATCACGAAGCGCAAGCGTTCGGACTAGCGACACCGCTCGGCATCAATTCAACGACAGGCGTCGCCGGCCTCACGCTTGGCGGCGGCTTTGGATGGATCAGCCGCAAGTTCGGCGTGACGGTGGACAATCTCGTCGCCGCCGAGATCGTCACGGCGGATGGACAATGGCATCGCGTAAGCGTTGAATCGGAGCCTGAACTGTTCTGGGCGTTGCGCGGCGGCGGCGGCAATTTCGGCGTGGTCACGCTATTCGAATTCCGCCTGCACGAAGTGGGACCGCAAGTGTACGGCGGGCTCGTCGTTTATCCGCTCGAACAGGCGGATCAGGTGCTGCCGAAGTATCGCGATTTCGTCGCTTCAAGCCCCGATGAGATGACCGTATGGGCCGTCATGCGCCTTGCGCCGCCTTTGCCGTTCCTTCCTGAAGACGTGCATGGCAAGCCGATCATCGCGCTTGCGTGCTGTTTCATCGGTCCGGTCGAAGATGGCGCAAAGGCAATCGAGCCGGTGCGATCCTTCGGCACACCGTATGGAGAACATCTCGGACCAATGCCCTTTGTCACGTGGCAGAAGGCGTTCGATCCGCTGCTTACGCCGGGCGCGCGCAACTACTGGAAGTCGCATAACTTCACGTCCCTGTCCGACGAGACGTTCGACGTGCTCACGAAGGCCGTGCTCGCGGTGCCGTCGCCGCATTGCGAGGTGTTCATCGGAGCGATGGGCGGGCAGACGAACCGCGTTCCCGTCGATGCCACCGCGTATGCGAATCGCGACTCGATCTATACGATCAACATACACGGCCGATGGACCGAAGCCGCGGACGACGAGAAATGCACGCAATGGACCCGCGAGATGTTCGCCGCGTTGACGCCGTATGCCATAGGCAGCGTCTACGTGAACTTTCTGACAGGCGATGAAGGAGATCGTGTGAAAGCGGCGTATGGGCCGAACTTCGAGCGGCTTGCCGAGGTCAAGCGGCGCTACGATCCGAACAACGTCTTCCGCAGCAATCAGAACATCCCGCCTGCATAATCAAACGATGCGCGCCGCCAAGAATTTTCAGCGGCGCGCATGACGTGCGTCCTGCGTGTCGATGTTCGATGCGTCGTTGCCGCGTTTCTCGTATACCAGCTTGCGCGTTTCGCTGCTCAAGTGTTCACTCAATACGTCGAGGAAGCCGGACTCGACCGCCAGCCGCAAGCGGTCGAAGCGATGACGCAATCGGCTTTCCTCGAGAAACGCGGCCACCGATCTGGCGAAAGACTCACGGTCCTTGTCGATTGAATCGGCGGCAAGCACCGCGGGATTTCTGATGTCCTCGACCTGTTGAAGATCGAGTGTGAGGCCTCGCGTTTCGAAGATTCGGGCGCGACTGCTGTCGGCGGCGAGAACCCACGTAATGGCGGTCATGATGCTCCTCCTGTGCGCCCACCTTCGGGCGACCTTCAGGCATTGTGCGCCGAATCTTCCCCTTTGCGAATGCCTTGGCTTAATGCGGACCGTCGGGCAGCATCGAACCCGTATGCGCGAAGCGCGTATGCAGCGCGAACGCCGCATCAAGCCGGTGCGGCGTGTGTCCGCCGAGCGATGCTGCATCGCGGTAGTAGTCGCGCAAGAGATCGCGATAGAGCGGGTGGGCGCAATGTTCGATGACTGCGAGCGCGCGTTCGCGCGGCGCAAGACCCGTCAGATTGGCAAGGCCGCGCTCGGTGACGATCACGTCCACATCGTGTTCGTTGTGATCGCAATGCGGAACCATCGGCACGATGCTCGAAATGCGGCCATCCTTTGCGATGGACTTCGTCGCGAACACGGCATACGACGCATTGCGCGCGAAGTCGCCCGAGCCGCCGATACCGTTCATCATGTGCGTGCCGCCGACATGCGTCGAATTGACGTTGCCGTAGATGTCGGCTTCGATCGCCGTATTGATCGCGATCAGCCCGAGGCGGCGAATCACATCGCCATGGTTGCTGACCTCTTGAGGGCGCAGGACGAGCCGCTCGCGATAGCGGTCGATGTCGCTCAAGACCTGCTGCTGGCGCTTCGCCGAAAGCGTGATCGAGGCGCCCGATGCGAACGCGAGCTTGCCTGCATCGAAGAGATCGAAGGTTGAGTCCTGCAGCACTTCCGAATAGAGCGTGAGTGCTTCGAACGGCGACGCAGCGAAGCCGGACAGCACGGCATTGGCAATCGTGCCGATGCCCGCTTGCAGCGGCGGCAACCGTTTCGGCAGGCGGCCGCGCGACACTTCATGCTGAAAGAATTCGACGAGATGGCCCGCGATCAGCGCGGTGTCTTCATCGGCGGGCAACACGGTGGAAGGACTGTCAGGCTGATTCGTCACGACGATTGCCGCAATCTTCTCGGGCGCAATCTGGATGCAAGGCGTTCCGACGCGATCCTCGACGCGCATCAACGCTAGCGGCGCGCGCTCTGGACGCGGCGCGGGCGACCATACGTCATGCAGACCTTCGAGGCCCATCGGCTGGGCAAGATTGATCTCGACGATGACCTTCTTCGCGAGCATCGCGAACGTCGCGGAATTGCCGACCGACGTGCTCGGCACGATACCGCCCGTCTCCGTGATGGCGACGGCTTCGATGATCGCGAGATCGAGCGGGCCCAGGCGATTGTCGCGCAATAGCTCGACCGTCTCGGACAGATGTTGATCGATGAACATCACTTCGCCGCGGTTGATCGCGCGTCGCAAGGTGGCGTCGACCTGAAAGGGCAGGCGGCGTTCCAGCGCGCCCGCCTCGGTGAGAATGCGATCGGTGTCGCTGCCAAGCGATGCACCGGTCATCAACGTGATGCGAAGCGGATCGCTTTCCTCACGCGCACGCCGCGCGATTTCGAGCGGCACGGCTTTGGCATCGCCGGCACGGGTAAAGCCGCTTGCACCCACCCGCATGCCGTTGTGTACGAGCTGTGCAGCCTCGGCTGCGGAAGTGACTTTTCCGCGCAAGGCGGCACAACGAATACGGTCGTCCAACATCGATATCTCCACTAACACTGACTGGCTCGTGCCCCGAGTGAGTCTCGTCGT
Source organism: Caballeronia sp. RCC_10 (assembly GCF_041360715.1). Lineage (NCBI taxonomy): Bacteria > Pseudomonadati > Pseudomonadota > Betaproteobacteria > Burkholderiales > Burkholderiaceae > Caballeronia > Caballeronia sp. RCC_10. The sequence continues at coordinate 12,514 of NZ_JBFUPT010000009.1, forward strand.
CCGCTAGCGAAACGGCGCACGAAGGCGCGCGCTTCGTTCAGCGTGCTTGGACGCGGCGCGTTGATCGGGAGTGTCTTGCGTAGGCTTCGATGATCTCGCGGCGATGCGCGATGCTCGGATGCTGCGGACGGAGACGGCGGGGCAACGGCGAAATTATTCGTTATCCCTAGGCGTTTTCATAGGCGCAGTATCGAAAGCGCAACCTTCGTCATGCCACTCTTTGCGCTTTGTCTAATTTCGGCGTCTTGATGCTGCAAAGGCGCCGATATTGAATACGAAGGATCAACTGCCGCCGAAGAAGATGCTGCAATAGCTGGCAGGCCCCACGCATTCCTGTGCTCGCTGCGGCGTTTGCGTAGACTGTTGGTTCGTGTCGCTGGCAGCGTTGCCAGCGGCGGGCGTGGACGTTTGCGCCATCGCGAGCGTTGCGCTCGTGAGCAGGATGGCTGCAAGGGTGATCTTCAACGGCTTCATGTACTTCTCCTTTGAGACGTGTGCCGTGCGTCGGATGGTTCGGGCACGCAAACACTATAAGTCGCGCTATCCGGCGGATAAATCGTCCCGCGTGCAAGGCACATTTCCAGCACGAGGAAGGATGGGCTCAGCGTTGCGCATCGAAGGGCGCAGTGGGATCGACGAGCGCGCTGCGGATGAAATGCAGGCACGCCAGAAAGCGCCGCAGATCGCGTGCTGCCTGGTGTGAGGGAAGGTACTGGAGCAAGGCATCGCTTGCGAAGATCGACGACACCACGGCGTTGATCGCACGGCGCAGCGTCGCGCTCGACGGCGTGCGAAACAGCATCGCCATGTCATGCAGCATCTGCGCGACCGATGACGACCATGCGATGCGCAGCGACGCCGGTGCATCATCGACGTTCAGTGCGGCGCGCAGCGTGCGCAGGTCGATCATCGCCTGTCCCGCTTCGAGCGTGACGAGCATCCACGCGAGCGCACGGCGATGCTCGCGGGAGGACGGCAGCAAGAGGCCGAGCAATTGCGACATGAGATCGTGCGTGCCCGAGTGAAAGCGTTCATTCAGTCCGGGAAGCCTGCCTTCACAAGCAAGTGCGGCCTGAGCGCGCAATGCCGCCAGCGTTTTGCCGACGAGCCAGGGCGTATGCGGCGGCACGATGATCGCGCACGCGATCGCGGTCACGAGCATCGAAACGACGATTGCGATACCGTTGTTCAGCAAGAGGCCCGGATCGTAGACGATGGCGTTATCCGGTGCCGCAAGAAGACAGAAGAACACGCAAAAGCCGATGCCATATCCGGCCGTGGCGGGGCGCATTGCAATAAAAGCGCCTGCGGCAAGGGGCGGCGCAAGCACCGCGCACAAGAGCGGGAAGCCGTCGATCGCGGGATAAACATGACACAGGTAGACATAGCCGAGCATCGTGGCAAACGCCGCGCCAGCCGCCATTTGCGCGACGAACTTCGCCGGCCTTGCCGATGCGGACGACAACGCGCAAGCGAGCGTCGCAGCGATGACGGCCAGTCCGCCGCTCGGCCATGCGGTCGCGATCCAGAACCACGCGACCGCCGCGATGACGATGCCCGAGCGAACGAAAGTGGCCGCAATGACGAAGCGATTCGTCGTCGCGACATAGCGCGGGCTCGTGCCCTCGGCGCGCAATGATGCATCGTGCTGGCCGTTCGCAATCGATGAACGAATGCGCATCAGGCGTACGATGTCGCCGTTGAAGCGATCAAGCAATTCGACGCACGTCGTGACATCGATATTCGACGAATCCGCGATACGCTCGTTGAGCGACGCACCGAGCCGCGCGAGCGCGCGTTCATCGCAACGCGGCGAAGCGAGCAGGCTCGCATGATCGTCGAGACAAGCCGCGAGCGCGGGATATTCATCGAGCGCACGCAGCCGCTTGATGCACTGATCGAGCGCATGCAGACGCGCACACGCGTCCATAAACGCATTATTTAATCGAGCAAGCAACACGCTTTGTCGGCGTAGCGCAGGGTTTTCGTAAGCCGCAATGCGCCGTGTCGATTCGAATCCGGCGATCTCTTCAACGAGGTTCGCATAACGACGCTCACGAGCGCGGCGAGTCAGGCCACCGCGCAGCACGCTCGCAGCAAACGCGATGAAGTCGGACTCGCGTTGCGCAAGCGTCGCGGTAAGCCTCGCGCTGGCATGACGCGGCAGCACGAGCGCACTGACCACGCTCGAAGAGAGAATGCCGATCATCACTTCGGCGCCGCGCGTGAGCGTCGCGAGCAGCAATTGATCCGGCGCAGTGACGACAGGCACGCCGATCAGCGCGGCCGTGTATCCGGCGAGCACGAAACCATACCAGCGAAATTGCCGATGCCGCACAGCGAGCGCCGTGCATGCCGCGACCCACACGGTCAGTCCCAGTGCATAAAGCTCCGCGGTCTGCACGAACACCGCGCCGAGCACGAGCGCGGCGAGCATGCCCAACGCGGTGCCGGCGAAGCGATACACGCTCTTTGCGAGTACCATGCCGGAGAACGGCTGCATCAGCACGAACGTCGTCGTCATTGCAATGCGTGGCTGCGAAAGCTCGAAGCGCATGGCAAGGCCCATCGCGATGAAAGAGGCAAGGAGCGTCTTCAGCAGATGCAGCCAGACGTTGCCTTCAGTGGCGAGCCAGTCGCGCAGTCCGTCGATGACGTCTCGTGCGCAAGCCCGGCTCGCACGCGGATGATTCATGAACGACATGCTTGAGCCCGCTACGTCCCTTTCGTGAAGTGGTCGATTGTAGGCAGGGCGGCAATATCAATTAATGAGGGAATCAGGGAACATTCTTTCCAGATTCAATAACAATGCTTCGGGCAATTGAGCGGACAATGTCGTCCCTCTGGCAACTGTGACGGTTCGATGGACACCCTACAGAACATGCGGGTATTTGCCCGCGTGATCGAAGCCGGCAGCTTTACGGCTGCGGCTCAATCGATGAATTCCACGACCGGCGCCATGTCGCGCGCCGTATCGGAACTCGAGGCTCACTTGCGCACGCGATTGATGAACCGCTCGACGCGGCGTCTCGCGCTGACGTCGGCAGGCGAGCGTTATTTGAAGCGTGTTTTGCAGATACTCGCCGATATCGACGGCGCAGAAGAGGAAGCAAGCGGCGCGCATGAGCATCCGTCCGGCACGCTGCGCATGTTCAGTTTCGCAAGCGTCGGGCAGCACTATATTCTGCCGGCCATCGCGCGATATCGTGCGCTCTATCCCGACGTGAAAGTGGAATTGACGCTATCGCAGCGCATGCCCGATCTCTTCGAAGGCAGCAGCGATGTCGCGGTGGTGTCGGCGGGAACGTTATCCGATTCGGAGGTGATCTCGCATCGGCTTGGTAGCACCTTCAGCATTCTGTGCGCATCGCCCGCTTATATCGATGCACGCGGTACGCCCGCACAGCCCGCCGATCTCGCCAGCCACGATTGTCTGACATTGCAAACCCCTGCGTTTCCCGCACGCGAATGGACGCTCGAAGGACCGCAAGGCCGCGAGACCATGCACATCAGCGGGACCGTGCAGGTGAATATCGCGGAATCGCTCGTCGTGGCGATACGCGAAGGCATGGGCATCGGCATATTGCCGCTTTATGCCGCAATCGACGGCCTGCGTGATGGCTCCCTCGTGCGCGTGCTGCCGGACCACACGTTGCAGCACACCAATCTTTTTGCACTCTATGCGTCGCGCAAGTTCGTCGATGCAAAGACGCGCACATGGGTTGAATTTCTGCGCGCGCATCTTCCGGATGTCATTGCACGCGATGAAGCCTTGCTGAAGGAATTCGGGTAGCGTCACTAAGCGATCACGTATCGCTCCACATGCGCAGCAGGTTGTGATAACAGCCGACGAGCGTGCGCTTGGCCGCTTCATCGCCGTTGGTCGCATTCAGGCGCTGAATGGAGTTGTCGAGATCGAATAGCAGCGCGCGCTGGGCATCGTCGCGAACGAGGCTTTGCGTCCAGAAGAAACTCGCCACGCGCGCGCCGCGCGTAACGGGACGCACCTGATGCAGACTCGTGGCGGGATACACGATTGCGTGTCCCGCCGGCAGCTTCACTTCCTGCACGCCGTAAGTGTCTTCGATGACGAGTTCACCACCGTCGTAGTCTTCGGGGCGTGAAAGAAACAGCGTGACGGATACGTCCGTGCGAACGCGCGCACCATGTCCCGGCACGATGCGAATGGCGCCATCGACATGACTGCCGAAATGCATGCCGCCTTCATAGCGGTTGAATAGCGGCGGATACACACGGTTCGGCAGCACCGCGCTGATGAACAGCGGATGCCGTTCCAGCGCACCGACGATCGCATCGCCGAGTTCACGAGCAATGGGCGAGCCCTCGGCGATCTGCTGATTGCGCTTGACTGGCGCGCCCTGATAGCCCGCGGTGGCGCGGCCATCGACCCATGAGTCGCTGGCATCGAGACGTGCGCGCATCGCTGCTGCGTCTTCTGGACTGAGTACGTTCGGTATCGAAAGAATCATGATTCGGTAAGTCAGACGACGCGCGCGCCGCTTCGTGGATCGTTGAAACGGCGCGCGTTCGCATCAACGGAAGCGGTAGTTCACCGTCGCAAGGAACGTGCGGCCAATGCCCGGCACCGCGCGTCCGCCATCGGAAGGAATGAGGGCGTCGTAGTACTTCTTGTCCGTCATATTCCATACGTTGAACTGGATATCGTAGCGCTTCTGATGATACGCGGCCATCACGTCCCAGCGCGTATAACCGCCTACTTTGACGAAATTATTGTTCGCCGCATAGCGTGACGACACATAAGACGGCCCGCCGCCGAACTCCCAGTTGGGCGTGAAGTTATACGTCGACCATAGCGTGAGCATGTTGTGCGGCGTGTTGGCGAGCGTATTGCCGGTGGTGCCGTCGAGTGCTTTCTCCACGGTGCCGTTCATGTACGTATAGCCGCCGAAGAGCTGCCACTTGTTCGTAATGTGCCCCGCGACGCCGAGCTGATAGCCGCGCACGCGCACATCACCATCGAGCGTGTATTCACCCGTCGATACCTGCGTGCGTGCATTCGTTTTCTCGATGTTGAAAAGCGACTGCGTCACGGATAACCCGCCGTTCAGCAAGTCCCACTTCGAGCCGATTTCATACGAGCGGTTCTTCTCGGGCGGCGTGTTTTGCTGATTGTTCGTGAGCGTGAGCGCTTCAAGAGACGGGTTGAACGACGTGCCGTACGACACGTAATACGACTGCCATTCCGTCGGCTGCCACACGATGCCGGTACGCACGCTCGTGAAGTAGTTCGTTTGCGTCGCGTAACGCGGCGCGTTGATCGAGTTGTTGATCGATGCTTCGTAGCGGTCCCATCGAACGCCGCCGATCCACTTCCAGTTCTCGCCGATCGAAATCGTATCGTTCAGGTAGAGGCCAATGCCGTTCGCGCTCGACTCCGCAAGATTGGTCGCGACTTCGCGATAGTTCGATGGACGCGTCGTATAGGCCGGATTCACGAGCGGCACGATGGCCAGTGTGTTCGACGGCAGGCCGGGCGTCGTCGCGGTGAAGCTCTGATTGCTGTACGTCTCGTGGCTCAGATCGACGCCGACGAGCATGTCGTGCTTGAGGAAGCCGGTCGCGAACTTGCCCTGGAAATCGGTCGTGTTATAGACCGAGTGATCGTTGATGTTGCGGTCCTTGCCTTGCAAGCGGACGTACAACGACGAAAGCGGCAGCGTCGTGTAATTGCCGTTGCTGAGCGCCGGCGATGTGCCGAGCGGACCGGTCAGCACGGCCGCCGCATTGGTCGCGCGTGCCTCGGTGCTGTAGTGGCTGAACTGCGTCTGGTTGCGCAACGTGAACATGTCGTTAAAGCGATGTTCGACGCGCGCGTTCAACGTCTGCACGTCCTGAATGGTGCGGTCGTCGGTGAAACCGTAGAAGGTCTTCCTGTCGACAGGAGCAGGATGGCCGTTCAAAGGCGGAATGCCATAGTCGGGCTGATCGTAGTTGTGCTGGATCAGCGCGGACAGCGTCACTTGCGTGGGCGTGCCGATGCCGAACTTCAGTTCGGGCGCAATGCCGAAATCCTTGTTCTTCATCTCATCGCGCGTCGAGCCGAGCGACTGGCCGAATGCGTTGATGCGAAACGCGGCGGTATCGGTCAACGGCTGATTGATGTCGACGGTCGTGCGATAGCGGTCATGCGTGCCCGCCTGCAACGACACATCGGCGCGCGGCTTCAGATTGGGCTGCTTGCTGACCTGATTGATGACGCCGCCCGTCGAGCCGCGTCCGAAGTACAGCGACGAAGGGCCGTACAGCACGTCGATCGATTCGAGATTGAACGTATCGCGATAGTACTGGCCCCGGTCGCGAAAGCCGTCGAGATAGATGTCGGTGCGTGCGGTGAAGCCGCGCAAGTTGATGTTATTGCCGATCTGGCCGCCTTCGGCTGCGCCCAGCGTGACGCCCGGCACGTTGCGCAAGGCGTCGGAGAAGGAACTCACTGCCTGCGATTGCAGCACGGCTTTCGGCACGACGACGACGGCCTGCGGGATGTCGCGCAGCGCAGTCGGCACCTTCGCGCCGACGCTCGACGTTTCCGCCTGGAAGTCGGCTGCTGCGTCGCTTCGTCCGGTTACGGTGACGGCCGGCAGGGTGGCGTCCTGAGCGATGATCTGACTGGCGGAAGAGGCTTCCGTTGCGGGCGATGCTGCTTGCGTGGCTGAAGCGCCTTGCGGTGCGGTCTGAGCATAAAGCGGTGCGGCCATCGGCGCCGCGGCAATAGTGACCCATGCCGCTGCAAGCGGCGTTTTCCTCAACATGTCGTTCCCCGATACTTGTTAGTGATTTCCGACCGGCGCGAAACGGGATTCGTCGCCGAAAGCGATGACGCGACCTCGCCCGCCCGCGCATCATGTTCGACGGGCGGGATGCGTTATTGGCCAAGCCATAATGGAGTTTGTTAATGCGAATCAGTATCATTACACATTACGGAAATATTTGGAAAAAAATGTATCGACACGTTGGGTTCTCGCTTGCACGCGTTAAAAGGAATTGAATTCGGCATACTGCATGCACGCCTGCGGTGCAACGCATGCACAGAAACGCTCGTTCCGCACCAACTAAGAGCTACAACCTGCGTACGTCGTGAGACAGACGCACCGCGCCCGCGCACGTGCAGCCTTGGTAGAGCACCAATTGCATGCAGAGTGCGCCAGCATGGCCCGAAACTTGCAAAAAGCGCCGCTTTTCAAAATAAGCCACGCGCCATGCAGGCCCTTCAAACCGGCACCAACACACTCTTCCTGCTCCTGGGCGCCGCCATGGTGCTCGCGATGCACGCAGGTTTTGCATTCCTCGAACTCGGCACCGTCCGCCGTGAAAACCAGGTGAACGCGCTCGTGAAGATCCTCGTCGACTTCGCCGTTTCGACGCTTGCGTACTTCTTCATCGGATACAACATCGCGTATGGCGTGCAGTTCATGCACGGCGCCGATATCCTCGCCGAGCACAACGGCTATGCGCTCGTGCGCTTCTTCTTCCTGCTGACGTTCGCGGCGGCGATTCCCGCGATCGTCTCAGGCGGCATCGCGGAACGTTCGAAGTTCAACCCGCAATTGTTCGCGACGTGCGCGATCGTCGGCTTCATCTATCCGTTGCTGGAAGGCGTCGCGTGGAACGAACGTTTCGGCATTCAGCACTGGCTTGCGCAGACCTTCGGCGCGCCGTTCCATGACTTCGCAGGCTCCGTCGTCGTGCATGCGTTCGGCGGCTGGGTTGCGTTGCCTGCCGTGCTGCTGCTCGGGCCGCGTCACGGGCGCTATCACAAGGACGGGCGCATTGCCGCGCATCCGCCGTCGAGCATTCCGTTTCTCGCGCTGGGCGCATGGGTGCTCGCGGTCGGCTGGTTCGGCTTCAACGTGATGAGCGCGCAGACTGTCGACAAGATCAGCGGCCTCGTCGCCGTCAATTCGCTGATGGCGATGGTCGGCGGCACGCTCGCCGCGTGGTTCGCGGGCCGCAACGATCCCGGCTTCACGTATAACGGGCCGCTGGCCGGTCTCGTCGCGGTGTGCGCGGGCTCGGACCTGATGCATCCGTTGGGCGCGCTGATCGTCGGCGCGGTGGCGGGCGTGTTGTTCGTGCAGATGTTCACCTGCGTTCAGAACCGCTGGCGTATCGACGACGTGCTCGGCGTGTGGCCGTTGCACGGCATGTGCGGCGCATGGGGCGGCGTCGCGGCGGGCGTGTTCGGACAACGGTCATTCGGCGGCATCGGCGGCGTGTCGGTGTGGTCGCAATGCATCGGCACGCTGGGCGCGGTGGCGCTCGCGCTCGCGGGCGGCGCCGCCGTCTATGGCGCGATCAAGATGACCGTCGGCTTGCGGCTCGAACGCGAAGACGAATTCAACGGCGCGGACCTCGCGATACATCGCATCTCGTCGACGCCGGATCGCGAAATGGCAGGGTGAAGGATCGCTGACAACGCGCGCGTGGCTATGCGCTACACGCACGCGCCGGTTACGATATACGGCCGACTCACAAAAAGGCCGAACGCTTGAACCCAACCGAGAACGGGACCCTGGATTTGCCGCTCCCATCGCGCAACTTCGCGTTGACGCGGCGGGTGCTGCTGCTCGTGCTTGCAACGTCGGTGCTAATACCCATGGCGTGTCTCTGCATCTATGGCTATTACGACTATCAGCGCCGTTTCGCCGATGCGGAAGAACTGACTGAACGTCTCGCGCGTGTCGCAAACGAACACGCGCTAAAGGTGCTCGATCTCAATCAGCAACTCGAAACGCGCGTCGTCGATACGCTCGGCGATAGCGACGATGCGAACATCGCCAGCCGGCAGCAAGCGCTGCATCGCGCGCTCGACGACATGAGCGGCACGCTGCCTCAAGTCGCTGCCATTTCAGTGTTCGGTGCGAATGGCGCGCTGCTGGCGAACAGCCGCTGGTATCCCGCGCCGCAAGTCTCCATCGCGGAGCGCGACGACTTTCGCTCGGCGCGCGCCATCGCACCCGTCACGTACTTCTCGCTACCGTTGCGCGGGAAGGTCGCGAACTCCGACATCTTCACGGCGACAATGGGACGCGTCAGCCGCGATGGCCAGTTCCTCGGCGTCGTATCGATTGCGCTGAAGCGTGACTATTTCACCGACTTCTATCACGAGATCGCTGCGGGAGATAACGCGCTCGTCATCGGCCTCTACCGACGCGATGGCGGCCTGCTCGTGCGCTTCCCTTCAGCCGGCAACGGCGCCCAGCCCGCGCCCGATACGCCGTTCACCCACGCGTTCCGCAATAACGAGCTATATGGCCGTTTGCAGATGACGTCGACTATCGATCACGTCGAACGCGTGCTGGCTTATCGCCGTGTCGGAGATTTTCCTCTTTACGTTGCAGCCGGTTATGCGACTTCCGCCGTGCAAGCGCGATGGCGGCATAACCTCGCGCTCGTCACGGCGATCGCCGCGCTGCCTTGCATGGCGGTGTGGCTGCTGATTGCGTACTCGATCCGTCGCCTCGATTCGGAACAGGCGGCATGGGAACGCTGGCAAGCGGAAGTCGCGATGCGCCTATCCGTCGAAGCATCGAGCCGTCAATTGCGGCGAATGGGCGCGCTCGGCAATCTGGTCGCGAACGTCGCGCATGACTTCAACAACCTGCTGATGGTGGTGTCGTCGAATATGACGCTTGCACGTCGCAAGCATTTCAACGATGTCGAGAGCGAAGTGCTCGCGGTCGAACGCGCCACCGCCGGCGCGGAATCGCTCGCGCGAAGGCTGATGAGCGTGGCGCGCAAGCATCCGCGCAAGCAGGAAGTCATCGAACCCGCTGCGTGGCTCAGAAGCGTGCTCGATACCGTGAAAAGCGCCGTGCATCCGTCTATTCCGCTCACGGTCGAGTGCTCCGCGGACTTGTGGAACGTAATGGCCGATGCGGTCGAGCTGGAGCTTGCGCTCGTCAACATCGCCGTGAATGCGAGCGATGCCATGCCGCATGGTGGGCGCATCGTCATTCGTTGCCAGAACGCGCGCGTGCGCGGCGCGGAGAACGACTTGCCCGATGGCGAATATATCCTCATCTCCGTCACGGACAACGGCGAGGGCATGAGCGAGCCAGTGCTTCGCCGCGCATTCGAGCCGTTATTCACCACGAAGGAACGCGGAACGGGTACGGGCCTCGGCCTCGCACAAGTGCTCGCGGCTTGCGAGCAGGCGGGCGGCACGGCGCGCATCACGAGCGTGCCGGACGCGGGCACGACGGTGCGCTTGTATTTGCCGCGTTATCAAGGGCCGGCTGCGTCGTCGAAGCAAGAAGAAGTTAGGGAACCTGATCATCCTGAGTCGGAGCCGCCTATTGCCGATGACCATCCGCTGCGCGGAATGTCCGTGCTGCTCGTCGAAGATAACGTCGACGTTGCGGCCGGCATCACGGCAGTGCTCGAAGTATTCGGCTGTGCGGTCCATCATGAAGAAAGCGCGGACGCGGCCTTCGCGTTATTGGGCGAGGGCTATGGTTTCGATCTCGTGTTGTCGGATGTGCAGATGCCGGGGCGGATGAACGGCATCGACCTGGCAGAACAGATCATTCAGCGCCTGCCTATGCAGAAGCTCGTGCTGATGACGGGCTACGCGGACGACATCGAACGCGCGAAGCATCTGGGCGTGCGCATTCTCGCCAAGCCGTTCAATATGGATGAGTTGCGCGATCTGATGGCGGACGGCGTGCCGCATTAATTGAATCACTTAGCCCTTGGCATGCTTGGGCAGTGCACGCGCGCCGACCAGTGGATTGAAGCCCGCAGGCTTGCGCGACGATGTCTCTTGCTTCTTCCCGCCCTCATCGCTGCGATTGCCGCCCAGCTGGCTGAGCAGGTCTTCGTCGTCGCCAGGCTCTTCGTTGGTATCGTCCGTGGCGCGCGCCTTCGGCTCACTCTTGCCCGCAAGATGCTCGACCACCGACACGAAATCCTTCTGCGCCGAACGCAATGCGCGCCCCGGCATCATGATGAGCACGACCGCTTCCTGAACGGTGCGGTCGTCGACGGTATGCAAGGAGCCCGGCTCGTTCCAGTCGATGCCGCTATCCGCATAAGCAGCTACCACGTGATGCAGCACCGCCGGCGACAGCACGCCCGCATCGTATAAGCCGACGATCTGCCGCTCCGCGAGCGCGAAGAGCGTTGGCTGAGGCGGGGCCTCGGCTGGAGCCTGCTTTTTAGGTTTGCGCGCGGCCATTACTTCGAGGCGGGCGCGACCCGCCACACGGTGTTGCCGACATCGTCGGCGACGAGCAGGCCGCCGGCATGATCGACCGCAACGCCGACCGGACGTCCAAGCGCACGCCCATCCGATCCAAGAAAGCCGGTCAGCATGTCTTCGGGCGGGCCGGAAGGCTTGCCGTTTTCGAATGGCACGAACACGACTTTATAGCCGCTCTTGGGCTTGCGGTTCCACGATCCATGTTGACCGATGAACGCGCCGTTCCAGTAGTGTTGCGGAAACGCTTTGGCATCGTAGAACGCGAGTCCGAGCGATGCGGTATGCGCGCCGAGCGCATAGTCGGGAACGATCGCCGCGTCCACGAGTTCGGCGCGTTGGGGCTTCACGCGGTCATCGACGTGCTGGCCATAATAGCTATATGGCCAGCCATAGAAGCCACCGTCTTTTACGGCCGTCATATAGTCGGGCACGAGCTCGTTGCCGAGTTCATCGCGCTCATTGACAGCGGTCCACAACGCGCCGGTCTGCGGCTGCCACGCCATGCCGTTGGGATTGCGCAAGCCTGTTGCATAGAGCCGCGATTCTTTTGTGTCGATATCCACTTCCATGATCGCCGCGCGGCCGTTCTCGGCGTCGATACCGTTTTCCGCTGCATTGCTGTTCGAGCCGACCGTCACGTACAGCCGCTTGCCATCCGGACTCGCGATGATGTTCTTGGTCCAGTGATGATTGATCGGGCCAGCAGGCAGGTCGATGAACTTTTCGCCCGGTGATGCGATCTGCGTGTCGCCGCTTTGATACCGGAAGCGCACGACGGCATCGGTATTCGCAACATAGAGATAGTCGCCGACAAGCGCCATGCCGAAGGGCGAATGCAGCTTATCGATGAAGACCGTCCGCGTTTCGGCGATGCCATCGCCATCGGCATCGCGCAGCAAGGTAATGCGGTCGGCGCTCGGCCCCGCAGCGCCCGCGCGCTTCATCACCTTCTTCGTGATGACGCCCTTGAGGCCCGCGTTCTCATCGTGCTCTGCAGGCGTGTTGCTCTCGGCGACAAGAACATCGCCGTTGGGAAGCGTCGCGAGCCAGCGCGGATGATCGAGTCCTGAAGCGAACTCGGTCACGCCGAAGCCTTCCGCCGGAACGGGCTTCTGACCTTGCCCCCACGGTTTTGCGGGCGCGATGTTCACCGTCGGCAATAGCGCCCGTTTCGGCGCGGGTAGCGACGGATTCGGGCCGAAGCCGGGAGGGTAATCGTCGGCGCTGGCTGCCGGGCTTGCAAGGGCGAGGACGGCTATCGCTGCAGCCGCCAGCCGATCGATGCGGCGCTTCATCAGCCCCCGCCGATGCCTTGTATGACTTTGCCCGTGCCGTCACAGGTCGGGCAGTCGCCGCCGTTTTGCTTGCCGGTGCCGTTGCAATCGGGGCAGAGGTCTTCGCCGGTGCCGGGCACGCCGGGTTCGGCTTCGTCCCCGGGACTGAGAGGAGGTTCTTGCGCCATGGTCGTCTCCTTGTCGGTTGAACGCCTTACAGCAACTTGTGTTCCCACTAAGTCACGACGCGATCAAGGCTTGCGGCCAAACGCATCGCGCAAGTGTTTCTTTGCACGCTCCAATATATTGCGGCGAGTCTTGGGCAAATTGCGCCCCGCGCGATTGATATAGAAGTTGAGCATCGACATGGCCGACTGATACGGCGTGCCTTTGCGCCGCGTGCTGCTCGTCGAAGAATGCTTGAGCGACTGAGCAATTTCTTCGGCGCTGCCGGTCTTGAAGATGTCGCGTTCGATATCCATCGCATCGCTGGTTTCCATCACATGATGCGACCAGCGATGATTGGCATTTTTCGGCTTGGCGGACTTCTTCGATGCACTGCTCGTCTTCTTCTTGCGATCGCTCGCGAGCGCATGACGTTGGCGCGTGCTGCCTGTCTTCGTGTTCTTGCGAGTCGTTGCCATCAGATATCCCGATCAACGTTTAGGCTTGAGCAAACGATGCGCTTCGCGCAACGCATCGACGATGGCCTGATACGCGGCATGCCGCGTCTCAGGGTCGGGCGCGCGCAATACATACGACGGGTGATAAGTCGCTATGACCACGCGTCCGTCATGTTCGATCGGATGGCCCATCGAAGCCTGCAACTTTGCCTTCGAATCGCTCAATACGGATTTAAGCGCAGTTGCGCCGAGCGCGACGATGACCTTCGGATCGATATCGGCGGTTTCGCGGTCCATCCAGTAATGGCACGCGTCGATCTCGCGCTGCGCCGGTGTCTTGTGCATGCGTCGTTTGCCGCGTGGTTCCCACTTGAAATGCTTGACCGCGTTCGTGACATAGACGTCTTTTCGCGTGACGCCTGCCTCTTCCAGCGCGCGATCGAGCATTGCACCCGCGGGACCGACGAAGGGCTTGCCTTGCAGGTCTTCCTGATCGCCAGGCTGCTCACCGACGATCATCAATGGCGCGTGACTCGGGCCTGCACCGGGCACACCCTGCGTTGCATCCTTGTAGAGCGCGCAGCGGTGACACGTATCGAGCGATTCTGGCGTTTGATCCGGTTCGACGCCGGGTTGTTTGATCGTCGCCATGAGGGTCAGGCGTTTAACGCACTACGCGCGGCACGAAAGGGCGTTCGAAGGGAACGAGGCATCGCACTCTCCGTCGATTAATGCTGAGCGCGGAGCAATTAGCGGACCTTTCCAGATTGGAGTGGAATGCGCGTTGCTGAGTTTCGAGTTATCAACTCGACAGGAGACCTGCAATGGGTATCGACGAACGTTTGGAAGGGGAAGGCAGTACAGATAAGCCGCTCGGCGATGCCGGCAGCGGTGCGAGCGGTGGCGGGTCTATCGGGAATCTGCCGGGGCCGGGCGCGGCAACGGGTGGCGATCCGAAGCAAGGTGTTCGACAGCCGAATGCGGGCGAGGTCGAACCGGAAAACCGGCGTCTGGAACAGGACCCGCATCAGACCGCTGAGGTACCGCTGGGCTCCGGCGACCGGCCTGAGCCAGCTGGCAAGGGCGGCCAAGGCCCTCAGACAGGCCAGGACGTTCCTCCACGCGCGAACTAACGCAAACGCATGACAAGCAAAAAGAACGGCCGCTTATCGCGGCCGTTCTTTTTGCCGATTAGCGCGTGGCAATGTACATCGTGATTTCGAAGCCAAAACGCATGTCGGTGAAGCTCGGTGTTTCCCACTTCATAAAGCCTCCTTGTGCAAGAAGCGGCCTGACGCATGCCGGGCCGTTGCGCGGTGTTCTAATGCAAGCGCCGTGCAAAGCCGCGCCCTAATTCGACGCTCTTACATGCTAGCGGAGTTTGGCGCTTGCATGATTGGAAATCGCCTGGCCGTTCATTTAATTTATTTATAGCGGTCTCGGCCGATTGCCTGAGTCGTCAGGGTTTACGCTCGCTTTGTCCGGGTCTGTCGCTTCATCGCGTTCCAGTGCCTCACCGGGACGAGGGATTACCCTGTCAGCTTCTTCAGGCGTAATGTTGTTCAGTTCATTGCCGCCCGGTGCATGGGGCTTGTCATGCGTATCGGGTGCTTCCGGTGTTTGAGCCATTGCGTTTCCTTGTCGAAAGTCATTCGGCGCGCGACGCTTCGCGCAATACCGCGGCATCGCTGTCGTATTTGTGATCGCGCATTTTTCGAAGCAGCGCCAATACCTCACCGTTCGCTCCGTTGCGCTGCGCGAGCGCAATGAGTTTTTCCTTGCCCATTGGATATTCGGCGCCCTTCAGTGCCTGAGCGATCTCATCCATGCGCGGTTCGTCCTCATGCCGCTGATCCTGCGACTGCGCGGGATGCTGAGACATAACGCCTCCTTTTCGATGTGACGATAACGCCGATATCGGCAGCAACACACGTACCCGTCTGCGGGCGCGTTTGATGCTGCACTGCTTCCACCGATCGACACACAAAAAAGGAGGACAAGCAGATGACCATTAGCGCAGACCGCATCTCGGACATGGAAGTCAAGGTCGAGAGCACGATCTACACGTTCGACAGCAAGGACAAAGCCGACGCGTTCCAGCAGTGTTTGGGCAGCGATACCGTCGAAACTTGCGCGGCCGACCACGCGCCGTTATCGACGCGCGCCGCTGTCTCAAGCGACAGTGCGCTCGGCGGCGAGCCGGGCAGCATCATCTCGCCGTCGATGGGCGGCATGCCTTGAACGCAACGCGCTTCACAGCGCCGCGCTGTTCGTCGCACGCGGCGCAAGCGATGCACGAGTGAGTGCGTGCAACGGCAGCGGCTTGGCGAAGAAATAGCCTTGCGCCTGCGCCGCACCCATCTCACGCAACACGGCTAGCGTGGCTGCGTCTTCCACGCCTTCAGCGACGAGCGTCAAGTCGAGCGACTCGGCCATCCTTACGATTGCACGCACGATCGCGCGGCTGCGAGCGCTTTCAGTCAGTTCGAGAATGAATGACTTGTCGATTTTGAGACCGCTGAATTGATACTGATGCACATAGCTGAGCGATGAAAATCCCGAGCCGAAGTCATCCAGCACCACGGACATGCCGTTATCGGCAAGACGCTGCATCGTGCGGCGCGCCAGATCCGGCTCGGCGACGAGCGCGCCTTCGGTGAGTTCGAGACATACACGCGAAGGCGAAACGTAATAGCGCCGCAATAAGGCAAGGACGTCATCCGCGAACTCGGGCCGCGTCATGCTATAGCTCGAACAATTCACGTGCACCGGCGGCCAGTGAGCGTAACGCTCGTTCGAAAGAATAGCGGCCACGCGTTCGAGCATATAAAGATCGAGGCGGCCGATCAGCCTGAGCCCTTCGACGGACGGCAAAAATTCGCCTGGCCCCACGATGCTTCCATCCGGCTGACGCCAGCGTATGAGCGCTTCCAGTGCGACGACTTCGCCGCTGCTGGCATCGACGATAGGCTGAAAATAGGGCACCAATTCGTCGTCGCGCTTCATTGCGTTGCGCAGCGCGCCTTCGCGTTCCACCTGATCCGACACTTCGCGCCGCAGTTCCTGATTGAAAACGACGAAGCTGTCGCGTCCCGCATTCTTCACGCGATACATCGCCGTATCGGCATCGCGCAGAAGATCGGCAGGCTCGGTATGAAACTGACTGTCTGCGGTAACGATGCCGATGCTGCACGACGAGAAGACGACATGCTCTTCGATATGAAACGGCAAATCGAAGGCAGCGAGAATGCGCCTTGCAATCGCGACCGCATCGTGGACCGGCGCATTCACGGACAGCACCGCGAACTCATCGCCGCCGAGGCGCGCGAGCAGGTCGCTGGAGCGCACGCAGTCGCGCAGGCGCGCGGCGGCTTGCACGAGCAGCATGTCGCCGAAGTGATGCCCGAGACTGTCGTTCACGACCTTGAAGCGATCGAGGTCGATGAACATCACCGACAGCTCGTGCCCGCGCGTGCGATAGTCGTTCCATGCGCCGCGAAGCCGCTGCATCAGGTGGCTACGGTTGGGCAGGCTCGTCAGCGAATCATGCGCGTTCTCGTAGAGCAGACGCGCATTGGCTTCATCGAGTTCGCGCGTGCGGGCCTGCACGCGCGCTTCGAGTTCGAGATTCGCCGCATGCAAGGCTTCGGCGTCGCGGCGGCGCGACAATGCAGTATCGATATGACGCGATACGAAGGTCAGCAATTCCTGATCGCGCAGTGAATAGCGCACGAGCGGCGAGTAACTTTGCACGGCCAGCACGCCGCGCACGACGTCGCCGTCGAAGAGCGGAATGCCGAGCCATGAACGCAGGCGCACGGTGCCCGTTTCGGTCTCGAACGCGCCTTCGTCGATGAGCCGCATGGCTTCCTGATGGTCGATCAGCCGTGCGCGCCGCTCGCCGATCACATACTCGGTCAGCCCGCGCTGGCCGCTTCGCGGAGCAGGGCGTTCGAGCACGATCTCGTCGACGTAATAGGGAAACGACACTTCGCCCGTTTCCGGTTCGATCAGCGCGATATAAAAATTACGCGCATAGAGCAGCTCGCCGACGATGCCGTGCAGGCTGCGAAAGAACTCCATCATGTCGCCGGGCCGGCTCGACAGTTCCGCGATCTGATAAAGCGCGGCCTGCAAGTGCTCCGACCGCTCGCGCTCGGCGATGCCATGACGCAGCGCCGCGTTGAGTTGCGAAAGCTCGGACGTGCGCCGCGCAACCTGTTCTTCGAGATCAGCACGGTGAAGAATGCGATCGAGCGCCATGGCGACGTGACGCGCGACGACGAGAAAGAGCGCACGGTCCTCGGCCGTGTAAATGCGCGACACGTCGTAGACCTGCATCGCGAGCATGCCGAACACTTCGTCCGATGCGTTCTTGAGCGGCGCGCCCATCCAGAATTCGGGGCGGTCGCCGAGGCAGTGGAAGCGTCCGTCGCGCTCGGCGGCGGTAATGTCGGCGTGCGTGACGAAGAGCGGCTGACCGCTCGTCAGCACGCGGCCTGTCATCGAGAGATGCGACGGATCGAGAATGTCGTAATTCTCGGCGGCCTGCACGTCGGTATCGATGACGTCGACGTAATACGGATACGTGATTCTGCCGGTCTTGCGATCGTAGAGCGCGAGATAGAAGTTTTCAGCGTCGATCAGCGTGCCGAGGCGCTCGTGCACGCAACGAAGAAACTCGGCGCGGTCGCGCACCGAGCTTGCGAGGTAGGCAATCTCATACAACACGCGTTGAGTCAGTTGTGCACGGGCCAGCGCGTCAGCCTGCACCCGTTCGCCGAGACGCCGCGCAAGGCCGGCCAGTTGTGCATCGTTTTTGTGCGCCGCCGGCGCGACGAGCCATCCGAGCACGGCTTCACCGCGCCCGGTCGGCCAGCGATGCCAGCCATGCGCCGCGCATTGCTCATCCAGCCCTTCCTCCGGGATGCTGCGGGGCCATTTCTGGGACGCGTCGCCGCGATGCGCAAGGTGCAACTGCTCGCCCGCGCGATACCATGCCCACTCGCGGCTGCAGTCCATCGACACGGCATCGCGCAGCAGCGCTTCGATGGGCTGAGCGTCGGTCAATTCGGTCACGTCGTCCGTCCGGGCCGCGATTGCAGCCGGAATCGGCGTCGCGTTATACGCGGAAAACACACTCATCGGCGCTCCAGGCCATTTTTATAGGGCATTCAGGCCGCCGCGCTGGGGGCCTGAGTCCGCGTTCAGTTGTTAGTCAAGCAATCGCTCCTTACCGGGCTAACGGCACGGAGCATACAGGCTTGAGCATCGCCGAAAAAAAATGTAAGGCGCGATGGCATCGACACACGCGAATGCGCGGTCTTGAAGGCTCGTCAGAAGCGCTTCTGCAGAAAATAGCGCGAGTGTCCGCCTTGAAAATCGGCAAGCTCGCCGAAAGTCTCATAGCCGCAGCGCACATAAAGATTACGTGCCTTCGGGTTGAGCGTGTCGAGCCAGGCGGCGCGGCAGCCGCGCTGTTTGGCTTCAATTTCGGCTGCTTCGAGCGCACGCGCGGCGAGTCCGCGGCCACGCATGTCGTCGCGTATCCACAGCCATTTGACGAAAAGCCAGTCCCACGCGGTGAAGCCGGCCAGTCCGCCGACGAAGTCGTCATCGGCATACAGCGATACCGAGAGATCACGATGCCCGCTCGGTCCAAGCTGCGATGCGTTGAACGCCGCGAGTCCGCCCGCGACCTCGGCCTCGAACGATTCGTCGATCCAGTCGGTGACGGAAATGGTGATGTCGCTCATAACGCAGAGTGAAGCGCCCGTGGAACGTGCAGAATACGCGAAACTTGCGAAAGGGGAATCGACCATGCACGAAGCGATCGACAGTCAGGCGCTGATCGCGCGCCTGGAATTGAAACCGCATCCGGAAGGCGGCTATTTTCGCGAGACGTATCGCGCGGGTCATCGGGTGTTGCGGGAAGCATCGAACGAAGCGCGTTCGGCTTCGACCGCCATTTACTATCTTCTTTGCGATGGCGCGCATTCCGCGTGGCATCGCATTCGCTCGGACGAGGTCTGGCACTTCTATGCGGGCGATCCGGTCGACGTGCATGTGCTCGACGCAAACGGGGCGCTGCTGACGCATCGGCTGGGCGACGCGCTCGTGCATGAGGACGCGGTTTTTCAGGCCGTCGTCAAGGCGGGCGACTGGTTCGCCGCCGAATGCCGCGATGCAACGGGCGCGGCGCTGGTTGGCTGTACCGTTGCGCCGGGTTTCGAGTTCAGTGAGTTCGAGCTTGCGGCGCCAGGCGAATTGCAAGCGCGCTTTCCGCAGCATCGCGAATTGATTGCGCGGCTTGCCTAAGGCTTCAACGCAATGCCCAACGTTTTGCAAATGAACGCGCCGATGCGCGGTATGTCATCGAGCGGCAGCGTCGGAAGCGTCGTGTCGATCGACGATGCACCGTCCGTTGCGATGGCGAGAACATCCACGTCCGTCTTGAAGAGCGGCTCCGTCGCCGTCGATGGCCGCACGACTTCCAGCCGGGGCATCGCTTCACGCGCGAAGCCTTCGACAATCACGATATCCGCCTGCGACAGCCGCGCGGCCAGCGTGGCAAGCGGCGGCTCCGCTTCGTCGTTCAGTTCATGGAGGATAGCGTAGCGGTAGGGCGAGGCGATCAGCACTTCGCCCGCGCCGGCGCGACGAAACCGCGCACTGTCTTTCCCGGGCGGCTCGAATTCGATCGAATGATGGCTGTGCTTGATGACGTTCACGGCGAGACCGTGCGCGCGAAACCACGGCAGCAACGCCTCGATCAAAGTCGTTTTTCCCTGGCCGGAGCGGCCCGAAATGCCGAAGAACGGCAGGTGCGGCGAATTCATGCGATGGTTTTATATCGTGGTGAATGTTGCGAGGGCGAGTGTAGCGGTTCGGTGGCGAGGGCGGGGAAATCGCGCTATCGTCGGGCATCGTGTTTGCGAATCATGGCAAGCCCCGACATACCATAGGATCAGACATGGCCGAAGACAATCCCAGTACCGCGTTAGCGCCGCAGCAATTTTCCACCGACGTGATGCTCGAGAAATACGCCAAGGGCGACGAGACGCGCGTCGACGATATCTACCGGCGCGTTGCTCGTGGTGTGGCCCTTGCAGAGCCGGCGGAAGTGCGCGCGAAGATAGAGGCGGAGTTCGTCGACAACTTCAAACGCGGCGCTTTGGGCGCCGGGCGCATCATGAGCGCGGCGGGCGCGGGCATCGATGCAACGCTCATCAACTGCTTCGTACAGCCGGTCGGCGATGCGATACAGGGCGTCGATGACAACGGCCTGCCCGGCATCTATGTCGCGCTTCTGCAAGCCGCGGAGACGATGCGGCGCGGCGGAGGCGTGGGCTATAACTTCTCGGCGATCCGTCCGCGCGGGGCGCGCGTGCATTCGACGGGTTCCGCCGCATCCGGGCCGTGCAGCTACATGGACGTGTTCGACGCATCGTGCCGCACGGTCGAAAGCGCGGGCGCGCGACGCGGCGCGCAGATGGGCATTCTGGACTGCACGCATCCGGACTTGCTCGAATTTATCGCGGCCAAGCACACGAAAGGGCGCTGGAACAACTTCAACGTCTCTGTCGCGGTAAGCGATGAATTCATGCAGGCCGTCGCCGACGATGCGATCTGGCAGCTCGTGCACAAGGCGGAGCCATCGCCGGCGCAGCGAACATCGGCGGATATCCGTCAGCGCGACGACGGTCTGTGGGTGTATCGCGAGGTCAAGGCGCGCGAGGTGTGGAACACGATCATGCGTTCTACTTATGATGTCGCGGAGCCGGGCGTCGTGTTCATCTCACGCATGAATGGCGATAACAACCTGCGCGCGGTGGAATCCATCCGCGCGACGAATCCCTGCGGCGAGCAACCCTTGCCCGCCTATGGCTGCTGCAATCTTGGGCCGATCAACCTCACGCGGCTGGTGCGTGAACCCTTCGCGCAGATGCGAGGCGGCGTGCCGGCATTCGACTGGGACGGTCTTGGGCGCGCCACACGCACGCAGGTGCGCTTCCTCGACGATGTGCTCGACGTCACGCTCTGGCCGCTGACGGAACAGGCGCGGGAGGCGGACGCGAAGCGGCGCATCGGCGTCGGCTTCACGGGTCTCGGCGATACGCTCGTCATGCTTGGATTGCGTTACGACACACAGGAAGGCCGCGATTTCGCCGCACGCGTGGGCCGTGCGATGCGCGACGAAGCGTATCGCGCATCCGTCGATCTGGCGCGCGAACGTGGCGCGTTCCCCCTGTTCGATGCGAAGCGGTATCTCGAGCAAGGCACCTTCGCATCGCGCCTGCCGGACGACATCAAGAGCGCGATACGCCTGCATGGCATCCGCAACAGTCACCTGCTTTCCATTGCGCCGACCGGCACCGTGAGCCTTGCATTCGCGGACAATGCATCGAATGGCATCGAGCCCGCGTTCTCATGGACGTATCAGCGCACCAAGCGCATGGCGGACGGATCGCGCCAGAGCTTCGCGGTCGAAGATCATGCGTATCGGCTGTATCGCGAGATGGGCGGGGACGTGAACGCACTGCCGGAATACTTCGTGAATGCGTTGCAGATGTCCGCGCACGATCATCTGGAGATGATGGCGGCGGTCCAGCCTTTCGTCGACACGTCGATCTCGAAGACGGTCAACGTGCCTGCAGATTACCCGTTCGACAAGTTTCAGGACCTTTATTTCGATGCCTGGCGACGCGGCCTGAAGGGACTCGCGACGTACCGGCCGAACGAGACGCTGGGCGCGGTGCTGTCGGTCACGCCGGAAACAACGCCGAGCGATTCACCCGATCCCGAGCTGGACCTCGATCCGTTGCGCATAGCGATCGATCATCGGCCGCGCGGTGAGTTGCCCGCGATCATCGAGAAGGTCGAATATCTGACGCAGGCCGGCAAGAAGTCGCTGTATCTCGCGGTCTCGTTCATCGAAGTGACGGGGCGCATTGCGGGCGAGGACGTGACCATCGAGCGACCCATCGAGTTCTTCATTCCAACGGGGCAGCGCGACGAATCGCAGCAGTGGATCACCGCGACCATGCGTTCGCTTTCGCTTGCAGCACGCGGCGGTTTCGCGGCGCGCACGCTGCAGGACATGCGCAAGGTGTCGTGGGATCGGGGACAGGTGCGGCTTGGCGATGTCGAGCGGCTCGACGGTCATCGCAGTCCGCGCTGGCACGATTCGGAAGTCGCGGCGCTGGCGTTTGCCATCCAGCAGATTTTGCATCGACGCGGCTTTCTCGATGCCGAGGGCAATCAGGTGCCGTCGCGCGTGCTGGCGAAGAAGCGCAGCGAGGGCGCACAACCAGTGCGTGCGTTGACGGCGGAAGACGACGTCATCAATGAAGATGCTGCGGACTCCGATGCATCGCCCAGTGATCCGAACGGCCTTGAACTCATGCATGGACGCAAATGTGCCACGTGCGGCGCAAACGCGGTCATTCGCCGCGACGGTTGCGATTTCTGCACCGCTTGCGGAGAAGTGGGGGCTTGCGGCTAGCGCGGCTCGGCACTCGCACCCCGCCGCACGGCGCGCACGAGCCGTGCAAGCGCCTTCAATGCATCGGCGGGGGCATCGGCGAATTGCGCGGCGACAATCGCCCCATCCACCGCAAGCGCCAGCGCCTCGGCGTCGGCCTTCGCGGTGCGTGAGGCGGGCATCAGCGCGCGAATGGCGGCGGTCATGTCGCGCTTGTGCCGTCGCGCGATATCCACGGCTTGCGGCAGCGTGCCGCCGACTTCGACCACCGAATTGATGAACGCGCAGCCGCGATAAGTCTCCTGACTGAACCATTCCGCGAGCGCCGGCACGAGCGCCGACAGCGTGCCGCCGTGACGCGCGAGGGCGTCGCGGAACCAGGTCATCCAGTTGTCGTGCCGAAACTCCAGGAACGCAACGATCAGATCGTCCTTGCTGGCAAAGTAGCGATAGAACGTTTTCTTCGCGACACCCGATTCCGCGATCACCCGGTCGATACCGGTTGCGCGTATGCCATCGCGATAGAAAAGGTCGTGCGCGGTGCGAAGGATGCGCGCATCGGGCGAAAGCCCGGCGTCATCCGTGGAAGGTTCGATGAAGTTCATGGCGTCGATTGTAGACAGGTTCGTCTACCTGGGCTAGAGTGCTGCGAGTAGACAGATCTGTCTACCATCTACCGACAAGGAGCCGCAATGGAATCCCGACCGCCTCTTCCGCCGTTCGATGCACAAACCGCCGCGCAAAAGGTCCGCCTCGCCGAAGACGGCTGGAACACGCGCGATCCGAAGCGCGTCGCGCTGGCTTACACAGAAGACACGCGCTGGCGCAATCGCGCGGAGTTCGTCACGGGGCGCGCGCAAGTCGAAGCGTTTCTGCAACGCAAGTGGGTGCGCGAACTGGACTACCGGCTCATCAAGGAACTGTGGGCGTTCACGGGCAACCGCATCGCGGTGCGCTTCGCGTATGAATGGCACGACGACTCGAACAACTGGTATCGCAGCTACGGCAACGAAAACTGGGAATTCAACGAGGCGGGGCTGATGACGCATCGTCACGCGTCCATCAACGACCTGCCGATCAAGGAGTCCGAGCGCAAGTATCACTGGCCGCTCGGCCGCCGGCCCGACGACCATCCGGGCCTGAGCGACCTCGGACTGTAACGCCCGGACACGCTCACATATCGCGCCGCCGCCGGAAAGCCCACCATCCGGCGAGCGCCGTGAAAGTCGCGACGACGAGCACGAGCAGCCAGAATCCGTGATGATTCTCCGCGAGCGGAATGCCGCCCACGTTCATGCCGAAAAAGCCGGCGACGATGTTGATCGGCAGCGCGAGCACGGTCACGAGCGTCAGCGTGAACAGCGTGCGGTTGCTCTGTTCGTCCATGCGCGTCGCGATCTCTTCCTGCAAGAGCTTGATGCGCTCGACGAGGCCCGCGAGGTCGTTCAGCACCAGTGAGAACTCTTCGGTTGCGTCGCGCAAATCCTGAATGTCCTGCGCGTGCAGCCAGCGCGGCGGCCGTGCGAGCAGGCGGAACACGGACCCAGGCTCGGGCGCGAGCAGCCGCTGCAGGCGCACGAGCACGCGCCGAAGCGCGCCGAGGTCGGAGCGCGTCTTCGATGAATGCGTCGAAAGAAAGCGGTCTTCAATGCCGTCCACGTCCGCGCTCGTACGCCGCACGATCTGCACGAGAAGATCGGCCTGATCGCGCAGCAAATGGGCGAGCAGTTCCGCCGGCGAACGAAACACCTCGCCGCGCCGCACCGATTCACGCAGCGAATCGATGGAACGCAGCGGCTTCATGCGCGCCGTAACGAGCAGTTTCTGATGCGTATAGACCCAGAGCGTAGCGATTTCCGACGGCGTCAGTTCGAAGTTGAACATGACGTCGTTGATGACCGCGAACAGCGCGCCCTCCTGATGCTCGATGCGCGTCGAGTGCGAGCCTTCGTGCAGCGTGTCGAAGAACGCGTCCGGCACGCCGAGGCGCGTGCGCATCCAGCGTTCGCACGCGCTGTTCGCAAGATCGAAGTGCAGCCAGATGAACTCCTTGGCCGTATCGTCGCGGGCGAGCCATTCGCTGGCGGCCTCGGCGTCGATCGGTTCGCCCGGTTCATCGACAGGGAATCGAAAGCCGCAGACGAGGCCGGTGAAGTCGGAGCCGTAGGGCGGTCTTTGCAGGGTGGCAGCATTCATGCGGGCGTTCGAGCGTTCGATGTGCAATACGGGCGGCAGCCGGCTGGCGCGTTCAGGCGCTAGTGTGCCATTGCTCGCGCCCAAAACGGTCGATACATCGGCTGCCTGCCATGCAAGAATGACTGTCATATTGGCGGCGTATCATGGAACGATGCGAGACGGTCCGCCGGTTCAGGCGCATACGCCGTCGGTCAACTAGGGGAGAAGCGCGGTGGATGATCTGGACGATCTTGACGGCGTGACACAAACGACGGCAGCGGGACTGATACGCCTTTCTTCGGTGCTCGCGGCGCTGGCGCGCGACGGCGCGGTGGACACGCGCTTCGGCGCGAAGCTGTTCAAGCGGCTCGACAAGGAAGCGCGGCGGGTCGCGCAACGCGGCGACGAAGCGTTCGACGGCGCCACGCGCGAGTCGCTTCTGGCGGCAATCGGCGAACTCGACCTGGCGCTGCGCCAGCGCGATGCGGCCTCGCTCGTCGAAGCCAACGCGCGTCTGCGCGAGCAGGAAGAGGATACGCCGGCGAAGCGCCGCAAGAGCAAGAACGAAAGCAACGCCTGAAAGGGAAATCGAAGTCAGGCGCGAAACGTGCTGTATGGCGGGCGATCCATTCATCGAATCGCCATGTCCGTGAACTTGTATTCCCCTCATTGCGCCGTGTGGACGAACCGCAGCGTCGACGTGGAGGTCCAGAACTGGCGCATCCTGGTTGTCGATGACAACGCTTCCAGCGCGGAAGCCCTGGCCGCGGCCTTGACCGCGGATGGTTTCGATACACGCGTCGCGCTTTCCGGCGTCGACGCGCTGCACGCCATCGACGGCTGGGTGCCGCACATCGTCATCCTCGATATCAGCATGCCCGAGCACGACGGTTTCGCGACCGCGCGCGTGCTCCGGCGCATTGCCCGGACGCGCGACGCGGGCATCATCGCGTTCACTGCGCTCGGCGAGGAACTGGTGCGCCCGCAAGGCCTGCATGCAGGGTTCGACGCCTACTGCCAGAAGGGCAACTCGCCCGCGACGCTGGTCAACCTCATGCAGCGCCTCGTTCACTGAACACCCGGTTGCGCACCCCGATGCGCGAAAACGTTGTTCTGTCCCCGCGTAACGACGGGCAAGCAATGGCGCGTGCATTCGACCCCGAGAGCCTTATACCGTGTGGCAAAGCGCGATTTCAGCACATTCGTGCGGCCAGCGATTGTTGGCGCACGGTGAAAAGTGTATTGAATGGTATCGGGATAAAAAAACGATAGTAGGGGTATACACTGCATTCCATCGACGTAGCAGACAGTTTCTCGCCATCCGCTGCGGCGCTTTCTGACACGAACGTCTACCGTCTTTGGAGCACACCATGAAACGCAATCTGATCGCTACCCTGCTTATCGCTGTTTCCGCCTCGATCGCCGCGCCCGCTTTTGCGAGCGGCTACGGTCCGGCTCCGTCCTACCGTCCGGCTGTCGGCGCACCGGCTTCGCAACAAGGCCCGAGCGCGCAAGCCATCGCTGCTGAAGAACACGCGCACGGCATCGACGCCAACGCGTTCGGCGGTTCCCGCGACTCCCTGGCTCAGTCGGGCAACCGCTCGCAAGGGACCAACAGCACGAACTCGATCTACTTCGGTCACTGATCGAACCGGTCTGGCCGGATTATCCTCCGGCCCTGAAGACTGAAGCGACCCATTCGGCGCCCGTTGCAGCAGACTCAAAAGGTCTGTGCGCACCGTGCGCCGATGCATTTCAGCCCGCGTCGACGAGCGCGCCGCGCATCACGCTGGCAAGCTCCGACGCCACGAATTTCGATACATACGCGTTCGCACCGACCTTGCGCACGTGCTGCTCGTTCGCCGACCCTGACAGCGACGAGTGAATCACCACCGGAATGCGCTGCAAGCCGGTATCCGCCTTGATGCGCCGGGTCAGCGTGAAGCCATCCATTTCCGGCATTTCCAGATCGGTCAGCACGAGCGCGATTTCGTCGGACACATCGGTGCCGTACTTGCGCGCCTTGTCGAGCGCCGCTTCGAGCACTTCCCACGCCTCTTGTCCCGTTTTCGTCATCACGAAAGGAACGCCCATCGCGGTCAGGCTCTGCTCGATCAGCGCCCGCGCGACGCCGGAATCGTCCGCTGCGAGCACGCGTGCGCCGGGTTTCAACTGGAGACGGCCGGTGCTCGCCTCGGTGATATCCACGTCCTGCCCCGGCAACACCTCGCGCACGATGCGCTCGACATCCAGCACTTGAGCGAGCCGCGTCCCGTCGACATTGCCGTCCAGCCGCGCGAAGCTGGTCACCGTGCGTCCGCCCGAATGCGATTCCGCCGACAACACCTGATTCCACTCGAGCCGCACGATATCGTCGACTTCCTCGACCGCGAAACCCTGCGTCGTGCGCGCAAACTCGGTGACGAGGAGAATCTTCGGCCCGTTCTTCGGACGGCATCCGGTGATGCGCGCCAGATCGATCACGGGGATGATCTGCCCGCGAATATCCGCGACGCCCAGAATTTCCTCGCTCGATCCGGCGACGGCCGTGATCGACGGCATCGCCAGAATTTCGCGCACCTTGAATACATTGATGCCGTAAAGCTCCCGCTGCTCCGAGCCCGGCGCCTCGCCGAGTCTGAACAGGAGCAACTCGAACATGTTGCTGCCCGCGAGCCGCACGCGCTGCTCGATATCCTGCTGTGAATTGCTCATCTTGTCCTCTTTGTGGGCGGAAGCGGGCGCGCGCGCCTGGTTCCGCCGCATGCAATCAGTGGCGGGTCCGCGCGCAGGGCGCACGGCGTTCGCGGCTTGCTGCTTTTTCCGCGCGATGCCTGATTAGCGGCATGGTTCGGCGAAACTGAAGTCGGGCAAAGCGCGTATGCCGCCGTCGGGCTTGATCTATACTTTTTCCCGAATGGTCGGGTTAATGCCGATGAAGGCATCGAGCCGGAAGCCTTACGCTCGACAGCAGGCGCAGCAACGCATCGCGGATACAACGAAGCGCGCGCTCACCGGCCATCGCCGGGCCGGCGAACACGCGAAGCCAACGGAGGCGGTCGATGGCAACAGTCGCAGAAGTGCTCAATGCAAAACCGGACCAGACGGTCTATACAGTCGCCGAGACGTCGCCGGTCTACGACGCGATCAAGCTCATGGCCGACAAGCACATCGGCGCGGTGCTCGTCACGCAGGGCGAGGAAATCGTCGGCATCATGACCGAGCGCGACTACGCGCGCAAAGTCGTGCTGATGGACCGGTCATCGAAAGAAACGCCGGTGCGCGACATCATGACTTCGCACGTGCGTTACGTGCGCCCCGACCAGACCACGGACGACTGCATGGCGCTCATGACCGACAAGCGCATGCGCCATCTTCCGGTGATCGACAACGGCAAGCTCGTCGGCATGATCTCCATCGGCGATCTGGTGAAGAACATCATCTCCGAACAGCAGTTCACCATTCAGCAACTCGAGTACTACATTCGCGGCGAACACACCTGAACATCGCATCGAACGTTCGGCTTGCGCTGAAACTGTAAGCGTATCGTTATAATCGGCAGGGTTCGCCGGCTACCTCGCCGGCGCGCGCAAACACGCGACGACCGCAAGGAGCGCTGCCGATGAACTTGCCCGCCGAATCCACCGACGCCGCCCCGATTGCACAAAGCGAGCAACGCGCACGTGCGCTTTCGCCCGGCGCGCCGTTTTTCGTCGTGATGAACGCGGGCTCGGGCCGCAAACAGGTCGATGAAACCCGCGCCGTCCTCGAACGCGAGCTGGGCGGAGCCGGCCGCCGCTTCGATCTATCCGTTGTCACCGATCCACGCGAACTCGCCGCGACCGCGCGCAAAGCCGCCGAGCGCGCTCGCGCCGACGACGGCGTGCTCGTCGGCGCGGGCGGCGATGGCACGCTTTGCACGGTGGCCGAAGCGGCGCTCACGGCGGGCGTGCCGTTCGCCGTGCTGCCGCGCGGCACCTTCAATTACTTCAGCCGCGATCACGGCATTCCCGCCGATCTCGACGCATCCACGAAACTCCTGCTCGAAGCGCGCGCCTATCCGGTGCAAGTCGGCTATGTGAACGACCGCATGTTCATCGTCAATGCGAGTCTCGGCCTCTATCCGAAGCTGCTCGAAGATCGCGAGACATACAAGCAGCAGTTCGGGCGCAGCCGTCTGGTCGCGATGTGGTCGGCGCTCTTCACGCTGCTGCGGCGGCATCGGCATTTGCGCCTGCATATCGAGCATGAGGGACGCACGCGCGAAGTGCGTTCGTCGACGTTGTTCGTCGGCAATAATCGATTGCAGCTGGAGCAGATCGGGATGGCCGAGGCGAAGGCCGTGGAATATGACTTGCTAGTCGCGATTGCGCCTCGGCCCGTTGGCCGGCTCGCGCATTTGATTCTCACGCTGCGCGGAGCAGCGGGGCGCCTGAGCGATTCGGACCACGTGATGAGCTTCACCTTCGACCGCATCACCGTGGCGCGGCCAACGCGGCCGAAGGACAAGCGCCGCCGCATCAAGATCGCGACCGATGGCGAAATCGCGTGGCTCGACTTGCCGCTCGAATTCCGCGTGTCCGAAAAGCCGCTCCTGCTCCTGAAGCCTGAACCCGCCGTGGCGGAAGCCAATCGCTCATGACCTTGCTGCTGCAGATTTCCGATCCGCATTTCGGCACCGAGCAGCCTCGGGTGGTCGCGGCGCTGTCCCGTCTCATCGAGACGATGCCGCCCGATCTCGTGATCGTCTCCGGCGACATCACGCAGCGCGCCCGCAAGCGCCAGTTCGCGGCTGCGCGCGCGTTCTTCGATACGCTCGGCGCGACGCCCGCGCTCGTCGTGCCCGGCAATCACGACATCCCGCTCTTCAACCTGTTCGCGCGATGCTTCCAGCCGTACGCGAATCATCAGCGCGCGTTCGGCGCGGAACTGGAGCCGTCGTTCGAATCGCGCGATGTGATGGTGCTGGGCGTCAACACGACGCGGCCGTATCGGCACACGGACGGCGAAGTGTCGATGCAGCAGGTGAAGCGCGTCTCGGCGCGGCTCGAGTCGGCGACTGCACGGCAATTGCGGATCGTCGTGACGCATCAGCCGGTCTTCGTCACGCGTGCGCAGGACGAAGACAATCTGCTGCACGGACGCGAGCGCGCGGTGCCGCGCTGGGCGCGAGCGGGCGCGGATCTGATCGTCGGCGGGCATATTCACTTGCCGTATGTGTTGCCGCTCCACGATACGTTCGCCAATCTGCCGCGCCGGCTATGGGCGGTGCAGGCGGGGACGGCGCTGTCGTCGCGGACGCGGGGAAGCATCGGCAATTCGGTGAACGTCATTCGCTATTGCGCCGATGCAAGCGATGCCGCCGGGCGGCGCGTCGTCGTCGAACGATGGGACTACGCCGACACCGGCGACCGCTTCGAGCAGCGCGCGAGGCATGACCTGGCGCTCGATGACGCGGCGCAAGCGGCGGCGGTGACGTCCGCCGGATGACCCGCCGCCCCGGGCACGCGCACTGCGCACATGACAGAATGGACGCCGCCACGCCACCCGCCCCGGAGCCCCGATGACCTTTGAACTGACCATGCTCGCGTGGACGCTCGTCCTCGCCCTGGTGCAAGTGCTGTTGCCCGCGTTCGTGCGCAACCGCGAGACGGGCATCCGCTACAACGCCGGCCCGCGCGATGGCCCCGCGCCGCCGCCCGGCAAGCTGACTGGCCGCCTGATGCGCGCGCAGGCCAATCTCTTCGAAACGCTGCCCGTGTTCGCGATCGCTGTGCTGATCGTCCATGTGACCGGACGCGAGAACGCGCTCACGCATTCCGGCGCGCTGACCTATTTCGTCGCGCGGCTCGTCTATGTGCCGCTGTATGCGGCGGGCGTGCCGTTCGTCCGGTCGCTGGTGTGGCTGATATCCATCGTGGGCATCGTGCAGATGCTCGTCCCGATCATCTGAGGCATACGGAGTCCGCATGACCGATTCACCATCGACCGTCGAAATCGAAACCGCGCCGAATCCCGAGTTCGCCGTGATCCTCATGCACGGCCTCGGCGCGGACGCCAACGACTTCGTGCCGCTCGTGCCCGAACTGCGCCTCGCCGATGCCCCCGCCGTGCGCTTCGTGTTCCCCAACGCGCCGGAAATCGCCGTGACCGCGAACAACGGCTACGTGATGCGCGCGTGGTACGACATTCTCTCCTTCGAGGGCATCGTGAGACGCGTGGACGAGGCGGGCATCGACGCGTCGGTGAAAAGCGTGCGCGCGCTGATCGCGGAGCAGAACCGGCGCGGCATCGCCTCCGAGCGCATCTTTCTCGCGGGCTTCTCGCAGGGCGGCGCGATGACCTATCAGGCGGGGCTTACGCATCCGGAGCGGCTCGCGGGCTTGATCGTGCTGTCGGGCTACATCCCGTCGAAAGGTTTGATCGATGCGTCGATCAGCGAGGCGAACCGCCATGCGCCGGTCTTTGCGGCCCACGGCGCTTTCGACGACGTGCTCGACGTGCAGCTTGGCCAGGACGCCTGCGAGTTCGCACGCGAACTGGGGTGCGCAGTCGACTGGCATACCTATCCGATGGCGCACACGGTCTGCATGGAAGAAGTCGAAGCGCTGCGCGAATGGTTCGGCGCGCGTCTCGCGGCTGCGAAAAGCTAGTTCCCGGCGATGAGCGACACCATCTCGCGCCGCAATTCGGCAGGACTCACCGGCTTGCTCAGCACGTCGTGTTCACAGGCGAGCGGCACGATGGTCGCCGCCGGTTCGCCGGTCACGACGAGGCAAGCGCACGCGCGCCCGAGCCTGAGCGCGGCGAGCATCGCGACTTCGCGCGCCGTCTTGAAGTCGCGCAGCCGGTAATCGGTGATGATGAGGTCGGGGAAGCGTTCGATCGTCGCGAGAATCTCCTCGTATTCCTCGAAGGTCGCGGCGGAGTCGTAGAGCACGCCCCATTGCGCCAGCAGCGCTTCGGTGGACGCGCGCACGAGTCCATCGTCTTCCACGAGCAACACGTAACGCCCCTCCAGTTGCGCCGCTTCCGCCGCCTCCGGGCGCGCCGGCGCACGGCCCGCAGGCGTGTCGGGTGATGGCCCGCACTGCGGCATCTCCAGCGAAAAACGCGAGCCGCGCCCCTCGGCGGATTTCAGCTCGATGCGATGCTCGTCCAGCATCGACACGACCGCGTTGACGATCGACAGCCCCAGCCCCAGACCCTTGTCGCGATCGTGCTCCGGGTTGTCGAGCTGAAAGAACGGCTGAAAGATCGCGTCGAAATAATCGGCCGGAATGCCGATGCCGTTGTCGAGCACGTCGATGCGCGCACGCGTCGGCGATCGCACCACGCCGACGATGACCGTCGGCTTCGTCTGCTTGCCCGTGTCGGCGTACTTGATGCCGTTCGACACCAGATTCGCAACCGCACGGCACAGCCAGTGCGAATCGCTGCGCACGCAGACGGCGTCGTCTTTCGGCAGACGCAAGCGCAGGTCGACACCGCGGCTCGCCGCGAACGGGCGCAACTGCTCGGCTGCTTCCTCGACGATCTCCCGCACGTCGAACACGTGGTAGCGCGGCACAACGCGCCCCGATTCCAGCCGCGACAGGTCCAGCACCGCGTTCAACAGCCGCGCGAGGATCACCGACGAACGCCCGCATTCGTCGATCAGCCGCTCGGCCTGCGCGAACTCGCCGTTGCGGATGGCTTCGGCGGCGGCCTGCAAGAACAGGTTGAGCGCGTGCATCGGCTGGCGAAGGTCGTGCGTCGCGGCGGCCAGGAAGTTCGACTTCTCGCGGCTCGCGGTCTGCGCGGCGATCATCTGTTGTTCGCGCAAGGCGAGCAGCGCGTGCGTCTTGGTCTCCTGATCCTTCTTCGACACTTCGAGTTCGCGGTTCTTGCGCTCGAGCGAGCCGTTCGCGGAGCGCAGTTCGTCGTTGAGCGACGCGAGCGCGCGCTCGGTCAGATAGCGTTCGCGCGATACCCGCTCGGCGTGCGCGCAGACGCCGTGGCCCACGACGACCACGTTGAACATATAGAAGAGGCCCGCGAAGAAGTCCTCCGGATTGAGCAGGCGCACGGTGATCTGCAGGAACACGACCGCCGCCATCGTGACGACGCCGACCATCAGCGCGAGCCGCGAGCGCAGGTAGAAGAAGCTGAACTGGAAGAAGAGCGCCAGATACAGGCCGATGAAATACTGCGTGTAGTTATAGGGCGCGGGCGTGATGGCGACCATCGTCAGAATGAGGCACAGCAGGCCGTAGATGCCGGTGAGGATGACCCGGTGCGCCATCGCGTGCGATCTGAACGACGGCCGCAGCACCAGAAAGCCGACGCAAATCAGGAGCGCGACGCCCGCGAACCGCAGCGCGAGGATGTCGGCGAGGCGCACGTTGAGCGCCTTGTTGCCACGCACGAAGCTGAAATCCCACCACAGGAAGCACGTCCAGATGACGAGCGCGAGCAGCGCCGATGCGCGCCGGAACGCGCAGAACCGCTGGCTGTGATCTTCGAGAAATTGCGCTTCGAGCGCTGCGTCGGCGAACGGCGCGGGAATCGACAGATTGCGCACGAGGCTCGCGCCGGCTTCACGCGCGGCGGCGGCGAGCATGCCTCGGGTGCGCACGGTGGCGGCGCGTTGCGGAACGGCCATCGTCGGGGCCCGGTCGGGCGAAAGCGGAGGGAATAACTACTTTAGGCTACGGCGATCGGATAGAAACGTCTTTTTTGCCGAGCGGCGCGCTTTTCGGGTGCTGTGCGCGAGCGGGCGGTGCGCAGAAATGCCGAACGGCGAGCGCTTGACAAGGTGCTCGCCGTTTCGAAGGACAGCCACGATCGATGCCCGGCGCAACGCGGGCGCCGCGCGGTCAGCGCATGCTCACGACTTCGGTTTGGCCTTGGTCGTGCGTTTCGTGACGCTGGTTTCCTTGGCGCCCGTGCTTTTGGCGGTGGACGCTTTGCTGCCGGCTGTCTTCTTGCGGCTGGACATTTCCGTTTCGGCGGGATGGCTCGCCTGGGCCTTGCGTGGCGATGGCATGAGGGACCTCCTTCAGTAAGTGTCGAAGCGACACACTGATAACCATAGGATGCGGGTAGCCGCTATTCAAGCGATCGCGGGCGGGTGCATGAAAAAGCTTCTGACAGCGAAGCATTTCGATCCGGCCCGCCGCCGCTTCATAGTCGCCGCTTTATAGCCGCCGCTTCACAGCGGATACTTCAGCCGATCAGCTTCAGACCCGCCGGCAGCGTTTCGCCGAACACGCGGCCTTCGTCGGCGCGATCCAGCGCGACAGTCTCGCGAACCATCGCGATCCACGACTGCGCCGCGCCCATCGTCTCCAGTCGTTCGATGACGGCGGCGCGAGCTTCGTCGGACACGTCGCGGGAGCGGTCGCCCGTCATGCGCGCGATCTGCACGGCCGCGAACGCCGCCGGCTCGACCTTTTTCCAGTCGAGCGCGAGGATCGTCTTCAGCCACGCCTCGGCGATGCCCGGTGGCACGACGCCATGCGCGCTGCCATAAAACGGCTGCCGCGCGCCGATGCGTCCGACCGCCCACCAGCTTTGCAAGTTCTCCGACGGCTTCTTCAGGCGCGTGAGCAGCCACTCGCCCGCCTCAATCTTGCGTTCGACCGGCACGCGCTCCAGCGATGCCGCGAGCCTCACCATGTCCTCGTAACCCGCGCGGGCCGCACCCGCCGCACGGCGGTAACGGCTCGCGCCGGGCGGCTGAAGGAAGAATGCCATGTCGTCGAGCAGGCGCAACTGCGCGGCTTCGTCGAGACCGCCGGCGGCGCGGCGCCAGAGCGTCCACCATTCCGACCAGACCTGGTTTTCGTTGACGTACTGAATGCCCTGATCGAAAAGCGTCCACAACTGCTCGACGCGCCATTCGTCGAGCGGATGTCCGAAGCCCGGCCGCATGCAGTAGCCCGCGAGATTGAGCCACAGCCGCTCGTGATCGGCGGTGCGCCGGCGTTTCTTCGCGCGGTCCCACAGCGCGCCGAAGAGTTCGCGCAGCAGCGCGATGTCCCACGTGTCGCGCGGGCCGAGCGCCTCTTCCAGATGCGCGCGCAGGCGCTTCACTTCCTTGGGACTAACGTCCTTCGCGCGCGTGCCGAAGGTCCGGTCGATCAGTTCGATGGCCTTCGGCAAGGCTGGATGCGTCTGCGGTTGCGTCTGCATCGCGTCGGCGTTCGGTTCGTCGCGGCGTAGCTGGAATTCGAGGAGCCAGCGTTTCGCGGGATCGTCGATGGCGATGCAATGCATTTCCAGCGTGCCGACTTCGGTCAGCGATGTCGTCAGTTGCACGGGCGTCTCGCGCGGTCTGGCGTTCGCACCGGCGCTCGCCTCACCGCGCGCATCGACGATGGTGGCGATCGGCGGCAGGCGCACGAAGTCGCCCGCCGATGCGCTCACGTCCGCGATTTCGCCCGCCTTGTACGCGGTATCCGCCACTGACGAGACGAGGTGAAAGCGCACCGGCGAGCCGAGCCTCAGCGCGAAGGTGCGATCGGCGAGATGAATCGGCTGGCCTTCCTCGGTGCCGCGTGGCAGCACGCAGACGCCGCGCGTGGCGTCGCCTTCCTCGTCGAGCAGCAGGAAATAGCTGCGTGCCGATCCGCCGCCGATCTTCGGCGCATGGCCCGCACGCGCGAGCGCATAGGCGACCGCACCGCGCGCGACGGCCACGTCGGGATGGTCGTTGGCGAGCACGTGGACGGGGGCGCCGCGCCAGCTGCCGAGCGTATCGGCGATGCGCCGTGCAAGCGGCCCGGCGCGAAAGACGCCGCCGTTCAGGAGCAGGGTGTCGGGGACGGCGAGCGGGGGTGCCTCTCGTGCATCCGCGCCGCTTTTTTGCGCCGCGTCCGCTGGCTCATCGCCGTGCAACGCCTCGCGCGCCTGCGTCGCGTGTTGGGCCAGGAACGCGGCGACATGGCGCGTGATGGCCGGATCGCTCGCATACGGCAGCCCGAACTCCACGAGCCCGCCGCGCGCCCGCCCTGGCCGCTCGTTGCCCGACACCAGCGGAAAAAAGCCCTCGACGATGATCCGCTCGATCTCCTCGCGCGTCACTTCCGCCGAGCGCGCGCCGCCGATCAGCTTCGATCCCGCGCCGAGCAGCGTGATCGACGTGGACGCCGGCGCGTGTTCATCCAGCAATTGCTCCTTTGCCGCGCGGCAGCGTTCGACGAGTTGCGACAAACGCGCAGCGGACAGACGCCCGTCATCGCCCGCGAGCCGCTTCTCGACGAGATGCGCGAGCGCAAGGTCCATGTTGTCGCCGCCGAGCATCAGATGGTTGCCGACGCCGATGCGCGTCAGCAGCGGCTCACCGCCGGCGTTGGCGTTGGCTTCGACCTGAATGAGCGTGAGATCGGTGGTGCCGCCGCCGACATCGCAGATCAGCACGAGCCGCGTATCGGCGAGTTCATCGCCCAGCGTCTCACGATGATGAAACAGCCAGTCATAAAACGCGGCTTGCGGCTCTTCCAGCAGTCGCAGCGTTTCGAGGCCCGCCATCTTCGCCGCTTCGAGGGTGAGGGCGCGCGCGCCTTCGTCAAAGGAAGCGGGCACGGTCAGCACGACGTCCTGCGCATCGAGCGGCGCGTCGGGGAAGCGCTCGTTCCACGCCGCGTGGACATGCGCCAGATAGCTCGCACTGGCGACCACGGGCGAAATCTTTTCGATGTCGTCGCCCGCGCCCCACGGGAGAATGGGCGCGAGGCGATCGACCGCCGCGTGCGACAGCCAGCTTTTCGCGCTCGATACGAGCCGCCCCGGCGCCTGCGCGCCGAGCGTCCGCGCGAACCTGCCGATGACGGCAGGCGCTTCCATCTCGCCCCACGGCAATTGCAGGTCTTCGGACTTGAGTTCGCCCGGCGCGAAGTGATAACGCAATGACGGCAGCAGCGGTTGCGCCGCGACCTCGCCGGCGGCGATCAACTGATCGACCTCGAAGATGCGGATATCGTTCGAGCCGGACGCCGCGTAAGCGACGACCGTATTGCTCGTGCCGAGATCGATGCCGACGCGAAAGCGCGCCTGCACTGGCTTCTTCTTGCGCGCGGCGGACACTTACAGGCCCATGCCCTGATCCGCGCCGACGCTGCCGCGCACATCGAATTCGACTTTCCAGCGTTCAGGCGAATTGCGCGGCAGCGCTTCGAGTTCTAGCGTGCCGGCTTCGGTCACGCGGGCGTGCAGCCTGACGGGCACGACTTCGCCAGGCGTGCGGCCTTCGGTCGGCAGCGATGCTTCGATTTCCTCGAGTTCCTGCAATTCATCCGGCTGCCAGTAATCGAGCAGCGTGCCGACGGTGTCCTGCCGGCGCACCGACGACCCGAAGAAGCGGAACCGCACCGGCTCCCCGACGACGAGCCCGAACTCCTGCGCCGGCAACGCGGCTTCGGTGCCTTCTTCCATGCCGAACGGCGCGACGCATAGCGCCTGCACCGGCGGCTCGAGGCCGGGAACCGCCGGCATCGCCGATTCGACCGCGATGTAATAGGCCCGCGCCGTGCCGCCGCGAATCCGCACGCCCTTGCCGCGCCGCACGTAGCCGTAATAAGCGGCTCCGCGTGCGACCGCGAGATCGAGGTCCGCGCCTTCGAGCAGCCGCGCGGCGGGCGCGTTCTCGGCGGCGAGCCACGCGTTGAGCGTGGTCATCACGCGCTCGACCAGCAAAGGCGACTTGAACACGCCGCCGTTGAACAGCACGGCAGTCGGGTGAAGCAGGGTGGCGCCGGCGGGCGTCTCGTGCTGCAAGCCTTCCACTTCCGCGAGCGCATTCACCTGACGGCCGAGGAACGCGGCAAGGTGACGTGTCACGGCGGCGTCCTGCGCGTACGGCAGGCCGAGCTGCGTCAGACCCACGCGCGCACGGCTGACGGGACGCGCGGCGGCATCGACGTGAGGGAAGAAGCCTTCGAGCAGAATCTGCGTCAGTTCGGCGCGCGTGAGCTCGGTGCGCAGCGATCCGCCGATCAGCTTGGACCCGCGGCTCGGCACCACGAGCGGCACGGTGTCGGTGTTCGGATCGGACAGCAGCGTTTCCTTCGCCGAACGGCACGCGTAGGTGAGCGCGCGCAGTTGCCACGGATCGGGCTGCGTGCCTTGCGTCGCCAGCTTGCGCGCGACGACGTGCGCCAGCGCGAGATCCATGTTGTCGCCGCCGAGCAGGATGTGCTCGCCGACCGCCACGCGATGCAGTTCGAGATTGCCTTCGCGCTCGACGACCGCGATCAGCGACAGGTCGGTCGTGCCGCCGCCGACATCGACGACGAGAATCACATCGCCCACCCGGACCTGCTTGCGCCAGCCGCCAGCGGACTTCTGAATCCAGCTATACAGCGCGGCTTGCGGCTCTTCGAGCAGCGTCATGCGGCCGTAGCCGGCGGTCGCTGCCGCTTCGGCGGTCAACTCGCGTGCGGCGGGATCGAACGAGGCGGGGATCGTCACCGTGACGTCCTGCTGATCGAACGGCGCATCCGGATGCGCGTAGTTCCACGCCTCGCGCAGATGCGTCAGATAGCGCACCGAGCTTTCGAGCGGCGACACGCGCTCGACTTCCTCGGGCGCATCGGCGGGAAGAATCGCCGCGCGGCGATCCACGCCGGGATGACAGAGCCAGCTTTTCGCGCTCGACACGAGGCGGATCGGCGTGCCCGCGCCACGGCTGCGCGCCAGTTCCCCGACGATGTACGGCCGCTCCTGCGTCCACGGTAGTGTGAGATCGCCCGGCGCGAGTTCGTTCGCATGGGGGAGATAAAGAAACGACGGCAGCAACTCGCGCTCTTCGGCGGCGCCGGGCGCGGTGAGTTGCGCGATCGAGAGCACGCCTTGCGTGGTCTTTTCGCCGTCGCTCGCGGACATGTCGACGTACGACAGCGCGCAATGCGTCGTGCCGAGATCGACGCCGATCGAAAAGCGAGCCTGTTCGCGATGCGGTTCGTTGTAATCGCTCATAGCTCCACCTCGGCGGGCGCGACGATGCTCGCGTCATGCGTCTGCGCGAGCTTCGGCAGGCGCGTTTCCTCGACCTTCCAGCCGCGATGGCTGAGGCTTCCGTTGAACGGCGGCTTGCCGACGACGTTGCCCGTGAGCCGCACGGCGCTCGCGTCGAAGCCATCGGGCAGGGTGATGCGGCTGCCTTCGGCTTCGCTGCGCACCGGCCTAATCGTGAAATGCTCGCGCAGCACGGCGCGGCAGCCATCGTGGACGAGTCGCGCAGCCGCGCCGATGTCCGCGTCGCCGTAATTGGCGATGTCTTCTTCGACGAAATCGATGAAGCGCGCGTCCCGTTGCAAAAGACCCAGCAACTGGAGCGCGGCGACCGGGTTCGCTTCCGTCAGCGGCGATGGCGCGGGCGTCGCGACCGGGGCTGCCGCGGGCGTCGGGACGTGCGTGTCCGGCGCTTCCGGCGCATGTTGTGTTTCGCGCAGCCGCTGGACGCGGCCCGCGAAATTGCTGTTGCCGAGGATGCCGAAGAAGGCGCCGAAGGCAATGGACAGCCGGCCGAAGAAGGACGGATTCATGTCGGTCATGTGTGATGCTCCTGTGTTCTTGTCGACCGCTCCGGGGACGACCTTATCCTCGGAGCGGCGCCGGTGGGCGTGTTCGGTGGCGCATCGGCTGAAATCGGGCCGATCGCCGTGGATGCTGTTCCGGATGCGCTGCCGCCTCGCGAAATTGTTGGGCGCAAGCGCACCGCATCCCGATATTGTCCATGATGTCGCGCATCGCGAGGGAAAACGCCCGGGGCGGCCCGTTCCGCCGCCCGCGACGGGGCGCTCGCTGGCCGATGCCGCCCGGCTTCGGGCGGGGCCTCATTCTCGCGATTTGCGCAGGCAAGTCAAGGCGCGGCTCCGGTCGGTTGCACGACGGCTCCGGGGACGCCTGTCAATCGCGCCCGCCCGGCCCGTCAGAAGCCCTCAAGCCCTCAAGCCCTCAAGCCTTATACCCGATCTGCCGCAGCAGGTCCTTCCGCCACCGCACGTCGTCCGCGCTTTCGACGCCGAGCGGCGGCAGTCCGTCCACCACGCCGATGATCCCGCGCCCCTGGTCCGTCTGCGCGACGAGCACTTGCGTCGGATTCGCCGTCGCGCAGAACACGCGGCAGACCTCGGGCACCGCCTTGACCGCATTGAGCACGTTGACGGGGAAGAAGCCATCGCCGAGAACGATGATGAAGCTATGCCCCGCGCCGATGTTCTCAGCATTGCGCGTGGCCAGCCCGACGAGACCCTCGTCGGTGCCCGACGCGCGCACGAGCCGTTTGCCCGATGCCTCGCAGAAAGCGAGACCGAAGCGGATGCCCGGCACCGCGCCGACGAGCGTCTCGTGCAGGTCTTCGACCGTCTTGATGAAATGCGACTGGCCGAGAATGAAGTTGGTGTTGTCCGGCTTCTCGATGCCGATGGCGAGCAGTTGCATGGCGCACCTCCGTTTCAGGATCGCTGCATGGCAACCCTAATGGTAGGCGGTCGGCGCGGCATCGACGCTCCTATGCGCGCATGTCGAACCCGACGAGATACGCCTTCGCGTCGCTGCCGTCCCATACGCGGCCGTCGCACAACGTCGAAATTCGACGCTCGGCGGGAAGCGCGACGCCTGCTTCCCGCGCCGCCTGCGCATACAGCGCGGTCTGGTTGACGGCTGCGGCGACGGCGTCGTCGTCGCCATCGCCTGAAAGCATGCCCCATCGACGATACTGCGTGATGAACCACAGGCCGTCGGACGCGCGCGGATAGTTCACCGCGCCGCCGTCGAAGAAACGCAGCGGCGCGACGCCCTCGACAGGCCCGAGCCGCGACGCGATCAGCTCACGCGGCACGCCGAGCAAGCCGGACGCCGCCAGTGCGTCCGCAATTTCCAGCCGATGCTCCTGTGCATCCACCCATTCGCATGCGTCGAGCATCGTGCGAACGAGCGCGCGCGCCGTGTTCGGATACAGCGCGACGAAATCCCGCCGGCACGCGAGCACTTTCTCCGGGTGATCCGGCCAGATCTCGCTCGTATGGACGACCGTGCGTCCCGCGCCGCGCGCCTCGGCCACCGCATGCCACGGTTCGCCCGCGCAGAAGCCGTCGAGCGCGCCTTCGACGAGCGCATCGGCCATGCGCGGCGGCGGAATCACGACACTCCGCACGTCCGAAAGCGGATGCACGCCCTGCGTCGCGAGCCAGTAGTAGAGCCACATCGCGTGCGTGCCGGTCGGGAACGTCTGCGCGAGCACCGGCGGGCGTCCGAGCGACGCCAGTGCGTCCTTCACGCTCGCGCCCCGCTCGATGGCGTCGGCGAGCGGATTCGACAGCGTGATCGCCTGACCGTTGCGGTTGAGCACCATCAGCACGGCCATGTCCGCCTGCGGCCCGCCGATGCCCAATTGCACGCCGTAGACGAGGCCGTACAGCGCGTGAGCGGCGTCGAGTTCGCCCGACAGCAGCTTGTCGCGCACCGCCGCCCACGAGGGCTGCCGGCACAGTTCGATGCTGATGCCATGCCGCCGCCCCATGTCGCGCAAAGCGGCGGCGGCGAGCGGCGCGGCATCGCTCAGGGCGACGAAGCCGAGCCGCACGTGCGGGCGTTCGGGCGTGAGGCTGGCGGAAGGAAGCGTGACAGGCGAATTCATGGATGCTCGGGGTTCTTGATTACCGCAGCAGGTCGGCAAGCGAAAGAAGCTGGCGCGCGATCTCGGCGACTTTCACGCCCTGATCCATCGCGCGCTTGCGTAGGGTGGCGTAGGCGTCGTTCTCCGACATGCCGCGCCGTTCCATCAGGAGCCGCTTCGCCCGGTCGATGACCTTGCGTTCCGCCAGCTCGCTTTCGACTTGCTCGAGCCGCTGACGCAACTGCGTTTCATGCGCGAAGCGGGCAAGCGCGACTTCGATGATCGGCGCGAGCCGCTCTGGCGCGAGACCTTCGACGGAATAGGCGGTCACGCCCGCACCGACCGCTGCGCGGATGAACTGCTGGTCCGCGTCGTTGCTGAACATCAGCACGGGACGCGGCGCGGCCTTGTTCATCACCGCGAGCTGTTCGAGCGTGTCGCGCGAAGGCGAGTCCGTATCGATGATGACGACGTCCGGCTTCTGACTCTCCACGGCTGCGTGCAGCTGAGCAGGCGCGGCGGCTTCCGCGAGCATCTCGTAGCCGAGACGCGCGAGCTGGTCGCGCAGATCGCCGATGGGCTTGTCGGTGTCGGTGACGAGAAGAACGCGAAGCATCGTGAGGCGTTTAGAGGTGTATCGGTTCGTTGGAATTTAGCGCGATGCACCTTCGCTGAACATCTGGCCGAATGGCATAGGCCGAATCACGCGGATCATGCCGCGTGCGCCATGCCGTGACCCTGGCGTTCGCGCTGCGCCGAAAATTCGACGGCTTCGCCTATCGCCGCGCCCACGAAAATCACGGCGGGGCTGCCGAGGCGGGCGGCGGCTGCATCGTCGGCGAGACGCCCGAGCGTC
Source organism: Caballeronia sp. RCC_10 (assembly GCF_041360715.1). Lineage (NCBI taxonomy): Bacteria > Pseudomonadati > Pseudomonadota > Betaproteobacteria > Burkholderiales > Burkholderiaceae > Caballeronia > Caballeronia sp. RCC_10. Next base: position 54,771 of record NZ_JBFUPT010000009.1, read on the forward strand.
GTCACGAGCCGCTTCTCCTTCGACGATCCCGCGTGCTGCACGACCGCCGCTGGCGTCGTCGCGGGCAGCGCGTCGAGCAAGGCCCGCGCGATGCCGGCGATGCGGCTCATGCCCATGTAGATCGCGAGCGTCATGCCGGTGGCCGCGAGTGCGCGCCAGTCCGGCTCGCTGTGATCCTGCATGTGCGCGGTGACGAACGTCACGCCCTGACAATGATCGCGATGCGTGAGCGAAATGCCCAGGCCCGCCGCCGCCGCGAATCCCGACGACACGCCGTTCACGATATCGACCGTGATCCCCGCATCGCGCAAGGCGGCGATCTCTTCGCCCGCGCGGCCAAACAGCAGCGCGTCGCCGCCCTTCGCGCGCACCACGTGCAGCCCCTTTCGCGCATAACGCAGCATGAGGCGCTGAATGAACGCTTGCGGCGTGGACTTGCAGCCGCCGCGCTTGCCCACGCGAATCACGCGAGCTTGCGGCGCGAGCGTCACGATGTCCGCGTTGGCGAGATCGTCGACGAGCAGGACATCGGCGGCGGCGAGCGTTTTCGCGGCGCGGATCGTCAGCAGGTCGAGATCGCCGGGGCCTGCACTGAGAAGGGTGACTTTTCCGGAGGTCATCGTCGTGTCGTGTTTGCTTGTATCGGGAGACGGTTCGACCCGGCGAACACGCAAAGCGTCCGCTCGTGTCGGGCACGAGGGACGCCATTGTCCTGAGTTCCATGTTCTTGCGTTGCCGCCAGCGCCGTTGCTGGTGGCACTTCCAGCAATGCAATAAGCGGGCCATTTCAGCGCGATAAGGCTCTACGGCATGTCCTTATCGCGAATGCGCACCGATCATGCGCGAGACGCACGCGTGCGGCGCGTGGATGCCTCCATCGGGTGATCGTCGAACGGGCTAACCGGATGGTACAAATTTCGGATACTCAGTCGACCACCGCACGTCATCAGTGCTGCGTCGCACCACGCCTGTGCCGCGTCGCATCACAAAGCTGCGTGAATGCGATGCCCGCGCTCAGTGCACGCATCGCGCTAAGCCATGCCGCATAGGGCTCTCAGCCCGATGCAGCTCGCATGGCATAGGCCTTGCCTTTAGTCCTGCCATCGGATCAACGGCGATCCGTCCTGAACATAGCGCCCCGGCTTCATTGAGCCAGACGGGCATTGGACAACGGCGTCCCCCGCATCTGGCTCGAAAGGCCCGGTGCGCGGGACGCCTTTCTTTTTGCGACCAAGAGAATGGATAAAGCCACCCGGATCGATCTCTTCAGCATGCACAGTGCGCCGATGCGCGCGTTTCATCTCACGTGGATGGCGTTCTTCGTATGCTTCTTCGCATGGTTCGCATGCGCGCCGCTGATGCCGCTCATCAAGCGTGAATATGGCTTGAACGCGGACCAGATCGCGAACATCAACATCGCGGCGGTGGCGGTGACCATTCTCGTGCGTCTCGTCGTCGGCCCGATGTGCGACCGCTTCGGCCCGCGCAAGGTGTATAGCGCGCTGTTGCTCGCCGGTGCGTTGCCCGTGATCGGCGCGGCGCTGTCGACGGGATATGACAGCTTCCTCTGGTGCCGTCTCGCGATTGGCGCAATCGGCGCGAGCTTCGTCATCACGCAGTACCACACGTCGGTGATGTTCGCGCCGAACGTCGTCGGCACCGCGAACGCGACGACCGCCGGCTGGGGCAATGCGGGCGCGGGCGCGGCGCAGGCCATCGTGCCGCTTCTCGTCGCCGCGGCGATCGTGCTGGGTGCGGGCGAGGCATCGGCATGGCGCATCGCGCTCATCGTGCCGGGCATCGCGATGCCGGTCATGGCGTTCTTCTACTGGCGCTATACGCAGGACTGCCCGCAAGGCGATTTCGCGGAGTTGCGCCGTGCGGGCATAGCTATCGACGGCGGCAAGAAAGGCGGCTGGGCCAGCTTCGTCACCGCCTGCACGAACTATCGCGTGTGGATGCTCTTCGTGACCTATGGCGCGTGCTTCGGCGTCGAAGTGTTCATTCATAACATCGCGGCCGTGTACTACGTCGATCACTTCAAGCTCACGCTCGGCGAAGCGGGCATGGCGGCGGGCAGCTTCGGACTGCTTGCGCTGTTCGCTCGCGCGCTGGGCGGCTGGCTTTCCGACAAGGCCGCCGCGAAACGCGGCCTGGATATTCGCGCGACGCTGCTGTTCGCGCTGATCGCGGGCGAAGGCATCGGACTCTATGCCTTTGCGCATGCGGGCAGCGCGGCGCTCGCCATCATCGCGATGCTCGTGTTCGGTCTCTTCACGCACATGGCCTGCGGCGCGACGTATGCGCTCGTGCCGTTCATCGACCGCAAGGCGCTCGGCGGCGTGGCAGGCGTGATCGGCGCGGGCGGCAACGTCGGCGCGGTGGCGGCGGGCTTTCTGATGAAAGGCGTCGGCGATGTGCAGCAGACGTTGTCGCTGCTCGGCGTGCTCGTCGCCGGTTCGGCGCTGTGTGCGCTCGCCGTGCGCTTCTCCCCCGAACACAAGGCGCGCGAAGCCGCGCTGCGCGAAAGCGCACTCGCCGTCAATAACAGCGTCGCCCACTGAAGCAAGGTCCAGTCATGAAAATCGTCGTCATCGGCCACGGCATGGTCGGCCACAAGTTCCTCGAGTGTCTCGCGCAGAGCAGCAACGATGCGCTGCACGTCACCGTCGTGTGCGAAGAGCCGCGTGCCGCATACGATCGCGTGCATCTGTCGGAGTTCTTCGCGGGCAAGTCCGCGGACGATCTTTCGCTCGTCGAAGAGGGTTTCTTCGAGCGCAGCGGTTATGCGCTGAAGCTGAACGCGAAGGCCACGTCGATTGATCGCGCGGCGCGCACCGTCACGGTATCGACCGGGGAGACGCTTGCGTACGACAAGCTCGTGATCGCAACCGGCTCGTATCCCTTCGTGCCGCCCGTGGAAGGGCGGGAGCGCGATGGATGCTTCGTCTACCGAACGATAGAAGATCTCGAAGCGATGCAGGCGTTCGGCGCCCGCGCGAAAACAGGCACGGTGATCGGCGGCGGACTGCTCGGGCTTGAAGCCGCGAAGGCGCTGCGCGACATGGGGCTGACCACGCATGTCGTCGAATTTGCGCCGCGCCTGATGGCGGTGCAAGTCGATGAAGGCGGCGGGCGCGTCTTGCGCAGCAAGATCGAAGAACTCGGCGTGACGGTGCATACGAACCGCAACACGCTCGCCATCGTCGATGGCGAAGAGGCCGTAAATCGCATGAACTTCGCGGATGGCGGGCATCTCGACACGGACATGATCGTGTTCTCGGCGGGCATTCGTCCGCGCGACGACATCGCGCGTGCAGCGGGACTCGAGATCGGTCCGCGCGGCGGCATCGTCATCGATGACGAATGCCGCACGAGCGATGCGGACATCTACGCCATCGGAGAATGCGCGTTGTGGCAGGGCCAGTTGTTCGGATTGGTCGCGCCGGGCTACGACATGGCGCGCATCGTCGCAAAACGATTGATGGGCGACGAAGCCGCGTTCGCCGGCGCGGACATGAGCACGAAACTCAAGCTGATGGGCGTGGATGTCGCAAGCATCGGCGATGCACACGGCAAGACGACGGGCAGCCGTTCTTATCAATTCAGCGACGAGCGCAAGCAGGTGTATAAGAAGCTCGTCGTGTCCGGTTGCGGCAAGTATCTGCTGGGCGGCGTGATGGTCGGCGATGCAGCCGAATACGGCACGCTGCTGCAAATGATGCTGAACAAGATCGAGCTGCCTGAAGCGCCCGAGTTCCTGATCCTTCCGCAAAGCGACGGCAAGGCGCGACCTGCGCTCGGCGTAGAAGCATTGCCCGATGCCGCGCAGATTTGCTCGTGCAACAACGTGAGCAAAGCTGAAATCTGCGCGGCCGTGTGCGCGGGCGCAACGAGTATCGGCGCTTTGAAGAGCGCGTGCAAAGCGGGTGCGTCATGCGGCGGCTGTGTGCCGCTCGTCACGCAGGTGATGAAGTCGGAGATGGCGCGTCAGGGACTTGCCGTGAACAACCATCTCTGCGAGCACTTCCCGTATTCGCGGCAGGAGCTGTATCACATTGCGCGCGTGGAAGGGCATCGCACGTTCGCTTCGCTGCTTGCGAAGCATGGCAAAGGACTCGGCTGCGATATCTGCAAGCCGGCCGTCGCTAACATTCTCGCTTCGTGCTGGAACGAATTCGTGCTGAAGAAAGAGCACGCGAGCCTGCAGGATTCGAACGACTACTACCTCGCCAATATCCAGCGCGACGGCACGTACTCGGTGGTGCCGCGCATGCCGGGCGGCGAAGTGACGCCGGATGGCCTCATCGCCGTGGGGCAGATTGCGAAGAAATACGGTCTCTATACGAAGATCACCGGCGGTCAGCGTGTCGACATGTTCGGCGCGCGCGTCGAGCAACTGCCGCTCATCTGGGAAGAGTTGATCGCAGCGGGCTTCGAGTCGGGACATGCCTATGGCAAGGCGCTGCGCACGGTGAAATCCTGCGTCGGTTCGACGTGGTGCCGCTATGGCGTCGGCGATTCGGTCGGGCTCGCGGTCGAACTGGAAAACCGCTACAAGGGCCTGCGCACGCCGCACAAGATCAAGTTCGGCGTGTCGGGCTGCACGCGCGAATGCGCTGAAGCGCAGGGCAAGGACATCGGCGTCATCGCGACCGAAAAGGGCTGGAATCTCTATGTCTGCGGCAACGGCGGCATGAAGCCGCGTCATGCTGAACTGCTCGCGTCGGATCTCGATCAGGACACGCTCGTGCGTTATATCGACCGCTTCCTGATGTTCTATGTGCGCACGGCGGATCGCCTGCAGCGCACGAGCGTATGGCGCGACAACCTCGAAGGCGGCCTCGATTATCTGATCGATGTCGTCGTGAACGACAAGCTCGATATCGCCGCCGAACTCGAAGCCGAGATGCAGCATGTCGTCGACAGCTACGAGGACGAATGGAAGAAGGCCGTCACCGATCCCGATACGCGCAAGCGCTTCCGTCACTTCGTGAACAGCGACGAGCGCGATGCGAACGTTCGCTTCGTCGAAGAGCGCGGCCAGATTCGTCCTGCGACGCCGGAAGAACGCACGATGAAGCGCATCGATATTCCCGTAGTCGTTGAAACCGTCTGAACGAGAGGACCACACCATGAACGATCGCATCGAACAGGACTGGACGCCCATCTGCGCACTCGACGACATCGTCCCGGACACGGGCGTCTGCGCGCTCGTCAACGGCGCACAAGTGGCCGTGTTTCACGTCGCGGGTGATTCGTCCGTGTATGCCATCGACAACTTCGATCCGCATTCGCAAGCGGCCGTGTTGTCGCGCGGCATCGTCGGGAGCGTGGGTGAGCGCATCGTCGTCGCGTCGCCGATCTACAAGCAGCACTTCGATCTGCGCACGGGCGAATGCCTCGAAGCGCCCGAGCGTTCGGTGAATGCGTATCGCGCGCGCGTCGCGGCCGGCAAGGTCTGGATCGCGGCATGAAGACCGAATACGCGGTTGCGGCTGCGGCGGGCGTGCTGCCGCGTCAGCGGCTCGTGGTGATCGGCAATGGCATGGCGGGCATGCGTACCGTCGAGGAGCTGTTGAAGATCGCGCCCGAACTGTACGACATCACCGTCTTCGGCGCGGAGCCGCATGGCAACTACAACCGCATTCTGCTTTCGCCGGTGCTCGCGGGCGAGAAGCGCATGGACGACATCATCATCAATACGCGCGACTGGTATGCGGCAAACGGCATCACGCTGCATGCGGGCGATGCGGTCGTCGAGATCGATCGCGGGCGGCGCATCGTCCGTTCGGAGAAGGGCGTCGAGGCACGATACGATCGTCTGCTGATCGCGACGGGATCGAAACCGTTCATCATTCCGGTGCCCGGTTGCGATCTGCGTGGCGTAATTGCATTCCGCGATATACACGATGTCGAAACAATGCTCGAAGCGGCGCGCGATCATCGTCATGCGGTGATCGTCGGCGGCGGCTTGCTCGGGCTGGAAGCTGCGAACGGCTTGCAGCGGCAGGGCATGTCGGTGACGGTCGTTCACGCGAGCGACAGCCTGATGGACCGTCAGCTCGATGCGAGCGCGGCGGCTCTGCTCAGGCGTTCGCTCGAAGAAAAGGGCCTGCGTTTCGTGATGGCCGCACAGACGACGGAGATTATCGGCGACGAGCGCGTGCGCGCCGTACGCTTCGCCGATGGCACGCAAATCGACGCGGACCTTGTCGTGATGACCGCTGGCGTGCGCCCGAATATCGCGCTCGCGAAAGCAGCAGGCTTGCATTGCGATCGCGCGATCGTCGTCGACGATACGCTCCAGACCTACGATCCGCGCGTGTATGCGGTCGGCGAATGCGTGCAGCATCGTTCCGCCACGTTTGGTCTCGTTGCGCCGATCTGGGATCAGGCGCGCGTGGCGGGCGCGCATCTCGCGGGGGCGGGGCATCGGCGTTATGTGCAGCGCGCAACCGCGACGAAGCTCAAGGTCACGGGCGTGGACCTGTATTCCGCGGGCGATTTCATCGGCGGCGACGATAGCGAAGACCTCGTGTTGCGCGATCCGCGCCGCGGCGTCTACAAGCGGGTGGTGCTGCAGGCGGGACGTGTGATCGGCGCGGTGCTATACGGCGACGTGAAAGACGGCGCGTGGTACTTCGAGCTGATTCAGAACCGCACGGATGTATCGCATCTGCGCGGGCGTTTGTTGTTCGGCAAGACGCTTTGCGAAGCAGGCGCATAGACAGCATGGATATGAAAGCGAGCATTCCCATCATCCCGAACGTGCCGGCTGCCGTACGCACGACGTGCCCTTATTGTGGCGTCGGCTGCGGCGTGAAGGCGACGCCTCGCAGCGCCGTCGATGTTGCCATCGCGGGCGATGAAGCGCATCCTTCTAACTTCGGGCGGTTATGCGTGAAAGGCTCGGCGCTGGGCGAAACCGTCGGGCTGGAAGGACGCCTGCTGAGTCCGAAGCTGCGCGACAGAACGACCGGTGCACTCTCCGACGTGTCATGGGACGATGCGATCGGCACGGTGGCGAGCGGCTTCGCGCGCATCATCGACGAGCACGGTCCGGATGCCGTCGCGTTGTACGTGTCGGGGCAGTTGCTCACCGAAGACTATTACGTCGCGAACAAGCTGATGAAGGGCTATATCGGCAGCGCGAACATCGATACGAACTCGCGGCTGTGCATGTCTTCGTCGGTGGCAGGGCACAAGCGCGCATTCGGCGAAGACCTCGTGCCGATGAATTACGAGGACCTCGAACTCGCGGACCTTATCGTGCTCGTCGGATCGAATACCGCATGGTGCCATCCGATCCTGTTTCAACGCATCGTCAAGATGAAAGAGACGCGGCCGGATGTGAAGATCGTCGTGATCGATCCGCGCTACACGGCGACGTGCGAGATGGCCGATCTGCATCTGCCGTTGAAGCCGGGCAGCGACGTGCGGCTCTTCAACGGGCTTTTGGCGTTTCTCGCGGAGCACGGCGCAACCGATGCCGCTTTCATCGACGCCCACACGAACGGCTATGACGCCGCGCTCGCAGCGGCCCTGCCCGCCGATATCGCGCAGCTCGCCAGGGATTGCAAGCTGGACGCGCATGACCTGACGACCTTTTACCGCTTGTTTGCGCGCACTGAGCGCGTCGTGACCGTGTACTCGCAGGGCGTAAACCAGTCGAGCGCGGGCACTGACAAAGTCAACAGCATCATCAACTGTCATCTTGCAACCGGGCGAATCGGCAAGCCCGGCATGGGGCCGTTCTCGTTCACCGGGCAGCCGAACGCGATGGGCGGCCGTGAAGTTGGCGGACTCGCGAACACGCTTGCGGCGCATCTCGAACTGGACGATGCGCTGCATCGCGAGATCGTGCAGACCTTCTGGCACTCGCCGCGCATCGCGCAACGTGCGGGCCTCAAGGCCGTCGATCTCTTCGATGCGATCGAAACGGGCCGCGTGAAAGCGGTCTGGATCACGGGCACCAATCCGGTCGTGAGCCTGCCCGATGGCGATCGCGTGAAGCGTGCGCTCGCGAAATGCGAACTGGTGGTGAGTTCGGACATCATCGAGAAGACGGACACGAATGCGTTGGCCCATGTGCTGCTGCCCGCGCTCGGCTGGGGCGAGAAGGACGGCACCGTGACCAATTCCGAGCGGCGCATTTCGCGTCAGCGTGCGTTTCTTCCGGCGCCGGGGGACGCGCGGGCGGACTGGCGCATCATCTGCGATGTGGCGCGCCGCATGAATTTCGATGGCTTCGATTTCGAAGGCCCGCATCAGATTTTCGACGAACACGCGCGTCTCTCGGCGTATCGCAATGATGCCTCCGATGGCGTGCCTCGTGCGTTTCATATCGGCGGACTGACTGCGCTCGATCGCGAGCGATACGATGCCCTGGAGCCGGTGCAATGGCCGCTGCGCGCGAAGGATGGGACAGGCGCCGAACGCCTCTTCGACACGCAACGCTTCAGCCATGCCGATGGCCGCGCACGCTTCATCCCGACACCGCCGCGCGCGCCCGTCAATGCACCGGATGCCGAGTATCCGCTCGTCCTGAATACAGGCCGCGTGCGAGATCAGTGGCACACGATGACGCGCACTGGCCGTTCAGAGAAGCTCGCCGGGCACATCAGCGAATCGTTCATCGACATGCATCCGCAAGACGCACTTGCATGCGGAGTGCGCGAGGGCGAGCTTGCGCGCATCACGAGCCGCTGGGGTTCGATGATCGCGCGCGTGCAGCATGGCGGAGGCATGCCGCGCGGCAGCGTGTTCGTGCCGATTCACTGGAACGATCAGGTGGCATCGGATGCGCGAGCCGGCGCCGTGGTGAACCCCGTCGTCGATCCCATTTCCGGCGAGCCTGAATTCAAGCACACGCCCGTTGCGGTCGAGAAGTTCCATGTGACGTGGCATGGCTTTTCGTTCTCGCGCGACGTCCCTGCGCTCGATGCCGTCACGCACTGGACCCGCGTGCACGGCGCCCGCTTCGTGCGCTATGAACTTGCGGGACGCAATCGTTTTGATGCGGCGCATGGAGATCATCGCGAATGGGCGCGTGCGTTTTTCGCTGTCGACGATCCACACGCCGACTGGATCGAATACGAAGACAAGAGCGCGGGTATCTATCGCGCGGCGCATGTGGTGAACGACCGCATCGAGCATTGCATCTTCATCTCCGAGCGCCCGGACCTGCCGGCGCGTGCCTGGCTTGCGAGCCTGTTTTCGAAGGATCGTCTGGACGATGAAGACCGCGTCAGCCTCTTGCTCGGTCAGCCGGTCGGCAAGGGCGAGGACACCGGGCCGACGGTGTGTTCATGCTTCGGCGTGGGCCGCAATACCATCTGCAATGCGATACGCGACAAGAACCTCAAGACGGCAGCCGACGTTACCGCGTGCGTGAAAGCGGGCGGAAACTGCGGTTCTTGCGTGCCGGAGTTGAAGAAGCTGATCGTCGAAACGGAGATGGCGCGGCTCAGTACCGTGTGATTCGAAGAAAAGGGACGCCGCCAGTGAATCAAATCACCCTGCTGACCGCACGCCTATCTTGTCGCCACGCGCCGGCGCATGTTGCTGCACGGCGTGCGTCGCGCCGATCGGACGATCATCATTGCCGAAGCGTGCGATGGAGAATGCGAACGTATTGACGCCGTTTGCGCTCGTCGCCGACACCGTGCCGCGGTGCATCTCCGCCACGGCCTTGACGATCGCGAGCCCGAGACCATGATTCTCGCGGCTGTTCGTGCGCGAGCTTTCCGCGCGGAAAAAGCGGTCGAAAAGATGCTCCATGATAGGCGGCGCAATCGGCTCGCCGGGGTTCGTCACCGCGACGCGCACGTGTCCGTTTTCACGCACAATCGACACGGATATCGTTGCGCCCGGCGCGCAATGCTGGATCGCGTTCATCACGAGGTTCGACAGCGCACGGCCAAATAGCGATGTGTTGACGAAGGCGCGGGCGTCGCCGCTCGATACCGCGCGCACCTGAGCGTCTTCGAGCGGAATCTCCAGAAATTCGAGCGTGCGATGCACTTCCGCCGCAAGCGAGACTTCCACCAGACCGGTTGCGCGTTCTCCCTGATCGGCGCGTGCGAGAAACAGCATGTCGTTGATGATCGCGCGCACGCGCTCGAATTCTTCGAGGTTGGATTGCAGCGTGTGGCGCAGCTCGTCGATGGAGCGATCGCGCGTCAACGCCACTTCGGTTTGACCGATGAGGATGGTGACCGGCGTGCGCAGTTCGTGCGCGACATCCGCGTTGAACGATTCGAGACGCCCATACGCATGATCGAGCCGCTCGAGCGCGCCGTTGAAGGACTTCGCGAGGTCTTCAAGTTCGAAGGGCAGCGAACGCGTATCGAGCCGTTGCGACCGGTTGTTGGGCCTCACGTTCTGCGCGTCGCGCGTGAGGCGTGTCAGCGGCGCGAGACCGAGCCGCGCAACCGAATAACTCAGCAACAGCACGGCAACGGTTGCAAGTGCGAGCAGCGCCGCGAGCGCCAGACCGAACACGCGCATCGTGCGCACGTTCGGCGAGCAATCGACCGCGACGAACAGCTGCAGCGGCGGACGATCCGCGTAAGGCGGAATGGTCAGCGTGGTCATCAGCATGTCGTAGGCGCGGCCTTCGGGCCGGAAGCGCGCATAACCGCCGAGCACATGCTTGACGACGCGGCCAGCGGGCGGCAGGCCATAGCTGAAGCGCGGATCGTTGCTTGTCACGGCGAAGAGCGTCGAGCCGTCGCGCGGGGTGATGTCGGCGAGCTTCTCCTTCGCAATCTTCCACTTGTCCGGATTCGAAGCATGCGAAACGATGAGCCGAGCAATTTCCGCGCGATTATCGAGTGAATCGCGCAAGTGCTGCTCGAGTTGCACGCGCAACACCAGGAAGAGCCCGGAGCCGACGAGCGAGAACACGAACAACGCGACCAGCGCGAACATTACCGCAAGCCGCCGTGCGATGGAACGCTGCACCTTCATGATGGCCTCGCGTCTTCCCTCGGTTCGCGCATGTCGCGCGGCTCGCGCACTTCGAGCACGTAGCCCATGCCGCGCACGGTATGCAGCAGCTTCGTGCGGAACGGTCCGTCGAGTTTCGCGCGCAAGCGTTTGATCGCGGTTTCGACGACGTTCGTATGGCTCTCGAAATCGACTTCCCATACGAGTTCGGTGATCGCCGTCTTCGAAAGAATGTCGCCGTGACGCCGTGCGAGCACGCTCAATAGCTGAAACTCCTTCGCGGTCAGATCGAGTCTTACGCCATCGCGTGTGGCGCGGCGGCCGATGAGGTCGACGTATAAATCGCCCACGGATATCAGTGTCGATTCCTGCGCGCGCGTGCGGCGTGCCAGCGCATGCAATCGTTCGACGAGTTCGAGGAAAGAGAAGGGCTTCGTGAGATAGTCGTCCGCGCCTTCGCGCAGGCCGCGCACGCGATCGTTGATGTGATCGCGTGCGGTGAGCATGATCACGGGCGTCGATTTTTGCAGACGCAGCGCCTTGAGCACTGCGAAGCCGTCGCGGCGCGGCAGCATCACGTCGAGCACGATCACGTCGTAGTCGTATTCGATCGCGAGATGCGTCCCTTCTTCGCCGTCCATCGCGATATCGACGACCCAGCCTTGCTCGGTCAATCCCGAACGCAGGTAGTCCACCACCTTATGCTCGTCTTCCACTATCAGGACTTTCATGCCTGCCCCTGTGCATGTTCAATGTGTGCTTGCCGCATCCGCGCTTTCGACACTATACGAGCGTTGCGCGCTGGCCGCATCGTTGCGTGCTGCTTCATCGACGTTCCATCCCCCGCCCAGCGCCTTCACGAGCGCGACCGAAACCGTGTGCTGCTGGCCGCGTATCTGCACGTCCTGACGCTCGCTCGTGAGCAGTTGCTGTTGCGCGGTGATGACATCGAGAAACGCGACGAGACCGCCTGAATAACGATCGTTCGCAAGCGAAAGCAGGCGTTCTGCATCGACGACGGCGGCATGCGACTGCTTCGCCGCGCCATCCAGCACCGACAATCCGACGATGCCGTCCTGCACTTGCTGGAACGCATTGAGCACGGTCTGACGATAATTCGCCTCCGTCGCCCGATATCCTTCGCTCGCGAACGCGACGGCAGCCGAGCGGCGGCCGCCATCGAAGACGACCTGGCTGGCCATCGTGCCGATCGTCCACAAGAGACTCGGCGCGGACACGAGACTCGCCAGCGCCGTGCTTTCCCAACCGATCGTGCCGTTGAGCGTCAGGCTTGGGAAGAACGCCGCCTTCGCCACGCCGATTTGCGCATTGGCCGCGGCCATCGCGCGTTCGGCTGACGCTACATCGGGCCTGCGCTGAAGAACGTCGCTTGGCAAGCCGAGCGGGATTGCGGGGATAGCGTGCGTATCGTGCATTGGTGCAATGGCGAACTGCGGCGCGGGTGTGCCGGCGAGCGCCGCAATCGCATGCTCGAACTGCGCTCGCTGATTGACCAGCAATTGCGCCTGCACGCGCGTCGAATCGAGTTGCGATTGCTGTTGCAGCACGTCGAGGCCGGATACCGCGCCGAGATCGTGTTGCGCCGTCACGTAATCGAGCGCTTTCTTCTGAAGCTCGACGGAGCGGTTCAGCACGTCGATCTCGGCGTCCAGTTCGCGCATCGAAAAGTAGTCGCTTGCGAGGTCCGTCGTTAGCACGAGGCGCGCGTTGGCGAGATCGTCGCGCGACTGTTCCGCCGATGCCTGCGCGCTTTCCACTTCGCGACGAATGCGGCCGAAGAGATCGATGTCGTAATCGACGGTCGGCGCGAGCTTCAAATCGTTCTGCACCGTCGACATGCTCGGCGTCGTGTAGTTGTTGACTGGACGATTGCGCGACGTGCGCGAGCGCGATGCTTGCGCGCCCAGGTCGACTTCGGGCAGCGCAAGCGATGAAGTCTGTGCGAGCGTCGCACGCGCTTGCTCGTAGTGCGCGCTCGCGGCGGCAAGCGTCTGATTTTGCGCGAGCGCCTGCGTTTCTAGCGCATCGAGGGCGGTATCGTTGAAGCCGCGCCACCAGTCGAGCGCGAGCGGCGCATGTGAAGGTTCGCCGATGCGCCAGTATGAATCGGTCTTCCAGTCAGGCGGCGTTTCGGCGATCGGACGCTTGTAATCGGGGCCGACGGTGCAGGCCGCGAGCAACGCCAATGAAAGCATGACGGCGACGGTCCTCATGACGCCGCCTTCTTGTCGGGCGCCACGACGACATGATCGCCGTCCGCAATCGAATCGCTCGGGTTGATGATGATCTTGTCGTTCTGACCGATGCCGCTTTCGATCTCGAGCGATTGCCCGAGGTCTTGCGCGATCACGATCTTGCGCAATTGCACGTGGCCGTTGTTATCGACGACAGCGAGGCGCGGGCCTTCCGAACGAAACAGCAGCGCGTTGCCCGGCACGAGCAGACGCGCATGCGCCGACGACGGCAACGCGACCTGCACATAGGCGCCGGGCCGCAGGCGTCCATCGGGATTCGGCAACGTCACTTCGACTTGCAGCGAGCGCGTGGCGACATCGATCGCACCCGACACGTGCGTGATCTTCCCGTGAAACTGCTGGCCCGAGAGTTCCGCCTGCGTGACGACCACCTGCTGTCCGATCGATACGTTCTGCGCATACGCTTGCGGCAATTGCACGTACACGCGCAACGGATGGGACTGTGCGAGCGCGAAGAGCGCGCGGCTCGCGCCGCTGCCCGCATCGATGAGATCGCCGACATCGACATTGCGTTGCGTGACCACGCCCGCGAACGGCGCGACGATGCGCTTGAACGATTCGAGCTGACGCAGACGCTTCACGTTGGCGTCGGCGGCGGCGAGGTTCGCGACGTTCTGGTTATACGCACTCTGCCGTTCGTCGAGTTCCTGTTGCGAGACGGCATCGCGCTGGCGCAACTGTTGCCAGCGTTGCAGCGAGCTTTTGGCAAGCACGAGGCTCGATGCGGTCTGATCGCGTTGCGCGACGGCTTGCGCGAGTTCCTGATCGATCTCGGGCGTATCGAGATCGGCGAGCAGCTGGCCCTGCTTCACTTGCGCGCCGATATCGACATACCAGTGCAGCAGATAGCCCGTGGCGCGTGCATAGATCGGCGATTCGACGAAGCCGCGCAAGGTGCCCGGCAACGTGGTGTCGCCGCCGCTGGTCGCCTGCGTCGGCGCGACGACATTCACATACTGCTGTGCATTCTGCTGCGTGCGCGTGGCGACGGAACGGCCGTGCAAGACGTCAGTCACGACCGTACGCGCCGCGCCGATTGCAAGCAGCGCAAGCACGATGACGATCGCGATCTTCGCGCGCTTCCATTCGAGATTGCGCGGCGGCAGCGCCGGGCCTTCATCGGAATCGCGCGCAGGAATCGCGAGGGATGCGTGGTTCTTTTCTGTCATGTTCGGCGGGAGACGTGTGACGGTTTAGCTTGCTTCATGGTCGTGCGAGTCTTCGTTTCGCCGCGCTTTGCGGGCAATGCGCGAATGAATGCCGGCGAACACGAGCGGCACGAAGAAGAGCGTCGATACGGTGGCGAACAGCAATCCGCCGATGACCGCGCGGCCGAGCGGTGCGTTTTGCTCCGCGCCTTCGCCGAGGCCGAGCGCCATCGGAATCATGCCGATGATCATCGCGAAGGCGGTCATCAGGACCGGACGGATGCGGCTCGCGCCTGCTTCGAGCGCGGCAGTGAGGGGCGGTGCGCCGGCCGTGAGACGCTGGCGCGCGAACGAGACCGTCAGGATGCTGTTCGCGGTGGCGACGCCCATCGTCATGATCGCGCCGGTCAATGCAGGCACGGACAGATGCGTGCCCGTGAGAAACAGCATCCATACGATGCCGGCGAGTGCGGCGGGCAATGCGCTCACGATGATGAGCGGATCGATCCACGACTGGAAGTTCACGACGATCAGCAGATACACGAGCACGATCGCCATCGCGACGCCCACGCCGAGGCCGAAGAACGATGTGCGCATCGTTTCGACCTGTCCGCGCACCGCGAGCTGGCTTCCGCGCGGCAAGGTCCGGCGCGCTTCAGCGACGAGATGATCGACCTGCCGCGCGACGCTGCCGAGATCACGCCCTTCGACGCTCACGAAGATGTCGATCACCGGACGGATGTTGTAGTGCGTGACGACGGCGAACTCGCTTTGCGGCGAGAGGCGCACGAGATTGCCGAGCAATTGCGTCGGTCCATTCGACGATGCGGACACGGGCGTGCGCATCAGTTCGTCGATCGACGACACCTGATACTGCGGCGTCTGCACGGCGAGGTTGTACTCGACGCCGTTGCGCGGATTGAACCAGAACCCCGGCGATGTTTGCGAGCTTCCGGAGAGCGAAACCAGCACGTTCTGCGCAACATTGCTTGCGGAGAGATTGAGTTGCTGCAAGCGCGTGCGGTCCATTTGCAGATTGAGCGTCGGCTCGTCGAGCTTTTGCTGGATGTGCGTATCGACGTTGCCGGGGATCAAGCGGATCCGCTTCATCAGCTTGCTCGCGGCCTCGAAGTTGGCTTGCTGGTTTTGCCCCTGTATCTGCACGTCGATGGCGGCGGGCAAGCCGAAGTTCAGGATCTGCGTGACGATGTCGGCCGGCTGAAAGAAAAACTCGACGCCGGGAAAGCGGTGCGGCAACAGGTTGCGCAACGTGTCGATGTAGTTCTGCGTCGGCGCATGATCGGGCGTGAGCGCCACCTGGATCTCGCCATCGAGCGTGCCGATGGTCCCCGCGTTGCTGTACGACAGATTGATGCCGCTGTACGGCAGGCCGAGGTTGTCGAGTATCGTCGTGAGTTGGTCTTGCGGCACGACCTGACGCACCACCTTTTCGATCTCGTCCGCGAGACGCGCGGTTTCCTCGATGCGCGTACCGGTCGGCGCACGCATGTGCATGCGGATATCGCCGGCATCGACGCTAGGGAAGAAGTCTTCGCCAAGCAAAAACACGAGGCCCGCCGACGACACGCAGAACCCGAGAAACAAGGCTCCGAACATGCGGCGGCGGACGAGCAAAGTGCTCAGGATAACGATATAAGGGCCACGCATGCGCTCAAAGCCATGATCGAAACGGCGATGCAGCCGCACGAAGACATTGGGCTTGCGGTTAGAGCCGGGTGCATGCGCGTGGCCCATCAGCAGCATCGCGAGCGTCGGCACCAGCGTGCGGGAAAGAACGTAAGACGCGATCATCGCGAAGACGACGGCTTCCGCAAGCGGCACGAAGAGATAGCGCGCGACGCCGGTGAGAAAGAACATCGGCACGAAAACGATGCAGATGCAGAGCGTGGAAACGAGCGCCGGCACGGCGATTTCGCCTGCGCCTTCGAGAATCGCGTCGTGCAGATCGGTTCCCATGTGCAAGTGACGTTCGATGTTTTCGATGGTCACGGTGGCGTCGTCCACCAGGATGCCGACCGCGAGCGCGAGGCCGCCGAGCGTCATGATGTTGATCGTCTGCCCGAGCGCATGCAGCGCCAGCAGGGACGAGAGAATGGACAACGGAATCGAGATCGCGATGATGCAGGTGCTGCGCCAGTTGCCGAGAAAGAGCAGGATCATCGCGGCAGTCAGGGCCGCCGCGATCAGCGCCTCGCGCACGACACCCTGCACGGCGGCCTTCACGAATACGGACTGATCGAACAGTGCGCTGATTTTAAGGTCCTGAGGCAACGAGGCGCGCGCCTGCGGCAATAGATCGTGCAGCGTATTGACGATGGAGAGCGTCGACGCATTGCCGTTCTTGAGCACGGAGATCAGCACGCCGCGATGTCCGTCCTGCCGAACGATGTTCGTCTGCGGCGAGAAGCCGTCGCGCACGTGCGCCACTTCGCGCAGATATGTCGTCGCGCCGTTCACCGTGCGCACGGGAATGTCGTTGAGGCCCGCAACGGTCGTAGGCGACCCGTTCATGTTGATCGTGTATTCCTTCGGGCCGATCTTGGCGGTGCCCGTCGGAAGGATCAGGTTCTGCGCGTTCACGGCGCTGACTACGTCGGTAGGCGTGAGTCCCTTGGCAAGCAGCGCGCGCGTGTCGAGGTCGACGGAAATGAGGCGCGTCTTGCCGCCATACGGATACGGCACGGCTGCGCCCGGTATCGTCACGAGTTGCGGGCGGAGGAAGTTGAGCGCGGTGTCGTTCAGGTCCTGTTCCGATTGCTTCGGGCTAGACAGGCCGAGCTGAATCACCGGAATGCTGGAGGCCGAATAGCTGATGACGAGCGGCGGTGTCGCGCCGGGCGGCATCTGCCTGAGCTGCGCCTGTTCGACGGCCACGGTCTGCGCAATCGCCGTCTGAATGTTCGCTGTCGGTTGCAGAAACAGCTTGATGATCGCGATGCCCGGCAGCGACTGCGACTCGATGTGCTCGATGTTGTTCACCGTCGTCGTAAGGCTGCGCTCGTTGACCGACGTGATGCGATTCGCCATGTCCTCCGCAGAAAGGCCCGTGTAATTCCAGATGATGCTGACCACGGGAATATCGATTTCGGGCAGCACGTCCACCGGCGTCGTCAGGAGGACGAAAGGTGTAGCCAGCAGGATCATGATGGCCATCACGATGAACGTGTACGGCCGCTTGAGCGCAACGTTGACGATCCACATCGAGTCGTTCGGAGAATGCGAGGGAAGGGCGCGGCCGTGATGAGGCGCACGAAGTGTCGCTATGGTAGTGGCCAGGCGCCAACGACAAAATGACCTGAAAATGGCCCTTTCGTCATCTAAGGCGGTTTGAAAGAAAAAAAGATCGCGGGCGATCGCAAGCTGCGCGATCGCTTCATGCGGCAGCATTCAGTTCGCAGTGGAACCGTTCGTATTGGCGGGAAGATTGCGCGGCGTGGCGGAGCGATAGACGCTTGCGCCGGTATAGATGCCTTCTTTGATGTCGAGGAAACTGCCGGGATAACGCTGATCGTCGACGCCGGGGTAATAGCCGGCGCGTTCTGCGCGAATCAGATCGTCGACGACTTGCTGACGCGTGAGGCCGCTGGTTTGCGCTGCGGCGACGACGGGCGACAGCGCAACGACAGCGATGGCAATGCGCATGACTGGCTTCATGGCGAACTCCTCATACGAAGGGATCGAGAGACACGGCTACAGTGCGCGGCCACGTCCTCGTGACGCGGCGTCGTTCATTGTAGGCATGCCCACGCCCGGGAGTTCGCCTGCGACGGCGCTTTTGCAACCAGCGGCGCGAACCTTACTGCGGCGTCTGTCCGGGCGGCGTGGTCAACATCGAACCGCCCGATGCCGACGTGCCATCCGGCGATGCGCCATATGCGTTGCCCGAACGGATCTTCTCTTCGGCGGCCTGGATGTTGTTGGGATAGAACGCGTCGCGCTCCGACGGGTTGTAGCCGGCCTGCTCCACTTGCTGGAGTTGCGCCTTGACCTGGGCGCGCGTCAGCCCTTCCTGGGCGGAGGCGACGAGCGGCGAAGCGACGAGTGCGGCGACGGCAATGCGGGTGACTAGCTTCATGGCGGACTCCTCATGCGAGTGACGGGCGATCGCGGTATGCACGCCAGGATCACGTGCAGATTCTATTTGTCGGACAGTGACGACATGCTGGCGTGCAGATGGCGCCTCGGTCAGACGTATTGGCATGCCCGCCCTGAAAGCGCGCGGGGCCGGTGATAGACTCGCCTGCTCGTTACGCTTGCCTTTCGCGCCTCTTATCGCATGTTCAAATTGCCGACCACGGCGACCGCGCCGTTCTGCCCGTCTGAAGTCAAAGGGTCCGTCATCGTCGCGCCCGGTGCGCCGCTCTGGAAGAAACTGTTGCAGTTCGCAGGGCCGGGGCTGCTGATTTCCATCGGCTACATGGACCCCGGCAACTGGGCGACGGATATCGAAGCCGGGTCGCGCTACGGCTTCAGCCTGTTGTTCGTCGTTGTCTTGTCGAGCCTGGCGGCTATGGTGCTGCAATGCCTGGCCATGCGGGTTGGCATCGTCACCGGGCGCGATCTTGCACAGCTTTCGCGGGAGCGCTATTCGAAGCCCATCGCCAATGCCCAGTGGCTGCTCGCGGAGCTTTCGATCATTGCGTGCGATCTCGCCGAAGTGCTCGGCGGCGCGCTGGCGTTTCACTTGTTATTCGGCTGCTCGCTGATGTGGGGCGTCGTCTTCACCGCCTTCGATACGATCATCGTGCTCGGCCTGAAGGGGAAGAACTTCCGCGATCTCGAGGCGATCATGCTCGGACTGATCGCGACCATCGGCGTCGGATACGTCGTGGAACTGGCGCTCGTGAAGCCGCACTGGCCCGCGGTGGCGGCGGGGCTCGTGCCGTCTATCGACGTGCTGTCCAGCCGGGAGCCGCTTTATCTTGCGATCGGCATTCTCGGCGCGACGGTCATGCCGCATAACCTGTATCTGCATTCGTCGATCGTGCAGACGCGCGTCGTCTCTCGCGATGAGGCGAGCCTCGCTTCGGCGATCCGTCTTTCGCGGCTCGACACCATCGTGTCGCTCGTGCTTGCGCTGCTCATCAACGCGGCGATTTTGATTCTCGCGGCTTCCGCGTTCCACGCGACGGGGCATACACAAGTCACCGAAATCGAGGATGCGTACAAGCTGCTCGCGCCGATCGTCGGCACCGGGCTTGCGGCGATTCTCTTCGCGGTGACGCTGTTCGCTTCGGGTCAAAGCTCGACCTTCACCGGCACCATCGCGGGACAGGTCATCATGGAAGGGTTCCTGCGCCTGAAGATTCCGTGCTATCAGCGGCGTCTGATCACGCGGGCGCTCGCGCTGGTGCCGGCAGTGATCGGCGTGTATCTGATGGGCAACGGGGCGGTCGGCAAGCTGCTCGTGGCGAGTCAGGTCGTGCTGAGCCTGCAATTGCCGTTCGCACTCTATCCGTTGATTCGGATGACGAACGATCACGCGCTCATGGGCAGGTTCGCGAACGCCTTGCATACGAAGGCGCTCGCGTGGCTGCTGTTCGCCGTGATCAGCGCGGCGAACGCGTGGCTCGTGGTGCAGACGGTGATGGACTGGTTCGCCTGACGCGCGCTTACTTGACCACGCCGACCTGCATGTTCGATTTCGCCGCGACCGCTGCGGGAGCGGCGGATTCAGCGGGCAAGGCCTGATCGCTCGTGGTGCGCCCGCCATCGCGGAAGAATGCGAGTTCGGCTGCCTTGTTCAGCACGAGAATGCTGATGCGGCGATTGGTCGGCTCGTCGATGACGTCCTTGTTGAGCGGAAGCGCATCGGCGAGGCCGCGCACTTGCAGCACCTTCGTTTCGTTCATGCCGCCCGCGACCAGCGCACGGCGCGCCGCGTTCGCGCGCTCGCCCGACAGTTCCCAGTTCGAATAGCCTTTCTGGCTGCCCGAATAGGGCACGGCATCCGTATGGCCCGCAATCGACACGCGATTGTCGACATCGTTGAGCGAAGCGCCGATGTTCGACAGAATCGTCGTCACGTAGCTTTCGAGCTTCGAACTGCCCGATGCGAACATCGGCCGCTTGAGCGAATCCACGATCTCGATGCGCAAGCCTTCGCTCGTGATCGCGATGCGAATCTGGTCCTTGAACGCACGCAATGCGGGCGTGTTTTCGATGAGCGCGGTCAGCTTCTGCTTGAGCTGTTGCAGACGCTGCATGTCTTCCGCCGCAACCGAGGCACGCGCCACCGAAGGCGGCACCGGCTGCGTCTGGCTCTTGCTGGCTTCGCCGGGACGCGAGCTGGACAAGTCCTTTCCGCCGCCGTTGATGATGCTGGTATGCGCCGACGCACCGCCTTCGTTGCCGAAGAGCGCGGAGAGCGGCGTGTTGAAGTAGTCTTCGATGCCGGCCTTGTCGTACTTCGACGTGGAGCCGAGCAGCCACATCAGCAGGAAGAACGCCATCATCGCGGTGACGAAGTCGGCGTAAGCGATCTTCCATGCACCGCCATGATGCCCGCCGTGGCCACCGCCTTTCTTCTTGCGACGCACGACGACAGTGGGGGCGAGCACCGATTGCAACGGGTCGCGTGAGGGTCTTTCAGCCATGAGCGTGACTCCTTCGGATCAGGGCTTCGTCAGGCCGACTTCGGCATCTTGGTGGCGCGCACGGCGTCGTCCAGTTCCTGGAAGCTCGGACGGTCCGCGGTGAACAGCACCTTGCGGCCGAACTCCACCGCCACGGTCGGTGCGTACCCGTTCATCGATGCGAGCAGCACCGACTTCACGCACTGGAACGGCTTGGCTTCGGCCGCGCCCTTCGCGTTGAGCAGGTCCGCGAGCGGGCCAATGAAGCCATACGCGAGCAGAATGCCGAGGAAGGTGCCGACGAGCGCGCCGGCGATCATCTCGCCAAGCACGGCGGGCGCGGCGCCGACCGAACCCATCGTATGCACGACGCCCATCACCGCGGCGACGATGCCGAATGCCGGCAGGCCATCGGCCATCTTCTGAATCGCATTGGCGGCGACGGCGCTTTCCGCGTGATGCGTTTCGAGTTCTTCGTCCATCAGGTCCTGCAGTTCGAGCGCGTTCACATTGCCCGCCGACATCATGCGCAGGTAATCGACGATGAAGTCGAGCAGGTGATGATCGGCCATCACGTGTTCGTACTTTTGAAAGAGCGGGCTGGCTTCGGGCGCGTCGACATCGGCTTCGAGCGCCATCATTCCTTCCTTGCGCGCCTTTTGCAGCAGCTCATAGAGCAGCGCGATCAGCGAAAGGTACTTCTCTTTGGTATAGCCGCCGCCCTTGAACACTTTAGGCAGCGCCTGAAGCGTTTTCTTGAGCGTCGCGGTCGGGTTCGATACGACGAACGCGCCAATCGCCGCGCCGAAAATACACAGCAGTTCGAACGGCTGAACGAGCGCAGCGAGGTGGCCCCCGACGCCGATAAAGCTCCCGATCACCGAGCCGATGACGAGTACCCATCCGATAACGACAAACATGATTTCTCCGCAAATGTCCGGGCTTGGCGAGCCGTGCGCGCTCGTTCGACGAAACACGCACGGCTCGCAAAGCATTGTCTGCATGGTGCTGGGCTTTTTAACGGCGCAGTACACCGGGACATTAAGGGTGGCTCGTGGAAAGATTTCGAAAGCAGGTTGGCGGCGGTAAATGTTACGCGGCGATTACCTGGCAGGTAATGGAAGCACGTCCTCGCTTCATCTACCATCGGCGTATGAACTCGACACTGACAGCCCACACGTTGCGCGCCGCGCCCGCGACGGTCGGCGCGTTGCTGCGCGAATGGCGGCAGCGCAGGCGCATGAGCCAGCTCGATCTCGCGGGCATCGCCGACATATCGACGCGGCATTTGAGCTTCGTCGAATCGGGACGCTCGATGCCGAGCCGCGACATGCTAATGCGCCTCGCCGAGCAACTCGACGTGCCGCTGCGCGAGCGCAACACGCTCTTCGTGGCGGCGGGTTATGCGCCGATCTATCGCGAGCGGACGCTGGCCGATCCGCAACTCGACGCCGCGCGCCGCGCAGTCGATCTCGTGCTGAAGGGATACGAACCGTATCCGGCGCTCGCCATCGACCGTCACTGGACGATGATCGCCGCCAACGCGGCGCTCGAGCCGCTGGTCGCGTCGGCGGATGCGTCGCTGCTCGCGCCGCCGGCGAACGTGCTGCGGCTGTCGCTGCATCCGCGCGGGCTGGCAGGCGTTATCGGCAACTGGCACGCGTGGCGCGCGCATGTGCTCGCACGCGTGAGGCGTCAGATCGACGTATCGGGCGATACGGCGCTCGCCGCGCTCCTCGCCGAACTGGACGCTTATCCCGCGCCGCCGCACGCGGCAGACGAGCCGCACGGCGAACCCGACGCCGTCGTCGTGCCGCTCAGGTTGCGCACGGCACACGGCGTGCTTTCGTTCTTCAGCACGACGACTGTCTTCGGTACGCCCGTCGACATCACGCTGTCGGAACTGGCGATCGAAGCCTTCTTTCCGGCCGACGAGGCGACAGCCGTCAAGCTGCGCGAACTGGCCGACGCACGGCGCTGACGCTTACAAAGCGGAACCTGGCGGCGTCGTGCGGATCAATAATGAAACTGAAGCGTGCGACGTCGTGCACGATGCAGTTTTCGTTCAATCAACGCGGGAAAAGGCAGCCATGATTCAGACATTCGAACAAGTGATCGGCGGCGAGCGCATGCAGTTCTGCGCGAGCATCGCAGAAGGCGGCGGGCCGCAACGGGTCATCATCAGCCGGGCGGATTCGGCGGAATCGCTCGTGATCGTGGAGGCCGACGGCATCATCGGCGCGATCAGGGCGGAAGTGGAAGCGCCCGATACGTTCGTCGCTGACGCGGTGCGCAAGGCGCAGCAGGATGCGCTCATCGAGCGTGCGCTGGAGACGGGCGAAGTGCAGACGACGAGCCTCTAAGGCCCGTCTTCGTTCGATGATGCCCGCGCGCACCGGTGGCCGCGCGGGCATCGCTTCACATGCGCGGTTCGCCGTTATGGGGATCGGCGGGCACGAGCGGCGTCGCCGAATCGGGACCGTCGGGCATGTCGGGGTCTTCGGGATTGGGTGCTGCGTCGGGATCGAGCAGTTTGTCCGGGTCCGGCTCGATGGATTCGTCCGGTGAGCGAGGCATGGTCGACATGATGGCGTGTTCTCCGGGAGAGTAGCGAAGGCGCGCGTTCGCGCGTTCCCGGCGAATGCTGCAACGGACGTACCCGGTACCGCCGCCCAGACGGAAATGGCGCACCCCGACCGCGAGTGCGCCATTGGACGTCGAACCGCGCGGCTCAGCGTGCAGCCGGCGCGTCCTTGATGAAGAGCGACGTCAGCGCGCCCAAGATGCACAGCGCGCCGACATAGAGCGCGGGCGCCATCGGACTCGATTTCATCATCAACGAGACGACGATCGGCGTGAGTCCGCCGAACACCGCATACGCGACGTTGTACGAGAACGAGATGCCCGAGAAGCGCACGGCGGGCGGGAAGGCCTTGACCATCACGAACGGAATCGCGCCGATCACGCCGACCGTGAAGCCCGTGAACGCGTACCACGGCAGCAGCACGGAGGCATCTGCCGCCACTTGCTTGAAGAGCGCGTAGTACGACACGGCCAGCACGCATCCACCGATGAAAATCGTCTTGCCCGCACCGATCCGTCCCGCGATCGCGCCCGCCAGCACGCAGCCGATGGTCAGGCACAGCGTCGCGGCGCAGTTGGCGGCGAGCACCGTCGCCGGAGCGATGCCGAATTGCTTTTGCAACAGCGTCGGCGTCATCAGGATCACGACGACGATCGCGGCGGACAGCATCCACGTCAGCAGCATCGACACGATCACCGCGCGCCCGTGGTCGCGCAGCACGGCCTTCAGCGGAATTTCAGCCGCAAGCGACTTGCGCTTTTGCAACTCCGCGAAGACCGGCGTTTCATGCAGCCAGCGGCGCAGATAGACGGAGCACAATCCGAACACGCCGCCGAGCAGGAACGGCAGACGCCACGCGAAACCGGCGACATCGGCGGGAAGAAAGGTCTTGTTGATGGCCGTGGCGACCAGCGAGCCGAGCAGGATGCCCGCCGTGAGGCCGGCCGTCAGCGTGCCGCATGCATAGCCGATATGACGGCCCGGCACGTGCTCCGACACGAACACCCACGCGCCCGGCACTTCGCCGCCGACCGCCGCGCCCTGCATCACGCGAAACAGCAGCAACAGCACGGGCGCCATCATGCCGAACGACGCATACGTGGGCAGGAGGCCCATCAGGAGCGTCGGCACCGACATCAGCAGCACGGACAGCGTGAACATGCGCTTGCGCCCGAGCAGGTCGCCGAAGTGCGCCATGATGATGCCGCCCAGCGGCCGCGCGAGATAGCCCGCCGCGAAGATGCCGAAGGTCTGCAACTGCCGCAGCCAGTCGGGAATCGACGGCGGGAAAAACAGTTGGCCGATGACCGGCGCGAAGAACACGAAAATGATGAAGTCGTAAAACTCCAGCGCGCCGCCGAGCGCGGCGAGCGTGAGCGTCTTGTAGTCGCTGCGCGTGAGCGAGCGGCCGGCGGCGTGCGAAGCGCCGTCGAAAGGTGTTGCCTGCATCGAATGAGAACCCGGAATGAGGAAAGCCACGCGTGCGGCGAGCGACGCATGGAACGAGGCGATGCCCTGCGGGATGTCAGACGCGCCGGGTGAGCGCGAAACGGGAACGACCCGGGCGCGGATATGAAGCCGTCGCCCGCCATCCGCACTGCGCATGGCGACGGAGAGCCGCGGCGCATGCCCTCGCAGCGTCTCGGTAAAACGGCGAAGGCTGGATTTCGGCCATTGTGAGCCGAAGGCGGCATGTTACAGGATGTAAGCCACCGCTCCACGAGTTTCCTCGAAGAAACGATCGCACGGTTGCGTCGGCGAGACGCATCGCGGTGACATGCCTTGACACTTTCGGACCAATCCGATGGGAAAGGGAAGCGTGGCTGACCAGAATGCCTGCCTGTAATGGCCGTCTCCTTTTGTAACGAGACGCCCGGGGAATGCAGCGGCAGTCACGCGCGGCATTCGGCCCATGTCCCTTAGACTCATCAGGCCTGACACTATGCGCGTCGCCGTATTGCAAACCGACACAACTTATCGAAATCTCATCAGCGAGGTCGTGAAACGCCTCGGCCATACGGTCGTGACGTTCGGCGACGGTCTTCTGCTGTCGAAAGCGCTGTCGCGCTCGACGGTCGACCTGCTGATTCTGGACTGGAATTCGTCGGGTCTCTGCGGTCTGGATCTTCTGAAATCCGTTCGTTCCAGCTTTGGCGAGCGCGTTCCGGTCATGTTCGCCACGCCCGACGGCGCGGAGCACAACGTGGTCTGCGCGCTGACGGCTGGCGCGGACGATTACGTGGTGTATCCCATTCGGCCGGGCGAATTCGGCGCGCGGATCGAAGCGTTGCTGCGTCGAGCGTTTCCGGCCACGTCGAGCGCGTGCCTCGAGATCGGACCGTATCGCTTTGACTCGCGGCAGCAGACCGTCACCGTGCGCGGCCGCCCGGTCGAACTGAGCGGCACGCAGTTCCGTCTCGCGCAGCTTTTCTTCTCGAACATCGGCCGGGTGCTGTCGCGCGATCACATCTTCGCGATGGTCTGGGGCCGCGAGTTCCGCGAAACCACGCGCACGATCGACAGCCACGTTTCCCGCCTGCGCCTTGCGCTCGAGATCGAGCCGGTGAATAACTTCCGCCTGCAGCCGGTCTACAAAAGCGGCTACCGTCTCCTGCATCTTTACGATGACAGCGAGAACTCTGGCGAAGACCGCGTGGAGCCGGAGCAGGCACGATTCGCCGCGTGAGTCGTGAAGACCGAATCAGCAGCACCTTGATGAATGCCGTCGCAAAACGGCATTTTTCATTTCAGAGCGGCGGCGTGCCGGCCGGGTCTCGATGCGGCGGCAGATCAGCGCCGCGATTTCTTGTGCTGACGGTCGAGGGTCTCGCGCCGGTCGGACAGATATGGAAGCCCCGGCAGCACCAGTTAGCCATTAGCGCCAAGCGACGAGGCGCTTCTAATTGGCGATAACCGTCGAGCGTGCTGTTCCCAGTGACCGTCAGCAGCGCCGGGCAAGCGCTTGCCCGGCGCCTCTGCGCGCGATCCGCACACGATGATGCCGTCGACGCCCGCATCAATTCGCGCTTCAATGTTCTTTTTCCTCCAGCGCGGTCTATGCTGAAATCGGCGGCGACCTGGGTGATGACGGCGGGCATTACGCCTTGCCAGATACGCGCCAGGGCAGCTCTCGAAGGACTCGCCGTGCGAAGCCGCGCAGTTTGCGTGTTGTGTCTGTGGCCACGCCGATTTCAGCCCCGCCGCAAACGCCACGCGTTATGCCGATTTCGTCATTCAAACCGCCTAGCCGCGCCAAGACGCCCGGCGCGAGCATTTCTACGATAGGCGGCATGAATACCATCGATATCATCGACTCCCACACCGGCGGCGAACCGACGCGCCTCGTCGTCGCGGGCGGCCCGGACCTCGGCGGCGGCACGCTGGCGCAACGCCTCGACACGTTCCGCACACAGTTTGACGACTGGCGGCGCGCCATCGTAACGGAGCCGCGCGGCTCGGACGTCATGGTCGGCGCGTTGCTGTGCGCACCCGACGATCCGGACGCGGCGGCGGGCGTGATTTTCTTCAACAACGTCGGTTATCTCGGCATGTGCGGGCACGGGACGATCGGCCTCGTTGCGTCGCTGGCGCATGCGGGCAGGATCGCGCCGGGGCGGCACCGGATCGATACCCCGGTCGGCCCCGTCGATGCGACGCTCAACGCGAACGGCAGCGTCAGCGTGCGCAACGTGCCGGCGTATCGGCACCGGCATGCGGTCACGGTCGACGTGCCCGGCCACGGCCCGCTGACCGGCGACGTCGCGTGGGGCGGCAACTGGTTCTTCCTCGCCGCCGAGCATGGCCGGGAACTCGTGCCGGCGCGCATCGGCGAGTTGACGGCGTTCACCGAAGCGACCCGCGACGCGTTGCACGCGCAAGGCGTCACGGGCGCGGACGGCGCGTATATCGACCACATCGAACTGTTCGCGGATTCGCCGCGCGCCGGACTCGACAGCCGCAATTTCGTGCTTTGCCCCGGCAGCGCGTACGACCGCTCGCCGTGCGGCACCGGCACGAGCGCGAAACTCGCGTGCCTCGCGGCGGACGGCCTCCTCGCGCCGGGCGCGGTGTGGCGGCAGGAGAGCATCATCGGCAGCGTGTTCGAGGGCAGCTACGCACGGGCGGGCGGCGACCTGATTCCGACGATCACCGGCTACGCGCACATCATGGGCGAAGGGCGGCTCGTCATCGACGAGCGCGATCCGTTCGCCTGGGGCGTGTCAGCGAGCGCGGGCGCATGACGGCAGATGTGATCGTCGTCGGTGCGGGCATCGTCGGCGCGGCGTGCGCGGCGGAACTGGCGGCGCGCGGCTTGTCGGTCGATGTGATCGACGCGGGCGTCATCGGCGGCGGGGCGACGGCGGCGGGCATGGGGCATATCGTCCTGATGAACGATTCGCCCGCCGAATTCGCGCTCTCGCGCCTGTCCCGCGATCTGTGGCTCGCGCTCGCGCCAGACTTGCGTGCGCGCGATGCCTTCACCCGATGCGGCTCGATGTGGGTGGCCGTGGACGACGAAGAGTGCGCCGCCGCCCGCGCGATGCAGTCCGCGTTCGCCGCCGCCCGCGTCCGCGCGCATCTGCTCGACGCCGCCACGCTGCGCAAGGAAGAGCCCGCGCTGAGTCACGCGATGCAGGGCGGGCTGGTGGTCGAGGACGACGCCATCGTCTACGCGCCCGCCGCCGCGCAGTTTCTGTTGACGTGTTCGGCGGGCGCGAGCCGCATTCGCGTATCGACGCAGAGCGCGGTCAGCGCGGTCGATGCTGACCGCACGCACGCAAGCGTCACGCTGGCGGACGGCGAGCGGCGCACGGCGGCGCATGTCGTGGTGGCGAACGGCCTGGCGGCGTCGCGGCTCGTCGATGGCGTACCGCTCGAAGCGAAGAAGGGCCATCTGCTCATCACGGACCGTTATCCGGGGACCATTCGGCGTCAGATAGCGGAACTCGGCTATATCAAGAGCGCGCATCACGCGAGCGGAACCTCGGTCGCGTTCAACGCGCAGCCGCGTCCCACGGGCCAGTTGATGATCGGCTCGTCGCGACAGTTCGGTACGACCGATCCCGCCGTCGAAATGAACGTGCTCGGCGCGATGCTGAAGCGCGCGTCGCGCTATCTGCCGGGCATCGGCGACATGAACGCGATCCGCACGTGGACCGGCTTTCGGGCCGCGACGCCGGATGGCCTGCCGATCATCGGCGCGGCGCGGCACGACAACGACCGCTTGTGGCTCGCGACGGGGCACGAAGGGCTGGGCGTGACGACATCGCTGGGAACGGCGAAGCTGCTCGTCGCCCGCATGCTGAACGATCCGCCGATGCCCGGCTTGCCCGATCTTGCGCCGTTCTCGCCGCGACGGTTCGTGGTGGCGCACGCCGATGAGTGACGCGTGCGATCCCGTTCCGCCCTTCGCCTTTCGGAAACCCGACCCCCAGCCTCAAGCCTCAAGCCTCAAGCCTCAAGCCAATGACTGACCGCATCCGCATCACGATTGACGGCACGCCGCTCGTCGTCGCCGAATACACGACCGTCGCGGCCGCGCTTGCGCTTCACGGCCGCGCCGCCGCGCGCCGCTCGGTCACCGGCGAGGCGCGCGCCGCGTTCTGCGGCATGGGCGTGTGCCACGAATGCCGCGTCGCCATCGATGGCCGCGCGCACGTGCTCGCCTGTCAGACGCTTTGCCGCGATGGCCTCGTCGTCGAGACGGCGCGATGAAGACCGCGCATTTCGATATCGCGATCATCGGCGCGGGACCGGCGGGCCTCGCGGCGGCGCGCGTGGCGGCCGCCGATGCGGGCGTTCGCGTCGCGTTGATCGACGACAATCCGCGTCCCGGCGGCCAGATCTGGCGGCAAGGACCGGGCGCCGCGCCGTCGCCGTTCCTGCGCGAGTGGCTTGCCACGACGGCCCCGCGCGCCAACCTCGAACGCATCAGCGCGACGAAAGTCGCCGCCGCGCCCGGCGACAAGCGGCTCCTGCTCGAACGCGACGGCGCGCCCGCCGTCATCACCTATTCGAAGCTGATTCTCGCCACCGGCGCACGCGAGCGGCTGCTGCCGTTCGAAGGCTGGACGCTGCCCGGCGTGACCGGCGCGGGCGGCTTGCAGGCGCTCGTCAAGGGCGGCTTGCCGGTGCGGGGCGAGCGCATCGTCGTTGCGGGAAGCGGGCCGCTGCTGCTCGCCGTCGCCGATACCGCGCGCCGCCACGGCGCGGACGTTTTCGCGGTGATCGAGCAAGCGCCGATGGCGCGCGTCGCGCGTTTCGTGGCGTCGCTCGCCGCGACGCCGGGCAAGTTCGCGCAGGCGATATCGCTTGTGCGCGCGCTGGGCGTTTCGCGGTATCGCGCGGGAAGCGTCGTCGTGAAGGCGCAGGGGCAGGGGCGCGTCGAAGCCGTGACGATTCGCACGCGCAACGGCGAGGAGGTAGTCGAAGTGGATCGCGTCGCGTGTGGCTACGGACTCGTGCCGAACGCGACGCTCGCATTGGCGCTCGGCTGTGCGGTCGATGAACGCGGCGCTATCCGCATCGACGATAACCAGCGCACGTCTCTCGCCGATGTTTTCGCGGCGGGCGAATGCACGGGCATCGGCGGCATGGAGCTGTCGCGGGCGGAAGGCGCGTGCGCGGGACATGCGGCGCTCGGCGTGCCGATCGACGCCCGCCTGGCTCGCGAACGAAGCCGCTGGCGCGCATTCGCGGCGCGCGTCGATCGCGCGTTTGCGCTCGGAGCCGACGCCCGCGCGATGCCGCCCGCCGACACGCTGATCTGCCGCTGCGAGGACGTCCGCATCGGCGATGTCGCTGCTCACGCAAACTGGCGCGACGCCAAACTTCAGACGCGCTGCGGCATGGGCGCGTGTCAGGGGCGTATCTGCGGCGAGGCGGCCGCGCTCTATTTCGGCTGGCCGCGAGCGATTGCGCGTGAGCCGTTCACGCCTGTGCGCATCGATACGCTGATCGCGGCATGTCAGCTTGCCGAACCGAACGAAGAATGACGGACCGAAAAGAATAGTGGGGACAGCGCGAATATTGGCGCAGTTCGCGCGTCACTATAATCGTCCCGAAATTCACGACCCCCGAACGCACGATGAGCATGCAAGGGCTGATTGCCGGACCCGCTTCGCCTCGTGCGGCCAACGACGATTCCTTGCCGTCGCCGCCGCCTTCGACGCTGCGCGACATGCTCTCGCACTTCGCGTTGCTCGCGCCGGTCTTCGATGCGATGCCCGACATCGTCTTCTTCGTGAAGGACCGCGACGCGCGCTACGCGATGGTCAACCGCACGCTTGCGCGCCGTTGCGGGCACAAGGACGACAAGACGGCGCTACTCGGCAAGACGGCGGAAGACGTGTTCCCGCGCCGTTTCGGCCGCATTTACACGGCGCAGGACCAGACCATCATCGCGCAGGGCGTGCAGTTGATCGATCAGCTCGAACTGCATCTGTATCCCGGACGTGAGCCCGGCTGGTGCATGACGTGCAAGCAACCGCTTTACGACGCGCAAGGCAGCATCGTGGGGCTTGCCGGCATTTCGCGCGATCTGCAAGCCGCGGAAGGGACGCATCCCGCGTATAGCCGGCTCGCGGCGGTGGTGCAGCACATTCAGGAAAATTACGTGCAGCCGCTCAACATGCGCGATCTCGCACGAATGGCGAACATGTCCATCGCGCAGCTCGAACGCTACTTTCACAAGGTCTTTCACCTGACGCCGCGCCAAGTCCTGCTCAAGACCCGGCTCGATGCCGCGACCGCGCTGCTCCTTACGCACGACAAGGTCACGGACGTCGCCGCGTTGTGCGGATACACCGATCACAGCGCGTTCACGCGGCAGTTCAAGGCGACGGTCGGCATCACGCCAACTGAGTATCGCGTGTTGCTGCAATCGGCGCCGGTGCGGGCGGAAACATCGAGCCTTGCGAATGTCTGACGAGAAAGTTGGACGCGTGCACGACGAAATTACACGGTCGTGCGTATTGCCGGCCGGGTTGCGGCGAACGGGCGCAATGCCTTGCGCCGTATGGGGCGACGCTCCGGCGCAGAAGCCGCTCGCCGGTCCGGATATTGCTATTTGTGCTTGCCGGGTTCCGGCGACCGTCCTGATCAGGGCGGCGCTCCCCGGACACCGCGAGACGTTCCGCACCGGCGCACGCGCGGCAGAAAACACGGTGCGTTCGGAATTCCTGCCGCGTTTTTCTGTCAACGAAAGCGCACGAGCGCAAGGTAGACAGATTTAAACGAAGCGGCGAGCCGTGGAGACCGTGCGCGAGAATTCCGTTTTAGGC
Source organism: Caballeronia sp. RCC_10 (assembly GCF_041360715.1). Classification (NCBI taxonomy): domain Bacteria; kingdom Pseudomonadati; phylum Pseudomonadota; class Betaproteobacteria; order Burkholderiales; family Burkholderiaceae; genus Caballeronia; species Caballeronia sp. RCC_10. Next base: position 86,610 of record NZ_JBFUPT010000009.1, read on the forward strand.
AGTTGAAAACAAAATCATGAACGAAGTTGCAAGACTGGGGCATACGCGGATCGTACTCATCGAAGACGATCCCGAAAGCAGGGCATCACTGCAGTTGTTGCTGGAAGAAGAAGGGGCCGATGTCATCGCCGTGGCCGACGCCGAAGACGGCGCGGAAACCGCGATCCGCGTGCTTCCCGATGCGGTGATCTGCGATCTGGACCTTCCGGGAATGGACGGTTTCTATCTCATCCAACGTTTGCGCGACCACGAGATACGCGGGAATCTGCCGCCTTCCGTCGCCATCGCGCTGACGGGGCATGACGGCGATGAGTATCGATTACGAAGCATCGGCGAAGGCTTTCAGCACTTCATGACGAAGCCCGCGAATCCCGACGAGCTCGTGACGCTGATACAGGACGCGCTCAACGTGCGTGTCGTCGCCTGATGCCGGCAACGCGCCGCGCAGCGCGCGGCGCGTCGCACTCAGGAACGGTCGCGGTTGCGCGCTCGCGTGGCGCCCGTTATCACGGCGATACCGAGCAGGATGACCGCGACGATGGCGATCGTGTGCTGCGCCACGTGCATGGCGACCAGCGCCCACGACACCCCGCCGATGAAAATAAGCCAGCCCACGAGATAAATGATGAGCGTCATCGAGTTCTCCTTTTGCTTGGTCTAACGTCTTGAGCCGAATGTTTCTGCAAGATCCGTACCGTCCTCCCTCGTACCCGCCGGCTGACCGCGAACAACCATGCTGACTGTGCATCACCTCAATAACTCGCGGTCGCAGCGCGTGCTGTGGATGCTCGAAGAACTCGGCGTCGAATACGAGCTGAAGCGCTACGAACGCGATCCCCACACGATGCTCGCGCCGCCCGAATTGCGCGCCGTGCATCCGCTCGGCAAGTCGCCTGTCATCACGGATGGCGCGTTGACCATCGCGGAATCGGGGGCGATCCTCGAATATCTCGTCGACCGCTACGGCGAAGGGCGCTTCGCTCCGCCGCACGGCGCGTCGCCGGAACGCGTGCGCTACAACTACTGGATGCACTACGCGGAAGGATCGGCGATGCCGCCGCTGCTGCTCAAGCTCGTCGCATCGCGAATTGCGGGCGCGAAGATGCCGTTCTTCGCCAGGCCGGTCGCCAAGCGCATCGCACAGACGCTGCAGTCGGGCTTCATCGATCCGCAACTGAAGCTGCACTTCGGCTATATCGATAGCGAGCTTTTGAAGTCGCCGTGGTTCGCGGGCGATACCTTCAGCGCCGCCGACGTGCAGATGAGCTTTCCGCTTGAAGCGGCCAGCCAGCGCGCGGGCGCGAAGCAACTGCCGCATGTCCGCGCGTTCCTGGAACGCATTCATGCGCGGCCGGCTTATCGGCGTGCGCTGGAACGCGGCGGCCGATACGACTACGCGGATTGACCGTTGCGTACAATGAGGCGCACAGCGGGCGTATGCGACGCCTGAACTCACGCCAAAGGTAACGGCATGGCCCGAATCGTTCCCGACGACTGGAAGAACCTCGAAGCGACCGGCGCCGCCGCACGCGAACTGGAAACGCTCTCGCTGCTCGAAAAGCTGCCTGAGGACTATACGGTCTATCACGGCGTTCACTGGACGCGCATCAACGAAGGCTTTTCCGTCTTCGGCGAGGCGGACTTCGTCGTCGTCGCGCCGTCCGGGCGCGTGCTGATGATCGAGATGAAAGCGGGCTTCCTGCGCGAAACCAGCGCGGGACTCGTCAAGGTGTATCTGCAGAAGGAGCGCAACGTCGCCATCCAGCTTGCGCGCACGCTGGAGAATCTGCATCGGCGCTTCACGGCGGCGTTCGGCGCGGGGACGTATCGCATCGAAGAGCTGCTGTATTGCCCGGATTACACGGTGAAGGACGCGGCGATCGCGGGCGTGCCGCCGGGGCGTATCGTCGATGCAAGCCGCAAGGCGCAGCTTGCGCGCGTGGTGCTGGAGATTCTCCCGCCGGACGAGCCGCGCTTCGAAGCAGCCGCGCGCATCCATCACTTTCTCGCCGATGAACTCTCGCTCACGCCCGATACCAACGCGCTCGTCGGCGAGGCGAACACGCTCGTCACGCGTCTGTCGGGCGGTCTCGCGACGTGGGCGCGCCGCCTCGAATTCGAGCCGTTCCGCTTGCGCGTGATCGCGACGGCGGGCGCCGGCAAGACGCAACTCGCCGTGCGCGTCATGCGCGATGCGCTCGCGGCCGGCAAGAGCGTGCTGTACGTCTGCTTCAACCGGCCGCTCGCGGACCATATCCGCGCGATTGCGCCGAAGGAAGCGAAGATCGCGAATTATCATCAGTTGAGCGCGGCGGTGGCGCGCGATGCCGGCAGTCCGCCCGATTTCAGCCAGCCCAACGTCTTCACGACGCTCGAAGAGCGCTTCGCCGCCGTGCCGGTGCCCGAGCACTGGAAGACGGATGTGCTGATCGTCGACGAGGGCCAGGATTTCCATGCGGCGTGGGTCGAGGCGCTGGAACGGCTGCTCAATCCGGATGGCGCATGGTGGTGGCTCGAAGACCCGATGCAGAACCTCTATTTGCGCGAGCCGGTGGCGCTGCCCGGCTGGACGATCCTGCGCGAAAGCACGAACTATCGCAGTCCGCGCGACGTGCTCGGCTTCATCCGCAAGATCGTCGGGCCGAACGTGCGGCTCGAATCGGGGAGTCCGTTCGATGGGTCCGATGTCACCGTGTCCACTTACGAGGACGGCCATCCCGAGGAAGTGATCGAAGCGACCAAGCGCGCGATCACTCACGCGCTCTCGCTCGGCTTTCGCAAGCAGGACATCGCGGTGCTGTCGTTCCGGGGGCGCGAGGGCTCGGCGCTGACGGCGGTCGATCATCTCGGGCCGCATCGGCTGCGCGCGTTCACCGGAACGTATGATTTGTTCGGCAATCCGGAATATCGCGAGGGCGACGTGCTGCTCGAATCGATCTATCGCTTCAAGGGCCAATCCGCGCCGTGCGTGATTCTCACCGAAGTCGATTTCGATGTCCTCGACGATCAGGCCGCGCGCAAGGTCTTCGTGGGCGCGACGCGCGCAACCATGAAGCTGATCGTGGTCGCTTCGGAGCGCGCGGCGCACGAAATCGACGCGCTCGGTTGAGCGGCGTCGCCCGCCGAGCCCGCTACGACCGAACATGGCCATCACTCGCACCGACGCTCCGCTTCGCACGCCGGCCGCGCGTCCGTGGCTGCGCCGCGTCTGGTACGCGGTGATGCTCGCGCTGGCCGTGGCGCCGCCGTTCGGCATCGTCGGCTATATGGTCTATTCGGGGCTCGTCTCGCGCGAGTCGCATCACATCGTGATGCCCTATGAAGGCGTGTACTGGAATGCCGCGCAGTTGCAGATCGCCTATGAGCGATTCGAGACGCAGGTGCTGCTTTATCGCAATGGCATCGACGAAGATGGCGACGCCGTGCGCGCAAGCTATGCGCGCCTGCTGGCACGCCTCGACGACGCCTCCAATACGACCCGCACGCCGGAGGGACACGAGGCGCTGCTCGCGCGTCAGCGAGAGATTTTGCGACAGTTGCGCACGGCGCTCGCTTCGATCGAGTTGGATGTGCAGAACCTCCAGGGCGAGCGGCAGCGCACGCTGCGCATCATCGGCGTGCTGCGGCAGAACGCGCCCGCCGTCTCGGAACTGGCGAGCGGCCGGCGGCTCATGGATGCCGCCGAGCACGAGGCCATCTACAACGACTTTCAGGCGAAGCGCCGTTATCTGATCTATAGCGGCATTCTGCTCGGGCTACTGTCGGCGGGGGCGACGTCGCTGCTGCTGCTCAACGGCTACCGGCGCACGCGCCTGATCGAACAGCAACGCGCCGCGCTCGCCGCCGAACATCAGGCGACGCGGGCGGCCCGCGAGGCGGGCGTCGCGAAGGACACGTTCCTCGGCATGATCAGTCACGAACTGCGCACGCCTTTGCATGCCATCGTGTCGTCGATCGAACTGCTCGGACTCAATCTGCGCAACGAGGCGGACCGCAAGATCATTCAGCGGCTGGAAACCGGGGCGCGCCATCTCGAAGCGCAGATGCGCGATCTCACCGACTACGCGCGCCTCGGCGCGGGCAAGCTCGAACTGCGCATGGCCGTGTTCGATCCGGCGGAGTTGCTCGAATCCATCGTCGATGCGAACGCGCCCGCCGCCACGTCGAAGGGCCTGCATTTGCGCGGCGACTATACCGGCAAGCGCGGGCCGCTCGAGTCGGACCCGCATCGGGTGCGGCAGATCGTGACGAATCTCGTGACCAACGCGATCAAATACACGGATGCCGGCTCCATCGACGTCCATTTCGCGCGCTCGGAAACGCGCCTCGACATCACCGTGACGGATACCGGGCCGGGCATTTCGCGCGAGCAATTACCGCTGATTTTTCAGGAGTTCACGCAACTGGATTCGTCCAGCACACGGCGTTTCGATGGCGCGGGCATGGGCCTCGCGGTCGTGCGCGGGCTCGTCGAACTGCTGGGCGGGACCATCGAAGTATCGAGCGAAGTGGGCGAGGGCGCGGCGTTTCGCGTGAGCTTGCCGGCGGCGTCCGTCGAGCGCATGCCCGAACTTGGCGAAACGCAGGCCGATGCGCCCGGCTCGCGCAAGTCGCGGGTGCTCGTCATCGACGATCACGAGGCGATCCGCGAATCGCTGATCGAAATGCTGACGCATCTGGGCTATTGGGCGGTCGGGGCGCCGGATGTGGACAGCGCGCTCGCCTGGCTGCGCGCCTACGACGCCGACGTGATCCTCGCCGACCTCCACATGCCTGGCAAGGACGGCTATTCGTTCGCGAACGAGTATCGCGCGCGCACGGCGCCGGGCGGGAGCGTGCCGATCATCGCGGTGAGCGCGTATGTGCCGGAACTGGTCGATCCGAGCGCGTCGGTGCTGTTCTTCGATTACCTGCTGAAGCCCGTGCGATACGACGTGCTGAAGGCCGCCGTGCATCGGGCCGCGACGGCGCGGCGGCGCGCCGCCTGATGCGCCGTGCGATGACGCTCAGGCGCGCAATAGCCGCTTGGACAAGTCCGCGACCAGAATGCCGAGCCGCGCGGGTTTCTCGAAGCAGGTGACGTTGTGATCCCGGATGATCTGGCTGATCTCCGATTCGCTCGCCTTGCCCGTCATCAGTTCGCCGGTGAGCACGAACACCGGCGCATCGGGGTTGTCCGACTCGCGCACCGCCTTGATCGCGTCCGCCGACGTGTGGACGCCGAACAGCCAGTCGATCACCACCGCATCGAATACTTGCGACTGCAGCGCGTCGAGGAACGCGTCGAGACCGTAGAAGGCCATCGCCGTGAAGCCGGTCATCTCCAGATAGTCGTGGAGGTTGTCGGCGGAGGCGTGATCGTCATCGACGACGGCGATGATCGGCTTGTCGGTATCCGCACGGCGCGGCAGGATTTCGATCTTGTGCACGTCGCAGGCTTCCTGCAACAGCACGCCTTCGTGACGCGTCACGACCCAGCGGCCGTTGACCTTCTGCGTGATGAAATCGGGCCGTGTGCCCGGTTCTAGCGCATTGCCGATCCACGCGGTGCACGGAATCTCGACGGAGCCGAGTTTCAGCACGGCGTCGTGCGGCACGCCTTCCGTGTCGTCGGGACGCGCGTTGATGGCGTCGAAGAGCTTGAGCGCGGGTTCGTCGAAGGCGTCGGCGACGCGGCGAATCTGTGCGATCGTCCACGGGCTGTTGCCGCGCAGTTTCCGGTGCCCCTGCGAAAAGCTGAGGTCCAGAATGCGGCACAACTCGGCCGTTTGCTGCCGCTTGCCGATGCCGTGACGGCTCATGAGCTCGCGCACGCGCTCGGCGACAGCGAGCGATTCCGAAGAAGACGTTTCAGTGACCATGCTGCCAGGCGAATGCTGTAGGAGGTGGCGCGGGGCGGCGCCGGGGCGCATCGCGCGCACGCGGCCGATACGCGGGAAACGTTGATTGTAAACGCCTGCGCATCCTGCCCGAAAAAGCGAAACGGTCGATACACCGATGGTACGCGCCGCCGACAGCCGATCGCGTACGCTGGCGCGCACTGCGGTGTGATCACAGGCCGTCGATGACCGCATCGACGAACTCGCGCGGCGTCGGAAACGTGCTGTGGCGGTGGCAGACCGGTCGAGACGCTTGTCGATCAGCAGCGACGGTAGTCCGTGAATGCGCGCCATGCGGATGACGCTGTCGGGATCGGCCGTGCCGCTGGCGCTGATTCGCGTCACGTTCGCGTCGACTGGCAACGAGCGCATCGGTCGGAGTGGATTCGATGTCGCCGCGGGCCGGCGTTGCATCCGGCGCAAGCGCCCGTGTTCCACCGCACGTGATCGTCGAAAAAAAGCCGTGAGAGTCAATCACCCTCACGGCTTTTCACTGATTACGGCCGGCTCATTGCGGCTGAATGTTCGCGGCTTGCAGACCCTTCGGGCCTTGGCGCACTTCGAACAACACCTTCTGGTTTTCCTGCAGCGACTTGTAGCCGTCCGCGCGAATCTCCGAGAAATGCGCGAACACGTCGGGCGTGCCGTCATCCGGCGTGATAAATCCGAAACCCTTCGTGTCGTTGAACCATTTCACAGTGCCAGTTGCCATTTATTTCCTCTTCTTCTGCAGCGTTGAGCGAGGCATTCCTCGCGTGGGTTGATTCGGTTGTGCGGGCGGCGGCGCGCGTCACGCCATCGCCGGTTCTTCCGGCATTTCCTTCAGCAGCGTCGCTAGCTGGCTTTCAGTATCGCGTCCGCTGAATTCGCGCAAGGTCGCGAGCAGCGTGCGCCACGGGGCAGGCCAGCGCGTTTCCCGCACGCATCGGCCCGTGCTGGCATCGGTAATCCGAAGCAGCGTGGTATCCGGAAAGTAGGTCAGGGTGACGGGCATTCCGTCGAGAACACAGGTCGCGGTACAGGCTTTTGGTTTGAACATGCTTTTTTGGTCGGTAGAAGTCGCTGGCCATTCAGCGGTGGTCGCTTTTAGCAATGGGCGTGCCCGAGGGGCTTAGGGGCGCGCGTATCTTCCAGATTCTGAAATTAGCATCCATATTGTTGAACGAAGTATTGTCGCTTTAGCGGTTAATTGGCTGAAGTTATCGCCTTATACTGCGCTGCAATAATGCTTCTGGGAGGCTCCCATGTTCGTCGCTGTCCTTCTTCTGTGCCCCGTTGGTGTCGCTGCGCTTTTTGCGTTTGCACTCTTCGCCGACAAGGTTTTTCACAACGCCCGCTTGCCGAAGGCGCCGACTGCCGTTATTCCACACGTGCCGCGCCGCGTCCGGATCCGCCATCACTGACGCCGGCCGATCCGCTTTCGCTATCGAACGATCGCCCTTTCGAATTGTTACGTTATTGGTCCCCGGTCTATAGTGCTTGTCACGGCGCAAAGCCGCTGCAAGAACAACGACAGGAGACAGGGCATGAACCGTATCGATCTGGCAGGGCGCAGTGTCGTCATCACGGGCGGTGCGCGGGGCATCGGCCTCGCCGTTGCCGAGCGCGCGCTCGCGTCGGGCGCAAACGTCGCGCTATGGGATGTCGACGCCGAGCGGCTCCAGCGCACGAGCGCCGAACTCGCGTCGAAGAACAAGGAGCGCATCGTCAGCGACGCCGTCGTCGAACTGACCGATGAAGCCTCCGTCGAAGCCGCCGTGCAGAAGACGCTTGCCGCGCATGGCAAGATCGATGTGCTCGTGAACAACGCGGGCATCACCGGCGGCAACGGCGCCACGTGGGAACTGGCCCCCGACGTCTGGCGGCGCGTGATCGACGTCAATCTGATCGGCCCGTTCCTGACCTGCCGCGCGGTCGTGCCGCACATGCTGAAGGCGGGCTACGGCCGCATCGTCAATATCGCGTCGATCGCGGGCAAGGAAGGCAATCCGAACGCCTCGCACTACAGCGCGTCGAAGGCGGGGCTGATCGGCCTCACCAAGTCGCTCGGCAAGGAACTCGCGGGCAAGAACATTCTCGTCAACGCGGTCACGCCGGCCGCCGCCAAAACCGAAATCTTCGATTCGATGTCGCAGCAGCACATCGACTACATGCTCTCCAAGATCCCGATGAACCGCTTCCTGATGCCGGAAGAAGCGGCGTCGCTGATTCTGTGGCTCTCGTCCGAGGACTGCGCGTTCAGCACGGGCGCGGTGTTCGACCTGTCGGGCGGACGCGCGACTTACTGATCCGCCCGTTTCACCGGAGAGAGACATGGAACATTCCGCATCGGCGGAAGGCGCGGTCACGTCTCGCGTGATGCGCCGGCTGCTGCCATTCCTCCTGCTGATGTACGTGGTCGCCTTCCTCGACCGCGCGAACATCGGCTTTGCGCAGAAGGCGCTGCAACAGGACACCGGCCTCACGAACGCCGCGTTCGCGTTCGGCGCTGGCGTGTTCTTCGTCGGTTACGCAATCTTCGAAGTGCCGAGCAATCTTCTGCTTCACCGCGTCGGCGCGAAGCTGTGGATGTGCCGCATCATGGTGACGTGGGGCATCGTTTCAGCGGCGATGGCCTTCGCGCATTCCGCGACCACCTTCTATGCGCTGCGCTTTCTGCTCGGCGTGGCGGAAGCCGGGTTTTTTCCCGGCATCGTCTATTACCTGACGCGCTGGTTTCCGCAGGCATCGCGTGCGCGGGCGCTCGGCGTGTTCTACTTCGGCGCGCCGCTCGCGTTCATCTTCGGTGCGCCGCTTTCCGGACTGCTGCTCGATCTGCACGGCATGCTCGGCCTCAGAGGCTGGCAGTGGCTGTTCCTTGTGGAAGGGCTGCTTGCTTCGATCGTCGGCGCATGGGCGTTCTGGTATCTCGACGACGACCCCGCCCGCGCACGATGGCTCACGCAGGAACAGCGCGCGCTGCTCGTCGCGCGTCTCGCGGATGACTCGCGCCGGGCGTCGTCGCACGGACCGAAAAGCGTGTTGGCGGCGCTCGTCGATCCCCGCGTGCTCGTGCTGTGCTGCGTGTACTTCCTGATTCAGGCGTCGGTGTATGGCGTCGTGTTCTATCTGCCGCAACAGGTGGCGGCGCTGCTCGGCACGAAGGTCGGCTTTCGCGTCGGGCTCGTGACCGCGCTGCCGTGGATCGCGGCGGTCGTCGTCACGTGGATCGTCCCGCGCTATGCGGATCGCACGTCGAAGCACCGGACTTGCGCCGTCGCGCTGCTCGTGATGTCGGGTGTGGCGATCGCCGTCTCGGGTGTCGCGGGTGCGCCGATCGTTTCGCTGCTCGCGCTGTGTTGCGCCGCGAGCGGCTTCATCGCCGCGCAGCCGCTCTTCTGGACATTCCCGACGCGCTATCTCACCGGCGCGGCCGCCGCCGCCGGCATCGCGCTCATCAACTCGCTCGGCGGACTCGGCGGATTCTTCGCGCCGATGGCCCGCACCGCTGCCGAAGCCGCGTTCCATTCGACCAGCGCCGGTCTCGCCGTGCTCGGCGCGGCGAGCGTGCTGGCCGCGCTCGTCATCGTCGCGCTGGTGCGCGTGCCGGAGCGCGATCCGATTCCGGGCGGCGAGACCGCCAACGCATCCTGATCAAGAGGAGACAAACGATGTCCATGCCGACCATCAAGCACGTGCGCGCCTTCACCGTCCGCGGCGGCGGTGCCGATTACCACGACCAGGGCGCCGATCACTGGATCGACGATCACGTAGCCACGCCGATGGCGCGTTACCCCGAGTATCGCCAGAGCCGGCAATCGTTCGGTCTGAACGTGCTCGGCTCGCTCGTCGTCGAGATCGAAGCGAGCGATGGCACCGTCGGTTTCGCGGTGACGACGGGCGGCGAAATCGGCGCGTTCATCGTCGAGAAGCATCTCGCGCGATTCCTCGAAGGGCAGCGCGTGACCGACATCGAAAAGATGTGGGACCAGATGTACAACGCGACGCTGTATTACGGGCGCAAGGGCATCGTGCTGAACGCGATATCGGGCGTCGATCTCGCGTTGTGGGACCTGCTCGCGAAGGTGCGCCAGGAACCGGTGTTCCAGTTGCTCGGCGGCCCGGTGCGCGACGAACTGCAGTTCTATGCGACCGGCGCGCGTCCGGATCTGGCGAAACAGATGGGCTTCATCGGCGGCAAGATGCCGTTGCAGCACGGTCCGGCTGAAGGCGAGGAAGGACTCGCGGCGAACATCGCCAAACTGGCCGACATGCGCGCAAAAGTCGGCGACGACTTCTGGCTGATGTTCGATTGCTGGATGTCGCTCGACCTGAATTATGCGAAGCGTCTCGCCACGGCGGCTCACGAGTACGGCCTGAAATGGCTGGAGGAAACGCTTCCGCCGGACGACTATTGGGGCTACGCCGAACTGCGCCGCTCCGTGCCGCGCGGCATGATGGTGACGACGGGCGAGCACGAAGCGACGCGCTGGGGTTTTCGCATGCTCTTCGAAATGGGATGCGCGGACCTCGTGCAGCCGGACGTTGGCTGGTGCGGCGGCATCACGGAACTGATCAAAATTTCGGCGCTCGCCGACGCGCATAACGTGCTCGTCGTGCCGCACGGGTCGTCGGTGTACAGCTATCACTTCGTGGTGACGCGCCATAACTCGCCGTTCGCGGAATTCCTGATGATGGCCCCGAAAGCGGATCAGGTCGTGCCGATGTTCAACCCGCTGCTGCTCGATGAGCCGGTGCCGGTCAATGGCCGCATGAAGGTGCCCGAGACGCCGGGCTTCGGCGTGCGGCTCAATCCGGAATGCGCGCTCACGCGGCCTTACACCCACTGACGAGGCGCACCATGCTGCTGGAGAACAAGGTCGTGATCGTGACGGGCGGCTCGCGCGGCATCGGCCGGGCGATCGCGCTGGCATGCGCGAGCGAAGGCGCGAACGTGGCGATCAACTATTGGCGCGACAACGATCAGTCGTACGGCAAGGCGTCGGCGGCAGAGTCGATCATCGGCGAAATCGAGGCGCTCGGACGGCGCGCAATTGCGGTCGAAGGCAACGTCGCCGAACGCGAGACGGGCATCGAGCTGGTGCGGCGCACCGTGGAGGCGTTCGGACGCGTCGACGTGCTGTCGAGCAACGCGGGCATCTGTCCGTTTCATGCGTTTCTCGATATGCCGCCATCGGTCTACGAAACGACGGTCGCCGTCAATCTCAACGGCGCGTTCTATGTGACGCAGGCCGCCGCGAACCAGATGAAAGCGCAGGGCACGGGCGGCGCGATCGTCGCGACGAGTTCGATCAGCGCGCTCGTCGGCGGCGGCATGCAGACGCACTACACGCCGACCAAGGCGGGCGTGCATTCGCTGATGCAGTCGTGCGCAATCGCGCTCGGGCCGTACGGCATCCGCTGCAATTCGGTGATGCCCGGCACCATCGCGACGGACCTGAACGCAGAAGACCTGTCCGATGCCGACAAGCGCGCGTATATGGAAAAGCGCATCCCGCTCGGGCGTCTCGGCGCACCGGACGATGTCGCGCAATGCGTGGTGTTTCTCGCGTCGGACCGGGCGCGCTATGTGACGGGCGCGTCGCTACTGGTGGATGGCGGCTTGTTCGTCAACTTGCAGTGAGCGCAAGCGACGCCGCCGAATACTTTCGCAAGAGCGCGATGAAATATTCGGCCGGCTCGCTCAAGGTTTCGGATTTGCGTCGCAAGAGGCCGAAACCGGACAGGCTTTTGCCGATCTCGATGGGAAGCTCCGTGAGCAAGCCCGCGCGCAGGTAATCGCGCACGACGGACTCGGGGAGCATTGCGACCGCGTCGCTGTTTTGCAGCAGTTGCAAGGTGGCGAAGATGGACGCGCATTCGACGATATCGGCGGGCGTCGTCAGCCCGGCACGTGCCAGTTCTTCCTCGAAGAGGCCGCGCGCCGGACTCGTGATCGGCTGAAGAATCCACGGCCAGCCGACGAGCATGTCGAGCGAGAGCGATGTCTTCGCCACAAGCGGATGCGCCGCCCGGACCACGAGGCGCATCGCTTCGCGTGCGAGCGGCTCGAAGTCGAAGTCGTTGTGCTGCAGGGGCGTCGTGAGCCGGCCGAGCGCGAGATCCACTTCGCGCCGATGCAGCAGTTGCACGACCTGATCGCTCGTCTCGCCGAGGATGCGCACGTTCAGAAGCGGCCGCTCGGACTTGAGTTCGGTGACGGCCATCGCGAGGACGTCGGGCGCGGCGCCCATGATAGCGCCGACGGTCAACTGGCCGTGGCCGCCGCGCCGCTTGTTGTCGAGATCGTCGGCGAAGCGGGTGAGGTCCGCGAGCGAGCGTCGCGCGTAAGCCAGCGCGGCCGTGCCGAGCGGCGTCGGATGCATGCCGCGTGCGTTGCGCTCGAAGAGCAGGAAACCGAACGCCTCTTCGATGTCCGCGAGCATCCGGCTTGCGCTCGGCTGCGCGACGTTGACGGTGTCGGCTGCCTGATGAAGATTGCGCGTGTCGTCGAGCGCGACGAGCAGCGCGAGGTGCTTGAATTTCAGGCGGTTGACGAGCGATATCTGGGAGACGTTCTGATTCATTTGGCTGTCCGGATGATGCAAGCAACGCAACACGACATCGCGACCCTGCCCGATACGGTTTTGCGATCGGCCAATCCTGCTTTCGGATTGTCGTGTTATCGGTCGGCGCATTATAGTCGCACCACAACGCGCCTCGACTCACCGACAGGCGCACACACATAAAAAGGCGGGCCGCCATGGAGACAGTGGCATTTCGCATGACCCTCAAGCCGGGCATGCGTGAAGAGTACGCACGGCGCCATCGCGACATATGGCCCGAACTGGCCGATGCCCTGCGCGCCGCGGGCATCCGCGATTACCGCATCTTTCTCGACGAAGCGACCGGGCATCTGTTCGCCATCTACCAGCGCGCGGACACGCACACCACCGATGCACTGCCTGCGTTGCCCATCATGCGCAAATGGTGGGATTACATGGCCGAACTGATGGACACGCACGCGAACAACGCGCCCGTCGCGGCGCCGCTCGTGCCGGTGTTTCATCTTCCCTGAAGCGCATCGCTTGCGAGGAATCATCATGCAGGTCGTCGATCCGCATATTCATCTGTGGGATCTCTCCACGCATCACTATCCGTGGCTGGCGAATCCGCAGACATCGTTCGTCGGCGATGCGCGCGAACTGAAGCACGATTATCTGATCCGCGACCTGCTGCGCGACGCGGGCAGCGTCGCGGTGCTGAAAGTCGTGCATGTCGATGCGAATCACGATCCCGCCGATCCGGTGGAGGAAACGCGCTGGCTGCAAGGTATCGCCGATGGAGATGGGCGCGGCATGCCCGATGGCATCGTGGCGGGCGCGGATTTGTCGGCGGACAACGCGCCGCAAGTGCTGGAAGCGCACGCTGCCTTTGCGAACACGCGAGGCATCCGGCAGATTCTCAACGTCCATGACGATCCGCTTTACGACTATGTCGGACGCCACTACATGCACGAGCCGCAATGGCGCAGGCATTTCGCGCTGCTGAAACGCTACGGGCTGTCGTTCGATCTGCAACTGTATCCGTCGCAGATGAACGATGCGGCGGCGCTCGCACGCGAGCATCCGGATACGCAGTTCATCGTCAATCACGCGGGGATGTTCGTGGATCGCGCATCGCCTTCGGGGTATCGCGCGTGGCGCGAAGGCATGCGCGCGCTGGCCGGATGCCCGAACGTCGCGGTGAAGATCAGCGGCCTCGCGATGTTCGATCACGACTGGACCATCGAAAGCTTTCGTCCTTACGTGCTCGAAACCATCGACACCTTCGGCTGCGAGCGCGCGATGTTCGCATCGAACTTTCCGGTGGACCGGCTCTTCGGTTCGTACACGGCGATATGGAATGCGTACGCGCACATCGTTGGCGATGCAAGCGAGAGCGAGAAGGACGCGCTTTTCGTGCGCAACGCCGAGCGCATCTACCGCATTTAGGAGACACGATGACGACGCCCAGACTCGAACTGAGGCACGCGAGCAAGGCATTCGGCCGCGTGCGCGCGCTCGGCGATGGCAGCCTGCAACTCTTTCCCGGCGAAGTGCACGCGCTGCTCGGCGAGAACGGCGCGGGCAAGTCCACGCTCGTGAAGCTGCTCGCGGGCGTGTATCAGCCCGATGCGGGCGAACTGCTCGTCGATGGCGTCGTGCGGCGCTTCGGCAACCCCGCCGAAGCGCGCGATGCGGGCATCGCCGTGATCTATCAGGAACCGACGCTGTTCGCGGACTTGTCGATCGCGGAGAACATCTACATGGGCCGTCAGCCGCGCGACCGGTTCGGCCGCATCCGCTACGACGAGATGCATCGCGAAGTCGATTCGCTGCTTGCATCGCTCGGCGTGAGCCTGCGCGCGCAAAGGCTCGTGCGCGGGCTGTCGATTGCGGACCAGCAGGTCGTCGAGATCGCGAAGGCGCTGTCGCTCGATGCGAACGTGCTGATCATGGACGAGCCGACTGCGGCGTTGTCGCTGCCGGAAGTCGAGCGTCTCTTCGCCATCGTGCGCGCGTTGAAAGAGCGCGACGTCGCGATTCTCTTCATCACGCATCGGCTCGACGAAGTGTTCGCGCTCACGCAACGCATGACGATCATGCGCGACGGCATGAAGGTCCACGACGCGCTCACCGCCGACATGAGCATCGACGCGATCGTGAGCCGCATGGTCGGCCGCGATCTCGACACGTTCTATCCGAAAGCCGATGTGGCGCCCGGCGACGTGCGCCTCGCGGTGCGCAACCTCACGCGTGAGGGCGTGTTCAAGAACGTTTCCTTCGATGTCCGCGCGGGCGAGATCGTCGCGCTGGCGGGTCTAGTCGGCGCGGGACGCAGCGAAGTGGCGCGCGCCATTTTCGGCATCGATCCGGTCGATGGCGGCGAAGTGGCCGTCGCGGGCAAGAAGCTCGCGCTCGGCAAGCCGGCGGCGGCGGTGCGCGCGGGCCTCGCGCTCGTGCCGGAAGATCGCCGCGCGCAAGGGCTCGCGATGGAACTGTCGATTGCGCGCAATGCCTCGCTCACGGTGCTCGGCCGATTGATGCGGCATGGCCTGATCTCGGCGCGCAGCGAATCGACGCTCGCCGCCGACTGGGGCAAGCGCCTGCGCCTCAAGGCGAGCGATCTCGATGCGCCCGTCGGCACGCTGTCGGGCGGCAATCAGCAGAAGGTCGTGCTCGGCAAGTGGCTGGCGACGAACCCGAAGGTGCTGATCATCGATGAGCCGACGCGCGGCATCGACGTCGGCGCGAAGGCGGAGGTGTATCGCACGCTGGCCGAACTCGTGAAGGAGGGCATGGCCGTGTTGATGATTTCGAGCGAGCTGCCGGAAGTGCTCGGCATGGCGGATCGCGTGCTCGTAATGCACGAAGGCCGCATCAGCGCAGACATCGCGCGCGCCGATGCGAACGAGGAACGGGTGATGAGCGCGGCATTGGGCGCGCCGTCGCCGACGCTGGGGCGCGCAGCATGATGACACGACATTCTCCAACGATGCCCGCGATGCCGCCCGCCGAAACGAAGCGCGACAGCCTTGCCGTTTCCATCGCGAAGAGCCGCGAGCTGACGCTTTTCATCGTGCTGCTCGTGCTCGTCGGCGCCACGGCCGCCGTCAAGCCCGACTTCCTCAATCTGCAGAATCTGCGCGACGTTCTGCTCAATGTATCGATCATCGGCTTGTTGACGGCGGGCATGACGATCGTGATGCTGATGCGGCACATCGACCTGTCGGTGGCGTCGATCGTCGGCGTGAGCGCGTACGCGGTCGGCAGTCTCTTCGTGATGTTCCCGCACATGCCGGTGGTCGTCGCGATGTTCGCGGGCGTCGGCGTCGGCTTCGCAATCGGCGCGGTGAACGGCGCGCTCGTCACCTTCGGGCGCGTGCCGTCGCTCGTCGCCACGCTGTCGACGCTGTACATCGTGCGCGGCGCGGACTATGCGTGGGTCCACGGCGGACAGATCAACGCGACGAGCCTGCCCGATACGTTCGCCGCCATCGCGACCGGCACGCTGATCGGCGTACCGAACCTGGTGTTGATCGCGCTCGTCGTGCTCATCGCGCTGTCGGTGTATCTGAAGCAGTATCGCGGCGGGCGCGAGCACTATGCGATCGGCTCGAATCCCGAAGCGGCGCGTCTTGCGGGCATCCGCGTGGACCGTCGCGTGATGATCGGCTTTCTGCTGTCCGGCGCGATCGCGGGGCTGGCCGGCGTGCTGTGGCTCGCGCGCTTCGGCACCGTCGACGCCAGCACGGCGAAGGGCATCGAGCTGCAAGTGGTCGCGGCGGCGGTCGTCGGCAGCGTCGCGATCACGGGCGGCGTGGGCACCATCGCCGGCGCGACGCTCGGCGCGCTCGTGCTCGGCGTCATCAATATCGCGCTGGTGGTGTTGCGCGTGTCGCCGTTCTGGCAACAGGCGATTCAGGGCGCGCTGATCGTCGCGGCGATCACGCTCGATACCTTGCTCGCGCGCTCCGTCGCGCGCCGGATGATGAGGAAACGCGATCATGGCTAAGCCCGACTCCGCCTTGTCCACGGCCCGGCGCCGTCACGTGCAGTGGGAAACGATGCTCGTCGTCGTGCTCGCCGTCTCCCTCGCGGCGGGGCGCGTGCTGTCGCCGATGTTCCTCTCGTCCGCGAATCTCTCGAACATGCTCGCGGACTTCACCGAGATCGCGCTGATCGCCTTGCCGATGACGCTCGTGATCGTCGCCGCCGAAATCGATCTGTCGGTGGCGTCGGTGCTCGGCGCATCGAGCGCACTGATGGGCGTGCTGTGGCACATGGGCTTGCCGATGCCGCTCGTCATCGCGCTGGTGCTTGCGTTCGGCACGCTGGCGGGGCTGCTCAACGGGCTCGTGATCGTGCGCTTCGGCCTGCCGTCGCTCGCCGTGACCATCGGCACGCTTGCGCTGTTTCGCGGGCTGGCCTACGTGCTGCTCGGCGATCAGGCGATCGCGGATTTTCCCGCGTCGTACACGGCGTTCGGCATCGAGACCATCGCCGGCACCTTCCTGCCGATGCCGTTCGTGCTCGTCATCGCGGGCGCGATCGTTTTCACCGTGCTCCTTCAGGCGACGCCGTTCGGCCGCAGCCTGTACGCGATCGGCGCGAATCCGACCGCCGCGCAGTTCTCCGGCATCGACGTCGCGAAGACGAAGCTCAGGCTTTTCATGATGTCCGGCGCGATGGCCGCGCTCGCGGGCGTCGTCTATACGCTGCGCTTCACGAGCGCACGCGGCGACAACGGCGAGGGCTTCGAACTGTCCGTGATCGCGGCGGTGCTGTTCGGCGGCGTGAGCATTTTCGGCGGACGCGGCTCGATGATCGGCGTGCTGTTGTCGCTCGTCATCATCGGCGTGCTGCGCAATGCGCTGACGCTCGCGGATGTATCGAGCGAAACGCTCACCATCGTGACCGGCGCGCTGCTGCTGTCGTCCGTGCTGATACCGAATCTCGTTGCGCGCTGGCGGGCGGCGCGCGAGAAGCGCCTGATGGCGCAGTTGCCCTGAACGCGTGTCGTGCCCGTTGATAACCAGCGCAGTCCTGCGCAATGACAGGAGACTTACCGACATGAAAACACCGTACCGACTCATGCGCGCGCCGCTGCTCGCGGCGGCTTTGCTGGCGGCCAGCGTCGCGCTGACGGCGAGCGCCGCCGAAGTGAAAAGCGGCCTCAAGATCGCGTTTCTGCCGAAGCAGATCAATAACCCCTACGAGGTCATCGCCGACGATGGCGGCATGGCCGCGATCAAGGAGTTCAAGGGCGAGGGCAAGGTCGTCGGCCCGTCGGATGCGGGGGCGTCGTCGCAGGTGAGCTACATCAACACGCTGATCACGCAGCGTCAGAACGCGATCGTCATCGCGGCCAACGATGCGAACGCCGTCGTGCCGTATCTGAAGAAAGCGATGTCGCAGGGCATCAAGGTCGTCACGTTCGACTCCGACACCGCGCCCGATGGACGGCAGATTTTCGTCAATCAGGCGGAATCGGAAGCCATCGGGCGCGGGCAGATTCAACTGCTGTCGAAGCTCGTCGGCGGCGAAGGCGAATTCGCGATTCTCTCCGCGACGCCGAACGCGACGAATCAGAACACCTGGATCAAATGGATGCAGGACGAGTTGAAGAAGCCCGAGTATTCGAAGCTCAAGCTGGTGAAGATCGCCTACGGCAACGACGACGATCAGAAGTCGTTCGTCGAAACGCAGGGCTTGTTGCAGGCGTATCCGAATCTCAAGGGCATCGTTGCGCCTACGTCAGTGGGAATTGCGGCGGCGGCGCGGTATATCTCGACTTCTCCGTCGAAGGGCAAGGTCGTCGTCACGGGGCTCGGCACGCCTAATCAGATGCGTGCGTTCGTGAAGAACGGCACCGTCACCGCGTTCCAGTTGTGGGATCCGGGCCAGTTGGGTTATCTGGCCGCGTTCGCAGCGGCGAATCTCGCGTCCGGGACCATAACGGGCAAGGAAGGCGATTCCTTCGACGCAGGCAAGCTCGGCAAGCGCACAGTCGGCAAGAGCGGCGAAGTGATTCTCGGCCCGCCGACGACCTTCGATGCGAGCAACATCGACCGCTTCAACTTCTAAGGTGTCGCACGCGTGAGGCGGGGCGCCATGCTTACATGCCGCTTCGCCTCAACGCCGCGACTTGGACAGCAAATGCCCGAGCCCGAGATTCGTCGCAATTTGCCAGACATAGACACGCGAGTAGCGCACGCCGTAGCGCCGCTCGATCACTTCGCGCAGGCGCGAGTTGGTCCATGTATCGCTTGCGAAGCCGTGATCGCGGGCGGAGCCTTGCAGCGCCGCCGCAATCCAGCCGAGTGCGTCCTGATCCAGCACCGAGGCTCGCCCGCCGACACCCATTTTGGCGAGCGCGTCGAGACCGCCTTCCGACACCAGCGCCTTGTAGCGGCGCACGGTCTGCACCGACAGATGCAATTCATCCGCCACCTGTTCCACCGATACCCCTTCGAGCAACATGCGGCCCGCCGTCATGCGGCGCACGACGGTCGGGAGGGAAGCGGAGCGGGAATGCATGGCGCTCGTCCCTCGATGCGTCAACGAAGGCCGCACATCGTGATTCAGGCGCGGCACCCGCAAGCGCGATCGCCGGCCGGCGTTCGCCCAGGCGGGAACGGAAGTGCGTCGAGGATAGGTTCGCGGCGTGCCTGTGCGTTCATGCGTGGCTCCTCTCGACCGGGAACGTTCGGACGACTCAAGAGAGTCGATGCGCGGCGGACTTCTGCCCGCCGGCTACAGAGAAGAGCAATAAACCGTTTCCGGCACGATGGGGATGCATCGCCGAAAATTTTTGAACTTGATAAACGGCAGCGAATTGCCTATGACGCGATGGCCCTTCGATACGCCATGCGTAACGTCGCGCGCGTTGATTTCGCCTGGTTCAAGCGCGATCGTTCGATGCAATGTTCACGGCAACAGTTCGCCACGAAGCCGTCGCCTCACACGCGATAAAACTCGATGTCCTGTCCGGCATGCACCGCGCGTTTGAGCCATTCGGGCATATCGCCGACGCCGTCCCATGTATCGCCGCTGGCGTTGCGGAAAACCGGCTGGTCGCCACGGCTTTGCGGCATGACCGGAAGTTGCGGCATCGCCCGTTTGGGTTTCTGCGCGCCATTTGCTCCGTTGGTTTTCGTGAGCATGGGCGGCGGGGGCGTCTCCGACGCTTCGGCTAATGCTTCTGCCAATGCGCTTTCGGTGATGCCGAATTCGGCCATACGGCTGCGCAAATACGCAATGATGCTATCTCGCTTTCTTTCGTCCACGGCTTCCCTGATTCAGCTTTTTGATTTGCAGAAGACGAACCGATGCCCGCGCGGACCGGGGCGGTTCGATGGCCTGAATATGTATTTAATACAAGCGTGGCGCAGCGGCTGCTGCGCGTCAATTAGTGTATTTACCGCAAGGCTGTTTTTTTAATCCGCCAGTCGATGCCTGAATAGCCGGCATCGGGCCGATTGCGGATATCGTCAGTTCGGGGATCACCGTGACGGACGCGCGACGAGCGTGCGCGCGGAAGTCACGCCGCAAGGCCTGAACTGGCCATGATCCGTGGAACACGAGGCTCGCGCCGCCGCGATTGCCGTATGGCTACATCCTCGCTTTGAACGCCGCTTTGGACTCTATTGTATGCTGCGCGCGGCAATTATTAAAAAAGTTTTAACGGCTATGCTGCTCTCCCGGTAATTCCGCACCGTGCGCGCGAATCGCGGCAATCAGTTCCGCCGGCGTAATCTCATAACGCACTTCACGATGAATTCCGGGTTTGCGCTCGTCGATTTCGATCAGCAGGACGGCCTTGCCGTCAGCGGCGGGTTCGAGCCGCAGCGAGCGCACTTCCTGGCCGCTCGCCTCATCGTATTCGGTCAGGAGCGTCATGGCTCCGGTGGCAGCGCTTCTCGGCATCGACATTCTTCCTCCCACTTGCGACATCGTTGTTGTTGTCCGCCGCATCGCCGGGCCGCGCGCAGGAGAACGTGCGCGCCCATTCGACGATGCGTGGCGGTAAGACAGACGCGAAGCGCGGCCGCTGGATGCGGCGGGCGGCACGGCTCCGGTGTCTCATTATTGCCTGTCAAAAGCGCGCGCGTCCAGCATGGGCCGCTATCCGGCGCGCCGATTCAGGCAGCCGCGCCGATGGCGTCCCGGGCTTCGGCGGTGATTTCGAACGAGCGCAGGCGCGCCTTGTGGTCGAAAATCTGCGCCGTCACGATCAGTTCGTCCGCCCGCGTCTGCTCGATGACCGAGCGCAGGCCCGCCTCGACGTCCGCGCGATTGCCGACGACGGAACACGCGAGCGATCGCTCGACGCCCGCGCGCTCGGCCGGCGTCCAGTCGATCGACTCGACGGGCGGCGGCAGTTGCCCCGGCGTGCCGCGCCGCAGATTGACGAACTGCTGCTCGAGCGACGTGAACAGGAAACGCGCTTCTTCCGTGGTATCGGCGGCGAACACGTTGACGCCGACCGCCGCATAGGGCTTCTGCAGCGTCGCCGACGGACGGAACTGCGAACGGTATACGTCGAGCGCCGTCAGCAGATAGTCCGGCGCGAAATGGGACGCGAACGCGAACGGCAGTCCGAGCGCGGCGGCGAGTTGCGCCGAAAACAGCGACGAGCCGAGCAGCCAGATCGGCACGTGCAGGCCCGCGCCCGGCACCGCGCGCACTCGCTGACCCTCGACAGGATCGGCGAAGAAGCGTTGCAACTCGGCGACATCGTCCGGGAACGAATCGGCGCTGCCTTGCAGATCGCGGCGAAGCGCCCGCGCGGTGGTCTGGTCGGTGCCCGGCGCGCGGCCGAGTCCGAGGTCGATGCGTCCCGGAAACAGCGAGGCGAGCGTGCCGAACTGCTCGGCGATCACGAGCGGCGCGTGGTTCGGCAGCATGATGCCGCCGGAGCCGACGCGGATCGTCTTGGTGCCCGCCGCGATATGGCCGATCACAACCGACGTCGCCGCACTGGCGATGCCCGTCATGTTGTGATGCTCCGCGAGCCAGTAGCGCAGATAACCCCAGCGTTCAGCGTGCTGCGCGAGATCGAGCGAATGGGCGAACGCATCGGCGGCGGTAGAGCCGAGCGGAATGGGTGAAAGGTCGAGCAGCGAGAAGGGGATCATGGCGGAATCTTGGCTTTCGGTGACGTGACGCTCCCGCGCGATTAACACGGCGAACGCGGTCACGCGGGGAAAACTCGATTGTGCCGAAAGTCAGGAAAGTCTGCCGGGACCGGCTTGGTGGGATGCGCGGCGTGCATCGCGATTATTCGCAAATGGAAGCTGCCGCCGTGATACACGTCCCGGCCGCGGTTTGTCCCCGAACCAATCGCAAGCATCTATCCGCGAGAAGGCCGTCTACCGAAACAACGACGAACGAACGCAAAAATCAGCATCCCGAACGGAATGCGTCCCGCTTTGACGCACCCCGCACCGACGAGCAAGCGCGACACTCAGGGTTCACCGTCGGGCGCAAACGCCGTGGGCGACGCGCAGTGGCAGGCGCTCGCCAGGATATGCGCGGCGTGATTTCAGGCGAGCCGCGGATACCCCAGCTCGATCGCGTCGCGTTCGTATCGGTCGATGCACGCGTAATCCGCTTCCGTTAAGCGCAGGACGCCGCGGAGCCTTAGCCGCTTCGCCAGCGCGCCGTCCCGCGCGATGACATCGGACAGCGCGGCGGCGAGTGCATCGACGATGCCTTTCGGCACGCGCTTCGACGCGATAAACGGCAGCGCAGGCGCGCTCGCCGTCGCGCCGATTTCGCGGATGCCCGCCGCCAGTTCCGGCCAATGCGTCCGCACGAACGCGAGCGTGACGCAATCGATGGCGGCGACATCGGCTGACCGCTCGACGGCGATCGCCCGCAGCGACGCCAGATGCCCGCCGCTTTTCGTGACCGACGAAAAGAACCGCCCGCCCGATGCCAGCGGCGCGACCGCATGGCGAAACAGGTTCATGCCGCTGTTGGAATCGTCGTCGTTGTAGACGGCGCGCAGTCCCCGGCACGCTTCGGGCGACGACGCGCCGACCTGTGCGCCCGCTACCAGCACGCTGCGATAGCCGCCGCGCTCGCAGCCGGGCGCATCGAACGCGGGCGTCGCGACGAGCTGCACGCGGTCATTCAGCGCGTGCAGCAGCGGATAGCCGCAGGTTTGCGAGAGCAGCACGTCGTCGCGCAGCCAGAAGGCGGTGAGGTCCGCGCCGGGATCGACGATCCGCACGGTGTCGCCTCGCGCGTCGAGCCACGGGGATACGCGCGTCAGCACGGCGCCGAGCAGGGCGCGCCAGTCGTCGGCGACGGCGGGCGAGATGTTGTACATCGGCAGAGCGGCGATCCACTGCATGAAGGCGGGTAATCAGGCGGAAGGAGACTGCATCGTACCCAGTTCGCGGCGGCCCGGCGCAATCCGCGCTGCAGCCTGCGCGCCCGTGTCCTGCGCGAACGGATGCACCGGCGACGCCGCTTTCGTGAACGCGTGCCGCGCGAACCATTCGCCATATCCCTGCACGACGAAGCCGCCGGTACCCGCGCGATACGCGTGGCGCCGTTGCGCATAGATGTCGCCGAGGCCATACCACGGCACGCCGGGCAAGTCGTGATGCACCGCGTGATAGTTGTTGTTGAGGAAAAGCAGCCGCCACGGCCACGCGGCCTCGTTGATGACCGTACGTTCGCGTTCGTCGTGAACCGCGCGATGCTCGCGAAACGATCGCACCGAAGCCAGCGCCAGCGACGCATAGCCGACGCCGAATACGAACGCGCGCCACGGAATGCCGCATCGCGCATCGAGCCACCATGCGAGCGCAATGAGCGCCGTGACGTGGACGGTCCAGCTTCCGGCGATCCGCCATTGCCGCGTCGCGAGGGCTTGCGCCGCTTCGCGCCACGACGCCGCGATCGAAAACCACGGCCCGATCAGCATGCGGCCTGCAAACGTGTTGCGCGCGGCGATCGCGGCCCGCAGCAGCGCGCCCGCGTTGTTCCATTGTTCGGGCGTGACGTAATAGCTCTCCGGATCGCGACCGGGCACGGTGAGATGCGCGTCGTCGTGATGGCGCAGATGCGAGTCGCGATACACCGCATACGGAAACCACACCGCGAGCGGCGCGATGCCGAACAGCATGTTGACGAACGGCCAGCGCGTCGGATGCCCGTGCAGCAGTTCATGCTGCAGCGACATGTACCAGCACGACAGCACCGTCAGCAAGACGAGCGCGACCGGCAAGCCGAGCCTTTGTGCGTTGCTCGCGACGGCGAACCAGCCGCCATGCACCGCGACGATCACGAGCCACGTCGGCCATTCGCTGCGCCAGCGCCACGACGCGCGCCGATCCTGAATTGCATCGCGTTGTGCGTCGTCGATATAGCGTGGCATGGCGGGCTCTGTTCAGCGGAAGGGCCATGTTAGCCGCGCGGCCTCATTCGCCCAACGAACGAATCGGCCTATGTTTTTCGCGGTGAAGGGAAAGGCGCGGCATCTCCTGCGCCGCCTTGGGCTCTGCAAATGTTGACAAGTGTTGACAAGTCGATCGCACGCCCGTGCTATACCTCTGCCCGCTTGAATAAGCGCATCCGTAACATGCCGACATTGCTTGATGGTTAGACATGCCAACGTGATGGAGTCACGGCGCGCGGCGATGCTCTCCGCGACGCTAATTTCATGAGCTGCAAGGAGAAAGAGTTGAAGAAGCTGATGGCTATGAGCGCCTGTGTGGCCGCCATTTCCGTGCTGACGGGTTGTTCCAGTCTGAACCGCACGAACGAGGAAGCCCTGAACCAGGCGGCGGGGATCGTAGTGACGAAGACGGATCAGGGTGTCGGCGTCCGTCTGCCGGAGAAGGTGCTGTTCGACTTCGACAAGTCCGCGTTGCGCGCCGGGTCCGCCGCCGCGATCGACCGCTCGGCCGTGCTGATCAAGCGCAGCACGAAGCCGGTGCTGGTCGAAGGTCATACCGACAACGTCGGCGATCACGCCTACAACCAGACGCTGTCGCAGGAGCGCGCCGAGACCGTCGCGCGGGCGATCGCTGACAAGGGCGTGGCGCCGGCGCGCATCAACTACAAGGGTTATGCGTACGACCGTCCCGTCGCCAGCAACGATACGGACGAAGGCCGCGCGCGCAATCGCCGCACAGAAATCGTGATCATCGGCGAATCCGTCGAAACGATCATGGGCAAGTAAGCGGGTTCGTGCCGACTCGTTCCATCGCCCGGCCGTCGCATGTTTCGCGGTGGCCGGGCGATTTCGCTTGGGCGATAGCGAATATTGACCGGGGACCGAAGCGGGGTATTCTCTGACGCTCCGTCCAGCCCCGCGCGCATATGGCCCGACCTCCCGAAACCGGCACCGCGTCACTTTTCCCAAGTTCTCCCATCACGCCCCGGCTGCCGCGCCGGTCGATGCGCCTGCTCGCCGGGCTCGTCGTGTTCAATATCCTCGCCTGGGTCTGGGCGCTCATCGCGTTTCGTCACTATCCGCTGCTGCTGGGCACGTCGATGCTCGCGTATTCGCTGGGGCTTCGCCATGCCGTCGACGCGGACCACATCGCCGCCATCGACAACGTCACGCGCAAGCTGATGCAGCAGGGCAAGCGCCCGCTCGGCGTCGGCATCTTCTTTTCGCTCGGGCATTCGACCGTCGTCGTGCTCGCGACGGCGCTCATCGCGGCGACCGCGCTCGCGGTGCAGGACCGCTTCTCGTCGTTTCGCGAGATCGGCGGACTGATCGGCACATCGGTGTCCGCGCTCTTTCTGTTTGCGATCGCGGCGATGAACCTGTTCGTGCTGCGCGGCGTGTGGCGCGCGTTCCAGCGCGTGCGCCGCGGCGACGCCATCGCCGAAGCGGACGCCGACATGCTGGTCATCGCCGGCGGTCCGCTCGCGCGCATCGTGCGTCCGCTGTTCGGACTAGTTGGCAAGAGCTGGCACATGTATCCGCTCGGCTTTCTGTTCGGACTCGGGTTCGATACGGCCACGGAGATCGGGCTGATGGGCATCGCCGCAAGCGAGGCGGCACGCGGCATGCCGGTCTGGTCGATCCTCGTGTTTCCGGTGCTCTTCACGGCGGGAATGTCGCTGATCGATACCGCCGACAGCATGCTGATGCTGGGCGCGTACGGCTGGGCCTTCATGAAGCCAGTCCGCAAGCTCTACTACAACCTGACGGTGACGCTCGTGTCGGTGGTGATCGCCGTGTTCGTGGGTGGCGTCGAGGCGCTCGGCCTGATGGCGGACCGGTTGCAACTGAAGGGCGGGCTATGGGACTTCGCCGCGATGCTCTCGGAGCACTTCGGCGCGCTCGGCTATGCGATCGTCGGCCTCTTCGCCGCATGCTGGCTCGTGTCGGCGCTGATCTACAAGTGGCGCGGCTACGATGCGCAGGACGCCGTCAACGCGCGCTGACTGACGTTTTCTTTACACGGGCATCCTTCCTGCTGTCACCGTGCGCCTGCCGCCCATCGATCTCGCATCGGGCGGCCTACACGGAGAACGATCATGGCAAAGCCGGACAAGGACCCGTCCGCGGGACAAGACTCACCTCACCTCGACGACGCCGAACGCGAACAGGCGGCTGAGCACTCGACGCCACACGCGCTCGTGATTCACGAGATCGTGCGCGAAGAGGGCGAGGCCGCGATGGAGCGCACCTTCGCGGCCCTCATGTGGTCCGCGCTCGCCGCCGGCCTCTCGATGGGATTCTCGTTTCTCGTCCAGTCGATCCTCGAAAGCGAACTGCCCGATACGAGCTGGCGCAGCCTGATCGCGAGCTTCGGCTATACGATCGGCTTCGTCTTCGTCATCCTCGGACGCCAGCAGCTATTTACCGAAAGCACGTTGACGGCGGTTCTGCCGGTGCTGACGCGGCGCGACCTGAAGACGCTCGGAAAGACGTTCCGGCTATGGGGCATCGTGCTGTTCTTCAACCTGGTCGGCACGGTGATTTTCGCGGGCCTGCTGCAGATTCCCGGCGTGTTTTCGCCGGACGTGATCGAATCGCTCGCGAAGGTGTCGAGGGCGCCGCTGTCGGGTGAATTCGGCGTGACCGTCGTGCGCGCGATGTTCGCCGGCTGGCTGATCGCGCTGATGGTGTGGCTGCTGCCGAGCGCCCGTTCCGCGCGTCTTCTCACGATCCTGCTCGTGACCTATACGGTCGCAGTGAGCAAGCTGTCGCACGTGATCGCGGGCTCGGTCGAATCGGCGTATGCGGTGATGACCGGCGCGGCCAGCGTATCGGAGTACTTTCTCGTGTTCCTGGTGCCGACGTTCATCGGCAATGTGATCGGCGGGGTGTCACTGGTGGCGATCGTCAATCACGGGGCTATCGCGCCGGAGATCAACGGGACGGCGCGGCACGCGGACTGAATGCAAGGACGGCCCGCGCGCTGCGAAGCGACGCGGGTTACTTGTTGTTGCCCGCGCCCGTGCCGTACAGGCCGTTGTTGAATCCGCCCGCGCCGTCGGTCTTGTGTTCCTTGCCGACGGTCGCGCCGCGCGCCTTGCCGGCGGCATCCTTCGATTGCGGACGCTGCGATTCATGCACCACCGTTCCCGATGGATTAGCCCGGGTGGTCGAATCCGAGGTGCGGTTTTCCTGCTGATCGGAACCGGCAGGCTGCGTGATCTGGGCGTGGCTGGTCGTGCCGAATGCGGCGGCAGCGCACGCGAAAAGAGTGGCGGCGATTCGATGTGACGATACTGACATGGCGCCTCCAGGCGTGGCTCAAAGGAGTTTCATATCGAGCACGAACGATGCCTGAGGCCAATTCGCCTGCCGGGTATTGCAAGCACGCGCGGTATGCCCCGCGCAGGACGACCGGGGATCGCGCCCGCGGCGCGAGTGGCGAAAGCGGTTGTCAGGCCGCTTTCGCCCAAAGCCTGTTGGTCGTCCTTTTGCGGCTTCCGCCGTCGCGTGGTGTGCTTTGCATGGCGTCGAGCGCGATGCGCAACGCCTCGATGCGCTGCGTTTGCGCCGGCACGAGCGCATAGCCGTTGACGACGGCCGTGAGCCGTTCACGCCAGTATTCGACGTTGAGCGTGCCGGGCGACTGATTGTTCATCGTGCGAAGCTGCGCGACCGCGCGTTCGATATGCTTAAGTTCGACATCCGCCAAAGCCGAGGGCAACAGGCTGCCCGTGGCCTGGCTTTTTTTCTTCTTCATCGCTGGTCTTCCTCTCAGCCGCGCGGCGCACGCTCTTCGTCGTTACGCCAGCCGGCACCCCGTTTCGCCCGCGCGATTTCTGCTGAATCGTCGCGAGCGGCCCTTGCTCGTTATCTTCACGATCGTGACCGTTGTGCTTCTTTGAATCTTTGTCGATCAAAGGTACGACCGTTGAACGAAATGTACGCAATGAGCCCCGTATGGCTCCGTCTGTCAACGCACACTCGACGCGGGCGACGCCCGGCTTTCGATGCTGCGACGCGCCACACGCGATGCAAGGGACCTACGCGTCTTCGTCCGATGACGGCCCGCCCGCGCGTTTGCCGCTGCGTCCGATTTGCGCTTCCATCGCCTGGTCGAGCTTGCTGACCTTGCGCGGCCTGGCCGGTTCGCGCGCGTTGACGAATGTGATGAAGTCGTCCATCGGCAGCGGCTCGCAGAGCTTGTTGGAGCCTTCCGCCGAGCGTTCGATGAGATAGAAGTAGCCGCCCGGCATGCTGACGGCCGCGTAGTGCGGATTGCCGCTGCGGGTCTTGAGCCGTTCGACGGCGTTGATGGCTTTGGTCGAGCGCATGAGCTTCAGGCTCCGCGCGTCACGGCGCGCATTTCTTGCCCGCGCCTTCGAGCCACAGGTTCGATGCGTGGCGCTCGCCCGGATAGAAGCGATAGACCGTCTGGCCGTTGTCGTAACGGACCTTGATGACGTTCGAATCGCCGAATTCGAGCATCGCGCCTTGCGGAATCGCGGTCTGCTTGAACGTGGCGTCGTGCTTCTTCGCTTCGCCGGCGATGCATTGAACGATGCTGTTGACCTTGTTTTCCGTCGATGCGGTATCGACTTCCGGCTGGCCTGCATCGGCGTTATAAAAGCGGCCGCAAGCGGCGAGGAGCATGGGCAGCGCGAGGGCCGCGGCGAGTTTTTTCATGGTCTTCCCGTTATCGTGGGTTCAGGCGATCACGTGATTAGAGCACAGCGCCTTTACAGTTCGGACAAGTAGCGCAGCAACCTGCGCGCCCGCGCTTCCTTGGTGCTGCATCGGCGCTCTATCGGCGCTCTATCGGCGCTCTATCGGCGCTTCATGCGTCCGGCGGGATGCCGAGCAGCGGCAGTGTCGCGCCGACGATACCCGAGAAGACCGGCCCCGCGACCGTTCCGCCGTAATAGGTGCCGCCGGACGGCTCGTCGATCATCACCGCGACGATCACGCGCGGATCGCTCATCGGCGCGATGCCGACGAACGACGCGCGGTACTTGTTCGCCGCATACGACCGCCCGACCTGCTTGCGCGCGGTGCCGGTCTTGCCGCCCACGCGATAGCCTTCGACTGCGGCGGCGCGTCCGGTGCCGTTCGGCCCCATCGCCATTTCGAGCATGTTGCGTACGGCGGCCGCGGTCGTCGACTTCATGACCGGCACGCTCTCGCGCCGTTTCTCGCCATGAATGAGCGTGGCCGCGTGGAAGCGCCCGTCGCCGGCGTAGGGCGTGTAGAGCTGCGCGATTTGAAGCAGCGAGAGCGAAAGGCCGTAGCCATACGCCATCGTCGCCTGTTCGATCGGCTTCCATCGCTCGGGCGAGCGCAGCCGCCCCGTCGCCGCGCCGGGAAACGTGAGTTCCGGCGCGCGCCCGATGCCGTATTCGCGATACTTGTCCCAGATGGTCTGGGCGGGCAGTTGCAGCGCGAGCTTCGTCAGCGCGACATTGCTCGACATCTGCACGGCTTCCGACACGGTGATGACGCCGTGATTCGACGTATCGTGAATCACGTTCGGGCCGATCTTCATGGTGCCGGGGCTCGTGTCGATGCGCGTATCCGGCCGCACTTTGCCGAGGTCGATGGACAGCGCCGCGACCAGCGGCTTGATGGTCGAGCCGGGCTCGAACGTGTCCGTCAGCGCGCGATTGCGCAACTGCTCGCCGGTCAAACGGTTGCGGTCGTTCGGATCGAAACTCGGGTAATTGGCGAGCGCGAGCACTTCGCCGTTCTTCGCATCGAGCACGACGACGCTGCCCGCACGCGCCCGATGTTTCGCGATCGCCATCTTCAGTTGCGAATGCGCAAGCTGCTGAATGCGCCGGTCGATGGTCAGTTGAATCGTCTCGCCGTTCTGCGGCAGGTCCGTTTCGCCGATCTGCGACACGACGCGCCCCAGCCGGTCGCGAATGACTTCGCGCTGGCCCGCCTCGCCGGCGAGACGCGCATCGGCGGCCAGTTCGACGCCTTCCTGACCTTTGTCCTCGTTATCCGTGAAGCCGACGACATGCGCCGCCGATTCGCCCTCGGGATAGAAGCGTTTCGTGTCCGGCACGAGCGTGACACCCGCGCGCCCGATCTCCGCGATGTGCTCGGCGGCTTGCGCTTCCACCTGCCGCTTGAGCAGCACGAAGCTGCGATCGGTGCCGAGACGCCGCGCCAGCTCGCGCGGCGGCATGTCGAGGAGGCGGGCGATGTCGTCGTTGCGCGCGCCGTCGAATCGCTTCGGATTCGCCCAGACCTCGTACGTGGACAGGCTCACGGCGAGCATCGCGCCATGCCGGTCGACGATGCGCCCGCGCGTCGCCGCGAGCGCCAGCGTGCGTTGATAGCGCTTCTGTCCTTCGCCGATGTAGAACTCGCGATCGACCACTTGCACCCACATCGCACGTCCGGCGAGCGCGAGAAACGCGGCCGTCACGCCGGCGAAGACGAGCCGCGAGCGCCAGGCGGGCAAGCGGCTTCCGAGCATCGTGCTGCGGTGATGCGTATGAAACTCGCGGCCGCCGGTCGTTTTTTTTCTGAACATCGGGTGTGTGCGGTCTCGTGTGATCAGGCCGGATCGATTGAAGGAGGCGTGAAGAGCCGTGCGAGCGCGGCGTCCAGGTGCGCGGAAGAAACGGGGTTCGCGCAATCGGGCGCATCCGGCAGATGAATGCCGATCTCTTCGCTCAACGTGCGGCGCAGGTCCGCCACGCTGGACGACTCGCGATGCGTGGTGCCTTCGTGATCGTCGTGCGAGGAGAAGCGCTGGTTGAACAGGCCGTAGCGGCGGCCCGGCGCGAGGCGCGCGGCGAGCAGGTTGTGCACGAAGATCGACTGCGGAAAGGTCGAGACGAAGTGATTCGACATCTCGTAGTCGATGTCGTATTGCGGATCGAAGTCGAAGCGATAAACCGGCGTCCACTTGCCTTCGATCAGCGCATCCAGCCGGTAGTGCGGCAGCCGCGCGTCGGGCTCGATGCTCTCCAGGCGAAACGCGCCGTGAGGGGTAATCTGCTCGAGCCCGCTTGCGAGCGCGAGCGGCGCGGACAGCGTCATGCCGCCGAAGCCGACATCGGTGAGGAACGCGCCTTCGTCCAGTTCCACGACCAGCAGCATGTGCGAACGCGGCGGCATCGCGGCATCGGTGCGGCCCCACAGCACGCGCGCCGCGTAGCTTCTGACGCGAAAACCCAGCGCTTCAAGTACGCTGCGGAAAAGCAGATTGTGTTCGTAGCAGTAGCCGCCGCGCCGGTCGGTCACGAGCTTGCGCTGCAACGACGCCAGATTGAGCCGCACCGGACGCCCGAGCAGCACGTCGAGATTCTCGAAAGGGATCGCCTGAGGATGAAGCAGATGCAACGCACGCAGTGTGTCGAGCGTCGGCGCGGGACGTTGTGCGTCGCGATAGCCGATGCGCGCGAAGTAAGCGGACAAATCGATGGATGTGTCGGTTGCATTCATGTGAGTAAGCGGTGAAGGCGCGACGCGTCGTCGTCAGCGCGGACATTTTACGACACGAAAGGCGCGAAATTACAAAGAGCATACAAAGAAGCGCATGCGCCGAAAGACGCAGCGTCGAATTGAACTGTGCCGCATCGGCGAGGGTCTTTCCAGCTTCAGCCCAACGGAAAAGGATCTCAAGTCATGTCAAATGACGCAAAGCAGTCGAGCGATTCCAGCACATTGGCGAAGCGCGCGCCCGCCTGCACGCTGGTCATCTTCGGCGCCGCAGGCGATCTCACGAAGCGGCTGCTGATGCCCGCGCTCTACAACCTGTCCGCCCAGGGCTTGCTCGACGACGACATGCAGATCATCGGCGTCAATCATGGCGAGCGGGAAACCGCGCAATGGCGCGATGAACTGACGCAGGCGCTGCGCAAGTTCGCCGCCGACAAGGCGAGCACCTTTCATACGTCGGAGCTGAACGAAGACGCGTGGAACCGCATCGCGCAAAAGCTCGAATACTTCTCGGGCGAGTTCGCCGAAGACGAAACCTTCACGCGCCTCAAGGAACGGCTCGGGCAGCAAAAGAGCGGCAATGTCGTGTTTTATCTCGCCGTGAGCGCGCGCTTCTTCGCGCCCATTGCCGAGCGGCTCGGGCGCACCGGTCTGCTAGAGCAGAAGGACGGTGCATTCAGGCGGATCGTGATCGAGAAGCCGTTCGGCACGGACCTCGCCTCCGCGAAGGAACTGAACCGCTGCATCCTCGCGCATGCGGACGAATCGCAGGTGTATCGCATCGATCATTTTCTCGGTAAGGACACCGTGCAGAGCATTCTCGCCGTGCGCTTCGCCAATGCGATGTTCGAGCCTGTCTGGCGGCGCGAGTACATCGACCACGTGCAGATCACGGCGGCGGAAACCATCGGCGTGGAAGGGCGCGGCAGCTTCTACGAGCAGACGGGCGCATTTCGCGACATGCTGCCAAATCATCTGTTCCAGTTGCTCGGCATGGTCGCGATGGAGCCGCCGAATTCGTTTGATGCCGAGAGCGTGCGCGACAAGAAAGCCGACGTCTTCGACGCGATCAAGCCACTGACCGCGAACGATGTGGTGCTCGGCCAGTACGAAGCCGGACCCGCCGGCTGCGCGTACCGGGACGAGCCGGGCGTCGCGAAGGACAGCCGCACCGAGACCTACGCGGCGGCGCGCGTTTATGTCGAAAACTGGCGATGGGCGGGCGTGCCGTTCTATCTGCGCACCGGCAAGCGGCTGACGGAGCGGCGCACGGAGATTTCGGTGCAATTGAAAGCTGTGCCGTTCCGTCTTTTCCGCGATACTCCCGTCGATGCGCTGACGCCGAACGTCTACACGCTTCGCATCGATCCGGCGCACGGCACGAGCTTCGATTTCAACGTGAAGATCCCCGGCCCGCTGATGCAGGTCGGCGCGGTGCGATCGGCGTTCGACTACAGCGATTTCTTCGCCGCGAGCGCGAATGTCGGCTACGAGACGCTGCTGTACGACTGCATGCTCGGCGACCCGACGCTGTTTCAGCGCGCCGACAGCATCGAGACGGCGTGGGCGGCGGTGGATCGCGTGCTGCATCCGGATGCCGAATTGCCCGTGCATGGCTATGCGTCGGGCAGCGCCGGCCCGGAAGCAGCGGATCAGCTGCTCGCCGCCGATGGCCGCGCGTGGCGTCCGCTGACCGATGCCATCGACAAGAAGTAATTCTCTTTCGAACGAGGACAAGCAGCGTGAGCACGGAATCCAAAACGAAGCACAGGACGCGCGTTTCCACCGCCAAGGGCGCGCCGAAGGCTGATCGTATCCTCGCCATCGACATCGGCGGCACGGGTTTGAAGGCGGCGGTTCTCGCCGAAGACGGCGAGATGAAAAGCGAGCGCGTGCGGGTGCCGACGCCCAGGCCCGCCACGCCCGATGCCGTCGTCGATACGCTGATGACGCTCATCGAGCCGATCATCGCGGACCCGCCGACGCATCTATCGATCGGCTTTCCCGGCGTCGTGCGCGACAACGTCGTGCTCACCGCGCCGAATCTCGGCAACGAATACTGGTATCGGGTGCCGCTCGCGGACATGATCGCCGCGCGTCTCGGCGGCGTGCCCGCGCGGATGATCAACGATGCGGAGATGCAGGGCCTCGCTGCGATAGAAGGCAGCGGCATCGAAATGGTGCTGACGCTCGGCACGGGCGCGGGAACCGCGCTTTTTCGCGACGGCGAACTGATGCCGCATCTGGAGCTTGCGCATCATCCGGTCTCGAAGGGCCGCACTTACGACGAATATATCGGCAATGCGGCGCGCGAGAAGGCGGGCAACAAGCGCTGGAACCGGCGCGTCGAGAAGATCATCGGCATACTGGCGACGCTCGCGAACTACGACAAGCTGTGGATCGGCGGAGGAAATGCCGCGCATCTGAAGTTCGACTTGCCGCCGAATGTCGCGGTCGTGTCCAACACGGCCGGCATCGAAGGCGGCGCGAAGCTGTGGCATCCGCGTTCGGTTCGCGAGACCCGTCAACTGCCTCACTTCAATCAGCGCGAAGGAGCGCTCTCATGAACGCCAAAGGCCAATACGGTTTGCATAGCGTCGACGGCGACGGCGCGGCCGCCTTAGAGGCGCTCGCGCACGTGGAACTCGTCGTATCGGATTGCGACGGCACGCTGCTTCATACCGACAAGTCGATCAGCGACGCCGCGAAGGACGCCGTGCGCCGCCTGCACGAAGCGGGCGTCGCGTTCACCGTTGCGAGCAGCCGGCCGGGTGCGGGCATGCGGCATATCGTCGAGACGCTTGCCGTCGACATGCCTTACGCGTCGTACAACGGCGGCAATCTCGTCGATCCGCGCACGCGCGAAGTGCTCGCCGCCCACAAGCTGCCGCGAGACGCGGTGCAAACCTCGCTCGAAGCGCTCGCGGCGGCGGGCGTCGATGCGTGGGTGTTCGTCGGCGACGTGTGGTATCTGACGAATGCGGAGGGCGCATACGTGCCGCGCGAGCGTCGCACGGTCGGTTACGACGGCGTGCTCGTGCAGCGTTTCGATGACGTGGATCTGGATGCGGTCGACAAGATCGTCGGCTCGACCGCCGATGCGCCGCTGCTGGAACGCGTCGAGCAGCAATTGCAAACGCGGCTCGAAGGGCGCGCGAACGCGGCGCGCTCGCAGAGCTATTACCTCGACATCACGCACGTGCTCGCCAACAAGGGCGAAGCGGTGCGCGAACTGGCGCGTCGCAAGAACGTGCCGCTCGAACGCGTGGCCGTGCTCGGCGACATGACCAACGACATCGCGATGTTCGAGATTGCGGGAGTATCGATTGCGATGGGACAGGCGTCGGAAGGCGTGCAGCGCCGCGCGAGCCTGGTGTCGGCGACGAATGACGCCGATGGATTTGCGGTGGGAATCAACGCGCTGCTGTCGGCGCGAGGGTAAAACAGAGGCGCCGCCCGCCGCGGATCAAGGGCTTTGACGCAGCCTTCGGATCAGCGGTGGACGCTATTGACACACGCCGGTTGCTTTAACGCCGGCGCATCGGTGCGCGTGCCGCGCCGCCGCCTGCACGTTCGTCTTTGTGACGGAAGTTGATGCGGCCTTTCGTGAGGTCGTACACGGACAATTCCAGCGTGACGCGATCGCCCGCCAGAATACGAATGTGGTTCTTTCGCATGCGGCCCGATGCGTATGCGCCGACGACAACGCCGTTGTCGAGCGTCACGCGATAGCGGCTGTCGGGGAGGACTTCGTCAACGATGCCATCGAGTTCGATGAGTTCTTCTTTCGCCATGTGAGCTCCAGTTATGAGTTTGTAAGGTGATGCGCTTGCCTGATTCACACATCCGTTACCCGCGTCGGCGCAATCGCGCGCTCTTTCTCAGGCACACAACGCCGATTCGCGGATGGAGGCATGAACGGCCGCGCCAGAAGGCATCGTCGCTGCATGCGTCAGAAGCGATGTAAAGCGTAGTCCGGCACGCTCGAACGGCGAGCGCGCCACGTCTCGATTCAGGCTCGTCTTGAGCTTGACGGCATAGGCCGGAACGACTGCGCTCGCCGGAAGACCGGGAACGCTGGCCGGCATGACCGGGACGGCGACATTGGCGCGGGTATCGCTCGACGTGAGGGTCAGGCGACGGCACGGCTGCCAACGTGCGGTGTGATGCATGACTGCAGGAGTGAATGTGTCCGCTGTTGCTACTAGCTGCGGCCTGCGAGCCGAATTGCAAGGCTCCGGGCTTTCAGCAAACATGTCCGATTAGACAGACGACACCGCGCAAAAGTTCCCGCGCGACGCCCTATGAATGATCGTTGTTCGATGCAGACTTCGCATCGCAGGCGCCATTATAACCAACCTGCCCTCTTGAAGCGCAGATAAAGCAGGACATCGACAATCAGCATCACCGCAATGCACGTCGGATAGCCGTACGTCCAGTCCAGTTCCGGTATGCGATGAAAGTTCATGCCGTAGATGCCGGCGATCATCGTCGGGACGGCGAACAGCGCAGCGAACGAGCCGAGGCGCTTGGTCACCTCGCTTTCCGCGAGCGCGATCAGACCGAGATTCACCTGAATTGCCGTGACGATCATTTCCCGGCGGCCTTCGATGGTCTTCACGATGCGCAGCAGGTGGTCGTACACGTCGCGGAAATAGTCCTGCATGCCCGCGCATACGCCGGGCGGCCGGCCGCCGTACAGCTTGCTGACGGCTTCCAGCAAAGGCGCGGTGTGATGCTGCATGAGCGTCATGCGGCGCTTGAGCGAATAAAGATCCTCGATGATCTCCCGCGACGCCGCCGAACCGTTGTGCTCGAAGATGCGCTCTTCCACTTCGTCGAGATCCGCGCCGAGCGTTTCCAGAATCGGGAAATAGCGGTCGACGACGGCATCCAGGAGCGCGTACATCACGAAGGCCGGGCCGTGCTTGAGCAATTGCGGCTCGCGCTCGCAGCGCTTGCGCACTTCCTGGAAGCCTTGCGTCGTGCGATTGCGCACCGAGATCACGTAGTTCCGTCCGACGAACACATTGATTTCGCCGACGAGCAGTTCGCCTTCTTCATCGAATTCGACGGTGTGAAACACGGCAAAGAGCGAATCGCCGTATTCCTCGATCTTCGGCCGTTGATGCCCGTGTTGCGCATCCTCGACCGCCAGTTCATGCAGGCCGAACTGATGCGCCATATGCGCGAGTTCGCCCGGCCCGGGTTCCTTCAATGCGACCCAGATGAAAGAGTCGGGCAGGTCACGATACGCGTTGATGTCGTCGATATCGACGTCTGCCAGTTTTCGGCCGTTCTGATAAGCCGCGCAATTGACCAGCATGGGGCGCCCTTGTTATCTCGATGTAATGAGCCGTGCGCCTCATGCCCGGCGGGCGCAAGCGTGCGGCTTCGTCATCGTTCGAATCTTAGCGGATTGGCTTCTATAACGGGCCTTGGCGTCCCGCGCGGATACCGATTGCGTGGCACGCCGATCAGCTTGGCGAGTAGTCGAGCGCGGGCACGACTTCGGAAGCGGGCAGCGCGGCGGGGCCCGATTGCATCGAGTCGATCTTGGTCAGCTTGCCTTCGACCGTCGCGCCGACATCCATGCGCAGCTTTTGATAGTAGATATTGCCGTGCACGTGCGCGTTCGGTTGCAGCTCGACGAAATGCGCGACCATCACGTCGCCGACGACGCGGCCGTTGATGATGACGTCGTAAGCGCTCACGTTGCCGTGAATCGCGCCCTGATCGCTGATGACGAGAAGCGACTCGTCGCCGGGGCGGCCCGTGACGTTGCCGGTCACCTGACCGTCCATGCGCAGCCCTTCGCTGAATTCGAGGTCGCCCGAGATATGCACGTTATGTGCGATGAGCGTGGAGAGCTTGGCCGGCTTGACGCCGTGGGGGTCTTTCTTGGATGAAAACATGGCGAGTCCTTGCGATGCGATATTGGTTGCTTCAAACAGCCACGCCGCGCGGCGTGGCAGTGTCGTCCGGATGAATCAGCGTTGCTTCCTGAGGAAGGCGAGGTCCGTCTGCAGTCGTTCGATTTGCTCGGTGCCTTGCGCCACCCGCTGCTCGAGCGCGGTGCGGGTGGCGGCTTCCTGTTCGAGCGCGAATTGCGCGTGCGTCAGTTGTTCGCGCAGTTCCCGTTCGGCGACGGGCGGCGCGCACAGCACGTCGAGCTTGCGCGACTGGTCCTGTGAATTCTTGAGCGCAAAGCCCGCCGCCACGAGCGCCCCGGCCGCGCAGATCGCGGCGATGATGCCGGGCACGTAGGCGGCGTTGCGCTTCGGCGTGAGCGAATAGCTATGCTGCGTGAGCTTCAGCGACGCGCGTTTGGAATCAGCTTTGCGCATGGGGCTTGTGCCTGAAGAGCGAGAGATAGGGCTTCGGATCGAGTTGCGCGCCGCCGACGATGACCTCGAAGTGCAGGTGCGGCCCGGTCGAGCGGCCCGTCGATCCGACTTCGGCGATCTCATCGCCGGGCATCACGAACTGGCCTTCCTTCACCAGTAAGCGCGATGCATGGCCGTAGCGTGTGACGACGCCGTTCGCATGACGGATATCGATCGCGTTACCGTAGCCGTTGCGCTCGCCCGCCAGAACCACACGGCCGCCAGCGCTCGCATAGATGGCCGTGCCGGTCGGCGCGACCATGTCGAGACCCGGATGAAAGCTCACGTGGCCCGTGAACGGATCGACGCGGTTGCCATAAGGCGAGCCGTAGCGAGAGCCGGGTGCGGGATCGCGGCCCGGAAACGCCATGTACGCCGTGTAGTGCGCGAGCGTCTGGCTTTGCAGTTGCGACAGGGTGTCGTCGAGACATCCGACCATCTTTTCGGCGCGCTTGAGCCTCTGCGCCGGCGTGCCGACGCTCGCGCGATCCGCATTGCACAGGCGCGGCGGCAGTTCGGGGCCGCCGGAGCCGTCGAGCGCCGTCGCAGATTCCTCGCTGTCGGGCAGCGGCGGAACGTCGTGCACGCCTGATGCCGCGCCGCTGCCGGGGGAGCCTTTCAGCCGGCTGTCGAAGTCGCGCAGTTCGCCCACTTGCGCCGACAGCGCCGCGACGCGTGGAGCAAGCGAGCTGAGATCGGCGTCGATGCGGCCAAGCTGCTCGATCTCGAACGAACGCCGCGCCGCGAGCGCCTGCTTTTCGCCGAGGTGCGTGCGGGCGAACATCGTGCCGATGACGATGCCGAGCGCAAGGGCCGCGACCAGAAGCGCAATCAGCGCGATGACGGCGATGGTGCGCGCGGTGCGCGCTTCGACGAAGCGAACGCGCTGGCTGGACATCGACCGCCTGGACCAGATGACGAACGACATCAGCGGGCGGCAGTCGGTTGACGAGGTTGATCGAAGCAGGATTCGAAACGAATCGCGCGATGCATCGGCGTTTGTTCGGGATAGCGAATTAAAATAATACGGAGCTGGTTGTTGACGTCTTGTGACGATGTGCGATGCATCGTCGGAAAGCGGCATTAAAACACTTGACCGCGATAACAACGTCAAAAAGGGTGAACGGGCGATGGAGCTTGGCCCCGGCGTGCGGCAAGTGGAGCGCAACGGCCGAAAGGCGGGCGTCGCCGCATCGATCGGGTGTTGCTCTAGTGCCGTGAAGGACGGTTGCCTCACTATACTCAGAGGGTCGAGCATTCCGATAATCCGACCAAGGAGACATCCGTGAACATCGTTGCTGAACAACCGGCGCAGCGCGCGTCCGTGCGCACCGCCAAGCTGCTGATCGACGGCGAGTTCGTCGATTCGAAGACGAGCAAGTGGCGCGATATCGTCAATCCGGCGACGCAGGAAGTCGTCGGCCGCGTGCCGTTCGCGACCGCCGACGAAGTGAACGCGGCCGTCGCCGCCGCGCAAAAGGCGTTTCAGACGTGGCGCACGACGCCGCTCGGCACGCGGATGCGGATCATGCTGCGCCTTCAGGACCTGATCCGGCAGAACATGAAGCGGATCGCACAGACGCTGACCGCCGAGCAGGGCAAGACGCTCGCGGACGCCGAGGGCGACATCTTCCGTGGGCTCGAAGTGGTCGAGCACGCATGCTCGATCAGCACGCTGCAACAGGGCGAGTTCGCGGAGAACGTAGCGGGCGGCGTCGATACGTACACGCTGCGTCAGCCGATCGGCGTCTGCGCGGGCATCACGCCGTTCAACTTCCCCGCGATGATCCCGCTCTGGATGTTCCCGATGGCGATCGTGTGCGGCAACACGTTCGTCCTGAAGCCGTCCGAGCAAGACCCGCTTTCGACCATGGAACTCGTGGAACTCGCGATGGAAGCGGGCATTCCGCCGGGCGTGCTCAATGTCGTGCACGGCGGAAAGGATGTCGTCGATGCGCTGTGCACGCATCCCGACATCAAGGCGATATCGTTCGTCGGCTCGACGGCCGTCGGCACGCACGTCTATAACCTCGCCAGCCAGCACGGCAAGCGCGTCCAGTCGATGATGGGCGCGAAGAATCACGCCGTCGTGCTCCCCGACGCCAACAAGGAGCAGACGCTCAACGCACTGGCGGGCGCGGGCTTCGGCGCGGCGGGCCAGCGCTGCATGGCGACGTCGGCTGTCGTGCTGGTGGGCGCGTCGAACCAATGGCTGCCGGAACTCGTCGAGCGGGCGCGCGGCCTCAAGGTGAACGCGGGCGCGGAACCGGGTGCGGACCTGGGACCGGTCGTGTCGCGGGCGGCGCAGGAGCGCATCCTCGGGCTCATCGAGAAGGGCGTGGAAGAGGGCGCCACACTCGCGCTCGACGGACGCGGCATCACGGTGCCGGGCTATGAGAACGGCAACTTCATCGGCCCGACGATCTTTTCCGGGGTCACGACCGAGATGAGCATCTACAAGACGGAGATCTTCGGGCCGGTGCTGTGCGTGCTCGAAGCGGCCACGCTCGACGACGCCATCGCGCTCGTCAATCGCAATCCGATGGGCAACGGCGTCGGCCTCTTCACGCAAAGCGGCGCGGCGGCGCGCAAGTTCCAGAGCGAGATCGACATCGGTCAGGTCGGCATCAATATTCCGATTCCGGTGCCGGTGCCGTCGTTCAGCTTTACCGGCTCACGCGGCTCGAAGCTCGGCGATCTCGGCCCGTACGGCAAGCAGGTCGTGCAGTTCTACACGCAGACCAAGACGGTGACGGCGCGCTGGTTCGACGACGCCACGGTGAACGATGGCGTCAACACGACAATCGCGCTGCGATAAAAACAGGAGGATGGCAATGCAAATCGGTTTTGTTGGCCTCGGTCACATGGGCGGCCCGATGGCTGCGAATCTGCTGAAAGCGGGTCATGCGGTGACCGCCT
The DNA here is from genome assembly GCF_041360715.1 of Caballeronia sp. RCC_10. Taxonomy (NCBI): domain Bacteria; kingdom Pseudomonadati; phylum Pseudomonadota; class Betaproteobacteria; order Burkholderiales; family Burkholderiaceae; genus Caballeronia; species Caballeronia sp. RCC_10. The sequence goes on from NZ_JBFUPT010000009.1 coordinate 127,189, forward strand.
TCGATCTGTCGGCGCCCGCGCTCGATGCCGCGAAAGCGGCGGGCGCAACGCTCGCCGCGTCGCCGCGTGCGGCGGCGGAAGGCGCCGAAGCCGTCATCACGATGCTGCCCGCCGCGCAGCACGTGAAGGCGGTCTATCTGAACGACGACGGCGTGCTGGCGGGCGTGAGCGCGGGCGTGCCGCTCGTCGACAGCAGCACGATCGATCCCGCGACGGCGAAGCTCATCGGCGAAGCGGCGGCCGCGCACGGCAATCCGTTCGCGGATGCGCCGGTGTCGGGCGGTGTCGTCGGCGCGCAGGCGGGCACGCTGACCTTCATGGTCGGCGCGGACGAGGCGCTGTTCGAAACGCTGCGTCCGGTGCTCTCCGGCATGGGCAAAAACATGGTGCGCTGCGGCGAAATCGGGACCGGGCAGATCGCGAAGATATGCAACAACCTGCTGCTCGCGGTCTCCATGATCGGCGTTGCCGAAGCGATGAAGCTCGGCGAAACGCTCGGCATCGATCCGGCGAAGTTGGCGAACATCATTAACACCTCGACGGGGCGATGCTGGAGCGCCGACACGTGCAATCCGTATCCGGGCATCGTCGAAACCGCGCCGGCATCGCGCGGGTATAGCGGCGGCTTCGGCGCCGACCTGATGCTGAAGGACCTGGGTCTTGCCGTCGATGCGGCACGCGGCGCAAAACAGCCGGTTTTCATGGGGGCGCTGGCGCAGCAGTTATATCAGTCAATGAGCCAGCAAGGACTCGGCGGACTCGATTTTTCAGGCATTATCAAGCTGTACGGGAAGCAATAGTTCGCACGCACGTGCGTGCAGAATAAACCGTTCATAAATAGCTGTTTTATTAAGCTGCACTGCACAATGCATCGCGCTCGGCCTTAGTGGTCGAACTGATCGGGAATACGATGATTCGCTTTCCCAAAAAATGTCCTATTCTGAAAGCACGACGCGCGTGTGCCGTTGAATTAAGCGTCTCGCTAAACGGCTTCACGCGTGTCACCGATGCAGGCGAAAAGCCCGGCCTTTCGGGCGATCAGATGAGGAGTACGCGATGCAAGTCACACGTCACTTGAACATGGAATTGCGGCACGCCACCGTGCCGACTTATGTCGCCAGCTATTTCTTTCCGTTGCTCTTATTGGCATACGAAGCGTGGCGAGTGGGATCGTGGGTCGCGGTGAATGGCTTCAACTTCACCAACTTCAGCGCGATGGGCTATGAGTTCGCGTTGATGATCGCCGTGTTCGCCATGCAGGTGATTGTCGAAATCGCGTTTTTGGCGGGCGCCGTGCTGACGCGGCACAAGGACGTCGGCCACCGGCTGGCGAATCTGTCGCTGGGTCTGTTCTGCTCGCTGGTCGTGCTCGGCTTCGACCTTGCACTGCAATATGGATTGGGCGGAAGCTGATCGACTGCGGTTGCATCGCAAGGACAAAGGCCGGCTTCGCAGCCGGCCTTTTTCTTCGAATGCAGGGTTTAGCAACCCGCCGCGCTCGGCAATCCTGGCGGCGTTTCCGCGCGTTCCTCGTAGCACTTCTTGTCGGCGTCCTTCAGCGCCGTGCGCAAGCCTTCCTCCACCACCGGGTGATAGAACGGCAGCTTCAACGCGTCATCGAGCGTCAGTTCCAGTTGAATCGCCCACGCCAGGAGATGGCCCAGATGCTCCATCGCCGGACCGCAGCCTTGCGCGCCGCGCAGCGTGCCGGTCTTCGCATCCGCATAGACGTGCAGCAGGCCGCGATTCTGCCGCATCACGCGGCTTCGGCCCTGCGTTTCGAACGATGCCGCGCCGGTCACGGTCATCTGCTTGTCGAGACTGTCGTACGATGCGCCGACCATCACCGCCTGCGGCTCGCAAAAGACGATCGAGAACGGCACCTTGCGCTTGACCGCCTGCTCGTCGGGAAAACGCGCGGCGTTGTCACCGGCGAGCTTGCCTTCGTCGGCGGCGTCGTGGAGCCACGGACGCGTGCCGTCGCAATCGCCCGCGATGAAGATGGCGCTCTCGCCGCATTGCATCGTAGATTCGTCGAACAGCGGCACGCCCTTGTCGTTAAGTTCGATGCCCGCTTTGTCCAGCGCGAGCGGCTTCAGATTCGGCGCACGGCCCGTCGCGGCCAGCACGAGGTCGAAGCGTTCGGTGCGCTTCGCGCCATCGGGCGAGGTGAAGCGCAACGTCGGCTGACCGTCTTCGAGCGACATCTCGTCGATTTTCGCGTCGGGGTCGAAGTAGAACTCGCTCTCGAGCGCGGCGGTGAGCGCATCGCGCACCGGCGTGTCCGACAGCGCCGCGACGCTGCCGCCCTTGCCGAACATGAAGACCTCGACCGCCAGCCGCGACAGGGCTTGCCCTAGTTCGAGCGCGAGCGGCCCCGCGCCGAACACCGCGATGCGCTTCGGCAGCGCGCGCAATTCGAAGAGATCGTCACTCGTGATGAGCTTGTCGCCGAACACTTTCAACTCGTCGGGGATGCTGGGCGATGCGCCCGTCGCAATGACGATACGCTTCGCTTCGACGCGCGTGTCCGCGCCGACGATCAGGCATCCCGGCGATTCGAACCGCGCCTGACCGCGCAAAAGCGTTCCTTCCGGAAAGTCCCGCGTTTCCTCGATGACGCCGCTCACGAAGTGATCCCGCTCGCGCCGCACGTAATCCAGCACGCGAGCGGAATCGGCACGAAGCGCGTCGCCGCCGTCGATGCCGCGCGGCTCGAGCGCGCGTGCGTCGTGCAGGCCGTTGGCGGCGGCGAGCAGAAGTTTCGACGGCATGCAGCCCACCCGCGCGCACGTCGTCCCGAGTTCACCGCCTTCGATCAACACGGCTTTCGCGCCCGCATCGCGCGCTGCGCGAAACGCGGCCATGCCGGCCGTGCCCGCGCCGATCACGGCGACATCGACTTCGATTGTTTGCATGAGACCGCCGTTCCCGATCGGCCGCATGTCAGCCGTTGTCCGCAAAGCCGGGATAAAGCGTCATCCCGCCATCGACAAAAAGCGTGGTGCCGACGACGTAATCGCTCTCGTCGGAAGCCAGCCACACCGCCGCGCGCCCGATATCGTCCACTTCGCCGATGCGTCCGTATGGCACGAGCGTCAGCAGCCGGTCCATCGCTTCCTTCGATGCCCACGCGTCCTGGTTGATCGGCGTGCGGATAGCGCCGGGCGCAATCGAGTTCACGCGAATGCGCTGCGGCGCGACTTCCTGCGCGAGCGATTTCATCAGCATCTGAATGCCGCCTTTCGACGCCGCGTAGTTCACATGGCCCGCCCACGGAATCACTTCATGCACGGAACTCATGCAGATGATCTTGCCGAGCGCCTTCGAGACCGGGCGCGGTCCGCGTCGCTGAAACTCGCGCACTGCGCGCTGCGCCGTCAGAAATTGACCGGTGAGATTCGTATCGATGACCTTGCGCCAGTCGGCGAGCGTCATGTCGGCAAAGGCCGCGTCCTGCTGCAAGCCCGAGTTCGCGATCACGATATCGACGGTGCCGAATCGCTCGACGACGGCCTTGAACATCGCGTCGACGTCGTCTTCGTCGGAAACATCGGCGGCGACCGGCAGCGCTTCGCCGCCAAGCGACGCGATCTCATCGGCGAGTTTTTCGGCAGGCTCCGCGTGCGAGTGATAGTTGATGGCGACGTGCGCGCCCGCTTCGGCGAGCGCCTTGGCGACGCCCGCGCCGATACCCGAACTTGCGCCCGTCACGAGCGCGATCTGGCCTGCGAGAGCTTTTTGCATGAATGTCCCTGTCGTGTGAATGTTTCGCTGGCGAGCAAGGGACGCGCCCGCATCACGGCGCGAGCAGTCCCTGATACACCTCGGCGTAGCGCAGCGCTGCCGATTCCCAGCCGAAGTTCTGCATCATCGCGCGCTTGACCACCGCTTTCCACTCGGTGCGGCGTCCCTTGAGCGCGAAAGCCCGGCGGATCGCGGCGACGATGCCCGCACGGTCGAAATGCTCGAATACGAAGCCGGTCGCGAGCCCGTCCGCGAGATTTTCCAGCGAGCAATCCGCGACCGTGTCCGCGAGCCCGCCCACGCGATGCACCAGCGGCAGCGATCCGTAGGCGAGCGCATAGAGCTGCGTGAGTCCGCAAGGCTCGAAGCGCGAGGGCACCATGACGACGTCGCTGGCCGCGATGATCGAATGCGAGAGCGTTTCGTCGAAACCCAGCACGACCGCGACCGCGCCGGGATGCGCCGCCGCTGCGTTCTTCATGCCGGTTTCGAGCGCCGGATCGCCGGTGCCGAGTACGACGAGCTGTCCGCCGCGCTGCACGATGTCCGGCACCGCCGACAGCAGCAGGTCGAGCCCCTTCTGTTCGGTCAGCCGGCTGACGACGCCGAAGAGCAGGGCGTCGTCGTCGCGCGCGAGGCCGACGCGTTCCTGCAGCGCCGTCTTGCACTTGCTTTTGGCAGCGGGCTTAGCGGCGGTATAGCGGGCGGCGATGGCCTCGTCGATCGACGGACTCCAGATCGTATAGTCGACGCCGTTCAGGATGCCGCTGATATCGTGGGTGCGCGTCTGCAGGAGACCGTGCAGTCCCGCGCCGTGCGCCTGTGTCTGGATTTCGCGGGCGTAGGTCGGGCTGACCGTGGTGATGCGGTCAGCGTAGAACAGCCCCGCCTTCAGGAACGAAACGTGGCCGTAGAACTCGAGGCCGTCGACCGCGTAGAAGTCGCCGGGCAACTGGAGCACGCCGAATTCCGACGCGGGGAACACGCCCTGATAGGCGAGGTTATGCACGGTCATCACGCTCGCGACATGCGGTGCGCCGTCGCGCTCGAACGCGCGCAGATAGGCCGGCGCGAGGCCCGCGTGCCAGTCGTGCGCGTGGACGATATGCGGCTTCCATTCGGGATCGGCGCCGGTGGCGATGCGCGCGGCGGTCCATCCGAGCAGCGCGAAGCGGCGATCGTTGTCCGCGTACGGGCGATGCGCGGCATCGAGATAGGGATTGCCGGGGCGGTCATAAAAGGCGTCCGCGCGCACGACGTAGACGACGACCCCATGCGGCTTCAGCACGCCGCGTTCGAGGCGTACGCCGGCTGCGCCGAACGCGCCGCCGAGATCGGCGACGGGCGTGAGATCGGCGAGGCCCGCGAGTACGGCGGGAAAGCCTGGCAGCACGACGCGCACGTCCATGCCTAACTGTGATTGCGCGGGTGGCAGCGCGCCGGCGACATCGGCGAGGCCGCCGGTTTTCAACAGCGGAAACATTTCTGCTGCGACGTGCAGCACGCATACGGTCATTGATCCTCCTGTTGGCTGCGGTTGGCGCTTCACGGCCTTATTGCGGCGCCATGCGAGAAATAGCGGTCGGTCGCGCTTGGGTGTTGTAGCGGCTTATTGTGGCTTCATGCGGTGAAGTAGCGATCGGCGCTTCAGCAGTCTCACTGCGGCTCCGTGCGACGAAGTAGCGGCCTGCCGCAGTTGATACTTGAAGGCGCTACCACAGCCCTCATGCGGCGAACTAGCCGCTTCGTGCCCGAAAGCGGCAATACGACTTCGACTCGCCGAACGCGCCGGAGCGGGCGCTTCAGCGCATACTCCGGCGTCCGGGCAACATGGGTTCTGTCGGTAGTGATCTGGCTTCGCTCCCGAGCGCCGGCGAAGCCCAAGCCCGGCTACCGCTGCGCAAGCCGATCGAGCGCCTCCCGTGTGACGAGCGTGATCCCCGTCTCGGTGCGGAAGAATCGCGCGGCGTCGTCGTCCGGATCCTCGCCAATGACGAGCCCTTCCGGTACCGTGCATCCCCGGTCGACCACCACGCGCTGCAACCGGCAACTCGGCCCCACGGTCACCTGCGGCAACAACACGGCCTCGTTGATGTTGCAGAACGAATGCACGCGCACCGCCGACGAAAACACCGATTTCGACACCTGCGATCCCGATATCACGCAGCCGCCGCACACGAGCAGATTGGTGATCGCGCCTTGCTGGCCGTTGAGATCGCGGACGAACTTGCCCGGCGGCAGTTGTTCCTGATTGGTCCAGATCGGCCAATTGCGGTCGTAGAGATCGAGTTGCGGAATCGTTGAAGCGAGATCGAGATTGGCCGCCCAGTAGGCATCGACGGTGCCGACATCGCGCCAGTACGCCGGCGCGTTCGGATCGGCGTCCGAGGTGACGCAGGACATGCTGAACGGATGCGCGATCGCCCGGCCGCTCGTCACCACGCGCGGCAGGATGTCCTTGCCGAAATCGTGATCCGTGCTCGACGCAGCGATGTTCTCTTCGAGCAGGTGATACAGATACTTCGCGCTAAACACATAGATGCCCATGCTCGCGAGCGCGATATCCGGCTTGCCGGGCATGGCGGGCGGATCGGCGGGCTTCTCGAGGAAGTCGGTGACGCGGCGGTTCTCATCGACATGCATCACGCCGAAAGCGGTCGCCTCCATGCGCGGCACTTCGATGCAGCCGACCGTGCAGTCCGCGCCGCTCTCGACGTGGTCCAGCACCATGCGCGTGTAGTCCATCTTGTAGACGTGATCGCCCGCGAGCACGATGATGAATTGCGGCGCGATCGACCGGATGATGTCGAGATTCTGGAAGACGGCGTCGGCGGTGCCGCGATACCAGCTCGAATCGACGCGCTGCTGCGCCGGCCAGATATCGATGAACTCGTTGAACTCGCCGCGCAGAAAACCCCAGCCGCGCTGCAGATGGCGCAACAGCGAATGCGCCTTGTACTGCGTGACGACCGCGATGCGGCGGATGCCCGAGTTGAGGCAGTTGGAAAGCGCGAAATCGATGATGCGGTATTTGCCGCCAAAGTGGACGGCGGGCTTTACGCGCTTGTCCGTAAGCGGCCCGAGACGCGTGCCGCGCCCGCCGGCGAGGACGATTGCGAGGGTCGACTTTTGCAAATCGGTGCGATTCTTAGACGGCGTCTCCATGTCAGCTCCTGATTTGACTCGGGTTCGTTAATGTCGTGTATGCGGGTGGTGCGGGGGTCCTCGTGTGATGGCCGTGCGTGGGACGCGGGCGGCGCGCCTTTGCAATCGTTGCATTATCCGGCGCGCATTCGAATTCGTGTGCCGAAGTCGTTCGATTTTTTATTGCGGTGCTGATCGAGATATCCGCAGCGGACCAGTGCATGGCATCGGCGACGGTTCGAGCAAGCATCATGCCGTCGCAGTCGTGCATGCTGTTGCAGGCGCGCGACTACCCGGCATGCCTTGCCGCAATTTATAACCGCCACACCATGCCGCGGCGCGTCGAGGCACGGCACAATACGGAGCACGTTCAGGCGTCGCCTGCCTGGACGCCCGCCGATCCTCGCTCATGCCTCGCCCCGGAATCGCAATATGAATAACGTCCTGAGTATCCAGTCGCACGTCGTCTTCGGGCATGCGGGCAACAGCGCGGCGGTGTTTCCCATGCGCAGGCTCGGCGTCAACGTGTGGCCGCTCAACACGGTCCAGTTCTCGAATCACACGCAATATGGCCGCTGGACCGGCGGTGTCGTCGATGCCGATGAACTGCAAAGCGTGATCGAAGGCATCGGCGCGATTGGCGTGCTCGGCCGCTGCAATGCGGTGCTGTCGGGCTATCTCGGGGCGACCGAACAAGGACGCGCGGTCGTCGAGATCGTGAAGATGGTGAAGGCGGTGAATCCGCGCGCACTGTACTTTTGCGATCCGGTGATGGGCACGACGGGCGGCTGCACGGTCGCGCCGGGCATCGAAGATTTCCTCGTCACGACGATGCCCACCGTCGCCGACGCGATGATGCCCAACCACACCGAACTCGAGAAACTCGCCGGGCGGACCATCGAAACGGTCGAAGAGGCGGTCGATGCATGCCGCGACGTGATTGCGCGGGGGCCGCGCATCGTACTGGTCAAGCATCTGCTCGATCGCAACAGCCGCGCCGATACCTTCAACATGCTCGCCGTCACGGCAAGCGAGGCGTGGTTCGCACAGCGCCCGTTGTATCCGTTTGCGCGGCAGCCGGTCGGCGTCGGTGATCTGACGAGCGCGGTGTTCGTCGCGCGCACGCTGCTCGGCGATTCGCTGCGCAATGCGCTCGAACATACGCTGGCGGCAGTGAACGCCGTCGTCAAGACAACCTACGATGCCGGCCGCTACGAACTCGAGATCGTGGCTTCGCAGGATGAAATCGCGAAGCCGACGGACCGCTTCCCGGCCATCCGCGTGACGGGCGGCGACGTCGTGCGACGCGGCTAGGCTCCGCACCGGACTCAGGCAGTCGCCGCGGCTGCCATCGCCCGGAAATTCTCTGGCGTAGCGAACGCCAGGTACTGGGCCTGCATCTCGGGCGTGAGGAATTCGAGCATGGTCGAGTTCTCGATCCAAAGCTCGATCACATCGAAAAAATCGTTGCCGCGCGTGCATTGCACGGCGCGCCATCCTTCGCGCTCGCCAAGCGCCAATACCTGCCCGGCGCTGAGCTTCGTGGCGATTGCCATGTGGAATGCGCTGTATTGAGGGCGGTCTATCGACCCCGCGCCGTAACTCACGCTCGTCTCGTGTCCGCCGCCCGGCGTGATGACGCGATCGCCCGGATAGACCTCGATGATGCTGCCGCGATCGTCGCCGGCCACGGCCATCCAGGCATCGGGAAACGGCGAGAAAGGCGCGGCGAAGCCGTCCCACAGTTCGGCGAGCACATGAGCGACGTGTTTCGGGTCACGGGCAGGAATGGATGCGTGGAAGATCATGGGGAGTGCTCCGGTCGGTATGAGGAGACTGCGCCGGCGATGCTTTCATGCGGCTATCAGCGCTGTCAATTGGCGTTTTCGGACGGGTTGCGGATTAATACTTTATTTTGTCTTCCGCCATCGACCAGTATGAACATATGAACGATTAATCCGCGCTAAAATCCGCCCGCATTGGAATATGGGGACATTTCTACTTGCGACGGCGCAGCTAGAACGTTACGCTTCGTCTCACCGGCGAATTCGCTCGCCGAAATGCGTTTCTATTAATCACCGTATTCGTGATTGATTAACCCGCGCCCGTCAGGGCGTTATTCCGTGGCCTTCGGCACAGGTTCGGCTAAATCGACCGAATGTCCAGGCCTTACACGGCAAAACTTGCGTGCATGAGACCCGCGCCCGGAGCGAAACGAATCGTTTCGTCTGTCTTATGCCGTTTCAATGGTTTTGCGAGTGTGCTCGATTCACGCGGACAAGGCATGCATGCGCATGCCGTCGAATGCGTTGTGCGTTTAAAGCGTACCTCGCCACAAGAGTTTGATTAACGAAAAGCGGAGTTGAGACATGAAAGAAGGAAAGCATGCTTATTGGATGAGCGCAATTGCTTCGGCGGCAGCGCTCGTCGTACTGGCCGGTTGCGGCGGCGGAGGTGATTCGTCGAGCGCGTCTTCGCCCTCCGGCGCGAGTGCGCCCTCCGGCGCCAGCACGCCGACGACGACCACGCCGACGCTCGCCGCAGCGACAGCCGTGGTCGACGGCAGCACGATCGGCGCCGCGCAATGGCCCGATGGCTCGACGGCGACCGGCGGCGCGGGCCAGGCTGTCGGCGGGCTGAGCTGCGCACCGGCAGGCGCGTCGTACACCTATTCGCATCTTTCCATCTATCAGAACGGCAAGCAGCTCGCGCTGCCCGCGAACATCGGCACGTTGGGCTCGAGCCTCACTCTGCAGCGCGGCTGCGTCTATCCGGTCCACACCGACGACGCCAGCGGCAAGATCCGCATCGATGCGACGACCAACACGCAATACACGCTCGGCCAGTTCTTCGCGGTCTGGGGTGAGACGCTGTCGGCGACCAACGTCGCAGGCGTGACCGGACCGGTCACCGCATGGGTGAACACGGGCGGCGCGCTCACGAAGTACACGGGCGATCTTGCGAGCCTCGTGCTGCCGCGCAACGGCGAAGTGACGCTGGAAGTCGGCACGCCGCTCACGCAGATTCCGACCTATACGTGGACCGATCCGCCGCCGCTCGCCACGACGCCGATCACGCTGACCTACGGCGGCACGGTGGGCACCCTGTACTGGCCGAACGGCGCGACGTCGACCGGCGGAACGGGCTCGCCGGTGGATGGCGTGGTCTGCGCATCGGGGATGGCCGAAACGTACCACGTGCATTCGCATCTCTCGATCGTCTATAACGGGCAAACGCGTGCGCTGCCGGCGAACATCGGGCTTCCCGGCTCGTGCAACTACGAGTTGCACACGCACGACAACACCGGCATCATTCACGTCGAGACGCCCAACAACAAGCGCTTCACGCTGGGTCAGTTCTTCGACATCTGGGGTGAGCCGCTCACGACGACGAACGTCGCGGGCCTGACCGGAGACGTGGTCGTCTACATCCGCGACAACGGCGATATCCGGCGCTACATGGGCGATCCGCGCAACATCCAGCTCGGTTCGCTGCGTGAGATCACGCTGCAGGTCGGCACGCCGCCCATCGGTTCCATCGCTCAGTACAACTGGTACGAAGCGCAATAAGCGCGTGATGTGACCTTGCAGGACGAAGCCGCCGTTTCATACGGCGGCTTTTTCTTTGCGCCAAAAAAAAGCCGCCTGAGGTGGTAGGCGGCGAGAGCGCGTCCGTTGCGAGACTGTCCCTGTCGGGGAACGGACGCGTGAGGAGACAACTGGACCTCGGTCAGTATGGCAAACGCTGATGACCCGCTCAATCGTCTGTTTGAAGCAGTGCGTTTCGGTTCGGCCCGATTATGCCGATGCCCCGATACGCCGCCGCGCCATCGCGATGAAGCAAGCGATCCGTACTGAAACGGCGGCATGGCCGTTGCCGTTCAGCGGTTCAAAATCAGCATTCGTGCGACGGCGCCAGTCGCGGATAACCCGGCTGCGCGGAACCGATCGTCGTCACGCATGCGCCGTCGGGAAGGACGATGGCGCGACGCTATGGTGCAGGAACGCGCCGGCCGTTTAAACCAGACTGGGTCCTATTCCCAACGCGCGTTGCGAGGGATCACACCTTTATCAGATAGTCGACGATCGCATCGCAGACGCGGCCGAACATCTGCGTGCCGGTGACGGTCGGACAGCCGCGCGCGCGGGCCGCTTCGATGAACGGCGTGAGCGGCGGCTTGGTCACGACATCGCCGACGAAGGTCGTCGGCGCAAGGCGGGAGACGTCGATCGGGAGCGGATCGCCGGGCCGCATCCCCGCCGGCGACGCATTCACGACGATGTCGTAGGTCTCCGCGCCCGCGTCATCGGCGATGCCGACCGCACCGCGCCCGAGCGATGCGAGCCGCGAGGCGAGGGCGTCGGTGCGCGCGGCATCGAAATCGCGGATGGCGAGCGACGCCACGCCCGCCTCGACGAGCGCATGACCGATCGCCGAGCCCGCTCCGCCCGCGCCGATCAGCAGCGCGCGCTTGCCCTGCGGCTCGCAGCCCGCATCCCCGAGCGCCGCGACCATCGCGACGCCGTCCGACATGCCGCCGTGCCAATTGCCGTCGGCGTTGCGCCGGAGCATGTTCGTCGCGCCGAGAAAGGCGGATTCGCTCGCGAGGGTGCCGCAATACTTCGTCGCGTTGAACTTGTGCGGCACCGTGATGATGACGCCATCCACGTTTTGCATCCGCGTGACGCCCGCGAAGAACGCGTCGAGGTCGGCGGGCGCGACGTGCGCCGGAATCACGATGGCGTCGCGTCCGGCGGCGCGCAACGCCGCTGTCACGCCGGAAGGCGAGCGCACCTGCGCGATCGGATCGCCGACGATGAAGTAGACGCGCGTTGCGCCGCTCAAGCCCGCATCGCGCGATGCGGAGAAGGTTGTGTCCTGCGCCATGCTTGCGATGTCTCCTGTGAAGCGCCCGTCGTCGAGCGTGCGAGCGCGTGATGTCTCGATGAAAAAATTCGTCAACGCGTGGTCGAAACTGTAGTTGAAAATGGAATAGGATTCAACAAAAGCGTTTCTCCTTGTGAGGCAACTAACTGTCGATTTTTTATAACCACAGCGGATCGGAGGAGCACACGCATGATCAAGAAACGGCTGGCAATTGCAGGCGCGCGTGCCATCGGACGGATGCATATGGAGCGCGCGCGGCTGCATCCTGATTGCGAAGTGATCGCGGTGGCGGACCCATCGGCGGGCGCGAAGGTGTTTGCGCAGGAACAAGGCGCGAGCTGCTTTTCCACCGTCGACGCAATGCTCGACGCCGCATCGCCCGACGGCGTGATCGTCGCGACGCCGAACGCCACGCACGTCGAAGCGGGCCTCGCGTGCATCGCGCGCGGCATCCCGGTGCTGATCGAAAAGCCAATTGCCGATACGGTCGAACAGGCGCGCGTGCTCGTCGATGCCGCCAGTCGCGCGGGCGTGCCGCTTCTCGTCGGTCATCATCGCCGGCATAGCCCGATTCTGCGGCGCGCACGCGAAATCGTGGCGAGCGGGCGGATCGGCAAGCCGGTGTCCGCTCATGCGCTCGCGACGTTCTACAAGCCCGATCCCTACTTCGATATCGACTGGCGCAGGCAGGCCGGCGGCGGACCGGTGCTGATCAACCTGATCCACGACATCGACATGATGCGGTTTCTGCTCGGCGAAATCGTCGAAGTGCAGGCGCTGACGTCGAGCGCGGTGCGCGGCTTCGAGGTCGAAGACACGGCCGCGGTGCTGCTGCGCTTCGAGAATGGCGCGCTCGGCACGCTGACGGTGTCGGACTGCGCGGTGTCGCCGTGGAACTGGGATCTGGCGGCCGGCGAGGCGGCGCACTATCCGCGGCAGAGCGTGAATACGCACTTCGTCTCCGGCACCGATGCGTCGCTCGCCTTGCCGCAGCTCGATGTCTGGGAGTATCGCGGCGCGAAGGGTTGGCACGATCCGCTGACCGTCGAGCGCACCGCGCCGCATGCCGGCGATCCCTATCACGAGCAATTGCGCCATTTCGCGAAGGTTATCGACGGCAAGGAAAGGCCGCTGTGTTCCGGCGATGACGGCGCGCGCACGCTCGCCGCGACGCTGGCGGTGCATCGGTCGGCGAGAGCGCGCGCGCCGGTTGCACCGGCGTACTGACTCGGTTTCGCAAAAAACCGCTTGGCACGAGCCGTGATTGTGGAATAGCATTCCACAATCAAATTAAGTTCCGGGAAGGGGCGAAAAATGGTGGAGACGGTAGCGAGCCTGAGCGGAAATGAATCATTCGATGTGGTCGTCATCGGCGCGGGCGGCGCGGGCATGTCGGCGGCGCTGTTCGCAGCGATCGACGGTGCGCGCGTGCTGCTCGTCGAAAGCACGGAGTACGTCGGCGGAACGACTGCCTATTCGGCGGGCACGACATGGATTCCCGCGTCGATGCACATGGCGAGCGTCAATCGCGACGATTCGCAGGCGACGGCGGAAGCCTTTCTGAACCGCGCCGTCGGGGCACGCAGCAGCGCCGCGATGCGCCGCGCGTTTCTCGACGCCGGGCCGAAGGCGGTCGCGCATATCGAAGCCAACTCCGATGTGAAATACCGGGCGCGGCCGTTCCATCCCGACTATCTCTCGGAACTCGAAGGCTCGACGCTCTGCGGCCGTGCGCTGGAGCCGCTGCCTTTCGACGGCCGCAAGTTGGGCCGCGCATTTGCGCTGATTCGTCCGCCGATTCCCGAGTTCACCGTGCTGGGCGGGATGATGATCGACCGCGACGACATCGGGCATCTGCTCAACATGACGAAATCGCTAGCGTCGTTTAAGCATGCGGCGAAGCTGCTGGCGCGACACGCACGCGACCGGATCGGATCGCCACGCGGCACGCGGCTCGTGATGGGCAACGCGTTGATCGGCCGTCTGCTTTATTCGCTGATGCAGCGCGGCGTCACGGTGCTGACGCGCACGACGGTCGAAGCGCTGCATACGGGCAAGCGGGGCGTCGAAGGCCTAACGCTCGCTCAGGGCGCGCAGCGGCGGCGCGTTTCGGTGACGGGCGGCGTGATTCTCGCGAGCGGCGGCTTCAATCGTCATGCCGCGCGACGCGCCGACATGCTGCCCGGCGCCGATGCCGCATGGTGCCCGGGCGCGCCGGGGCATACCGGCAACGCGCAGGATCTCGCGCTTGCCGCAGGCGCGCGTTTTGGCGAGGGCGCGTTGTCGCACGCGTTCTGGGCGCCGGTTTCCGTGCGCAAGCGAGCCGACGACACAACCGCCGTGTTCCCGCACTTTCTGATGGATCGCGGCAAGCCGGGCATGATCGTCGTCGATGCCAGCGGCAGGCGCTTCCTGAACGAGAACACGTCTTATCACCTGTTCGGCATCGCGATGCAGGAAGCGCATCGCGCGAGGGCGTCGGTGCCGGCGTATCTCGTTACGGATTCCGAAGGAATTCGCAAGTATGGGCTTGGCATGGTGCGTCCCGGCGGCAAAGGACTTCAACCCTTCATCGACGATGGCTATCTCACGCAGGCCCGCACGCTCGACGAACTCGCGGCGAAGCTCGGCATCGACAAGACCGGGCTTGCGGATAGCGTCGCGCGCATGAATCGTTATGCGGAAACAGGCGTCGATCCGGACTTTCAACGCGGCACGACCGATTATCAGCGCGCGAACGGCGACGCCAACTGGACAGGCCCGAATCCATGTCTCGGCCCGCTTGCGCAGGCGCCGTTCTACGCGGTGCGGCTTTATCCCGGCGATATCGGCGCGGCGACGGGGCTCGTCACTGACACGAACGCCCGCGTGCTCGATCGCGACGATCAGCCGATCGGCGGCCTGTACGCGTGCGGCAACGACATGCAGTCGGTGATGGGCGGCGTCTATCCGGGGCCGGGCATCACGCTCGGGCCGGGGCTTGCTTTTGCGTATCTGGCTGGCCGGCATGCGGCGGCGCGGGCGGCATCGCCGGAAGCCGGTCATGCGGATGCGCGCGAAGAAACGCGAGCGCAGACATCATGAGTGCGCTGCAATGCGATGTCCTCGTGCTCGGATCGGGCGCAGGCGGCCTCTCCGCGGCGGTCACTTCAGCTACGCTGGGTTTATCAGTCATCCTATGCGAGAAGGAAGACGTGTTCGGCGGCACGACCGCGTGGTCGGGCGGCTGGATGTGGCTTCCATGTAATCCGCTCGCGAGGCGCGCGGGCATCGTCGAAAATGCCGATGCGCCGCGCACGTATCTGCGCAACGAACTCGGCAAGCACTACGACGCCGGGAAAGCCGATGCGCTGATCGAGCACGGCCCGCGCATGATCGACTTCTTTGAGCGGAACACGTCGATGCGTTTCATCGACGGCAACCGCATTCCCGACTTTCACACGACGCAAGGCGCGGGCAGCGGAGGCCGCTCCGTGTGCGCGATGCCGTTCGATGGCCGCGCGCTCGGCCCGCTCATCGACAAGCTTCGTCCGCCGCTTACGGACATGACGATCAGCGGCATGGCGATCGCATCGGGGCAAGATCTCGCGCACTTCTTCAACGCGACGCGCTCGGCGCGCTCCGCGTGGCACGTGACGAAGCGCTTCGCCGCCTTCGCGATGCACAAGCTGCGATATGGCCGCTCGATGCATCTCGTGAACGGCAACGCGTTGGTCGCGCGTCTGTTGAAGTCTGCCGCCGATCGAGGCGTGCGGCTCGAAACGCGTGCGAAGGCTGTCGATTTGATACGCGATGGCGCGCGCGTAACCGGAGCGCGCGTCGAGATGAATGGCGTGCTGCACGATGTGATCGCGCGACGAGGCGTCGTGCTGGCGTGCGGCGGCTATCCGCACGACCGCGCCCGCCGCGCGCGCACCTTCGCGTACACGCCATCGGGCGATGAACACTGGTCCGCTGCGCCGCGCAGCAATACGGGCGACGGCGTGCGCATCGGCGAAGCGGCCGGCGCCCATTTCGACGCATCGCTGAAGGCGCCGGCGGCGTGGGCGCCCGTGTCGCTCGTGCCGAAGCGCGAAGGCGATGCGGTCGCGTTCGCGCATCTCATCGAGCGGGCAAAGCCGGGCGTGATCGCGGTGACGCGGGCCGGGCGGCGCTTCGTGAACGAGGCGTCGTCGTATTACGACTTCGTCTCGGCGATGATCGACGCCACGCGGCCTGGCGAGGAAGTATGCGCGTGGCTCGTCTGCGATCACCGGTTTCAACGGCGCTACGGGCTGGGCGCGGCGAAGCCGTTCCCGTTCCCGCTGCATCGCCATGAGCGCACGGGCTATCTGAAAACTGCGCCGACGATCGAAGCGCTCGCCCGTCAATGCGGCATCGACGCCCACGCATTGCGCGAAACCATCGCGGCCTACAACACGCATGCGAAAGACGGCGCCGATCCGCACTTCCACAAAGGATCGACGCCCTACAACCGCATACAGGGCGATGCCTCGCACGAGCCGAATCCGTGCGTCGCGCCGATCGTCGATGGTCCGTTTCACGCGGTCAAAGTGCTGCCCGGCAGTCTGGGGACCTTCGCGGGCCTCGCCACCGATGCGCGCGCCCGCGTTCTGGATGCGACCCGCACGCCGATTCCCGGCCTCTACGCCGTGGGCAACGACGCGGCCAGCATGATGGGCGGCCACTATCCGGCGGGCGGCATCACGCTGGGGCCGGCGATGACGTTCGGCTATCTGGCGGGCCACGACCTCGCTCGTCCCGCCGATACCGACGCCGATACCGCACTCTCTCTATCCAGTCACGCAAGGACGATCCCATGAATCTGTACGACACAGTCACGCTCACCGTGAAGATCGGCGCCAACGCGCAGGTGTTCGAGCACATTCAGGCCAGCGCCGCGCAGCCCGGTTCGACGCTGCTCGGCTGCTGGTATTCCGATATCGGCGCGCTCGGCAAGGTGATGGTGCTGCGCGGCTTCGAATCGGAAGCGGCGCTGATCGGCGAACGCAGACGGCTTCTTCTCGAAGGCAATCCGTTCGGCTGCGGCGAGTTCGTCACCGATGTCGAAGTGAACAGCTACGCGATGTTCCCGTTTCTCCCGCCGATCCAGCCGGCCGTGCACGGCGGCATCTACGAGATGCGCGTCTATGGCACGAAGCTGGCGAGCCTGCAGCATACCATCGACGCATGGGAGAAGGCCGTCCCCGAGCGCACGAAGCGCTCGCCGCTGATCGGCGCGATGTTCACACTCGACGGCGCGGTGCCGCGCTTCCTCAACATCTGGCCGTACAAGTCGGTGGACGAACGCTCGCGCATTCGCGCGGAAGCGGTGAAAGACGGCATCTGGCCGCCGAAGGGCGGGCCGGCGCATCTCACGACGATGGAATCGACCATCTACGTGCCCGCGCCGTTTTCGCCGCTGCGCTGAGGATCGCGACATGACGACGCCAACACGCAAGCTGTCGCTTTCCGCACTCACGGTGCTCGAACTGACGCCGCCGCAGATGGTCGAGTGTGCGGCGCGGGCGGGTTACGATTTCGTCGGCCTGCGGCTCTTGCCCGCGACGGACACGGAGGTTCGGCACGAGATCATCGGCGCGACGCGGCTCAAGCGCGAAACGCTCGCGGCGCTGCGCGACACCGGCATCCGCGTGCTCGATGCCGAAATTCTGCGGCTCCAGCCCGATACCGATGTGACCGCGTACGAGCCGATGCTCGAAACCGCCGCCGAGATGGGCGCGCGCTTTGTGCTCGTCGCGGGCAACGATCGCGATGAGGCGCGCACCGTCGACCGGCTTGCGCAACTGTGCGACATCGCCAGGCCCTACGGTCTCGCGCCTAGCCTGGAGCCGATGCCCTGGACCGACGTGAAGGACATCGAGGAAGGCGCGCGCATCGTGAAAGCGACGGGGCGCGCAAACACCGGGCTGATCGTCGATCCGATTCACTTCGATCGCGCGGATTCGTCCGTCGATGCGTTGCGCGCGCTGCCGCGTGAGTATTTCGGTTATCTCCAGTTCTGCGACGCGCCCGCCGAGCGCCCGGCCGATCTCGCGACGCTGCTGCATCAGGCTCGCTGCGCGCGGATGATTCCGGGCGAAGGCGCCATCGATCTTGCTGGCATTCTTCGCGCGCTGCCGGACGATTTGCCGATTTCCATCGAAGCGCCGATGGACGAATGGGCCAAGACCGCGACGGCGCTCGAACGCGCAAAGCGTCTGCGGGAAGCGACGATAACGGTGCTCTTCGCGACATACGGTTGAATTCCGCGGTGGAATCGTGTTCTCATTCCGAACAGGACATTTCTAACGAGAAACTAAATGGCAGGGAACCTCGAGCGCGCGTTGTCGATCATCGAATTGCTCGCGAAGAACGGCGGGCGCATGCCGCTCGCGACCATCGCGGATACGCTCAACATTCCGCGCAGCGGCACGCATCGGCTGCTCGCGATGCTGATCGACGAAGGCTACGTGCGTCAGGACAAGGATCACGGCGAGTACATGCTCGCGCTGAAGCTCGTGTCGCTGGCGCTCATTTACCTCTCGACGGGCGGCGTGCTCGATGTCTCGCAGCCGGTGCTGGACCGTCTCGCGGCGGCATCGGGGGAACTGGCGCGGCTCGGCGTCGTCGAGGACGATCACATTACGTTCGTCGGCAAGGCGCAGGGCGCGAAGTCCGGCCTGCGCTACGACCCCGACATGGGCAGCCAGCCGCCGCTGCATTGCACGGCGAGCGGGCAGGCGTGGCTCTCGTGGTTGTCGGACGAAGAGGCGCTCGCGCTCGTATCGAAGCAAGGCGGGCTAGGCAAGCCGGGACAAGGCGGCCCGAAGGCGCCAAAGACCATTCAGCAATTTCTCGCGGATCTGCAGGCGGCGCGAAAGCGCGGCTATGGTATCGCGAGCGAGACGTACGAGGCCGGCATGACGTCGATGGCCGCGCCGATTCATCATCCGGTGACGGGCGCGGTCGTCGGCGTCGTGAGTCTCGCGGGACCGACGAGCCGCCTGCCCGACGCACGTCTGAAGGAACTTGCGCCTGCGTTGCTGGAGGCGGCGTCGGATATGGGGGCCGCGACGTTGAGCTCGCCGTACTTCAAGCGTTCCGCGACGAAGGCCGATGCTCCCGAACCGCCGCGCGCGGAAGGAAAGAAGCGCAAGACGGCGGTTTGACGGCGTTCGATTGGCCGAACGGTCGCCGACCGTGCAGTATCATGGTTTGCGTGACTCGAAGTCATCACGTCGCGCACGCGCGCCAGCGTTACATGTTCGACTGAAGCGCTTCACAGAAACGCATCCAGGAGACCTCCGTGCAACGAGTCGATCCCGCAGCCTTCACTCCCGAACTCGCCGTCGATGCCCTTTTGAACGGTCCCGGCGCCATCTGCGTGCGAGGTTTGTTCAGCGCGGCGCAGATCGACGAAGCGCGGCGGATCGTCATGGCGCAGTCCGACGATCGCGCGCAGACGGTCACGCATTTTCAGGGGCAGGCCGCGCAGGACGACACGCTGCATTTGCAGCGCCGCGTATGGAACCTGCTCGCGAAAGGCGACGTGTTCTCGCAGATGGCCGAGCAGGAAAGCATCGTCGCGGCGATGCGGGCGCTTTCTCGGCGACGACTTCATCATGGGCTCCATCGCGGCGAATCGCATTCTGCCGGGCGGGCCGGGACAGGAGCCGCACATCGACTATCCGTACTGGGACTATCACATGCCCGCTACGTTTCCAGTCGGCATCAACACGAGCTTTCCGCTCAACGCACAAGTGACCATTCCGCTCGATCCGTTCACCGCCGAAACCGGCGCAACGGCGTTCGTGCCGCATACGCAGCATGCGCTTCGGTATCCAAACGAAAATGATCGCTTCTACGAGCGGGCGGCACGCATGGAGGCGGAACCGGGCGACGCCATCGTGTTCTTCGGCGCAACGTGGCATTGCGCGATGCCCAATCGCAGCACGCGCGACCGCAGCGCCGTCCTGATCCAATACCTGCCGAAGTTCGTGAAGCCGATGGAAGACCTGCGCGCGATGGTCGGCGAAGCGTTCGTCAAGCGCGCAAGCAAGACGATGCGCCAGTTGCTTGGACTGAACTACCCTTATCCGCAAAACCTCGAAGCGATCGAACGGGCCACGAACGCCGAAGGCCGAACGAACGCGAAACGCTACTGAGCTGCGGGCGGCACGCCGCCGCCGGTCGCCATCCAGAGCACTTCCGCGTCTTCCTCGCTGGTTGAAATCGCGGCGTGACCCGTCCGGCTGTCGAAGTAGAGACTGTCGCCGGCGTTCAGATGCGTCGGCGCGTACAGTTCCGAATAAAGACACACGCTGCCGCTGATCACATAGAGAAATTCCTCGCCTTCGTGGCGGCCCCAGTCGTCGAACGCGTCGAGCGTGTGCGCCGAGATGCGGATGCGAAACGGCAGCATCGCCTTGTGCGCGAGATCGGTGGCGAGCAACTCCATCTGATAGCCGCGATACGCATGGCGCTGGCCTTCGTTGCGGCGTGTGAGCGCGCGGCGGCCGCTCGCGGTGGGCGCGCTCGCGCTGCCGAACAGTTCGCCTAGGTCGATCCGCAAGCCGCGCACGATCTTCTGCAATACGTCGAAAGTCGGCGACATCAACCCGTTTTCGATCTTGGACAAGGCCGAGCGCGACACGCCGCATAGCCGGCTCGCGGTTTCGAGCGTCATGTTTTGAGCGACGCGCGCCTGTCTCACTCTGCGCCCGAGATCGGCGAGAGACGGTTCGGGCGAGTGGTTCATGGGAACGGTGTTCATGGAAGCAAGGCGCGTTTTGTTTCCGATAATACATCAGCGTACGGCCAGCCGTCGGGACTGGAGAAAACCCGAATATTGGCTGCATTGTGAGCACGGACAACGGCGAGTATAGTCTCCGGACAGCGAAAAGTTTCTGATCAGAAACACGCGGCGCCTCTCAACGCATCGGCTTCAAAAGGACTTCATCGTGGACGCTCAATCGATTCTTTCCGACCTCGGCATCAGCGGCCTCGTCGCTGACGGCGACATCGCCGTGACTTCACCGATCACGGGCGAAGTCATCGGACGCGTGAAGCGTCACACGTCTTCGCAGGTCGACACCACGCTCGCGAACGCGCGCACCGCCTTCGCCGCGTGGCGCAATGTGCCCGCGCCGCGCCGTGGAGAACTCGTGCGATTGCTCGGCAATCGCCTGCGCGAGAAGAAGGCGGCGCTCGGGCGGCTGGTGTCGCTCGAAGCGGGCAAGATTCTTCAGGAAGGTCTCGGCGAAGTGCAGGAGATGATCGATATCTGCGACTTCGCCGTCGGCTTGTCGCGGCAGTTATACGGGCTCACGATCGCGTCCGAGCGCCCGGGGCATCGGATGGCCGAGACGTGGCATCCGCTGGGCGTCTGCACCATCATTTCGGCGTTCAATTTTCCGGTCGCGGTGTGGTCGTGGAACGCGGCGCTCGCGCTCGTCTGCGGCAACGCGGTCGTGTGGAAGCCGTCCGAGAAGACGCCGCTTACCGCGCTGGCCGTCGATCGCATCCTGCGCGACGCCATCGAGGAATTCGGCAGCGCGCCGGAGGGGCTGGCGTCGGTCGTGATCGGCGATCGCGACATCGGCGCGCAACTGGTCGCGGACAAGCGTTCGGACATCGTCAGCGCGACGGGCAGCACGGAGATGGGCCGCGCGGTGGGTGTCGAAGTGGCGCGGCGCTTCGGACGCCCGATTCTCGAACTCGGCGGCAACAACGCGGGCATCGTCTCGCAGACGGCGAATCGCGATCTCGCGCTGCGCGGCATTCTCTTTTCGGCGGTCGGCACGGCGGGGCAGCGCTGCACATCGCTGCGGCGTCTGTTCGTGCATGACAGCATTTACGATGAAACCGTCGCGCGCCTCAAGGACCTCTACGCGAAAGTCCCGGTCGGCAATCCGCTCGAAGCGGGTGTGCTGATGGGGCCGCTCATCGACGTGCAGGCGTTCGCTCGCATGCAAGATGCAATCGAGCAGGCCAAGGGCGAGGGCGGCAAGGTCTCCGGCGGCGAGCGCGTGGCGGTGGACGGTTGCGAAGGCGGCTATTACGTGCGTCCGGCGCTCGTCGAAATGCCGGCGCAAAGCGAGATCGTGTTGAAGGAAACGTTCGCGCCGATTCTCTACGTGATGCGCTACACCGATTTCGACGAAGCCATCGCCGCGAATAATGCCGCCGTGCATGGTTTGTCGTCGTGCGTCTTCACCACCGATTTGCGCGAGGCCGAACGCTTCCTGGCGGCGTCCGGCAGCGATTGCGGCATCGCGAACGTGAACATCGGGCCGAGCGGCGCGGAAATCGGCGGCGCATTCGGCGGCGAAAAGGAAACCGGCGGCGGACGCGAATCCGGCTCCGACGCATGGAAGGCGTACATGCGGCGCGCGACGAACACCATCAATTACTCGTCGGAATTGCCGCTTGCGCAGGGCATCGACTTCAATCTCGGCTGAAGCATTCACTCGCGACGGGGGCGGCGTGGCATCTCATGTGGTGATCGTCGGTGGCGGGGTGATCGGCAGTTCAGCGGCGTATTTCCTGCGCGCATCGGACCCGAGCGTGCAAGTGACGGTGATCGAGCGCGATCCGACTTATGCGCGCTCGTCGTCGGCGTTGTCGGCGGCGTCGATCCGGCAGCAGTTTTCCACGCCGCTTTCGGTGCGGATGTCGCTCTACGGTATCGAGTTTCTGCGTGCGGTCGGCGAGCGGCTCGAAGTGAATGGCGAGCGTCCTTGCATCGATCTGCACGAGGGCGGCTATCTCTTTCTCGCGACGCCTCCCGGCGAAGCGACGCTGCGCGAGAACCATGCGATGCAGCGCGAACTCGGCGCGGATATCACGTTGCTCGATCCCGCCGGCCTGCGCGCGCGCTTTCCGTGGCTGAACACCGACGATCTCGCAGCGGGCGCGTTCGGTGAAAGCGGCGAGGGCTGGTTCGACGGCTACGGGCTCGTGCAGGCGCTGCGGCGCAAGGCGCTCTCGCTCGGCGCGCGCTACGTCGCGGCGGAAGTGACTGGCATCGAACGCGAAGGCCGGCGCGCCACGCGCGTGCGTGCATCCAACGGCGAGGCGTATGCCTGCGATGTCGTCGTCAATGCGGCGGGCGCATGGTCGCGTTCGCTCGCGGCGATGCTCGACATCGACATTCCCGTGCATGCGCGGCGGCGCAGCATCTTCAATGTATCGTCGCCCGCGAAGCTCAAGGGCAGTCCGCTGCTGATCGATCCGACCGGCGTGTATTTTCGGCCCGAAGGACGCACCTACATTTGCGGCGCTTCGCCCGCCGCCGATAACGACCCCGATGACCTTCCGCTCGACGAAGTGGATCACGCGCTTTTCGATGACGTCATCTGGCCCGCGCTCGCGCATCGCGTGCCGCAATTCGAGGCCTTGCGCGTCGAGCATTGCTGGTCCGGCTATTACGAATACAACGTGCTCGATCAGAATGCGATTATCGGCGCGCATCCGGGCATCGATAATTGCATCTTTGCAAGCGGATTTAGCGGACACGGTCTTCAGCACGGTCCGGCGACAGGGCGCGGCATTAGCGAACTGATTTTGCACGGCCGCTATACGACGCTCGATTTGTCGCCGCTTGGCTGGGCGCGCATTATCGAAGGCAGGCCGATCGTCGAGAAAAACGTGGTGTAAAAGCGATCGCTTAAGTTGCCGTCGCCGCGAACGGGCAGGCATCATTCTGGCTGGCTTGAAGACAGGCGGAATCGTTATCGAGGTCAGGCAATTGAGAAGCGTCCGCCAGACGCGCATTCTTTAAATCATCCGCACAGTTTCGGACTGCGTCCATCAATGAAATCCACTAGGGCCACTTGGCCCTTAGAAGCGCATTCTGGAACTGTTAAGGAAAAAAGGAGGCGAAAGATGGATGTTCGATCAAATATGTCCAACACGCGTTTTGCAGAATGGATGGAAGACTCCGAAGCACCGGGCGATACGACGGCTCATGCGTCGCATCGTTCCAGCCAGGTCAGTGGCGAGCCGGAATATGTTGCCGAAATTTGCGGCCGTTTCGCCGGCGAGAAAGCAGACGAGGAACAAAAGTCTTGCGTGGTTCGGGGATATAACTAATCGTTTTACGACATAATGACTTGCGCGCGCTATCGCTATTTAGCGGGGCGCGCAAGGGCGGTTGCCCCTAGTACAGATCATTGCGCTTTGACGCGAAGTTTTTCTCATTCCCCCGGCCCCGAGTCTCGTAAAACTGCCGTCGAACATAACGCAGCGTACGACCGGCACGGCGACACGATGGCACAATCCCTTGCATCGGATCATTGAGACGACCACGCATGTCGTCGTCCATGACACTTTCGACGCAGGGAGACTGTAGCTTGGCGAATCTGGATCTCGACAATCCTTTCCTCGAAGCGCTCGGCGCGACGCTAACCGAATGGCGCGCCGGCTACTCCGAGTTCACGATGCCCATTCACGCGGGCCATCTGAACCGTCAGCGCATCCTTCAGGGTGGCGCAATCGCAACGCTGCTGGATGTCGCCTGTGGTTACACCGGCCTCTTCACGACGGGCTCGACACCCATACACGGCTTCACGTTGTCGCTGACGGTGAACTATCTCGATCGCGGCATCGGCGACAAGGTCGTGGCGAAGGGCTTTCTCGAACGGCAGGGCAGGTCGGTGTACTTCGCGCGTGGCGAAGCGTGGGTCGATGGCCGGCTCATGATCGCGAGCGCGCAGGGCACCTTCAAGTACGCGCGGTGAACAAACAGGATGCGGCGAATGGCATGCGGCATGCAATGCGCTGCATGCCGCATGCAAAATGCCAACTCAGTGAGCCAGCATCCGCCGGCAATGCCGCGCAATTTGCCGCTCTTCGTCCGTTGCTACGACACGATGTTCGGCATGCAAAAAACCAAGACCATCGAGTATTTGCGTGCGGACTGCCTCGGCATGTTCGCCGATTCCGCCGCTGAACACGATCAGATCGACGCCGCCCAGCAGCGCCGCATATGCGCCGATGTGTTTGCGGACCGCCGTGCAGAACACGTCGATGGCGAGCGCGGCGTCCGCGTCGCCACTGTCGCGACGCGCGAGCAGCCCTTCCATGTCGTCGTCGGAACCGGATAGCCCCTTCATGCCGCTTGCGTGGTTGACGAGCGTTTCCAGCGCGTCCGCATCGCGCGCTTCGTGGCGCAGAAGGTGGATGAGCACGCCCGGATCGAGGTCGCCGCTGCGCGTGGCCATCGGGATGCCGCCGGTCGGCGTCATGCCCATCGACGTATCCACCGAGCGGCCATCTTTCACGGCGCACAGGCTCGCGCCGGAGCCCAGATGCGCGATCACCACCCGCGAAGGCAAGTGCGCGCCGAGCGTGTTCACGATCGACTCGTACGACAGCCCGTGAAAGCCGTATCGCACGACGCCGCGCTCCGCGTACTCGCGCGGTAGAGCAAAACGCTGCGCACGCTCGGGCATCGTGCGATGAAACGCGGTGTCGAAGCACGCAAAATGCGGCACGTTCGGGAAGATGCGCTGCGCCTCGTCGACGAGCGCGAGCGATTGCGGCAGATGCAGCGGCGCAAATGGAATCGCCTCACGCAACGCGTCCTTCACGCTCGCTGTGATTTCGCCGTGCATCCGCACATGCCGGCCGCCGTGCACGATGCGATGCCCGACGCCTGCCAGCGGCTCGCGCAAATGGCTCGCAAGCGCATCGGCGACGCGCTGCAACGCATCGTGCTGCGATTCCATCAAGTGATCGCGCGCGATATCGATCTTGCCATCGGACGAGCGCATCGACAGCGAACCGCTCGCGCGTCCGATGCCTTTTGCGCTGCCCGAAAGCCACGCCGCTTCGTCGCCATCGCGCGCGATGAATACGCCGAACTTGAGGGACGACGAGCCGCTATTGAGCACCAGGATGCCTTGTGTCATGGCGTCAGCCCTTCCGGGTCCAGGCGCGGATTTCCTCGCGATCGATGCCTTCGTCGTGCGCGTAACGCACGCTTTCGATGATGCGGTTCTTGAGCAGCTCCTTCGTATGCGCGGCGGTGCTCGAAAGACCCGGCACGCGATCGATCACGTCGATTGCAAGCGTATAGCGGTCGACGCCGTTGATGATCGCAAGCTCGAAGGGCGTGTTGATATTGCCGCGCTCCCGATAGCCATGCACGTGCATGTTTGCGTGATTGGTGCGGTTATACGTGAGCTTATGCACGAGCGACGCATACGAGTGAAAGTTGAAAATCACCGGCTTGTCGCGCGTGAAGATGGAATCGAAGTCGCGATGCGACAGGCCATGCGGATGGTCCGTTTCAGGCATCAGCCTGAACAGATCGACGACATTGACGAAGCGAATCTTGAGATCCGGGCATTCCGCCTTGAGTATTTCGACGGCGGCGAGCGCTTCCATCGTGGCGATATCGCCGGCGCATGCGATCACCACATCCGGCTCATGCCCCTGATCCGTCGATGCCCAGTCCCAGATGCCGATGCCCTTCGCGCAATGGACGATCGCCTCCTGCATGTTCAGATACTGCAAATGCGGCTGCTTGTCCGCGACGATCACGTTCACGTAGTCATGCGAGCGCAGGCAATGATCCGCGACGCTCAGCAGGCAGTTCGCATCCGGCGGCAGATAAATACGCACGACGCCCGGGCTCTTGTTCGTGACGACATCGAGAAAGCCGGGGTCCTGATGCGTGAAGCCGTTGTGATCCTGCCGCCAGACGAGCGACGTGATCAGCAGGTTGATCGATGGCACCGGCGCACGCCACGCCAGTTCGTTCTTCGCCTTTTCGAGCCACTTGGCGTGCTGGTTGAACATCGAATCGATCACGTGCACGAACGCTTCGTAAGTCGCAAAGAGGCCGTGGCGGCCGGTCAGCACGTAGCCTTCGAACCAGCCTTCGAGCGTGTGCTCCGAGAGCATCTCCATCACGCGGCCATCGGGCGAGAGCGCGCCGCCGTCGGCGTCTTCGGGCTTCGTTTCCGCAAGCCACCGCTTGCCGGATGCTTCATAGACGCCATCGAGCTTGTTGCTCGCGGTTTCATCGGGACCGAAGAGGCGGAACGTCTTCATGTTGCGGCGGATCACGTCGCGCAGGAACGTGGCGAGCACGGCGGTCGGCGATTGATAGACCGCGCCCGGCTTCTCCACATCGAACGCATAGGCGCGAATGTCGGGCATATCGAGCGATTCGCGCAACACGCCGCCATTCGCATGCGGATTCGCGCTGATGCGCCGCGTCCCCTCCGGCGCGAGTTCGCGCAGGCCTTCGATGAGCCGGCCGTCGTCATCGAAGAGTTCTTCGGGCTTGTAGCTTCGCATCCATTCTTCGAGCACCGCGAGGCTCTTCGGATTCGTGGCCGGATCGGGCACCGGCACCTGATGCGAGCGCCAGAAGTTTTCGATCTTGTGACCCGCGAATTCCTTCGGGCCGGTCCATCCTTTCGGTGTACGAAGCACGATCATCGGCCACCGCGGGCGCGTAAGCTCGCCCGGCTTCCCGCGCGCGCGTTGCTGGATGGCCTTGATATCGCCGATACAGCGTTCGAGCGTCGCGGCCATCGACTGATGCATGAGCTCGGGCTCGTCGCCTTCGACGAAATGCGGCTCGTAGCCGTAGCCTTTGAACAGCGCTTCGAGCTCGTCGTGCGGAATGCGCGCGAGGATCGTCGGATTCGCGATCTTGTAGCCGTTGAGATGCAGGATCGGCAGCACGGCGCCATCGGTCGCAGGATTAAGGAACTTGTTCGAATGCCACGATGTGGCGAGCGGTCCCGTTTCCGCTTCGCCATCACCGACTACGGTTGCGACGATCAACTGCGGATTGTCGAAGGCCGCACCGAAAGCATGCGACAGGCTATAGCCCAATTCCCCGCCTTCGTGGATGGAACCCGGCGTTTCCGGCGTGCAATGCGAACCGATGCCGCCCGGCGATGAAAACGCGCGAAAGAGCCTGAGCATGCCGCGTTCATCGTAACTGCGGTCGGGATATATCTCGGAGTAGTGGCCTTCGAGGTACGAATTGGCGAGCGTCGCGGGAGCGCCGTGACCGGGGCCCGACACGAACAGCACATCGAGGTCGTCGCGCTTGATGAGCCGGTTCAGATGGACCCAGACGAACGATTGACCGGGGTCCGAGCCCCAGTGCCCGAGCAGGCGGCGTTTGATGTGTTCCGGCTCGAGCGGCTCGCGCAGCAACGGATTGGCGCGCAGATAGATCATGCCGACGGAGAGGTAATTGCACGCGCGCCAGTAGGCGTCGATGTTGCGCAATAGGTCGGCGGAAAGCGGTGCGGGGGTTGCGGTTTTGCCCTGGACGTCGTCGTTCACTTGCTTCTCCTTGCGGTCAGCGTTGCGTGGAGCGTCGGTCTTGCGGCTTCGTACCCGGGAAGGATGCGGAAGCGTCGCGCAGATCATACTTTGGATCGCGCGACGGGTTGTTGACAGAAACGGAGGGCGCGCTCACTCCATGGCGGATTGCGTGACGTCGTAATCCATCAGCAAGGCTTTGTTGTCTTCCCACGCACCGATGTAGTGAACCATGAAGCTGTCCGGGAGGCGGTAAGACCACGGCGTATTCCATTCGACGAACGAAGCGATGTGCGTCGCATCGAAGCCCGCATGTTCCTTGAACTCGCGGTTGAAGAAATGCTGATCGTCATGATTCACATAGACGCTCGACTTGTCCGGAAGTTGCCCGCATACATCGAGAATGCGCTGAAACGCATCGTAGTTCTGCTGCGTGCGCTTGAATCCCATGATGCCGGAATTGAAGATCCAGGTACCGACATCGCGGGCGAAAAGGGCATCGTGCCCGTGCATGATGGATTCGAGCTTGCGGTTCATGTCGTTGAAAAGCACATCGGCATCGACCCAGAAGACCCATTTGCGACGCGGCAGATACTCACGCAAGAGCGCCGGCTTGAGCCAGTCGCCGGCGGTCTTGCCGTCGTTCAGATGCGACGGAATTTCGCGATGCAGATAGAGCGTATAGCCGTGCCGCTCGCAATAGCGTCTGAAGTTCGCCTCGGCGATGCGTCCGTAACGCGCGACGTTCGGCGTGTAAAGCGTGACGACAGCGATGGCCTGTTCCGGCTGATAGACGCTATGCGGCTCCGTGTCGCAAGCCTCGGTGCCGGGAAACGAGAGCAGCGGCAGGCTGCGCGTCAGGCGTTCGTTGACATGCGCGAAGAGCGCCGCGCGAAACCGCCGATGATGCTTGTCGTCGGCGATGCAGACGGAAAACGTGCTCCACGTGGCCCAGACGCTCTCCAGATTGGCCGCAGCAGGGACGACCACATGGGCATCGGCGATCTTGTGGCGCGAGGGCAGCGCTTCGAAGTCGCATAGCAACTGGCCTTCGTCGGGGGGAAGTTCCACGCCGAACCGGCAATGCGTGACGACTTGGAGCAGCTTGCGACGAACCCGCTCGGTGTTGCGCCAAAGCTGGATATCCGTCTGAGGAAGCGGTGATTCGGCGCAAGTGAGAAGCCAGTCGCGGCCGTCGAGCAGCGTGGGAAGCGGCGTCGAGCCAATAATCACGGCGTTCTCGCTGAGCAGCAACACGATCTCGCCCGGCTCGATCCGTTTCAGTTCGTGCAGCAGCACCTCGTATTTGTACGTCCACAGCTTCTCCGGCGCGCTGCCGGATTGCTGCGACATGTCAATCTGCACGTGCCGGTAGTTATGCATGCGTGCGTAGCGGCGATGATTGGCGAGCGCGCCCGGCGCGTGGTCGAAGAAAAGGCTGACGACCAGCATGAAGACCTTGGAGGCGAGCGATTGAAAACCGCCTAGCATCGCCTCAAATAAGAACAGTTCGGATGGGACGTGTCCTAACAGCGCCAGATCGCTTGAATGCACCGTTGCGCGTCCTGTCGCGAGCGACTCTAGAATGTTCCGATGACCGCCGATTCCGAATCCTTTTCACCTGATGCCGCGCTCGACGGCTTTCATCCCGCCGTCGCCAACTGGTTTCGCGCGCATTTCGCCGCGCCGACGTCGGCGCAGGCGCGCGCCTGGCCGCTCATTCATGCACGCCGCTCGACGCTCGTCGCCGCGCCGACGGGCTCGGGAAAGACGCTCACCGCGTTCCTCGCCGCGCTGGATGAACTGGTGCGCGACGGCGTCGCGGGCGGCGGCGTTCTGCCGGACGAAACGCGCGTCGTGTATGTGTCGCCGCTGAAGGCGCTGTCGAACGATATCCGCGTCAATCTGCAGGAGCCGCTTGCCGGGATCGCGCAGCAATTGCGGGAGATGGGCGCGGCCGCGCCGGAAATCCGCGCGGCGGTGCGTACCGGCGACACCACTCAGCAGGAGCGCAACGCGGTGCGCAAGCGTCCGCCGCATATCCTCGTGACGACGCCCGAATCGCTTTACGTGCTGCTGTCGTCGGATTCCGGCCGCGCGATGCTGTCGACCACGCGCACGGTGATCGTCGACGAAATCCACGCCGTCGCGGGAAGCAAGCGCGGCTCGCACCTGAGCCTCAGCCTCGAACGGCTCGATGCGCTCTGCGAGGCGCGCGGCGCGGCGCGTCCGGTGCGCGTCGGTTTGTCGGCGACGCAAAAGCCGATCGAACTCGTCGCGCAGTTTCTGGCGGGCGAGGGCCGGCCGTGCGAGATCGTCGATGTCGGGCACGTGCGCGCCCGCGATCTCGCGCTCGAACTTCCGCCGATGCCGCTCGAAGCGATCATGTCGAACGACATGTGGGAGCGCGTCTACGACAGGCTCGCGGAACTGTCGGCGCAGCATCGGACGACGCTCGTGTTCGTCAACACGCGCCGCATGGCCGAGCGCGCGGCGCGGCATCTGACGGACCGGCTCGGCAAGGAGGCCGTCGCGGCGCACCACGGCAGCCTGGCGCGCGAGCATCGGCTGGACGCGGAGCAGCGGCTCAAGCGCGGAGACTTGCGCGTGCTGATCGCGACGGCGTCGCTGGAACTGGGTATCGATATCGGCGATGTCGATCTCGTCTGCCAGATCGGCTCGCCGGGATCGATCGGCGCGTTCCTGCAGCGCGTGGGGCGCTCGGGGCATCACGTCGGCGGACTGCCGAAAGGACGGCTTTTTCCGACTTCGCGCGACGATTTGATCGAATGCGCGGCGCTGCTCGATTGCGTCCGCCGTGGCGAACTCGACGCGCTGACGGTTTCCCGCGCGCCGCTCGACGTGCTCGCGCAGCAGATCACCGCCGAGGTGGCGTGCCGCGAGTGGGGCGAGGACGAACTGTTCGGGCGCATCCGGCGCGCGCATCCCTATGCGACGCTCGACCGCGCGCACTACGATGCGGTGCTCAGGACGCTGGCTGAAGGTTACACGGGGCGGCAGGGCGTGCGCGGCGCTTACGTGCATCGCGATGCGGTGAGCGGCACGCTGCGGGGCCGGCGCGGCGGCAAGCTGACGGCGGTGACATCGGGCGGCGCCATTCCCGACAACGCGGATTTCGCGGTCCTGCTCGAGCCGCAGGGCATGCAGATCGGCACGGTGAACGAAGACTTCGCCGTCGAAAGTCTCGCCGGAGATATCTTTCAGCTCGGAAATACGTCGTACCGGATCGTGCGGGTGGAAGGCGGGCGCGTGCGCGTCGAGAATGCGAACGGACAGCCGCCGAATATTCCGTTCTGGCTCGGGGAAGCGCCGGGGCGCAGCGATGAGCTGTCGTTCGCGATTGCGCGGCTGCGGGCGGAAGTCGACGCCCGGCTTAGCGAGGGCGATAGCGCACAGGCCGCAGGAAGCAGTAACGTCGACGCCGCCACCGCCTGGCTCGCCGAGGAGACCGGCATCGGCATGGAAGCCGCGCGTCAGATCGTCGACTATCTGGCCCGCTCACGCGCCGCGCTTTCCGTGCTGCCGACGCAGGATACGCTCGTCATGGAGCGCTTCTTCGACGAATCCGGCGGCACGCAGCTCGTCATTCACGCGCCGTTCGGCAGCCGCGTGAACCGGGCATGGGGCCTCGCGCTGCGCAAGCGCTTTTGCCGCACCTTCAACTTCGAACTGCAGGCGGCGGCGACCGAGGACGCCATCGTGCTCTCGCTGACGGGCGGCCACAGTTTCGCGCTCGATGAAGTCTGGCGTTATCTGAAACCGGCGACGGCCGAGCACGTGCTGATTCAGGCGCTGCTCGACGCGCCGCTCTTCGGCGTGCGCTGGCGCTGGAACGCGACGAACGCGCTCGCGCTGCCGCGGTATGCGGGCGGACGCAAGGTTGCGCCGCAATTGCAGCGGATGAAAAGCGAAGACCTGCTCGCCGCCGTGTTTCCGGATCAGGTCGCGTGCGCGGAGAACATCGCCGGGGAGCGTGAGGTGCCGGCGCATCCGCTCGTCGAACAGACGATCGACGATTGCCTGCACGACGCGATGGACAGCGACGCGTGGCTCGCGCTGCTTCGGCGCATCGACGCGGGCGCGGTGCGGCTGGTGGCGCGCGACTTGCCCGCGCCTTCGCCGCTGGCCGCCGAAATCCTGTCGGCGCGGCCTTACGCGTTTCTGGACGACGCCCCGCTCGAAGAGCGCCGCACGCAGGCCGTGCTCGCGCGCCGCTGGACCGATCCGCAATCGACCGACGACCTCGGCGCGCTCGACGCCGAAGCCATCGCGAGCGTGCGTGCCGAAGCGTGGCCGTCGGTGACGAGCGCCGACGAAATGCACGAGGCGCTGACGACGCTCTCCTGCATCACCGATGCCGAAGCCGCCGCCAGCGATGGCTGGTCCGCCTGGCTCGATGGCCTGGCCCGCGCCGGCCGCGCGACGCGCCTCAGGATCTCCGATGACGACGCGCTGTGGACGCCGGTCGAGCGCCTCGCGTGCGTGCGCGCCGTCTACCCGCATGCGCCGATGCATCCGCGTCTCACGCCGCCGCCCGGTTTCGACGATGCCTGGAGCGAAGACGATGCGCTCGTCGAAATCGTGCGGGCGCGGATGTCGGGCTTCGAGCCGCTGACCGTGGCGGAGATCGCGCGGCCGCTGGCGCTGCCGGCATCGGCCGTCGCGGTTGCGTTGACGCGGCTCGAAAGCGAAGGCTCCGTGATGCGCGGGCACTTCACGCCGCACGCGCCAGGCGCGCCGGGCATGGACGAACAATGGTGCGAGCGGCATTTGCTTGCGCGGATTCATCGATACACCGTGCGCCGGCTGCGTCGCGAAATCGAGCCGGTCGAGCGGCAGGACTTCATGCGCTTCCTGTTCGAATGGCAGCGCGTGGCCCCCGATGCCCGCGGCGAGGGCCGCGACGCGCTGCTCGCCGTGCTCGAACAGCTCGAAGGTTTCGAAGCGCCCGCCGTCGCGTGGGAGGACGAGATTCTGCCGGCGCGCATCGCCGATTATTCAGGCATCTGGCTCGACGAAATCTGCCGCGCGGGAAAGATCGTCTGGTCGCGGCCGGCGGGGCGCACTCGTGCGACGGGCGGCCCGGTGCGCGGCACGCCGATCGTCCTGTTGCCGCGTCGTCAGCTTGCGGCGTGGAACGCGCTGATGGCCGCGGATGAGTCGCCGCAACAGTCGTCGCGGGCGCAACGGGTCTTCGACGCGCTGAGCGCGCACGGCGCGATGTTCTTTGACGAACTGCTCGCGGACACGCGGCTCCTGCGCACCGAACTCGAAGACGCGCTCGGCGAGCTTGTCGCGCTCGGACTCGTCAACGCCGACAGTTTTGCGGGTCTGCGCGCGCTGCTCGCACCCGCCGCGAAGCGCAATGCGTTGTCGCGCCGATCGCGCGGGCGAACGGGCGGCCTGTTCATCGGCGGAATGGACGATGCTGGGCGCTGGGCGTTATTGCGAAAAGCAAGCGCGGGCGAAGAGCATGGTCGAGGCGGCGACATCGAGCACGTCGCGCGGACGCTGTTGCGGCGTTACGGCGTCGTGTTCTGGCGGCTGCTGGAGCGCGAGGCGCAATGGCTGCCGCCGTGGCGCGATCTGCTGCGCGTCTATCACCGGCTGGAAGCGCGCGGCGAGATTCGCGGCGGGCGCTTCGTCGCGGGGCTGGCGGGCGAACAGTTCGCGCTGCCCGAAGCGGTGCCGGTGCTGCGCGAGATGCGCAGGCGGCCGAAGGAAGGCGTGTTCATCGCACTGAGCGCGGTGGACCCGCTCAATCTCGTCGGCACGCTGCTGCCCGGCGAGAAGGTGCCGGCGCTGGCCGGCAATCGCGTGCTGTATCTGGATGGCGTGCCGGCCGGCGCGGTGATCGCGGGCAAGACGCGCTATTTCGGCGGCTCCGGCGACGCGGACGGCGAGACGCGCGAACGCATGCGTCTCGCGCTCGTCAGGCGCACGGCGCGCTCGTTGAACTCGGGCGCCGTCGTGCAAGGTTGATGCATCACTTCGAAACGATCTTGTTGCGGAACGGCCCCGGCTGCTGCACCGGCACGTCCTTCACCGGCACGCCCGGATAATCGACGACCCGCCCGGGATTCGAAGCGCGTACGCGAAACAGCGGACGCGCCGCATCGCGTGCGCCGCCGGCGATCGTCGTCATTGCCTGCCGGTCTAGCTCGACGCTGTCCGCGAGATCCCTGATTTTGATGACAGCCATGACTGCTTCCTCCTTCGTGATGGAGCCGTGCTGCGGGGCATCGTTTCGAGTATAGGCAATCCGGCCGGCTCCTTGCCGCGATCGCATCGGGGCGACGCCATCCACGTGAAAGCGACGAAGGCGGCGAAAAGCCGAAGCTTTTCGCCGCAGACGCCGCGTTCGATGTTCGATGCTTCTACTGCGGCGCGCGCGTCAGAACGACGCCGATGCGTTCAGCTTGCCGATTTGCATCGGGTTGATGTCGAAGTGCGGCGAGACGCCCGCGCCGACATAGCCGATGTTGCTCAGCGCCGTGACATCGACCTTCTGAATCTGCGTGAGGTTCTGAAGGATGCCGACGTTCACTTCGACGTTGGCATACGGCCCGTAGCCTTGCCCGCCGGATACGGCGGACATCGCGCGGCAGTCGAGTTCCTTGCTGTGGGACAGGTCCCTGACGATGATGGACGACATGGTGGTGCTCCTCGCGAAGGGTGTCGTTGTTCCGGCTCAGGCCCAGGCGAGCCCGCCGCCGATGTTGATGTTGCTCGTGTTGTGCGCCTTCTGATCGGGCTGGACCTTCGAGTGGATGTCGTCGGCGAACGCGACGTTGACGCCGTTCTCGTTGAACGTCTTCTGGTCCTGTTGCACCATTTGCTGCGTGTTGAACGACAGCGAAACCTTCGAGATGTCGAAGACCGGCACGAAATAGCTCGAGCCGCCTCGCACGGCCGACATCGCGCGGCGATCGAGTTGTTCGGTGACGGGCAGGTCCTTGATGGTCAGCGTCTTCATTGCGGTTCTCCTGATTGCGCATGGCGCGTTCGGTGGTGGATTGAGCAACATGTCTGCTCGGGCCACTGCAATGCATCAGCCATGCCATGCGTGATGCTGCGAAGCGCCACACGCCGCGATGCCTTGCAGGACGGGCGTGTGCGGTGGATGAAGCCGCGCGCCGCGAAAACGTCGATCGCATTGAATGCCTCCACGCGACCGACAGCCGTCGCGTTGTGTCGGTATCCGAACGACATGTGCGCGATGCCGCTCTTCGCTGAAAACGCCATTTGCCTAAGCCGCATGCGAGGGCTAGTATCGAACGAGCATGGGTTGTTTGGTACGACAAGTGAGTTTGTCGGTCCATTGGCGCCGCAACGAGTCGCACAGATGACTAGCTTCCGAGAAGCGCTTCGCACATATCGGGGCGATGGCGGTTCGCGCGACGCGTTTTTTGCAGGGGTCGATGGCGCATTGGCCGCCGATCGCACGCCGGGCGCGCGGCTCATCGAGATCCTCGACGAGGAGAACGCGGCGAATCCCTTGCCGCGCGATATCTATTCGGCCATACGCCGCCGCATCGAACATACGGCGCGCATGCGCGCGACGCCGAACCCCGGCACGACCTATCAGCCAGGTCGCGACGAAACACGCCTGCACGTCACGCCCAATGCGCCGCCGCCGCTGCCGCCGCGCGCATCCGACGGCGCAGGCGCCAGCGCAGGCGCCGACACGACCGGCGGGACCGGCGCGACATCGGGACAGGCGACGCAGGTGCTTCCCGAAGTCGATCAGGTCAAGGGCGTGGGCGATACCCTGAATAATCGCTTCGTGCTCGAAGAATGTCTCGGCATCGGCGGGATGGGCACCGTTTATAAGGCGCTCGATCTGCGCAAGCTTGAGGCGTCGGACCGTCGGCCTTATGTGGCGATCAAGGTGCTGAATTTGCAGTTTCGCGGCAATCCCAATTCGCTGATCGCGCTGCAACGCGAGGCCCGCAAGGCGCAGCAGCTTGCGCATCGCAACATCGTCACCGTGTACGACTTCGACCGTGACGGCGCCATCGTTTATCTCACGATGGAATATCTGTCCGGCCAGCCGCTATCGAAAATACTTCGGATGCCGAATTTCAGGGGCATGCCGTTTCACGAGATGTTCCGCATCTTCAAGGGCATGGCGACGGCGCTCGCCTATGCGCATGAACGAGGCTTCGTGCATTGCGATTTCAAGCCGGCCAATGTGTTCGTCACCGATGCGTCGGAAGTAAAGGTCATCGACTTCGGTATCGCGCGGGTGATTCAGCGGCCCGAAGAAGACACCGAAGCGACCGTCTTCGATCCCGGCAGCCTCGGCGCGCTGACGCCCGCGTATGCGAGCCCGGAGATGCTCGCGCATCGCGAGCCCGATCCACGCGACGATATCTATGCGCTCGGCTGCATCGCGTACGAGCTGTTGACCGGAAAACATCCGTTCGACCGCGTGCCCGCGTTGCAGGCGAAGAGTGCGGGCATGAAGCCGCAACGTCCCGAGAATCTCGGCAACAAGCAATGGAAGGCGCTGAAAGCCGCGCTCGCTTTCGAGCGGGAAGAGCGGACCCCGACCGTTGCACAGTTTCTCGATGAGTTCAGCGAGGAACAGCCGGTTGCATCGGCGCAAGCGAAGACGAAGCGCGTTGCTGCGCCGAAGCTCGCTATCGGAGCGATGGCGCTGGTGTTGATCGCCGGCGCGGGGTACGTGTTCTTTGCGCATCAGAAGGGCCGCAATTCGACTGCGACGACGGCCGCGCCAGTGACCATGCCCACGCCCGAACGACCCGCGATCACGCCAGCGTTGCCCGCCGCGCCCGCGCCGACGCTCACGATTGCCGCGGTCACGCCGGTGCTCGCGAGCGCGCCGTGCTCGGCGCTCGTGGCGTCGGTGCACGATCAGACGGTCGACGTGCAAGGCTTCGTGTCGGAGAAATACGGGCTCGCGCGGCTGAAGGAATCGCTCGGCCGCGTGCCGGGCGTTCGTGCGACGAACTTCGGCGTGCAGCAGGTCAGCGACGACAAGTGCGACATGCTGACGACGTTCGCGCCGTACTGGACGGCCAATCGACAGGCGGGGCGTCCCGCGTCGGTGCATACGCGATCGAGCCAGACGCGCCTTACGGAAGGCGATCCGCTGATCGTCGAGCTAATGACGCCCGCGTTCGATTCCTACGTGAACGTCGACTACTTCATGCTGGACGGCAGCGTCGTACATCTTCTGCCGAACGGGCGTTCGCGCGACAACCAGGCGCCGCCGAGCTATAGCGCGACCATCGGCGCGATGGGCGACTGGGTGGTCGGCAAGCCTTTCGGCGCGGAGATGATCGTGTTGACGGTGGCGCCCGCGCCGCTCTTCGACGCTCCACGTCCCGACAATGAAGCGAAGCTGGAATATCTGCGTGCAGTGGACAAACGCCTGAAGGCGCTCGCGGCCCGTTACGGACGCGAGCGCGTGCTGGTCGATATTTTTCAGATCACGACGCAGCCAAAGAAATAACCTAGCTTTGCGGCTTCTCGATGGCCGCCTTCAGTTCGTGCAGCGCCTCTTCGACGCGTTGGGTCACGAGCGCATAGGCCTCGGCCTGCGTTTGCTGCGTGGTGCGCGCGATGTCCTGCATGTCGGCGAGCGCATTGTGCAGTGTGCGCTGCACGACTTCGTTCGCATTGAACGGCGGTTTTGCCGACGACGAAGCGAACTGCTTCGCAATGTCTTCGAGTTCGCCGAGCGTGCGGCGCAGGATTTCGACTTGCTTGTCGCGCAACGCTTCCATGCCGCCGAACGCCACACGATTGGTCGCGGCGAGCGCTTCGACGTCCTTGCGCCGCGATTCCATGATCGCGGTGACATCGAAACCCGGCAATTGATACTGCTGGAACATGGCGGCAAACTGGCTGAACGGATCGCTGAATTTTGATTGATTCATCTTGCCTCCCAGGTTCTTCCGTATGACCGCGAGCGAGCCCGAAGAGACCAGCGTCGTCGCGCGGCAATGTGCGGTCGCGGCAAGTGCAAAGAAGCCGCATCCCGACCCCGATACTACCAACATAAGCACCCGAAATGGGGCAAGGGAAAACACCAGAACGGCGGGCCGCCTTGACTCAGGTCAATACGGATACCGCAGCAGCGCCGACGATAAAAAATGAAGGCGCCGTGCGGTGCAAAAGGGGAAAGAGATGATAAGCAGCGAAGCGCGGATCGTCGCGGCGGCGATCGCGGTCTTCACGGCGCTGGCAGGAATTGTCGTCGCGCTGCACGGCCTTGTCTTCGACAAGATGAGCGTGCTCAACTATGGCGTGCTGACCATCCTCGTCGGGGTCGCGTCATTCGCCGTCATGCTGATGCCGATGCCGGAAGACCAACCCTGACTGGCCATCGTGCCCCGGGTTGGCGGGCTAGACCCGCCAGGCGTCCTCCTCGCCGGCGAATACGCTGTGCTCCGCCTTGATTTGCGCCCGGTCGATGCACTGCACGTGCCACCGGCCCGCGCACTCCTGGCGCGCTGCATCCACATACCAGACGACGCGCCCGGCGAGACCTTCGCTCGGTCCGTCGGGCGCGTCGACGTCGAGTTGCTCCAGCACGCAAATGGGCTGCTGCGTGTGCTGATCGCAGATCATTGTTCCGTTCGAACCCGAGCGCAGTCCGCCCCAGTCCGGCACGTCGATCGCCTGATGGCCCTCACGAGACCAGCGGCGGGATTCCTTGTCGAGCCACAGGATGGCGTAGGCGGCGTCCTGAGCGCCTTCGAACCCATCCAGCTTGACGGTGATACGCATGACATCCTCCATGAACATCGAGTTCAGCGAATGCGACGCTCCGGCGCGATCGCGCTGGCCCTGAGCGTTCGTTTTGTATGCGGCATCTCACCCGGACTTCGAAGTGTCTCGCGCCGCTCGTCGTGCGTCGATTGAATCGCGTGCACGCCCTGGATTTGACACGTCGACATGATTGCACGCGCACCCGGTTCGATTGATGGAACGGCTTTCGGTTCGCTCTTCGTGATGCGAAAGATTTTGTGCGGCGCATCAGCGCGCCACGGTCTGTCAAAGCAAGTCCGGTGCCGGGCGCTTGGTCCCAGCTTTTTCTTCTAGCTTAGCTGCGTATTTTGACGGTGACGCGACAAGCGTCATGAGCGCGACGAATTGTCCGCGTGGCTCGCGCGCTCTGTTCGTGCATGCGTGCACGGATCGCAAGCGCGACGCCCAAGGATGCTGCGCGGATCGTTAAGGCATGCGTTGCATTGCAACATGAAGCGGTCAGCAGATGCGTTCAAGCCGCATTCGATCCACGATACGCAATTGCCGTCCGTGAAGCGAAATGGCGCCCTCGCGCTGCAGCTTCGAAAGCATGCGGCTCACGGTTTCGAGTTCGAGGCCGAGATAGCTGCCGATATCGGCGCGCGTCATCGGCAGGATCACATCGGTGGAGGCATCGGGCCGCGCGCCGCTCGCATCGAATCGCATGGACAAGTCCAGCAAGAAGGCTGCGACGCGTACGAGCGCGGGCATCGTGCCGAGCATCAACGCGAGCCGCGCCGCGCGCACGATCTCCGCACTCATGATCGCGAGCAACGCGTGCTGCATCGGCGCATATTCGCGGCAAAGCGGTTCGAGAATGCCGACCGGCATGATGCGGACCACGCTGTCTTCGAGCGCGATCGCGTCGCTTTCGTAATGACCCGTGCAGATGCCATCGAGCCCGAGCGTTTCATCGATCAGATGGAACGCGGTGACTTGCGCATGCGGGACGGCGTCGTCGTTGGCGCTCGGGTACGCGGCCACGCTCTTGAAGCAGCCGGACTGCACTGTATATAGGCTTCGCAACGGCTCGCCTGCGCAATACAGCGCATCGCCGCGAACGATGGGGCGCGTGGGGAACGGAAGCGCATCCGTGTCCGTGAAGTGAACGTGCAGGGCAGGGACGTGATGCCGCGCACCGGGACCCGCTGGTGTGGCCATGCTCGTCTCTCCTGCCGGTTCCACCGCTTTTAGTATGGGCGATGGCGGCGGGATTGGTACTCCGTTCGATTCACGGCTGCGTTTCGTTTGGCGATGTGGGCATCGGCAAGACGATGACCGCTTCGACTCCGCCGCCTTCCCGCGCGCGCAAGTCGAACCGGCCGCCATGCAACCGCGCGATGCGTTCGACGATCGCAAGCCCGAGGCCCGTGCCTTTTGGCTGACCTTCGCCGCCGCCGCGCTTGAACGGCTGCTTGAGCGATTCCGGGTCCTGCGTGCCGAGGCCCTTGCCGCGATCCGCCACGACGATGCACGCCGCGTTCGCCTGCTCGTCGGTCCATGTACGCACTTCTAGTCCGCTGACGCCATAGAGCACTGCGTTCTGCATCACGTTCATCAGCATGCGCATCATGCTGATCGGACGAAACGCGAACGTTCGGATGCTGCCGAGCGACAGCGAAAACTCATGCCCGAGCCCCGCAAAATCCGCCGCGAGACTGGCGACGAGCGCATTGAGATCGCCGGCGACCGGCGTTTCCTTCGCGCCGCTGCCCGCGTAATCCATGAACTGCTGAAGAATGCTGTCGATCTGCTCGAGATAACCTTCCGCCGATGCCGCGAACACCGCATCCGTCGATGGCACAGCGGACATCGCCATGGCGAGGCGCAGCTTCGTCATCGGCGTGCGAATGTCGTGCGAGATGCCTGCGAGCATCAGCGCGCGGGTGGCTTCGGCTTCGGCGAGCGCCGCCGTCATGCGGTTGAACGCGTCGCTGACCTGGGCGATTTCGGTCGGGCCGTCGGTCGGCAGCACGCCCGGGTCATCGCCGCTGGACACGCGGCGCGCGGCATCGGCGAGATGTTCGAGCGGGCGATTCAGATGCCGCTGGATCGCATACGCCGTCGCGACGGCGAGCGCGCCCAATCCGAGCGAGAGCAGCAGCGCCGTCGCGAGGCCATCGTCGTGCGCCGCTTCGGGAACGGCCAACGCCATCCAGCGCGGCTCGCCCGACAGATGCACGCGAATCCATAGCCGCTGCTGTCCATCGTCGGACGTATCGGCGCTTTGCCAGCGCACGGGCATATCGGCGGGTAGATGACGGCGCAGGCTTTCGACGAACGTCTCGCGCTGATACGTCCGATAGAACCGCAAACGCGATTCGTCGACACTCGCGCTGGCGGCGGCAGGAAGATCGCGGCGCACGTCGAGATGCGCGGTGACGTCGCGCGCCGTGCCGGGTGCGGTCGAGCGCAGCACCGTATCGAGCGTCTGGATGTAGCTTGCGAACGTGGCCGCGGCGCGTTCGATGCGCGGCGTCTGGATGAAATGCAGCAGCACCGCGAGCGCGCATACCTGACTCACGGCGACCAGCGCGACGAGCAGCAGCACATTGCGCGCGAACAGCGAGCGCGGCGCCACCCTCACGATTCGACATCCGCGAGCAGCATGTAGCCGACACCCCACACGGTCTTGATGAAGCGCGGCTTGCCGGGATCGTCCTCGATCAACTGACGCAGCCGCAACACCTGCACG
Organism: Caballeronia sp. RCC_10; assembly: GCF_041360715.1. NCBI lineage: Bacteria > Pseudomonadati > Pseudomonadota > Betaproteobacteria > Burkholderiales > Burkholderiaceae > Caballeronia > Caballeronia sp. RCC_10. The sequence continues at coordinate 168,764 of NZ_JBFUPT010000009.1, forward strand.
TCGATGCTGCGATCCAGCGCATCGTGATCGCGGCCACGCGATCGCGCGATGAGGTTGTCGCGGCTGACCGCGCGATTCGGTGACGACCCGAGCGCGTGCAGCAACTGCATCTGCGCGGAATGCATCTCGAACGGTTCGCCGCCGCGTGAAAGCCGTTGCTTGGCGAGATCGAGCCGGAAATCGCCGAAGCGGATGACTTGCGAAGTCAGCGTCGGATCGCCCGCGGCGATCTTCTGGCGGCGCAGCAACGCGCGCACGCGAGCGACGAGTTCTTGCGGAAGGAAGGGCTTGGCGAGGTAATCGTCGGCGCCGGTTTCGAGGCCCACGACCTTGTCGACGGGATCACCCTTCGCCGTGAGCATCAGGATCGGCAGCGTGTGGCCCTCGGTGCGCAACCGGCGGCAGACGGAGAGGCCGTCTTCCGGCTCCATCATCCAGTCGAGCACGAGAAGGTCGTACGGTTCGCGCTGGAGATAGCGGTCGAGCCGCTTGCCGTTCTCGACGACGCGCACGTCGAAACCGTGCGATGTCAGGAAACGCTGAAGCATGTTGCGCAACTCGGCTTCGTCGTCGAGCACGATGATCTTCGGCAGGGCTTCCATGCAGCGGCCTCCGTGGGCTTTCAGCGTTGCGTCGCGTGTTCGCGCAGGAAGGCTTCGATCTGCGGCAGTGTGACGTAGCCGTTCTTTTGCGCGTCGATTTCGTCGAAGTGTTTCGCGACCATCGGCATGCCGGTGGAGGCCTGATCGCGGGTGAGCTTGCCGTCGTGCGTGGTATTGGCCTGCGCGAAGCGCGTCTGCAGCTTCGGCATGGCTTGCGCAGCCTGTCCGATGTGCGGGCTCGCGCCCATCGGCTGCGTCGCGGTTTGCGCGTATGCCCCGCCCGACGCGAGCGCGGCGCAGCAGGCGAGCACGGCGGCGATCTTGTGCATCTCTTTCTCCTCGATTGGAATGCAACGTCGATGTGATTCTATTGAGCCGCACGCCGATGGCAATGTCAGGGATGCTACCGGTCATGTCGCCATATTTCACGGCATCGCGGCGTGTGATCGCCGACATTCGGCGACACATCTTTGCGCTCACCCTTTGCGCAGTCCTTCGCTATCGTTCTGCTGGCCGGCTAAGCCGCCACTTCTTTCGATGATCGAGGACATCCATGATGAACATCCGTCTCTTCAGTGCTACTGCCGTCGCCGCAATCGGTCTGACGTGTGCGCAAGGCGCATCCGCGGGGACAACCGTCAGCGTCGCGTACGTTGCGCCGGCCGTCGTTTATGCGCCGCCGCGCCCGGTGTACTACTACGCGCCGCGTTACTACGTGCCGGCGCGCACTGTCGTCGTCGCGCCTGCCGTCGCGCCGGTGGCCGTGCTTCCGCCGCCGCCGCCGATGCCCGCGCCCGTCCCCGTGTATGCGCCCGTTCCCGTCTATGCGCCCGCCGTGCGCGTCACCTACGCGCAGCCGGTGCTCGTCGCGCCTGTCGTCGTGATGCATTGAGGATAGTGCATCGCATGCTTCGCGATGTCCATGCGGGTCCGCTCCTTGCGCATCGCTTGCGATGGCGCCGTCGCCGGCTCCTATACTGGATGAGACCGCCTCGGGCAGACGCGTCCGATGCGGGATCGCCGGAAGGAGGGCCGAGCCATGTTATTCATCGTGAACTGGACCGCGCTGCCCGAAGTGCAGAAAACGGCAGCCGAACGCTTCTTGCAAAGCGGCGGTGCGCCGCCCGATGGCGTGCGCTTGCTGGGGCGCTGGCACGGGATCGGATCGATACGCGGCTTCGCCGTGTGCGAATGCAGCGAGGTGGAACCGATCGCGCGATGGGCGCTTGGCTGGGCCGACCTGTTCTCGCTCGACATCGTGCCCGCGATGACCGACGAACAAGTCGGCAAGCTGCTCACGGAAGCGGCCGCGCAGTAGCTTTCCCGAAGACGGGCATCGGTCATTCAAAAGGAGACAAGCGTGACGCAAGCCACCACCACCGAACCGTGCATCATATCCGTCGCCATTACCGGGTCCGTGCCGCGCAAGAAGGACAATCCGGCGGTGCCGATCACGATCCCCGAGCAGATCGAAAGCACTCACGAGGCTTACGAAGCGGGCGCGACGCTCGTTCATCTCCACGTGCGCGACGAGGACGAGAAGTCGAGTTCGGACCGGCATCGCTTCGCGGAGCTGCAAGAGGGCATCCGCAAGCATTGCCCCGATATCATCATCCAGTTCTCGACGGGCGGACGTGGACGATCGTTCGAACAACGCGGCGCGATGCTCGACCTGAAGCCCGACATGGCGTCGCTGGCGACGGGATCGGTCAATTTCCCGACCATCGTTTATGAGAACCCGCCCGACTTCGTGCGTTCGCTCGCGCAGCTCATGCTCGACCACAACGTGAAGCCCGAAATCGAAATCTTCGATCTGGCGATGCTCTACAGCACGGTCGATCTCGTCAATCAGGGCTTGTTGAAGCCGCCCGTCCACGTGCAGTTCGTGCTGGGCGTGAAGAACGCACTGCCGGCGCGCCGGGAGATTCTCGAATTCGAAGTGGCGCAACTCAAGAACCTGCTGCCCGATGCGACATGGACGGCTGCAGGCATCGGACGTCATCAGCTGGAAGTGAATCACTGGACGCTGCAAATGGGCGGCCACTGCCGAACGGGCCTCGAAGACAACGTGCGCTGGGACAAGGACACGCTCGCGAAGAGCAATGCGCAACTCGTGGAACGGGTGGCGTCGTTGTGCGCGGAGTATGGACGGCCGGTGGCGACTGCGAAGGAGGCGCGGCAGTTGTTGGCGCTTTGAGCCGGATGGCGAGGTGAGTGGCGAAGCAGGATGTCGCGATCGGGGCGATTGTTTGCAGGGCGACAAGTCCGAAATCTGTCTTACAATCGACTCCCATCCTGACAAGCACGCCACGGCGCGAACATGAACGAGCGTAAGTCGCACGGCCTCGCCGACCGCATCTACAGCGATATCCTCAGCAGCATCATCGAAGGCGAGTTCAAGGAGGGCGACCGGCTCATGACCGAACACGCGCTCGCTGAACGCTTCGCCACGTCGCGGCCGACTGTCCGCGAGGCGCTGGCGCGTTTGCGCGCGGACGGGATCATCGTGACGCGACGGGGTTCGGGAACCACGGTCGGTCGCCGGCCCGACCCCGATGTGCGCCGTTTTGCACCGCTCGAAACGCTGTCCGACATCCGGCGCTGCTACGAATTCCGCATTGTCATGGAAGCGGGCGCCGCGGAACTGGCGGCGTCGAAGGCGGACGACGACGACATTTCTGCCATCCAGGACGCGTGGGATCGGCTGGAGCGCGTGGTGGAAGCACAGCAGGGCATCGGCGCGAAAGATGATTTCGCGTTCCACCTCGCGGTGGCGCGGGCATCCAAGAATCAGTTCTTTATCACGGCGTTGTCGTTCATCGAAGAGCAGGTTGTGTTCAGCATGAACCTGTCGCGCAATCTGTCGCTCGTGAAGACGCTGGAACGGCAGCGGCTGGTTCAGCGCGAGCATCTCGACGTGCTCGATGCCATCCGCGCCAGGGATTCCGCACGCGCCGCCGATGCGATGAAAACGCACCTTCAAAACGCGCTCGACCGCATGTTCGGCGACTAGTTGTCATACGACTGTCTTGCGATTCTCACGGCTTTCCGATCTGGCTTCAAGTTGTTTGACAACTTTAACCGGACTTGTTACTTTCTGCGCACATCCAGTCACCACGCGAGGCGCAATGAAAGTCGATCCGATAGCAATCAGCGAACTCTCCGAGAGTGTGATGGCCGTGCCGCCATTGGCACGGCGCGCAGACTCTACGCTCGAACCCGCGCAGAACCGCGCGCCGATTCGCCACATTGAAGCAGGCGGCGTTCGCACGCTCCTCTATGGCGGCAATGCGAATCTCTACCACGTCGCCGTGAGCGAGTATCGCGAGTTGCTTGACATGTTGGCCGAAAGCGCGGATTCGCAGACGCGGGTGATCCCCGCCATCGGTCCCGATTACGGGAAGATGCTCGACCAGGCGGCCATCCTCGCGCAGACGCAATACCGCACCGCGATGGTCCTTCCGCTCGCGGGCTTCACCACGCCGCAGGGCGTGGCGACAGGCCTGAGACGCCTCACCGACAGAGCCGGGATGCCGTTCACGCTCTATATCAAGAGCGAGGACTATATCGACGTCGACACGCTCGCGGCGCTCGTCGCGGACGGCACGCTGCTCGCGGTGAAATACGCGATCGTCCGCGCCGATCCGTCCAGCGATCCTTACCTGCGCCGCCTGCTGCAGAGCGTGCCCGCATCGCAAGTCGTATCGGGGATGGGCGAGCGTCCGGCGCTGATCCACACGCGCGACTTCGGGCTCGCCGCGTGGACCACCGGCTCCGGCTGCATCGCGCCGCACGCGGTGATGGCGCTGCTGCGCGCCGCGAAGTCCGGCGATACCGCCGCGGCCCAGCCGCTCTACGATCGCTTCCTCCCGCTCGAAACCCTGCGCGACGGTATCTCGCTAATCCGCGTGCTCCACGATGCCGTGACGCTGTCGGGCATCGCCGACATGGGCCCGATCCTGCCGCTCCTCAGCAACACGCCCGATCACGCGCTGCCCGCCGTCGAAAAAGAAGCCCGGGCGCTGCTCGCGTTCGACCGCTCGCTATCGTGATAACAAAGGAAAACGGCGGTTAAAAGCGGTTAAACAAGTCGGGTAACAAGCGGTTCGGGTATATCCCGACCGTCTCACGGAGCGTCAATCCGCGCGGGGATCGGGCACCTTTCAGCGGGCTTGGGAAACGCACGAAGCCCGCTGCAATTTGCTTGACATACGATGATTGGGTTGGCTATTTTTCAGCTTCGTGAGCTAATGACGGATCGCAAGGACGCAAACCGACACAAAAAAGTCCGCGCGGCCCGGGGCAAACAACCAGAACGAAGTTCCAACAGCGGTTGCGAGAGAAGTGAGGAGACAACATGGCTTTCAAGGCAGGACTGTCAGTGAAACTGGCGGCGTTGTGCGTCGCTGCGAGCGCGGCGTTCGCGACTAGCGCGGCCCATGCGGCCGATCCCGTGGCGATCAATATCGTCGACGTCGCGGGCAATCTTCAACTGACGCAGAAGGGTTTCGAGGCGTTCAAGGCCAAGTACCCGAACCTGGTTTCCAGCATCACGTTCACGAACGCGCCCGCGCCGCAATTGCCGGGCAAGATCAAGGCGATGCAGGGCGCTGGCCGCTCCGACATCGACCTCGTCGTGACCGGCACCGATGCGCTCGCCGCCGGCATTCAGCAAGGCCTGTGGGAAAAGCTGCTGCCCGAGCAATCGGCCGTATTCCCTGGCGTGCTCGATAAGTACGCGCCGGGTCCGCGCAAGATGCAGGACATCGCGCAGGGTTACGGGCTCGAAGTGACCTACATGCCCGCCGGTCCGCTGCTCGAATACAACCCGGCGAAGGTCAGCGATCCGCCGAAGACGCCTGAACAACTGCTCGCATGGTGCAAGGCGCATCCGAACAAGCTGATCTACGCGCGCCCGGCCAACTCCGGTCCCGGCCGCACCTTCCTGATGGGCCTGCCCTACGTGCTTGGCGACAAGAACCCGACCGATCCGATCAACGGCTGGGACAAGACGTGGGCGTTCCTCAAGGAGCTGAACGAATGCATTCCTTACTATCCGGGCGGCACGTCGGCGGTGATGAAGGAACTCGGCGAAGGCACGCGCGACATGACCGTGACCGTCACCGGATGGGACATCAACCCGCGTGCACTCGGCATCGTGCCGGCGGAATTCAAGGTGCAGGCGTTCGACAACATGACGTGGGTGAACGACGCCCACTACATGGTGATCCCGAAGGGCGTGCCGAAGGAAAAGCTCGACGTGCTCTACAAGCTGATGAACTTCATGCTCGAGCCGGCGCAGCAGGCGCTGACCTATGACGACGGCTATTTCTATCCCGGTCCCGCCGTGAAGGACGTGCCGCTGTCCGCCGCGCCCGCCAAGAGCCAGGAAGTGATCCAGAAGTTCGGCCGCCCCGAGTACGCGAAACTGCTGGCTGACCGTCCGCATGTGGTGCCGCTGAACGCGCAGGCCATGGTCGCCGCGTTCCAGAAATGGGACCGCGAAATCGGCGCGCAGAAGACCAAGTAATCGGCTGTTCATTGCCATGAGACGGCGGCGCTCCTCGCGAGGGGCGTCGCCGCTTGCACAAAGAGCGCGGGAAAGAGCGCGGGAAATCGTCATGAAGCACACTTTTGAGCAGTTGCGCCTGGACTCGGTCTCGCGCAGCTTCACCAACGCGGAAGGGCATCAGCTCGCCGCGCTGAAGGGCCTCGATCTCAACATCCAGCGGGGCGAATTCATCGCGCTGCTGGGACCATCGGGTTGCGGCAAGTCCACCGCGCTGAACTGCATCGCGGGGCTGCAGCCGTTGACGGGCGGGGGCATCTGGCTGGACGACACGCGCATCGACATTTTGCCGCCCGAGAAGCGCGGATTCGGCATGGTGTTTCAGAACTACGCGCTGTTTCCGCATATGTCGGTGCTGGACAACGTCGGCTTCGGACTGAAGATGCGCGGCGTGCCGAAGGCCGAGGCGGTCAAGCGCGCGAAGGCCGCGCTGCAACTCGTGCAACTGATCGGCCACGACGCCAAGCTGCCCGGTCAGCTGTCGGGCGGCCAGCAGCAGCGCGTGGCGATCGCCCGCGCGATCGTCATCGAACCGCCGCTGGTGTTGATGGACGAGCCGCTGTCCAACCTCGATACCAAGCTGCGCATCGAAATGCGGGCCGAGATCCGGCGCATCCACGGCAAGTTGGAACGCGCGACCATCTACGTGACGCACGATCAGGACGAGGCGCTGTCGATGGCCGACCGCATCGTCGTGATGAGAGAGGGCGTCGTGCAGCAAGTGGCGTCGCCGAAGGAAGTCTATTCGCGGCCGAAGAACCTGCACGTCGCGCGCTTCATGGGCTTTCGCAATGTCGTGCCGTTCACGCTCGAAGGCTCGCAAGGCGAGTCCGTCGCGGTGAGTGCGAACGGTGTGCACCTGCTCGGCACGCCGATGGAAGGCTTCGACAGCAAGCAGGTCAGCGTCGCGCTGCGTCCGGAAGACATGGAACGCGCGTCGCCCGGCGATCAGAACGCATTCGACGCACACGTCGAAACGGTCGAATACGGCGGGCGCGATTCGCTCATCATCGTGAACACGGCGTTCGGCAAGCTGTGGGCGCGCATCGCGGGCGAATGCAGCGAAGGCGAGCGCATCGCGTTGCACGTCGCGCCGTCGAAGGCGCTCGTGTATGGAGAAGAGAAATGATCGCGCTTCCCGCGCAGCCGCGCGATCCGAAGGGCTGGCTGGTGACGCCTGCGCTCGTCTTCATCGTCGCGCTGTTCAACTATCCGTTCGCGTATGGACTCATGCTGTCGTTCAATCCGATGAACGGCGGCGGCGTCCTGGCCAACTACGTCACGTTCTTCACCGATACGTCGATGTGGCCGACCATCATCGTCACGCTGAAGCTCGCCGTGCCCGCGACGATCATCAACGTGGGCGTCTCGGTGCCGGTGGCCTTCGCGCTCAGGCGCTCGTCGCCGTATCAGAAGTTCGCGACGACCCTGCTCGTGATTCCGGTCACGCTCGGCACCGTGCTGATCGCCGACGGCATGCTCACGTACTTCAGCCCGAACGGCTGGTTTCCGCAGGCGGTTCAGGCGCTGCATCTCTACGGCGACGAAGTGCGGCTCACGCATAACTACTGGGGCGTGCTGATCTCGCTGATCGTGTCGGGCTTTCCGTTCGCGTTTCTGCTGACGCTGTCGTACGTGACGGGCATCGACCCGACGCTCGCGCGCGCAGCGGCCACGCTCGGGGCAAGCCCCTGGCAACAGTTTCGCCAGATCTATCTGCCGCTCCTGCTGCCGGGCCTCACGATGACCGCCTGCCTTTCGTTCGTGCAGGCGTTCTCGGTGTTCCCGTCGGCGGTGCTGCTCGGCGCGCCGGCTGGCCCGACGCGCGTCATTTCGATCGCCGCATCGGAAGCCGCGTTCGAGAGTTACGACTACTCGCTGGCATCGACGATTGCGATCGTCATGGGCTTCGTGCAACTGCTCGTCGTGGCGGGCATGCTCGGCGCACGGCGCTTCTTCTACACGGGTCCGGTGACGGGAGGCAAGGGATAATGGCTACCGACAATCGCGCGGCTTCCGCCTGGCAAGCCCCGGCTCCGACTCAACGATCCGGCAAGAACATGAAACAGCATGCGAGCCTGCGTGACAGGCTGTGGAAGTTCTTCGTCTGGACGACGATGGGCTTCTTTCTCGTCAACGTCCTGCTGCTGATCGCGACTGTCGCGGTCAACTCGGTCGCGACACGGTGGTTCGGCACGCTCTTGCCGCAAGGCTTCACGCTGCACTGGTATGCGCAGGCGTGGAGCGACTTCCAGTTGTCGAGCGTGCTGCTCGTGACGCTGGAAGTGGTGGGCGCCGTGGTGCTGCTGTCCATCGTGCTCGGCGTGCCGGCCGCATATGCGCTCGCGCGGGTGCAGTTTCCCGGCAAACGCCTCGCCATGCTGATCTTTCTGCTGCCGCTGATGGTGCCGCCCGTGACGTACGGCATCCCGATGGCGACGGTCATGTACAAGTTCCATCTGGCCGGCACGCTGACTGGCGTGATCCTCGCGAATCTCGTGCCGGCGCTGCCGTTCGTGATTCTCGTGATGACGCCGTTCATCGAGCAGATCGATCCGAATCTCGAATCCGCTGCGCGCATTTTCGGCGCGAACACGGCCCGTTATTTCCGCTATGTGCTGTTGCCGCTGCTCGTCCCCGGCATGCTCGCGGCGGGATTGCTGGTGCTGGTGCGGACCATAGGCATGTTCGAGCTGACGTTCTTCACCGCCGGGCCGACGACCCAGACGCTCGTCGTCGCGCTGTACTACGCGGTCTTTTCGACGGGCGTGCGCGCGCCGCAATCCATCGACGCCATGGCGATGATCTATATGGCCATTACGCTGATCTGGGTGCTGATCGCGCTGCAGTTCGTGAGCCCGACGCAACTCGTCTCGCGCGTGAAGGAGCAGCGATAGTGATGCGCGCGGTCATCGACCTGAAGGCCGAGCCGCTTCTGCGGATCGCCAATGGCGCGCATAGCGTGTATGTCGCGCCAGCGGCGGGCGGGCGCATCACGCGTTTCACGACCGATGACGCGCACGGCACGCACGACTGGCTGGTGCCGATCACCGCGTCGGCATGGCCGTGCGATGCGTGGCCGAAAGGCGGCAGCTATCCGCTGGTGCCGTTTTCGAATCGCGTGCGCGACGCGCAGTTTCCCGCGCCCGATGGCGCGCGTATCGAACTGGCCACGTTTCCCGGCATGGCGCACGCGCTGCACGGCTTCGGCCAATACGCCGCGTGGAGCGTCGAGCGTCATGATGCGGATTGCATCGCGATGCGCTATGTGCATCGCGAGGGCGAGCATGGCTGGCCCTGGGCCTTCGAAGCGATGCAGACAATCGAAGCCGCCGCCGATGGCGCGCGCCTGTCGATGCGCGTCATCAATCGCTCCTCGCAGCCGATGCCCGCGGGCTTCGGTTTTCATCCGTATTTCGCGGCGCAGGAAGCCGAACTCGACGCCACGACGCTCTGGCGTCACGAAGCGGAAATCGCGGTCGGTGTGTCGGACGAAGCGCCGACGCATCGTCACGCGAGAGAGGACGACGGTTACACGCGTTATCTCAGCGGCTGGAACGGCCGCGCGACGCTGCGTTACGCCGATGGCCGCACGCTCGCGCTCGTCGCCGATGGCCCGTTCGAGCACGTCGTCGTGCATTGTCCGGCGGGCGCGGGGTATCTGTGCATCGAGCCGGTCTCGCACGTGAGCGACGGTTTCAACCTCCATGCGCAGGGCATGGCGGGGACGGGTGTCGTCGCGGTGCCGCCAGGTAGTGAAGTATCGGCGTCGCTCGTGATGGCAACTGGCGCAGGCCCGCACGCGAACCGCGCCGCCGACGCCGCCTGACGCGGGCTTCGACGCAGCGCCTTGTGTTGGTCGAGTGCATCGCGTTCACCGGGAAGCGGGGGTGGAAAAGAACGCATCGACCATATCGACGATGCGCCATGTCGAACACGGCCGGCGGCAATGCGCGTCGAAGCCGGCGTCTTTCAGCGATTCGACGGAATCGGCGGGCCATACGTTGCTCATCGCGACGAGCAGACGCCCGGTGACATCGGCGTCCATGCGCAGCGTGCGGATGAAGACATAGCCCGATTCGCTGTCGAGGCTCGTATCGAGCGCGAGCGCCTGCGGGCGCCAGCCGTGCACGAGCGAGCGGACCGAGCCGAGGTCCTGCGAATGAATGACCTGCAGGCCTTTTTCGCGCAGCTGCAGCGCGAGCGAATCGCAAATCGACTTGTCCCTGTGCGCGATCAGCACGCGGCGCGCCGAAGCGCCGGCGGGTGCGCGCTTAATGCGCCACAACGCGAATTCGCTTTCGTCATCGGCTGATCGGGGCGACATGGCATCCTCCTCTTCGTCATGCACCCAGTGTCGGCGTTGCGCGCCGCGCGCCCAACCCGGCACGGGCGGGGAGTCGCAAAGATTTTAGGAGACCCGCGGATGTATCCCTGCGAAAGGAGGGATGGGAAGCCGTTCGAGCCGCGCGTAACATCGGAAGCGTTCTCGGGGACTCGCAATGGAAAACGGTTATTTCAAAACAGTATTGCTGGTAGAGGACGAAGGGCTCACCAGGAGCGCGATGAAAAGCCTGATCCTGGCGAACGAGCCTCTACTCGATATCGACGAGGCGGACGGCTTCGAGCAGGCGAAAGCCAAGCTCGCGACGAACTCGTACGACCTGATGTTCCTCGACTACAACCTGCGGGGCGAGGCCACCGGCATCGATCTGCTCAACTGGATACGCGAGGAAGAGCGCGAGGTTCAGACCATCATGCTGTCCGCGCAGGACGACCGCGATACCGTGCTCGAATGCATCCGCCAGGGCGCGTGCGGCTTCATCTCGAAGGGCAGCGAGCAGGGCGCAAGCGTATTCCGCGAGGCGCTCAAGACCATTCTGAACGGACGCGTCTACTTGCCCAACACCGTGCTCGGCAAGGGCGGTCATAGTCCAAAACCCGTTTCCACCCATTCCGGCGTGACGGTCGAATCGCTCGACCTGCCGCCGCGTCTCACCGAAACGTTGCGTTATCTGCTGCAAGGGCTGTCGAACAAGGCCATCGCACGCAAGATGAACATCAGCGAAAACACGGCCAAAGAGTATTCAAGCGACCTGCTCGCGCGGTTTCACGTGACGCGGCGAACGTTTCTGATCGTCGAAATGGCGCGGCGCGGAATTGAAATGCCAATGGGCAACACGTCGTCGGCTTCGTAGTTTTCAGACGGCGTCTCCCCGATTCTCAAAAATCCGAGCATTACACGCCGGGATGGTAAGGTAACGCTAGGAATATTTCTAAGACGGGATGAGTGCAGGTGAATAGCAGGTCGATGGTCAACAGAATGAAAGGCGCCGGCAAAGCCTTCGCGTGTGTAGCGGCAATTTTAACGGCGTTCGCACTCGGCGCGTGTGCGCCGCTCCCCGAGCAGCAAGCCAGCGCCGACGCGGCCGCCGCCGCTTCCGCCGCATCGGCGGCACGCGCGGCGAGCGCCGCCGCAGCGGCATCGAAAGCCGCCGCGCCCGCGCCGGGGCCGGCGGAACAGCGCATCGTCGTCGGCGGGGCGAGCGGGTATCGCATGACGGTCAAGGTGACGCCGCCCGCTCAGGTCTGCGACAACGCGGCTTTCGCCGATGGCGTCCGCTACGGCTACGCGCTGACCTGGAACCGGCTCGTCGGCGAAGAAATGCGCAACAGCGGCGGCAAGCCGCCCAGGCACAAGCTCGTCAAGTTCGACGCCTCCGCCGTCCACTCCCTCGACGACGACTACAAAATCCAGTGGAACGGCAAGGAGCGCACGAACGCGTGTGCTTCCGACGGCTATCTGATCGGGCGCATCGTCGGCACGCATCTGGCGGGCGAGGACCTGCGCAACGGCAAGTCCTTGTAAGCGCGACGCTTCAGTCGCACGCGTGCGCGGCCGTCACGTAGCGGCTCGCCGCGATTTCCCCGTAAATCGTATAGCCGGTTCCTCTCGCGGCGGGTTGCGCGACGACGAGCACCATCGACGCGCCGCCCGCGCCTTTCACCGACACGGCCTGGCTATCCGTGCCGAGCGCGTATTCACGCACCGGGCCGCCGAGCGGCGTCCATCTGTCCTTCACGCAGCGCACGAAATCGAAGGTCGCCAGGGTCGACGTGCCCGAGCCGATCGGCACAGTCTTGAGCAGGGCGTCGTCCGTGGTCGCGCATCCGGCGAGACCAAGCGTGAAACAAGCCATCAACGCATTTGCGACAGTTTTTCTCATTTATCCGATCCCTCAGTGAGCGGTATCCGCTTAGTCTTTGCGCCGATGGTTCGCGACGCGGTTCTTTGATGAGCAGCCATCGCTCCCGGCAGCGACGGTTTCGTCGATAGCAGTCAAGTCGGGTCAACCGTAGCCGTTATACAGACGTTTCTCAGTTCACAACGTTTCGCATGGCGCGAGCGCAACGGTCGACAGCCGAAGCCTCGCCCACTGTGCATCACACGCGGCCCCACTACAACGATTCGCGCGGCAGCCGGCGGTTTCATCGTCAGGCTGCGGCGCCAGCAAGTTCAGATAACGCATGTCTCGCAGAAAGTTGTTCGCCCGGCTTCGCGCCCACTCCACGCCCGGAGATTCCCAAGGCGCCTTTCCTGATTTGCAGCGCTTCGCGGCGCCCGCGCTGACGGTCGTCGTGTGCGCGCTGCTGCTCGTCGTGTTCCAGCATCTGTCGCATTCGGTCGATTACAAGTCCGTCGTCCGCTCCCTGCGTCTGCTCACGCCGCAAGCGTGGGGCGGGGCGCTGTTCGCGACGGCGCTCAGTTTCGCCGCGCTCGTCGGGCGCGACGCCATTGGCTTGCGTCACATCGGCGTGACCGTGCCGCGCTCGCTGCTGTGGGTCGGCGCGACGGTCGGTTCCGCGCTCGGCAACGTCACCGGCTTCGGCGCGCTGACGGGCGGTGCGGTGCGCTGCCGCGTGTACGGCGCGGCGGACGTCACTGCGGCGCAAGTCGGCCGCCTGTCGGTTTTCACCGGCGTGACGCTCGCCCTGTCGCTGGCGTTCATGACGGCGGTCGGCATGGTCGCTTCGGCGGGCACGCTCGCCGGCATGATGCATCTTTCCCCGGCAATACTGCGCGCGATCGGCGCGGCGCTTCTCGCCGTATTCGTCGCGATGCTCGTCTTCTGCGGACGCGAGCAGCGCACGTTGCGTTCGCGCTGGAAGTGGCTCGCGTTCAACGTGCCGACGCGCCGCGATTTCATCGCACAGACGGCGCTCGCCATCGTCGATGTGTTCGGCGCGGGCCTCGCGCTCTGGGCGATGCTGCCCGGCGCGCACGTCGGTCTCGCCGAGTTCATGACGGTGTTCTCGGCGGCGATGCTGCTCGGCATGATCGGCCACACGCCGGGCGGCGTCGGCGTATTCGAGGCGGCGATGGTTTTCACGCTGGGCCGCGAGGTCGCAACGCCCGACGTGCTCGCCGCGCTGCTCGCGTATCGCGCGATCTACTTCGGCCTGCCGCTGATTCTGTCCGCCGGCGTGATGGCCGCGTTCGAGGGCCGCGCGCTCAAGGGCCGCTTCGCGTTTCTGCGCCCGGATCGCGTGTCGCAGCTTGCGCCGCTGTTTCTGGCGATCGTCACGTTCGCGGCCGGCTCGATGCTCGTCATCTCCGGCGCGACGCCCGCCTTCAAGATGCGCATCGCGTTGCTCCAGACCGTGGTGCCGCTGTGGGTGCTGGAAAGCTCGCAATTGCTCGGCAGCGTGCTCGGCGTGCTGCTGTTGTTCGTCGCGCGCGGCCTGATGCGCCGGCTGGACGCCGCGTGGTGGCTCGCGTTGATTCTCGCGGTGGCGAACTTCGCGCTGTCGCTCGCGAAAGGCTTGGCATTCATCGAAGCGGGCGTGCTCGCGTTCCTGATCGTGCTGCTCGTCGCGACGCGCGAGCGGTTCAATCGACGGGCCTCGCTTTTTGCCGAGCGCTTCACGCTGACGTGGCTGTTCTCGGTCGGCATGGTGATGGCGGTGGCCGTGTGGATCATGTTCTTCGCGTTCCGCGACGTGCCCTACGACACCGACCTCTGGTGGCAATTCGCCTTCGACGAGCGCGCCCCGCGTGCGTTGCGCGCGACGCTGGCCGCCGGCGTGTTCGCCTCGGCGTTCGCGGTGTGGCAACTGCTGCGTCCGGCGGCGGGCCGCTTCGTGAAGCCCGCGCCGCAGGATCTCGCCAACGCCGCGCGCATTTTCCGCGCGCAGGAGCGCAGCGACGCCGGCCTCGCGATGATGGGCGACAAGAGTTTCCTCTTCTCGGAATCGCGCGAAGCCTTCCTGATGTACGCGAAACATGGCCGCACGTGGGCCGCGCTGCACGATCCGGTCGGCCCGCGCAGCGAGTGGGCGGGGCTGATCCGCGAATTCGTCGCGCTGGCGCACAAGCACAACGGCCGCGCCGCGTTCTATCAGGTGCGCGCCGATGCCCTGCCGCTCTATCTGGACGCCGGTCTCACGCTGATGAAACTCGGCGAGGAAGCGCACGTCGCGCTGGCGGATTTCGACCTGAAGGGCTCGCACCGCGCCCATCTGCGCTACGCGCTCAAGCGCGGCGAACGCGATGGTTTCGACACCGAACTGATCGGCCCGGACCGTATCGCCGAATGCATGCCGATGCTGCGCGAGATTTCCGACGACTGGCTCGACAGCCGCTCCGCGCGTGAGAAGAGCTTCTCGGTCGCCGCGTTCAATGAAGACTATCTGGCGGCGCAATCGGTGCTGCTCGTGCGTCAGGCGGGCGCGCCGGTCGCGTTCGTCACCTTCATGACGACGGACCTCAACACCGAAGCGACCGTCGGCGTGATGCGCCATGTCGCGAATGCGTCGTCGTATGCGATGGAGTATCTCTTCACGAAGCTCGCGCTGCATCTGAAGGAAGCGGGATTCCGCTCGCTGTCGCTCGGCATCGCGCCGCTTTCGGGGATGGAGCCGACGCCGCTTGCCTCGCACTGGCACCGGCTCGCCGGACTGGTGTGGCGCTTCGGCGGGCGTTTCTACAACTTCCGCGGTTTGCGCGGCTTCAAGAGCAAGTTCCAGCCGCACTGGGAGCCGCGCTATCTGGCGGCGTCCGGTTCGGTCGGCGTATTTTTCACTTTGGCGGACCTTTCGCTGCTGGCGGGAGGCTGGCGTTCATGATTCACTTTGGCAAGAAACTGGCGGCGCTCGCCGTCTTGGGCGCATCGATCCTCGGCGCGGCCCACGCCTCCACCATTTCCGGCGGCCGCTACGGGCAGGTGACGCTGACCAGGCCCGCGGGCGAAATGACGGGCTTCGTTGTCCTGTTCTCCGATAAGTCCGGCTGGAGCCCCGCCGATGCTCAGGCCGCCGATGCGCTCGCGGCTAAAGGCGCGATGGTCGTCGGCGTCGATACGCCGCGTTATGCCGCACGCCTTGCGACGGAAAAGAAGGAGACATGCCACAACCTCGTCGGCGATGCGGAAGACATGAGCCATCAGCTCGAACGCACCGTGCAGACGAGCCGCTATTTCTCGCCGATTTTCGCGGGCGCCGGGCAAGGCGCGATGGTGAGCGAGCAGGCTTTGACGCAGGCTCCTGACAACACGGTGGCGGGCGCGGTGTCGCTGGCGGCGGATGCGGAACTGGATGCGCGCTTCAAGCCGTGTCCGCCCGACCCGACGATCATCCACATGAAGGGCTTGCCCGGTTTCCTGGAGCGCGCCGCGTTGCAGCCGGGCCGCTCCCGGGCCGATGCGATCGTCGCGATGACGGCGCCGCATCTGAAAAAGGCGGAAGCGCCCGTCGATAACGATGTCTCGGATCTGCCGCTCATCGAACTTCGCGCCGCCAAGCCGACCGATCTGCTCGCCATCGTCATTTCCGGCGACGGCGGCTGGCGCGATCTCGACAAGACGATGGCGCTCGCGTTGCAACGCGATGGCGTATCGGTGATCGGCATCGATTCGCTGCGCTATTTCTGGAGCGAGAAGTCGCCGGAGCGCACGGCAACGGACATCGCACGAGTGATTCGCACCTACAACGCGCGCTGGCATACGAACCACGTTGCGCTCGTCGGCTACTCGTTCGGCGCGGACGTGATGCCGTTCGCGTACAACCGCCTGCCGGATGCGGTACGCGCGCAAGTGTCCTATGTCTCGCTGATGGGCTTCGCGCCCGAGGCGGATTTTCAGATTCGCGTGACGGGCTGGCTCGGCATGAAGGCGAGCGAGAAGGCGCTGAAGGTCAAGCCGGAACTGACGAAGCTGCCGCCCGCGATGGTTCAGTGCATCTACGGCGAGAAGGAAGACGACACGCTGTGCCCGACGCTCACCAAGACGGGCATCGAAGTCGTGAAGCTGCCGGGCGATCACCACTTCGGCGGCGATTACGACGCGCTCGCTCGGCGCATTCTGACCGGCTGGCGCAAGCAGATCGCGGCGCGGGCGGGAGCCTGAGTCCGCCCGACGTCAATAGAAGCTCTGCTTCGTGCCGACAGCGCCGCTCGATGGCCTTATCGAGCGGCTTGCACTCCGTTCAAACGCTCACTTGAGCGCGCCGAGATAGTCGCGCTTGCCGATCGGCGCGCCGAGATGGCGCAGGATGTCGTGCGTCGTGACGACGTGAAAATAGAAATTCGGCAGCCCGAAGCCGAGCAAATAATCGACGCCTGAAAACGACGGCGAAAAGTCCGGAAACTTGAGCGTCACCGTGCGCGATTCGCTATCGGCGAGCGCGGCCTGGTCGATGCTCTTCAGATACGCAATCGTCTTCGCGATGCGCTCCTGCAGCTTCGCAAAGCTGTCCTCGTCGTCCTCGAAGCGCGGCGCTTCGACGCCCGACAGGCGTTGCGCGGAGAGCTTCGCCGTGTCGCTGGCGCGCTGGATTTGCGCGGCGAGCGGCAACATGTCGGGCGCGAGGCGTGCGCCGATCACATCGGCGTGGGCGAGGCCTTTTTCATCGGCGAAGGCAGCGCCTTTTTCGAGCAGGGACGAGCACACTTCCAGCCCGCGAATAAAAACCGGAATCGACGCGCGATACATCGAGAGGGACATGGTCTTGCGCTCCTTGATTGTGCGGACCTTCGCGGTCCTCTTGTCGAAAGGACGACAAGCATAGCGCCGTGCGCTATCGGGCGCTCGAATGACCGCCCGCTATTCCTGCAAGCCCGGCGCATGCCGCGCTTCCCACGCACGCAATTGCTGCTCGTAGCGGTCGAGCGCGTCCTGATAGAGATCGAAGACGCACGGATGGCAGCCGCTGTGGCAGCACTCGTCCGGCGATGGGCGTTCGGGCGGCGTCGGGCGCGGGTCGCCGGGTGTTTGCTCGGATGAGGTCATCGAAACTCTTTATTCTCGTGCGCTGACTCAGTCTCCCATTGTGCAACCCGCCGATGCTTTGCCGCTGATGCTGCAAGCGACGCCGCGACGCGCCATGAGCCGGAGCTAACTTTTGGCGGTGCCCGCGCGCCGCACGGTGCGATACTGGCCGACATTCCGCCCGGGCTTCCGCCCAATCGAGTGATCGGAGGACCGTGACCGATGAATCAGACCGTCAGTCGTGCGATGCTCGGCGCACTCGCCATCGCGATGCTCGCCGGCTGCGCCGCGTCGCAACAGGCGTCGGAGCGTGCCGACACGGCGCCGTATCGCGCGGAGATTCGCCGCACGCAGTCGGGCATCCCGCATATCCGCGCCGCCGACTGGGGCAGCCTCGGCTACGGTTACGGCTATGCGCAGGCGCAGGACAATCTGTGTTCGCTCGCCGATGGTTTCGTGACCTGGCGCGGCGAGCGATCCGAGCATTTCGGTGCGGACGCGCGTCCGCCGAATCCGTCGATCTTCGGCCAGCCGCGCAATCTGGACTCTGACTTCTTCTTCCGCCTCGTCGACGACCAGGCCGCCGTCGACCGCTATCGCGCCGCGCAATCGCCGGATTTACGCAGTCTTATCGACGGCTTCGCTGCTGGTTACAACCGTTATCTCGCCGATCTGGACGCCGGCAACTTTCCCGGCGCTCATGCGGCCTGCCGTGGCGAGCCGTGGGTCGACCAGATCGGGCCGGACGATATCTACCGGCGGCTGATCGCGGCGAATCTGGCGGGCGGATCGGCAAGATTCGTTGAGGCGATCGCGGCGGCGCATCCACCGACGGCGGGAGCCGTGTCGGGCGATCCGGATGCCGTGCGTGGCGCACCGGGCGTCGGCAGCGCGCTTGACGCGAATGTCGATCAGCCGCCCGAGCCAGCTCCGTCTGCGCTTCGCGTCGCAGGCAACGCGCTCGCGTCGAACGTCCCCGCAAGCGATCTCCGCTATCCCGTAGGCGAACTGCCCGGCATCGGCAGCAATGCGCTCGCCTTCGGCGCGCCGATCACGCGCGACAAGCGCAGCATCCTGTTCGGCAACCCGCACTGGTTCTGGCGCGGCCCGGACCGCTTTTATCAGGCGCAACTGACGATTCCCGGCCGGCTCGACGCAGCGGGCGTGTCGTTTCTCGGCGTGCCGCTGATCGTGCTTGGCTTCAACGAAAACATCGCGTGGACGCATACGGTGTCGACTGCGCGCCGCTTCGGCCTCTTCGAACTGACGCTCGATCCCGCCGATCCCACGCGCTACCGCTTCGATGGCGCGACCGAACCGATGACGCCCGTCCCGCTCTCCGTGCGCGTACGCCGCGCCGACGGCTCGGTCGAACCGGTGGCGCGCACGCTGTATCGGACGCGCTTCGGTCCGGTCGTCGATCTGTCCACGCTCAATGCCGCGCTCGGCTGGAACGCGCAGCGCGCCTACGCACTCGCCGACGCCAACGCGAACAACGTCCGCAGCTTCGAGAATTTTTTCGCGTGGAATCAGGCGCGCTCGCTCGACGATTTCATCGGCATTCAGAAGCGCTATGCGGCGATTCCGTGGGCGAACACCTTCGCGATCGGCCGTGGCGATCCGCGTGCCTGGTTCGCGGACATCGGCGTGATGCCCGGCGTATCCGACGCGCTCGCCGATGCCTGCACGCCGCCCGCCGGCCGTGCGCTCGCGAGCCGCATGCCCGGCGTGCCGTTCCTCGACGGCTCGAAAAGCGCGTGCGCGTGGACGCAACGGAGAACGCTGCCCGTCGATCAGATGCCGAGCGCGGCGCGCGGCGATTACGTCGGCAACTTCAACGACAGTTACTGGCTCACCAACGCGAACGCGCCGCTGTCGGGCTATCCGCGCATTGCGGGGGCGACCCGCTACGAGCAGTCGCTGCGCACGCGCTACGGGCATCTGCTTGCCGCGCGGCTGCAGCGGGAAAGCGGCGGGGTCACGCGCGAGGCGGTGGAATCGGCGGTGCTGGAGGCGAAATCGATGTCGGAGGCGCTTTATCGGCAGCCGCTGCTCGACGCCGTCTGCACGCCCGGCGACGCGGCGAGCGCGCTCAACGACGCCTGCGACGTGCTGCGTAACTGGAACGGCACAGCGGATATCGACGCGCGCGGCGCGAATCTCTGGGACGAGCTTTGGCAGCGTCTGATGCGCATCCCGCCCGAGCGTCTTTTCGCGACGCGCTTCGATCCATCGCGTCCGCTGACGACGCCGAGCGGCCTGAACACCAGCAATCCCGCCGTCGTGCAGGAGATCCGGCAGGCGCTGGGCGGAGCCGCGCTGTCGCTGCGGTTGAACGGCTTCGCGCTCGATTCGCGTCGCGGCGATCTGCTCTACACGACGCGCGACGGCGCACGCGTCCCGCTGTTCGGCGGCTGCGACGAAGCGGGCTATTTCACGGTCGTGTGTGCGGGGCGTCCGCTGGACGCGAAGGGGTATCCGATGGACGCGAACGGCGAGGGCGACAGTTATCTGCAAGTCGTGACCTTCACCGGAAACGGGCGGCAAGGCGTGGAAGCGGACACGCTGCTCGCGCCCGCCGAATCGGACGATCCTGCCTCGCCGCATTTCGGCGACGCCACGCGCCTTTTTTCGGCGAAACAGTGGCGGCGGTTTCCGTTCACGGATGAGGCGATCGACGCGGAGCCGTCCGCCGCGCCGTTCGTCGTCACGGGTCCGCGCTAGAAACGGCCCATTGTTCATACGACAGGACCTCACGCGGATCGTAAAGATTCCCGTCTATCATGGTGGTTTGTCCGCATGGAACCACCGTCATGAACTCTGGCGACAGCACACAACACGAAGAAGCGGTACGGCTCGATCCGTCCGCATTGCAGGAATTCGTCAATCGGAAGTGGGACGACGAGATCGTTCCCGCGCTGACCGACTACATCGCGGTGCCCGCGAAAAGCCCGATGTTCGACGCCGACTGGGCGCGCCACGGTTTCATCGAACGCGTGGTGACGGACGCCGCCGACTGGGCCAAGAAGCAGCCGGTGAAGGGCCTGAAGGTCGAAATCGTGCGGCTCACCGGCCGCACGCCGGTCATCTTCTTTGAAGCACCGGCGACGCGCTCGGGCAGCACCGAGACTGTCGTCCTCTATGGACACCTCGACAAGCAGCCCGAATTCGAAGGCTGGCGCAGTGATCTCGGCCCGTGGACGCCCAAGCTCGAAGACGGCAAGCTCTACGGCCGTGGCGGCGCCGACGACGGCTACGCGACCTACGCGAGCATCACCGCACTCGCCGCGCTGGATGCGCAAGGCGTGGAGCGGCCGCGTTGCGTCGGCATCATCGAGACGTGTGAGGAATCGGGCAGTTACGACTTGCTGCCGTACATCGACGCGTTGCGCGACAGGCTCGGCGACGTCGGCCTCGTCATCTGTCTCGATTCCGGCGCGGGCAATTACGATCAACTATGGCTCACCACGTCGCTGCGCGGCCTCGTCGCCGGCGACCTCGAAGTGCAGGTGCTCGAAGAAGGGCTGCATTCGGGTGGCTACGGCGGCATCGCGCCGTCGACATTCCGCATCATGCGGCAACTGTTCGAGCGGCTCGAGGATGCCGCGACCGGCAATCTGCTGCCGAAGAATTTCCATTGCGCGATTCCCGGCCAACGCATGAAAGAGGCCGAAGCAACCGCGCACATCCTCGGCGACGATGTCTGGAAGAAGTTGCCCTGGAGTTGCGGTCAGGACGGTGGCAGCGTGCTGCCGACCACGACCGATCCCAAAGAAGCGCTGCTCAACTCGACGTGGCGTCCGTCGCTGACGGTGACGGGCGCGGCCGGCCTGCCGCCGCTCGCGGACGCCGGCAACGTGCTCGCGCCGCGCACGGCGTTCAAGCTGTCGCTGCGCCTGCCGCCGCTCGTCGAAGCGACCGAAGCCGTCGCGCAACTGAAGTCGCTGCTCGAACTCGATCCGCCGTACAACGCGAAGGTCACGTTCAAGCCCGAAGCCGGCGCGGCGACCGGCTGGAGCGCGCCGGAGCTTGCGCCGTGGCTGGCGTCGTCGCTGAACGATGCGTCGCGTCGTCATTTCGGCGCCGATGTCGCGTATATGGGGCAGGGCGGCACCATTCCACTGATGAACACGCTCAAAGAGGGTTTCCCGCGCTCGCAGTTCATGGTGTGCGGCGTGCTCGGGCCGAAATCCAACGCGCACGGGCCGAACGAATTCCTGCACGTGCCCTACGCCAGGAAGCTGACGGCGGCCGTGGCCGAAGTGATCGCCGAAGCGCCCTGAGCAGTTCCCCCATTTCGGACGACCGACGCCCGCCACGAGCGGGCGTTTTTTCGCCGTTTTCAGTGCTTTCTGAAAAACAAACTGGTCAGGCCAGTTGAACGTCTGTAAAGTAACAGGCACGCGCGCTTCTCCAGAAAGCGCCGCACCAGTAATCGATCAAAGGAGATGAGAGTCGCAATGAACGAAACCAGCAAACCCGAACAACGCATTGCCGCCGATACGCTTCACGCCTACGTCCGCGCCATTTGGGAACGCGCCGGCAGCGCGCCGCGCGAAGCGGAACTGGTCGCCGATCACCTCGTGATGTCGAACCTGTCGGGCCACGATTCGCACGGCGTCGGGATGATTCCGCGCTATGTGTCGTCGCTCGGAGACGGCCAGTTGCAACTGAACACGCACGCGGAAATCGTCCGCGACGCCGGCGCGGTGCTGACCGTCGACGGCCGCAAGGGCTTCGGGCAAGTCGTCGCCTACGAGGCGATGGAGCACGGCATCGAGCGCGCGAAGAAGTTCGGCGTGTGCGCGGTCGGCCTGCGCAACGCGCATCACATCGGGCGCATCGGACACTGGGCCGAGCAGTGCGCGAATGCAGGGCTCGTGTCGTTCCACTTCGTGAACGTGGCGGGCGATCCGCTCGTCGCGCCGTTCGGCGGCATCGATCGGCGCTTCGGCACGAACCCGTTCTGCGCGGCGTATCCGCGCGACGGCAAGAGCCCGCTCGTGCTCGATTTCGCGACAGCGGGCATCGCCTACGGCAAGACGCGCGTGGCGTACAACAAGGGCGTCCAGGTCGCGCCGGGCATGCTGCTCGACCACGAAGGCCGGCCGACGGTCGAACCGAAGGTCATGCACGAGCAGCCGTTCGGTTCGCTGACGGCGTTCGGTCTGCACAAGGGTTCCGGCCTGGCCGCGCTGTGCGAGATCTTCGGCGGGGCGCTCTCGGGCGGTTACACGACGCACGAAAGCACGCTCGAAAAGACCAGCGCGATCATGAACTGCATGACGTCGGTGATTCTCGATCCGAACGCCTTCGACGCTCCCGCCGCTCAGGCCGAAGCCGAAGCGTTCCTCGAATGGATGAAGGCGTCGCCGCGCGCCGAGGGCATCGACGCGATCTACGCGCCCGGCGAGCCGGAAGAAGCGCGCCGCGCGGAACGCCGTGCGAATGGCGTGCCGATCGATCCGACTACGTGGAAGCAGATTCGTGAATCGGCGCAGAAGTCGGGCATGGCCGAAGCGGACATCGAAAAGTTCGCGAGCGCGCTGAAGTAAGCGGCGCAGTTGTGAAACGCGGCTAAATTGGTCAAGCCAATTTAGCCGCTTTTTCGTTGGTCGCCGATCAGCGAACCATCTCCTTCTCGATCCACTCGACCACCGACTTACGCTTCGGCGCCCAGCCCAGCAGCGTCCGCGCGCGCTCGCCGCGCACCCGGCTATTCGACCCGAGTCCATAGGAAGCCATCTCGTAGCCCCATTCCTCGATCGCCTGTTCCAGCGGCCAGTCTTCCGGCCCGCGCAGGCCGAGCGTCTTCGCCATGGCGACGGTCATGTCGCGGAACTGCGCTTCCGCGCTTTCGATGAAATAGAACGTGCCCGCCGGCGTCTTGTCGAGCGCGCGGCAATAGGCGTCGACCACATCGTCGATGTGCACGTTCGACCAGATGTTCAGTCCGCGTCCCACATGCCGCACCACGCCGCTCTTTTTCGCCTGCCGCTCCAGACGCGGCAACTGCACGCTGGCGGTATCGGGAATCGCGCCGTGGCCGTAAATCAGCGTGTTGCAGAGCACTGCCGAGCGCACGCCGCGCTTCGCGGCATCCAGCACCAGATTGTCGATGGCGACGCCGGCGCCTTGTCGGCGGTCGGCTCCGGCAGCGTGGTTTCGGTGTAGACGGAATCCGATGCCTCGCCGCCCGACGCATCACCGACGATGCTCGATCCGCTCGTATGCAGCAACGGCTTGTTCGAGCCTTCGAGCGCGCCGATCAGTGCTTCGACCGCGCCGCGATGATCGCTGCTCGCCGCGTTGATGACGGCATCGGCCGCGCGGGCTTCGGTGGCGAGCAGAGCGGCGTCGTCGAGGCTGCCGACGACCGGCTCGATGCCCGCTTGCTTCAGCGCCGCGCCTTGCTCCGCGCGGCGGATGAGACCCCGCACCTGATGGCCGTCGCGCACCAGCCCCGCCGCAATCGAACCGCCGATGAAACCGCCCGCGCCCGTAACGAAGATCTTCATGTGCTTGCTCCTGAGAATTGAATCGGTAGGCACAGTATCGGTGGCTTCGACTTTCGCAAAAAGAGTGGTAGTCTCAAATCAGCCTTGACTGCAAATCAATAATCCACGCGCATCACCATGAAGACGAATACCGACGAACTGCTCGTTTTCGTCACCGTGATCGACAGCGGTTCGATGACGGCCGCCGCCGAAACCCTGCAGCAGACGGTCTCCGGAGTCAGCCGCACGCTCACGCGGCTCGAGAAGAAGCTCGATGCGACGCTAGTTCGCCGCACCACGCGTCGCCTTCAGCTGACGGAGGAGGGCGAACTGTTTCTCGCCCGCGCTCGCGCCATTCTCGCCGCGATGAACGACGCGGAAGAGGCCATCTCGCGACGGTGCGAGCGTCCAGCCGGGCGGCTGCGCGTGGACGCGGCGTCGCCGTTCATGCTTCATTGCGTGGTGCCGCACGTGAAGGCGTTCGCAGCGCTTTATCCGGAGATATCGCTGGAACTGACGAGCAACGAACGTATCGTGGATTTGCTGGAGCAGCGCGTGGATATCGCGATAAGAATCGGCGCGCTGCAGGATTCCACGCTGCACGCGCGCACGCTCGGCAGCAGCCGGCTGCGCGTGCTTGCCAGCCCGGCTTATCTCGCGGAGCACGGCGAGCCGCGCGATGTCGAAGAGTTGATGCGCGCCCGGCTCATCGGTTTTACCGCGCCCGAGAGCCTCAATGACTGGCCGCTGCGTGATGGCCGCGCCGCGTTCGTGACGATTAAGCCGGCAGTGTCCGCGTCGAGCGGCGAAACCATCCGGCAACTCGCGATCGACGGCGGCGGCATCGCGTGTCTCGCCGATTTCATGACCGCCGCCGATGTCGAAGCCGGCCGCCTTCGCACGATTCTCGACGACGCACTCGAAGACGTTCGGCAGCCGATCAGCGCGGTGTACTACCAAAGCGAATCGCTGGCGGCCCGCGCCCGCGCGTTCCTCGATTTCCTTGCAAGCAGACTGATGCTGTGACCCATCGACTCTCAACTCATCAACGACGATGCCACCGATAGGAACCATCAACGCTTCCGGCCTGCCGATTCCCGCAGGCCACTACAGCCACGCGACGCGCGCCGGCAATCTGGTCTGCGTCTCCGGCCAGTTGCCGATGCGCCCCGACGGCACGCATACCGGCGACCGCCCATTCGAAGAGCAGGCCGAGCAGACCTTGCTCAATCTCCGAACCGTGCTCGAAGCGGCGGGCGGCGGCCTGACGGACTGCATCGAAGTGACGGTTTATCTCGTCGGCGTCGAGCACTGGAAGGCGTTCAACGAAATTTACGCGCGACACTTCGGCGCGTGGAAGCCGGCGCGCGCCGTCGTGCCCGTGGGCGCGCTGCACTACGGCTATCTGCTGGAGATATCGGCGCGTGCGTGGATCGAGCGCGTCTAGGCGAGATCGAGCGAAGCGGTGAGGTCGCCGAGCGGCGCTTCGCCGTTCGCCGCGAACGCCCGGTCCCGCGCGACGACGCCATCGAGCGGCGCAAGATCGTGCACGCGCGAGATGAAGCGGAGGATCGAATTCGTGTCGTAGACCGTGTGATCGACGTAACCCTTCCTGGCGAGCGGCGACACGACGATCGCCGGAATGCGCGAACCCGGTCCCCAGCGATCGCCCTTTGGCGGCGCGACGTGATCCCACCAGCCGCCGTTTTCGTCGACGGTCACGATCACGACCGTGTTCTCCCACTGCGGCCCGCGCCGGATGTGCTCGATCACGTTCGAGATATGCCGGTCGCCGGATGCGACGTCCGCATAACCCGCGTGCATGTTCAGATTGCCTTGCGGCTTGTAGAACGTGACGGACGGCAGGCGGCCCGCGTCGATGTCCGCGAGCAGCTTGTTCGTGGAAGGATCGTCGCCGAGACCCGCGTCACGCAGATACCGCTCGCGCGCTGACGTGCCCGGTGCGAAGTTGCGGAAGTAATTGAACGGCTGATGGTGATACTGGAAGTCGGGCACCGCGCCGGTGTCGCGATGCTCGAGCGCGTATTGCCACGCGCCGCTATACCACGCCCAGTCGACGCCCTTCTCCGACAGGCGGTCGCCAATGGTCGCGTACGTCTGCGGCGGCAGCACGAATGCGTTCGCGGTATCCGCGAAACGCGGATCGCTGTCGGGCGCGGGCTTGACGTTGCTCGGCTGATACGGCGGCGCCATCGTGTTGACCGCGTAGCCGTCGGCGGTGAGCGAACTGTCGCGGACGAACTTAGGCGGACCCTCGAGCGCGGACTTCGGCGAATCGGGCGCGAGCTTCAGGCGCGAGCCGGTCGGATCGTCGCCCTCGACCGCCGAGATCAGCTTCGCCGCCGGGCTGCTGTGCGCGTCGGGATAGTACGGCGCCTGCGCCGAAATCAGGAAGATGTGATTCAGCCAGGAACCGCCGAACGCCGACATGAAGAAGTTGTCGCAGAGCGTGTATTGCTGCGCGAGGCCCCAGAGCTTGAAAGTGTCCGGCGAGTTCCGGTAATGGCCCATTACGAGGCCGCCCGAGTCGCCCCACGCCGCGAACTGGTTGTTGCGCCCGGCGTTGATCTGCATCTGGTTCTGATAGAAGCGATGCACGAGATCGCGTGTGATGACGCCGGTCGGCAACGGATCGCCTTGTGCATCGGCGAGGCGGAAGGGGCCGTTGCGCAAACCGGCGATCTGCTTCTCCGCGATGGCGTAACGCTTGCCGTCGAATTCCTGGGCTTGCGGCACGAGTCCGCCCCAGATTGCGGGCAGCGTGGGCAACGGCGTGACGCCATCGCGGTCGAACTGCGTGTATTGCGAGGCCGGCACCGCCGACAGCGGATGCTGCACGCCCGGGAAGTCGCCGTACAGATTCGTGAAGCTGCGGTTCTCCGCGTAGATCACGACAATCTGCCGCACCTTGGCGGCAAGCGTGCGGTCGAGTGAAAGATCGGCTGCGGTCTTGGGCGTCGACGGCTTGTGCTCGAAGAGATTGCATCCGCCGAGCGACAGGCCGGCAAGCCCGACGCCTGCCGCGATCAGCCGCCGCCGCGCCGGATCGGCGGGCGCGTCGTGGTCAGCCGGAAGGTCCTGATGCGGATGCTCGTTCTCTTTCATTGCCTGACTCCTCGTGAACGTTCAGGCTGCCGCCGGTTTGCCTCGCAACGTCGACGGCAGAAGACGGCGCACGCATCGCGATGACCTCGACATCGCGCCACGCCGCCGGACTGGCCGCGCGCTTCGCAATAAGGGGCGCGTCAGCCGATTGACTGCGCATGATGCCGCATCGGCCGCTCGTGTGAAACCCGGTCAAACGGCTAGGCCGAACAACCGGCCATGCGATTTGGCCTATGCCATCCGGCCGGCTGTGCATCGGCGGGCGGGGCGACTAACATCAGCTCAACACGAGTTTTACGCCAACGAGGACGAGCGTTGCAGCGAGGACGTGGCGCAGCAGGGCTTCGGGCGCTTTGGACGACAGCGCACTGCCGGCGGCGATGCCCGGAATGGAACCGACGAGCAGCGAAATGAGCAGCGACCAGTCGACGGAGCCGACCATCCAGTGTCCCGCGCCGGCAATCAGCGTGAGCGGCACCGCATGGGCCACGTCGGAACCGACGATGCGCGCCGTCGCGAGACGCGGGTAGAGCAAGAGCAGCACGGTGACGCCGATCGCGCCCGCGCCGACCGAAGTGATCGACACGAGCACGCCTAGGATCGCGCCCGTGAGTATCGTCCAGGCGGCGGTGCGCGTGGGGTTTTCAGGGCGGCTGCGACCCTTTTCATAGGCGAGGCGTGCGAGCTGCGTGCGGAAGACGAGCGACACGGCGGTGATGAGCAGCGCAGTGCCGAGAATCAACTGGATGAGGCGCGCCGTGTCGGGCGAGGCCATGCCATGCCGATGAAGAAAATAGAGCGTCACGGCGGCGGCGGGCACGCTGCCCGCCGCAAGCCGCCCGGTGATGCGCCAGTCGACCGAGCCTTTCAGGCCATGCACGAGCGTTCCGGCGGTTTTGGTCGCGGCGGCGTAGAGAAGGTCGGTGCCGACCGCCGTCGCCGGATGGATGCCGAACAGCAGGACGAGCAGCGGCGTCATCAGCGAACCGCCGCCCACGCCCGTCAGGCCGACGAGAAAACCGACCGCGAGCCCGGAGGCGGAATAGAGAAGATCGATATGCGGAAAGGACATCGCGCGGAAGAGGACCCGTCAGGCAAGGTGGAGTCGAAAAACCGTCGATGATAGCCGGTAAGACGTTCCGTTGCTGCGCGTTGGCCACGGGCGGAAGCTGCGGGCGTGCCGGAGCGGTCGGAAGACAGGCGCAGTCCCCGCGCAACCGGGCGTTCCCGCCCGGCGCGCGGAAGCACGTTAAACCGCCACGCTTCCGACGTAATTTTCCGCCAGCGCCGTAGCCGCCGCCCGCGAAGTCGTCACGTGCTCCAGTTCCGCCACCTGCAACCGTTGCTCGAACGGCGAGGTGTCTTCGAGCTTGTGCAGCATGCGCGTCATCCACCACGAGAAATGCTCGGCGCGCCAGATGCGCTTGAGCGCCGTCTCGGTGTAACGCGCGAGCTTGTCGGCGCTGCCGTCTTGATAGAAGCCGACGAGCCCGGCGGTCAGCACGCGCACGTCCGACACCGCCAGATTCAGCCCCTTTGCTCCCGTCGGCGGCACGATATGCGCGGCGTCGCCCGCGAGGAAGAGCTTGCCCGACTGCATCGGCGTGGAAACGAAGCTGCGCATGCCGACAATGTTCTTTTGGAAAATCTTCCCTTCCGTGATCTGCCAGCCGTCAGCCGTATCGACGCGTGCGTGCAATTCGGCCCAGATGCGGTCGTCGGACCAGGCATCGACGGAATCTTTCGGGTCGCACTGAAAGTACATGCGCTGTACGCCCGGCGAACGCGTGCTGATCAGCGCGAAACCACGGTCGTGCCGCGCGTAGATCAGTTCGTCCGATGAAGGCGGCGCTTCGACCAGAATGCCGAACCAGCCGAACGGATACACACGCTGATAATCCTGCCGCACCGCTTCCGGGATCGACTGCCGCGACACGCCCTGCGAGCCGTCGCAACCGACGATGAAATCACACTCCAGTTCCTCGTCGCGTCCTTCGTGGCGATACTTGATGCGCGGCTTGCGGTCGCTGTTGTCCGCGAAGTCGTGCAGCGAGACATCCGACACGCCGAACTTCAACGCGCCGTTCGCCGCCACGCGCGCCGCGACCAGATCCTTGATGACTTCGTGCTGTGCATAAACGGTGATCGAATGGCCGGTCAGTTCCGTCAGCGCGATGCGCCGGCGCTGTCCTTCGAACGCCAGCTCGAAGCCGTGATGCAACGCGCCTTCGGCCTGCATGCGCGCGCCGAGGCCCGCTTCGTTCAGCAGGTCCATCGTGCCCTGTTCGAGCACGCCCGCGCGAATGGTGGACTCGATATCCAGCCGGCTGCGCGTTTCGAGCACGACCGATTCGATACCGCGCTGATGAAGCAGATGAGAGAGCAGAAGCCCGGCCGGGCCCGCGCCGACGATGCCGACTTGAGTACGCATGTGTGTCTCCGTTGCGTCGTGATGTTGTGCATACAGTGTCGGCAACGCGGCCTTATGTCGCAACGCGATACGGCGGATAGCGCGTATCGGCAATCCCGATAAAGGCCCGAAAAGCGGCTAAAAGCGGGTCCGGTGCTTGCTGAATGAGGGTAAATCCCGACTCTTCATCAATGAGGACACTCATGAACACAAACGCCTATCCCACTCCGCCTTTCCCCGATCAGCAGCAGGACCGCACGCCGGGCCTCACCGCACCGATGGACCCGAAGCCCGATCACGGCGAGCAGAGCTATAAGGGCAGCGGCAGGCTGGCAGGGAAGACGGCGCTCATCACGGGCGCGGACAGCGGCATCGGGCGCGCGGTGGCGATCGCCTATGCGCGGGAAGGCGCGGATGTCGCGATCGCCTATCTGGACGAACACGACGACGCGAAGGAAACCGCACGCTGGGTCGAGGAAGCCGGGCGCAAGGCCTTGCTGCTGCCGGGCGATATCACCGATCGCGCGTTCTGCAAGGAACTGGTCGCGAAGACGGTCGAGGCGTTCGGACGCGTCGACGTGCTCGTGAATAACGCGGCGTATCAGATGACGTACGACAGCCTGGAGGAAATCAGCGACGACGAGTGGGACAAGACCTATTCGACGAATATCGGCGCGATGTTCCGCATCACGAAGGCGGCGCTCCCGCACATGAAGGAGGGCGGGGCGATCATCAACACGACGTCCATCAACGCGGACAGTCCGAACCCCGGTCTGATTGCTTATGCCAGCACGAAGGGCGCGATTCAGAACTTCACCGGCGGCCTCGCGCAGTTGCTGGCCGAGCGCGGCATCCGCGCGAATTGCGTCGCGCCGGGGCCGATCTGGACGCCGCTGATTCCATCGACGATGCCGCCTGAAAAGGTCAAGAACTTCGGCTCGCAGGTGCCGATGAAGCGCGCCGGCCAGCCCGCCGAACTCGCCGCCGCCTACGTGATGCTGGCATCCGACGAGGCGAGCTACATCTCCGGCGCGACAATCGCGGTAACGGGCGGCAAGCCGATCATCTGAGCGGCCTGCCGCATCGCGAGAACGTTACTCGGCCGCCGCTTCCTTCAACTGGTTGCGGCGGTACTCGCCTTGCCGCGTGAACATCCAGCCGGGGTATTCAGACGGCAACTGGCTGACTTCATCGAGCGCGGCGAGTTCGTCGCTGTTGAGCTTCACGCGCGTCGCCGCGATGTTGTCATCCAGCTGCTCGACCCGCTTAGCGCCGACGATCACGCTCGTGACCACCTTCTGATGCAGCAGCCACGCAAGCGCGATCTGCGCGACGGACACGCCCTTGCTTTCCGCCATGCGGCGCATCACGTCGATGCAGTCGTACGCACGTTCGACGTTCACCGGCGGGAAATCGAACTTCGTGCGGCGGCTGCCTTCTTCCTTGCCGCCTTCGCGCGTGTATTTACCCGACAGAAAGCCGCCCGCGAGCGGACTCCACACCATCAGGCCGACGCTTTCGCTTTGCAGCAGCGGCACGATTTCCCGTTCGAGGTCGCGGCCGGCGACGGTGTAATACGCCTGCAATGATTCGAAGCGCGCAAGGCCGAGCCGCTCGGAAATCCCGAGGGCCTTCATGATCTGCCACGCCGCCCAGTTGGACACGCCGATGTAACGCACGTGGCCATGCTGCACGAGCGTATCGAGCGCGCGCAGTGTTTCTTCGATCGGCGTCGCGGGATCGAATCCGTGAATCTGGTACAGGTCGACGTGATCGAGTTGCAGACGCTTCAGGCTTTCCTTCACGCCATCGATGATATGAAACCGCGACGCGCCGCGCGAGTTCACGCCCTTGGTGCCCGCTTCGCCGAAAATCTTCGTCGCCACGACGACGTTCTCGCGCGGCACCTTCAGGTTCTTCAACGCCTGACCGGTGATGATTTCGGAGCGGCCGTCGGCGTAGACATCGGCGGTATCGATGAAATTGATGCCCGCGTCCAGCGAGCGGCCGACGAGTGTGTCGGCATCCGCTTGCTGAAGCTGACCGATGTTGTCCCAGATGCCGCCTGTACCGCCGCCGAACGTCATCGTGCCGAGGCACAGCTCCGAGACGAACAGACCGGTATTGCCAAATTTCTTGTAGCGCATGCTTGCTCCTGTGTCCGCGTTAAAGGTCGGCGTAATTGCCCGCGAAAATTGACGAGCGTTCGCCAGCCCGTGCAGTATCGTCCGGCAACGCGGACCGTTCATAGCCTGATCCTGTCGGATCATTGCCTTTTCCTGCAAACGGTGGCCCCTCGTGCGCGCACGATCGCGCTTGCGCGAGTAAGCTATCGACACTCTTCCACGCTTACATTTCCGCGGACATCATGGCGCTGAACGACACGCCCGGCCTCGCCGGCAGAGATGCTCACGATCCACCTTGCGACACCCGCCACGGCGGTTCCCTCGACGCTGCGCTCGACCATGCGCGCGTCGACCTCGTCTCGCTGCTCGACCGTTTCACGGCCGGATGCGAAGGCTCGCTCGAAACGCCGGTGCCGGGCGTCTACCTGCATCGCATCACGAATCCGGGCGGGCCGAAGCCCGGCATGCAGACGCCCGCGCTCGCGCTGATCGCGCAAGGCAGCAAGCGCGTGATGGTCGGCGACGATGTCTACGTCTACGACCCGATGCACTATCTCGTTTCGTCCGTCGATCTGCCGGTGATCGGGCAGGTCACGGCCGCGAGCGAAACCGAGCCGTATCTCGGCATGCGGCTCGATCTGGATGTCGACGAAATCACCTCGCTGATTCAGGACCAGAACCTCCCGCCTGCAACGCAGACGGAAGCCTCGCGCGGCCTCTATGTGAACCGTCTCGGCAGTTCGATGCTCGACGCCGTGTTGCGTCTGTTGCGTCTCATCGATACCCCTGAAGACGTGCCGATCGTCGCGCCGCTCGTGAAGCGCGAAATCCTGTATCGCTTGCTGATGAACGGCTCCGGCGCACGCCTGCGGCAGATTGCGCTGCAGGACAGTCAGACGCAGCGCATCGCCAAGGCGATCTCGCTGCTGCGCCGGAACTTCGATCAGCCGCTGCGCGTCGAGGACATCGCGAAGGACGTGCATATGAGCGTGTCGTCGCTGCATCATCACTTCAAGGCGGTGACCGCGATGAGCCCGCTTCAGTATCAGAAGCAGTTGCGCCTGCAGGAAGCGCGCCGGCTGATGCTGCTCGATATCGCCGATGCCGCGACCGCGGCGCATCGCGTCGGGTATGAAAGCGCCTCGCAATTCAGCCGTGAATACAGCCGCCTTTTCGGCGCGCCGCCGCTGCGCGACACGCGGCGCTGGCGCGATGCCGCAGCCGGCGCATAGCGGCATCTGAAGGCACGCAGGACGCCGCAAATTTATTTCATCGCTCGTGGAATAGAACGGCAACGCCGATCGTTCCACGAACACTCCACCGTAGCGCCACGAAAAGGAAGATGAGATGAACAGGCAAATCGTGTTGGCCCTGACCGCGGTCGCGGCCGTCGGTTGCTTCGCGTCGCAAGCGTTCGCGGCGGCGCCGAAGGAATCGAACGGCGTCTTCGTCGACGAAAACGGCATGACGCTCTATACCTTCGACAAGGACACCAAGGGCAGCCCGAGCGCATGCACCGGCGGCTGCGCCCAGGCGTGGCCTGCCGCGATGGCGGCCGGCTCCGATCAGCCAAGCGGCAAGTGGACGCTCGAATCCGCCGACGGCGGCAAGCAGTGGGCGTACGACGGCAAGCGCGTGTACCGCTTCGCCAAGGACACCAAGCCCGGCGACAAGAACGGCGACAACTTCCGCGACGTGTGGCACGCGGTCAAGCCCTGAACGTCGTGAAGCCCGCGCGAGACGGTTCGGCATGACCGCAAAGAGCTTCGAAAGCGATCTTCTCGCGCATCTTCCACAGTTGCGCCGCTATGCTCGCGCGCTGGCCGGCGATCGCGCCTGGGCCGACGATCTCGTTCAGGACGCGACCGAACGCGCACTGAATCGCGCGAGCGCCTTTCGTCCGGGCACGAACCTGCGCGCGTGGCTGTTCACGATCATGCGCAATATCTATATCGATCAGTTGCGCGGACGTCGCGACATCGCCGTCGACGATGAAACCGCGCCGTGGCGGCAGATGGCCGCGCCACGCGGCGAAGTCGACGGCCTCGTGCTGCGCGACGTGCAGCGCGCGCTCTATTGCCTGCCGGTCGAGCAGCGCGAAGTCATGTTGCTCGTTTGTGTCGAGGAAATGAGTTATCAGGAGGCGTCGCAGGTGTTGAACGTGCCAGCGGGCACGGTAATGTCGCGTCTTTCGCGAGCACGCGAGCACATGCGCGTGATGCTCGGTGAAGAAGCGGGACGCAAGGCGTCGTCGCTCAAGGTAGTGAGCCGGTCATGACGAATCACGAGCACGCATTTCACGGCAACGAGCGCGATCTTCAGGCGCTGTCCGCTTATATCGACGATGAACTCGGCGACGCCGAACGCGCCGCCGTCACCGATCGCATCGCGAGCGATCCCGCCAGCCAAGCGGCGGTCGCCGCCTATCGCGCGCAGGAGGGCGCGCTGCGTGCGCTGTTCGCAGCCGATGAACCGGAGCCGCAAGTCATCGTGATGCGGCCGCGTGCGCGCGGGCGCTATCTGCTTGCGGCATGTTTCCTCGTCGTGGGCATTGCGTGCGGGTATCTCACGCATCTGCTGTTGCCGAATCTCGACGATACGCGCCCGCGTTTCGCCGAACGCGCGGATATCGCGTATGCGGTGTATGCACCCGAGCAGCGTCATGCCGTGGAAGTGGCGGCTTCGCAGCGCGATCATCTCGTCACCTGGTTATCGAAGCGCCTTAACCGCTCGCTCACGATACCGTCGCTCGCGGAATACGGTTTTCAGCTCGTCGGCGGACGCCTGTTGCCGGGCGAGAAAGGACCGGCCGCGCAGATCATGTATCAGAACGCGGCGGGTGAACGCCTCACGCTGTACATGACCACGGTCGCGCGCAACGACGCGAGAATCCGCTCGTTGCGCGACGGTCCGCGCACTACTTACTACTGGACCTACGACAGCGTGGGCTATGCGATATCCGGGCAGATCGGTGAAACGAAGCTGCAGGCGATCGCCTATGACACATGCAAGGAACTCGGCGGCGATCCCGCGAAGTGGTAGGGCAGGGTTCTAAAAAAAGCCGCAGCGGACCCGACACGCTGCGGCTCATGCATCAACGATGCGCCGGTTCCATGTGATGCGGATGATGGCGCTCCCACTCCGTCCGCTCCCAGTAGCGATGCCCGTCCCAGTAACGCTCGCCGTGCCAGCCTAGCTTGACCGCATGATGCGGTTCGTGATGCACCTCCGCCGATGCGACGTTCACGAGGCCAAGCCCCAGCGATGCGGCAACCGATGCGATCAGCAGACTCTTCTTTGTCTTGTTGAACATGATTTTTCTCCTTCGATGGTCATGCTTTTTCGTGCGTGAGCGTATTGCCCGTATTGCCCGTTTTAGCGGTAGTAGTCACGGTGATGGTGATAACCGCCGCCATCCCCCGGCAGAATGATGCAGCCCGACAACGTGCTTCCCAGCAAAACGCTCAGTACTGCAAGAATCGCTACCTTCTTCATGGGTTTCTCCCTGTGAATCCATGAAGCGAAATTTAGCCGCTCGCCAAATGACAAGCCGTGTTCCTTTGTAAGCAAACGTGTAGCGTGAAATATTTACGAAGGGAGACTGTGAGCGACAAAGGCGCACATGTGGACAGCGCCCACATCAGAGCGGGCGCAGAGAGAAGCGCGATACGGCGATCGGCTCGCTAGCGAACGATCTTCGGCTTGAGATTGGGCGTGAGCGCCACGCCGACGACATGACCATCCCGCACGCCGCATCGGCTATCGACGCGCGTCCATTGCGCCTTGCCGCGCGCTTTTGCGAACGCGCGCATCACGATGACCTGATCGACGGGAATCGGATTGCCTGCATCGAAGATGGGCGTTTGACTATCGATCTTCGCGGACAGCACGCGCCGGTCGGGAACGATCAACGTGTCGTACTTGGGCGCGTCTTCGACCCAGCGGTCGAATGCCGCGACGCATTGCACGACGGTGTCGGGAACATGGAGACGGGCGAGGTACGAATAGTCTTCGGATGCGTCAGGCGTTTCTTGCGCCTGAACGAGCTGAAACGCAGAAGCCGAAAGCAGGAGCGCGGCGAGCGCCGTAGCAAAAGAGATTTTCATGCGATGACGATGAGGATGGCGGCAGACCGCGCGGCGGAACGAGCCGCGCATCGCGGCAGCACAGCGATGACGACGACTGGCTCACGAAGCCACGCGCCTTTTCGAGATGGCGCGAAGTATACCGCGCGACGTTTTTATGCGTCGAGTGAATCATGCATTCTGAATGCAAAACGAAAGCCCGCGCGGCGCGTTCTCGAAGTGCGCGTTGTATCCTTTCCGGCTGATGACGCAAGCCGGACTCTTCCATGAAAACAGTTCGATGGTCGCAGCAGGACGGGGCAGGCCTGGAGCATTTGCTATTCGACGCGCGGCCCGACGGCGTACTCGTCGAAAGCGCGGTCGTGGGCGAGGACGATGGACATTCCTTCGGGCTCATGTATCGCATTGAATGCAATATGCAATGGCAAGTGACGCGGCTCGCGATTCGTCTCGCGGGCACCACCGCACTCGATCTGCGCCGCGAGGCGGACGATCACGGCGTCCTGCACGCATGGACCGACGCGGACGGCGCGCCACAACCGATGCTCGACGGTTGCATCGACGTGGACATCACGGCAACGCCTTTCACCAACACGCTGCCGATACGCCGCCTGCGCTTGCAACCCGGCGAGCGGCGCGTGATTCGCGTCGTGTATGTGAGCGTGCCGTCGATGACCGTTCGCGCTGTCGAGCAGGCCTATACCTGTCTCGAAGCGGGGCGGCGGTATCGCTTCGAAGGACTCGATTCGGGCTTCGAAGCGGAGATCACGACCGACGGCGATGGTCTTGTCATCGACTATCCCGGCCTTTTCAGGCGCATCCGGTAAAGGCGCCCGAAGCCGAGAGCGGCGATAATGCAATACACCGACCGAACTTCTCGCATGACACACACGATGAACACCACGCACGACACCACGAACGCCCCACGCCTCACGAGCCTTTCGCATGGCGGCGGCTGCGGCTGCAAGATCGCGCCCGGCGTGCTCGCCGAACTGCTGAAGCGCACGACGCCGATGGCCGCGTTCCCCGATCTCCTCGTCGGCAACGACACGGCCGACGACGCCGCCGTCTACAGGCTCAACGACGAGCAGGCTATCGTCGCGACGACGGACTTCTTCATGCCGATCGTCGACGATCCGTTCGACTTCGGCCGCATCGCGGCGACGAACGCGCTCTCCGATGTCTATGCGATGGGCGGCAAGCCCATCCTCGCGCTTGCGCTCGTCGGCATGCCGATCAACGTGCTGCCGCATGAGGTGATCGCGCAAGTGCTGAAGGGTGGCGAAGCCGTTTGCGCGGAGGCGGGAATCCCGGTCGCGGGCGGTCATTCGATCGATTCCGTCGAGCCGATCTACGGACTCGCCGCGCTTGGCATCGTGCATCCGTCGCGGGTGAAGCGAAACGCAGCGGCGCGCCCCGGCGATGTGCTCGTGCTCGGCAAGCCGCTCGGCGTCGGCGTGCTGTCGGCGGCGCTCAAAAAGGACAAGCTCGATGCGGCCGGCTATGCCGCGATGATCGCCGCGACGACGAAGCTCAATCGCCCGGGCGCGGACCTCGCACAACTCGACGGTGTTCATGCGTTGACCGACGTAACCGGCTTCGGCCTGCTCGGCCACACGCTGGAACTTGCGCGCGGTGCGGGTTTGACGGCGCGCATTCGTTATGCGGATCTGCCGTGGCTGCCGCAGGTGCGTGACTTCGTGAGCGAAGGCATCTTCACGGGTGCATCGGGGCGCAACTGGACGGCGTATGGCGCGGATGTCTCGCTCGCCGAGTCGATCGGCGGTTCGCTCGAAGCGGCCCGCGCATTGCTTACAGATCCGCAAACATCCGGCGGGCTGCTCGTCTCGTGCGCGCCCGAATCCGTCGACGAAGTGCTCGCGATCTTTCATGCCGATGGCTTCGACCATGCGGCGGTGATCGGCGAAATGACTGACGGAGCGGGCCGCGTCGAGGTGCGATGAGCCGTCAACATCGACGACCAAGGTGGACATGAAGGAAGAATCGCCGAAAGCCATTTTTTACGCGCTGGCCGCGAACCTGGGCATTGCCGTGTGCAAGTACGGCGCGGCTGCCTACACCGGTTCGGGGTCGATGTTTGCCGAAGCCATCCATTCCACCGCCGACTGCTGCAATCAGTTGCTGCTGCTTCTGGGCCTGAAGCGGTCGCAGGCGCCGGCCAGTGCGCTCCATCCGCTCGGTTCGGGGCGTGAGGTCTATTTCTACTCGCTGATCGTTGCGCTGCTGCTGTTCTTCGTCGGCGGGGCGTTTTCGGTGTACGAGGGCGCGCATCGCCTGATGCATCATGAGCCGTTGTCCAATCCGATCGTCGCGCTGGTGATATTGGGCGTGTCGGTCGTGCTGGAGGCGCTTTCGCTGGCGGGCGCGTTGCGGGAGATTCGCAAGGGCGCGCCGAACAAGACGCTATGGCGATGGTTCCGCGAGACGCGCGAGTCAGAGTTGCTGGTTGTCGCGGGCGAGGACGTGGCGGCGCTGGCTGGACTGGCGATCGCGTTCGCGGCGGTCCTCATGACGATGCTCACCGGCAACGCGGCCTACGATGCGGCGGGTTCCATCGGCGTGGGCGTGTTGTTGATGGTGATTGCGTTCCTGGTGGCGCGTGAAGTGAAGTCGATGATCGTCGGCGAATCGGCGAGTCCGGAAGTGCGCAAGGCGATCGACGCGCACTTGAGAGGACGGCCGGAGGTGACGCGCATCATCAGCCTGATCACGTTGCAGTGGGGCAAGCATATCGTGGTGGCGGTGCAGGCCGAGATGATCGACTATCCGAGCGGCCGCGCGATGATCGATGCGATCAACGTCATCGAGGAAGATTTGCAGAATGCGTTTCCGCAAGTGCGATGGGTATTTTTCGAGCCGGACGTGGCGAATGAAGCGAGTAAGCGCGCGGCGGCGTGAATGTTCCGCAACGTCGTCTCAGAGTTTCGTGCTTCGGCCCCGATAGGGGCTTTCCAATGAACCGCCGCGATCCAGCGCCCAGGTGCGGTTAGTGCTATACCGACACGAGCGGTCACTGGCCGCCTCGTACACCGCACGATGAACCTTCAATCAAGCTGACCCTTACAGAAGCGCACCCGGAGTTCGCGCGAAAGCGCCTCCGTGCATGGCGACACCCATCGCGTTAGCCTGCAGCATGCACACCCTCGCATCGAGTCCCCGAAATTTCGAGATCTTCATCCGACCCATGCGCAAACTATTTCTTGCTTTCTATCTGATCGTCGTCGCGATCAACTTCCAACAAGCCAACGCCGCCACATCGCAACCGGCCTCGCAGCCCGCTGTCGCGCTGACGCCGCAGCAAGCCCGCGATGCGCTCTCGGTGCTCAACGATCCGCAACGCCGCGCGCAAGTGGCCGACACGCTGCGTGCCGTCGCCGCAGCCGGCGCGCTGGCCGCACCCGCGAGCGCAGCGCAGCCGGCATCGGCGGCAGCGCCGGCATCCGGTGCATCGGGCGTGCTCGCCAATTCATTGACCGCGAACGGGCTCGCGTCGCAATTATCGCGTCAGGCGGGCAACTGGCTGGTGCATTTCGGCGCCGGTCTGCGGCACTCGGCGAGCGCGTTGCTCAACATACGCTCGGTCGTGTACTGGTGGCGTGACCGCATCAATACGGAGCAGGAACGCGCGCTATTGGTCCACGTCGTATGGACCGTCCTGTTGTCGCTCGTGCCTGCGCTGCTGATCGAATTTTTCGCGTCGAGGCTCCTGCGCAAGCCGCGTGAGAAAGTCGCGGCACGCGGCATCGCGGATACCGAAGCAAACGAGCCGCAACTCGTGCACGAACAACGCGCGGCCGAGCGCGCCGAAGACACGGCGCAGCGCACCGGCGATGAAGTTGCGATGCACGTCGCCGAGCGCAAGGTCGACGCGGCGCGCGGAAAGCGTCACGCCGCGCATCACTGGACCTTGCTGCAACGACTGCCGAACGCGCTCTTGTATCTGCTCTACAACGTGATTCCGCTCGGCGCGTTCATGGGCGCGGTGGCGATCCTGATGTCCATCTTCATCGACGACAACACGACCGAAGCGCACGTCGCAGGCGCCCTCATCGACGTCTATCTGGTTTGCCGCGCCGTGATGATCGTCTGCGCGTTCCTCGTCGCACCGCGTGCGCGCGGACTGCGCCTGATTCAGATGCGCGACCAGTACGCGATCTATACGACGCGCTGGCTGCGGCGCATCGTGATCGTCGGCGGGGCGGGCATTGCGCTCGCGAACGGCTGCGAGCCGCTCGGGCTGTCCGATGCGGCGCATATCGCGATCCTCAAGATCGTTACGCTCGTCGTGCATGTGATGATCGCGTGGGTCATCTTCGAATCGCGCAATGTCGTGGGCGAGAGCATTCGCCAGCGCATGTCTGCGCATCGCTCGGTGGCGCTCGTCGGCAGTTGGGTCGCGGATGTATGGGCCGGTGTCGCGATCTTCTTCGTGATGGCGATGTGGTTCGTATGGGCGCTCGGCGTGGAAAACGGCTACGCGACGCTGTTTCATCTGGGCGGCGTGTCGCTGCTGGTGCTCGTCGTGTCGCGCGTCGCGGCCATCGTCGCATTCGGTGCGCTCGGACGCCTCTTCCGCGATAACGACGAAGAGGACTTCGCCAGCAAGTCCATTGCGCATCGGCACGCGTACCGCTACTACCCGGCGCTGCGCCGCATCGTGCAGACGGTGATCGGCGTGGCGACCGTGATTGCCCTGCTCGAAGTGTGGGGCGTGCACATCTTGCGCTTCTTCACCTCGGGCGGGGTCGGCAACCGGCTCGCGTCTGCACTGCTGACGATCGCGGTCGCCGCCGTGTTCGCGGTGCTCGTGTGGGAATCGGCCAACGTGTTCGTCGAACGGCGTCTGGAGCAATGGAACACGACCGGCGATCGCGTGCGCGCGGCCCGCCTGCGCACGCTCCTGCCGATGATGCGTACAGGTCTGTTCATCATCATCGCGATGGTGGTCGTGCTGACTGGTCTCTCGGAGATCGGCGTGAACACGGCGCCGCTGCTCGCGAGCGCCAGCATCTTCGGCGTGGCGCTTGGCTTCGGCTCGCAAAAGCTCGTGCAGGATTTCATCACCGGCATTTTCCTGTTGATGGAAAACGCGATGCAGGTCGGCGACTGGGTGACGGTTTCGGGCGTTTCCGGAACGGTCGAGTATCTGTCGATTCGCACCGTACGCCTGCGTGGCGGTGACGGCTCGCTCTACACGGTGCCGTTCAGCTCGGTGACGACGGTGAACAACACCAATCGCGGCATCGGCAATGCGGCGGTGCGTGTGTCGATCGCGCTTGGCCAGGACGTCGATCTCGCCATTTCGACGCTCAAGGAAATCGGCGCGGCGCTACGCGAGGACGAAGCGTTCCGCGACGGCATCCTGTCCGACTTCAGCTTCTGGGGCGTCGACGCCGTCGACGGTTCGACCGTCACGCTCGCTGGTCAGATCCAATGCCGGGATAGCTCGCGCTGGCCGGTGCAGCGTGAGTTCAATCGCCGCATCCTGAACGAGTTCACGGCGCGCGGCATCGAGATCGCGAATCCACAGCGCAATTTCGTGATCGTCAACGGCAGCGGACAGGATTCGACACTGGACATCCAGGACGACAGCGACAAGGCGGGCGCGGATCAGCGCGCGGAGCCGTCCAAGGCGGCGCAGCATCCGACGAACGAAGCGGCCGCCGGCAACGATGCCGCGTCGAGCGCGCCGCCGCCACGCGGCGCGCAGAGCGGGACGTGAGTCGATGGACCGCGCCGTTCGATAGAACGGCGCGGTTCGTACGGGCCGTAAAAGTCCCGTACACACGGTTCGATCGCCGCCGGTATCGGCGCGTTGGCGGCGCTCAACGAATCAGCGTCAGGTTCCGTTAATCGCAATTTCTCGCTTCCAGCTCGTCTAGCTGAACAAGAAGCGCACTACGCACATTTTTCGGTACTCCTGCCGCGCAACGCGGCTCCACGCCCGCCATTCGGAATTTGTAACTGGCGAGCAGTCGTCTCGCACATGAAGTCGTCGTGCATGGCGAAGTGGCATTCCAATGCAGGGAGTTTGGCGAAGCGCTCGGCATGCGACACATGTAACGCACATCGCGCAAAAATTACACCATCGCGCATCAGTCGGTAAAACGGGTTTTCACGGCGTTTTTACCTGTTTTTTACCGTCGATATGCCTCCCGAAAATACCCGCGAAACCTGTCAACCGAACCCCGCAATCCCCCGTTGATGCGGGCGTCAGGCAATTACTCCCATCAAAAACCAACCTGCATCGAGCCGTCCTAAAAGTCTCTTCGTCCGACAAAACGACGCGGTCAATTTTGCAGGTCCAAAACTTACCGAGTCGAAGTGTTGTTTGCAACAAAATATTATTGAGATGGCCTTGCGTTCGTTTAGGGCCGTACTTAGAATCCGTTTCACAGAGTTTGTTACGAGTTGTAACGGGCTGTATCAAAGTACGTAGCCGGTCCAAACCGGCACGGCGAGGGAATAAAAAAGATAGCGGCAACAAGCCGGCGGGATATTCGGGGATTTACTGGAAGCAGCAACCATGAACGGTCGCGAAACGCTGGAATCAATCCGGGAAATCAACTTGTCTTACATCATGCTCGCTCAGCGTCTGCTGCGCGAGGACCGGGCCATCGGCATGTTCCGGCTCGGGCTGTCGAAGGAACTGGCTGACTTGCTGTCCGGGCTCACGCTCGCACAGGTCGTCAAGCTCGCGCAATCCGACAACCTGCTGTGCGCTTTCCGCTTCAACGATCACACGATGCTGTCGGCACTGACGCAGCCGGCGAAAAACGCCGACATCGCGCCGACGCATGCAGCAATCCTGCTGGCTGGCCAGCCGGCTGAACAGTTCGCTTAAGTGACGACGGAGCGAGCCATGCTTAAGAAGAGCCTCACCGAAGACGCCCAGGAAGTATTCCGCGCCATCGCGCTGATCGAGCTTGGCGCGCGCATGCAAGTGCTGGAGAGTGAACTGACGCTCTCGCGCGATCGCATGATCCGTCTGTATCGCGAAGTGAAGGGTGTATCGCCGCCCAAGGGCATGCTGCCGTTTTCGGCGGACTGGTACATGACGTGGCTGGCCAACATCCACGCATCGCTTTTCTACAACACCTATACGTTCCTCAAGAACGAAGCCGGTTGTTCGCATCTCGATGCGTTGACCAAGGGGTATCGGCTGTATCTCGAGCACTGCAAGCATAGCGGCGCCGAGGCGGTACTCGATCTTACGCGGGCCTGGACTCTTGTGCGCTTCTTCGACGCGGGCATGCTGCAGATGACGCCCTGCTGCCGCTGTACCGGGAAGTTTGTCGCACACAAGCATGATTTGCAGAACAACGTGGTGTGCGGGGCCTGCCAGCCGCCGTCACGCGCGGGGAAGACCAAGAAAGCGGCGGCCGCGAAACAGGCCGTT
Source organism: Caballeronia sp. RCC_10 (assembly GCF_041360715.1). NCBI lineage: Bacteria > Pseudomonadati > Pseudomonadota > Betaproteobacteria > Burkholderiales > Burkholderiaceae > Caballeronia > Caballeronia sp. RCC_10. The sequence goes on from NZ_JBFUPT010000009.1 coordinate 211,863, forward strand.
CAAGAAGCCGCTCTGGAGGGTGTGTCCATCAAGAACGAAGTGCCGCAAGCGCCGGATCATCTGGAGCAGATCGCACTCGAGAACGTTGCGGCTATGCAGTCGCAGCGCGCGAGCCTGGTCGCACAGGCTGCTTAGGCGGTAGCGGCGCCGGTCGCCCAGCGAGGGCCATCCGCTGGATGGTGGACGACCGGCATGCCGCTACCGTTTTTTAATTCTCTTTGCAACGCGCCATTCGTGCGCGGCGCAGACATCTTCCGGCCCCAAGTAAAATGCTTCGACAGCACGCGCTATCGAAGGAAACGCCTTGGCTCAGGCCGCACAGACATCAAAGCAAGGCTTCTTGCTGACGCGTCATTGGCGCGATACGGCAACCGGCACGGAGGTCGAGTTCTGGCTCGCCACCGATGACGGCCCGCGCAAGATCCGCATTGCCCCACAAACGCCAGTCGCATTCATTCGCGCGGAAGATCGCGATCGAGCCGAGCCGCTCGTTCGCACTGTGCGCGATGCGCAACTGCGTGAATTGCCGCTCAAGGACTTTCGTCAGAAGCCGGTGCTTGGGCTGTATTGCCCTCAGTATCGCCAGTTGCTCGGGCTCGAAAAGACGCTGAAGAATGCGGGCGTCAATGTCTTCGAAGCCGATATTCGCCCGACCGAACGCTATCTGATGGAGCGCTTCATCACCGCGCCCGTTTCATTCGAAGGGGAAGCGAGCGGCGGTGTCGTTCATAGCGAACTGAAGCCTGCTGCCGCTTATCGTCCGTCGCTGAAACTCGTCTCGCTCGATATCGAAACCAGTGCGAAGGGCGCGCTCTACTCGATTGCGCTCGAAGGCTGCGGCGCGCGTCAGGTTTTCATGCTCGGACCGCCGAATGGCGATACCGAAGCCGCACGCGATTTCGCTCTCGACTATTGCGCGACCCGCGCCGAGATGTTGCAGCGTTTCAACGCATGGATAGCGCAACATGATCCGGATGCGATCATCGGCTGGAACGTCGTGCAGTTCGATTTGCGCGTGCTGCAGAAACATGCCGACGATTACGGCGTGCCGCTTGCAATAGGCCGGGACGGCAGCGTCGTCGAATGGCGCGAGCACGGCATGAAGCGCAATCATTTCTTCGTGTCGATTGCAGGACGGCTCGTGATCGACGGCATCGAGGCGTTGCGTTCGGCGACGTGGAATTTCCCGTCGTTCAGCCTCGAATACGTGTCGCAGTCCGTGCTCGGCGAAGGCAAGGCGATCGACAGTCCCTATGCCCGCATGGACGAGATCGAGCGGCGCTTTCAGGAGGACAAGCCCGCGCTTGCGCATTACAACCTGACCGATTGCGAACTCGTCACGAAGGTCTTCGAGAAGACGGAACTGTTGCCGTTCCTGCTCGAACGCGCGACCGTCACGGGACTGGCGGCCGATCGCAGCGGCGGATCGGTGGCCGCGTTCACGCATCTGTATATGCCGCGCATGCATCGGCTTGGGTACGTCGCGCCGAATCTCGGCGACGTGCCTGAAGAAGCGAGCCCCGGCGGCTTCGTTATGGACTCGCGGCCCGGTCTCTATGACTCGGTGCTCGTGCTCGACTACAAGAGCCTGTATCCGTCCATCATCCGCACGTTTCTGATCGATCCGGTTGGTCTCGCGCAAGGCATGAGCGAAACGGATGCGACGCGCACCGTACCCGGCTTTCGCGGCGCGCTGTTTTCGCGCGACAAGCATTGCCTGCCCGCGATCGTCGAGCAGGTATGGCAGGGACGCGAGGCCGCGAAGCGTCAGCGCAACAAGCCGCTTTCGCAGGCGCTCAAAATCATCATGAATTCGTTCTATGGCGTGCTGGGATCGAGCGGATGCCGCTTCTTCGATCCGCGCCTCGCGTCGTCGATCACCATGCGCGGCCATGAAATCATGCATCGCACCCGCGAACTGATCGAAGCGCGAGGTTATGGCGTGATTTACGGCGACACGGATTCGACCTTCGTCTGGCTGCGCCGCGCACGCGATGAAGACGACGCCGCGCGCATCGGCCGCGCGCTCGTCGATTACGTGAACGACTATTGGCGCAAGCATCTGCATGAAACATTCGGACTCGAAAGCGCGCTCGAACTGCAATTCGAAACGCACTTCACGCGCTTTCTGATGCCGACGATCCGCGGCACGGAAGAGGGCAGCAAGAAGCGTTACGCCGGTCTCACGCAACGTGCGGACGGCAGCGAAGAAATCATCTATAAAGGGCTTGAGACGGTACGCACGGACTGGACCCCGCTCGCGCAGCGTTTTCAGCAAGAGCTTTATATGCGCATCTTCAAGGGCGAGCCGTATGCGGACTACGTGCGCGATTACGTCGACCGCACGCGGCGCGGCGAACTGGATGCGCTGCTGATCTATCGCAAGCGCCTGCGCCGCAGCCTCGCCGAATATCAGCGCAACGTGCCGCCGCATGTGCGCGCAGCGCGCAGCGCCGACGAGTTCAACGCACGGCAGGGCCGGCCGTTGCAATATCAGAACGGCGGATGGATTAGCTATGTGATGACGCTCGGCGGTCCCGAGCCGGTCGAAGCGCGTTCCGCACCGATCGACTACGAACATTACGTGAGCAAGCAGCTTCAGCCGGTGGCGGATGGCATCCTGCCTTTCATGCGCGACGATTTCGCCGCGTTGATGTCGGGACAGCAAGAGCTGTTCTGAGCGTAACCGTGGCTCGCCCGAAAACGCGGGCGCGGCATTTGCTGCCGCATCTCACGTTGCCTGCATCGGAAAAATCGACAATGGAAGCACGCACATGATGATGGCGTCCACGGAAATCAGCCGCTCGCAACTGCGCAACCGCATCGTGAGCGATCTTGCGCAGGCGATCTGGAAGTATCGCTTGCAAACGCTTGCCGCTGTCACGCTGATGATCGCGTCGCGGCTCGCCGTTGTGTCGGTCCCGCTGATGCTGAAGCAAGTGATCGACGAATTCAGCCGGCCGACGGCCAACGCTGTGTTTCCGGTGTTCGTGATCCTGACGTACGTGCTGATGCGCTATCTCGGCGACGTGCTCAACGAAGCACGCGACATCATATTCAGCATCGTCACGCAGCGCACCGTTGCATCGTTCACCGAACGTACGTTCTCACATTTGCACGGCATGGGTGCGCGTTTTCATGCGCAGCGCGAAACGGGCGGCGTCGTGCGCGACGTGCAGAAGGGCGCGGATGGCATCGGCTTTCTGCTGGGCGTCGCAATCTTCACCATCGTGCCGACGTTGATCGAGATCGCCACGGTCGTCGCGATCATGATGAGCCAGTATGCGCGCACCTTCACCATCGCCATCGGCATCACCTTCGTGTGCTACGCGGGCTATACCCTGATTTTCACGCGCTATCGCATGCGCTTTCAGCGCGCGGTGAACCGGCTCGAAGCGCAATCGGACAGCCGTCTCGTCGATAGTCTGCTGAACTATGAAACGGTGAAGCTTTTCGCGAGCGAAGACGTCGAGCGCATGCGCCTTTCGACGGTGCTCGACAAATGGGTCACGGCGCGCACCGCGAACCAGCGCGCGTTGACCATTCTGCATGTGGGGCAGAGCACGGTAATTGCGATCGGCATTGCCGCCGTCATGCTGCTGGCTGCGCAAAACGTCGTCGCGGGCACGATGAGTGTCGGCGATCTCGTGCTGGTCAACGCTTATATCGTTCAGGTCTGCGCGCCGCTCAATACGCTGGGCTTCGTGTTTCGCGAGACCAACGATGCGATCGTGAACGTCGAACGCATGTTCGAAATATTGCTTGCGCGCGGGCGTCGCGGCGAGGATGTCGATGAAGTCGATGCGAAGCCGCTCGAAGTTACAGCGGGCGAGATTGAATTTCAGCACGTCGATTTCGGCTACGATCCGGCGCGTCAGATTCTGCGCGATATCGATTTTCGCGCGCATCCGGGCAAAAAGCTCGCAGTCGTGGGCGGTAGCGGCTCGGGTAAATCCACGCTGATGAAGCTGCTTTTCAGGCTCTATCAGCCGACGTCCGGCGTCATCACCATCGACGGTCAGGACATCCGGCACGTCACGCAAAAGAGCCTGCGCGAAGCCATCGGCATCGTGCCGCAGGACACCGTGCTCTTCAACGATACGATCGCGTACAACATCGCGTATGGGCGTCCGTCGGCCACGCGCGCGGACGTGGTGCGCGCGGCGCGTGCGGCACAGCTCGATAGCTTCATCGAACGCCTGCCGGATCACTACGAGACGCGCGTCGGCGAGCGTGGCGTGCGGCTATCGGGCGGCGAACGGCAACGCATCGCCATTGCGCGCGCCATCCTGAAGGACCCGCGCATCATCGTGTTCGATGAAGCGACTTCCGCGCTCGATACACGCTCCGAACGCGCGATTCAAAGCGAACTCGACAGGCTCGCGCAAGGGCGCACGTCGATCGTGATTGCGCATCGGTTATCGACCGTGGTCAATGCGGACTGGATCCTCGTGATGGAACACGGGCGTATCGTCGAGCAGGGGCAGCATTCGGAACTGATCGAACGCGGCGGCGTTTATGCGCGCATGTGGTCGCTGCAATCGCAACAGGGCGAACTCGCGCAAGTGCAGCGCAAGGTGTCGGCGCAACCGGTCCATCTCGGCGCGCTGATCGCGGGCGTCGTCGATGGCTTGCATGAAGAAATCGTCGAACATGGCGTGCATCTCTACACGATGCTGCCCGAAGACGATCTGCGCGTGACCGGTGATCCGGGCGTGCTTCAACTCGTGATCGCGGACCTGTGCCGCACGGAGATACATGCGGCGGATCGTGGCGAACGCGTGGAATTGCGCGTGGAGCGTGAAGCGAATCAGGTGCGCGTTTGCGTGCTCGGGCGTCGCGCGCAGCCAGCGCCGCTATCCCAAGAGCAGGCGCGCAGGCTCGAAGAAGCGTTGAGCGAAATGGGCGGCACGTTCACCGTCGGCTATGTGGATGGCCACCTCGCATATGTCGCGATGATGCCTCTGCGCCCTGTCGTCGACGCCGATGGGCAGGCAAGCCCGCAAGCCGATGTCACCGGCAATCTCGACGGCCTCTGCGTGATGGTCCTCGACGATCAGGAAGCCGCGCGGGAAGCACTCGGCGCGGTGCTCGAAACGACGGGAGCAGGCGTGCGCCTGGTGGCATCGGGCAAGGACGCACTCGAATGGCTCGCAGCTACGCCGACCGAACAGTGGCCCGATGCGTTTCTATGCGACATCGTGCTTGGCGAGGAAGACGGTTATCAGGTATTGCGTCGCGTGCGGGAACTGGAGGCGAGCCGGCGCGTATCGCTCGATCAACGCATGCCTGCGATAGCGTTGACGGGTCACACGCAGACCGAAGACCGCTTGCGTGCGCAGATGGCGGGCTTCCAGATGCATATGACGAAGCCAGTGCCTGCGGAACGGCTGATCGCCGCGATCAGGCAGGTGGCCGTTCGTACTGAAGCGTGAAAGATGACGAGGACGCATCACATGGACGAGAAGACATCCGCACGCATCGATGAACTCAAGCCGACGCAAGGCGCATTAGGGATGGAGCATGTGCGCGAGAAGATGCGTTTGACGAGCGAGCAGCCCGATGACAGGCGTGCGGCTTTCATGGACGAACATGCGCTGCGCCTCGTGCGCGGGCCGGGCGGGACGCTGCATGTGATCGACCATCATCACTGGGCGCGCGCGTGGCATGAGCTTGGCATCGCAGTCGTGCCGGTATCCATCGCATGCGATTTCAGCGATCGGGACCACGACGCCTTCCTTGCGGCCATGCGTGAGCACGGCTGGATTCATCCGTTCGATGATCAGGGTAACGAAATATCGGTCGAAGCGTTGCCGCCTTCCATCGCCGCGATGCCCGATGATCCTTATCTGAGCCTTGCCGCGTTCGTGCGCATGGCGGGCATGTTCGAAGATTCGCCGGAGTTCAACGCGAAGTTCGCATGGGCCGATTACTTCCGCGAGCGCATACAGGGCGACTTCGCATCGACTGCGGGCTTCGCCAAGGCGCTCGCTCAGGCAGTCGCCGCTTCGCGTGAGGACGAAGCGCGCGAACTGCCGGGCTTCAAAGCGTAGCCATCGCGGAGCGCGTTTGCTGCGCCTCGATGATCTGCCGAAAGTACGCGGCGGTGCGCCGCAAGCCTTCATCGAGCACGGTCACGGGCTGCCAGTCCAGCAGCGTTCGCGCCTGCGTGATGTCAGGCTGACGATGCCACGGATCATCCATCGGCAGCGGACGGAACACGATCTCCGACTTCGAGCCCGTCAGCGCCACGATGCGCTGAGCGATTTCCAGCATCGACAGCTCATGCGGATTGCCGAGATTCACCGGGCCGGTAATTTCATCGGGCGTGTTCATCAGGCGAATGAACGCATCGACCATGTCGTCCACATAGCAGAATGAACGCGTTTGCGAGCCTTCGCCATAGACGGTGATCGGCTCGCCGGCGAGCGCCTGCATCATGAAGTTGGACACCACGCGGCCATCGCTCGGATGCATGCGCGGACCATACGTATTGAAGATGCGCGCGATCTTGATGTTGAGCCCATGCTGCCGGCGATAGTCCATGAAAAGCGTCTCCGCGCAGCGCTTGCCTTCGTCGTAACAAGAACGCGGACCGATCGGGTTCACGTTGCCCCAGTACGCTTCCTGCTGTGGATGCACGCGGGCATCGCCATAGACTTCGCTCGTCGATGCCTGGAAGATCTTCGCCTTCACGCGCTTGGCAAGCCCCAGCATGTTGATCGCGCCGTGCACGCTCGTCTTCGTCGTCTGCACCGGATCATGCTGATAATGAACCGGCGATGCGGGGCACGCGAGGTTATAGATTTCGTCGACTTCCACATACAGCGGGAACGTCACGTCGTGGCGCATCAACTCGAAGTTGGCGCTGTCGAGCAGATGCGCGATGTTGTCCTTGGTGCCGGTATAGAAGTTGTCGACGCACAGCACGTCGTGCCCTTGCGCGAGCAGCCGCTCGCACAGATGCGAGCCGAGAAAGCCCGCCCCGCCAGTCACCAGAATGCGCTTGCGAAATGCTTCTTTCATGACGATTCCCTTTGATGTGATTGCATCCTGATGCCCTAGTTGCAGACGTGCCGCAACGTTGCTTCCCATTCGGTGGCGAAGCGGTCGATATGAAAACGCTCGAGCGCGAGTCTTCGCGCGCCTTCACCCATGCGTCGTGCTTCGGCGGGATCGCGCAGCAGGCGCTGCATCGCATCGACGAGCGCGTTCGTATCGGTATGGATGAAGCCGCTGTCGCCATTGCGAATGACGGTGGCAAGCTCCGTCGTCGCCAGGCCGATGATCGGCATGCCGATGGTCATGGCTTCGACGATGGCCAGGCCGAGACTCGTCCAGCGAATCGGATTGAAGAAGAAGCGATATTGCGCGGTGAATGCGGCCAGTTCCAGATTGCCGACTTCGCCGAGACCGCCCGCCGATTCGGCGTCCATGCCAACGAGATCGAGCGGAACGCGTTGGGCCGCATCCGCGAACACGTCGTTGCCGAGCCTGCGCCCGCGTTGCCGCAAATGATTGATGACGACGATGCCGCGTTCCTTCTCGCCGCTATAGCGCACGCCTTCGGGCACGACCACGCCATGCTCGATCACGCGCGTGGGCGTCTCGCCGCTGTCCCACATCAGGCGGTTGAAGTGCGTCACGTGCACGAGCAGGGTATTCGGATCGTTGACCCAATGGCGCTGCTCGAACGGATTTTCTTGCGGCGGATCATGTTCGATATAGACGCGCGGCAAGCGTCGTTGCGCATCGGAAAGAAGATTGATGCGATCGTCGTCCCAGTGTGTGCGATGCTGAAACAGCACGACATCGAACTCCTGTGAAGCCACTTGATCGGCGGGTACCTCATGCACGTTGTCGCCCCACGGCAGCACGCCGACCTTGCCCGCATAGCCCGGCGGATGACCGGGCTTCGTCACGAGATAGAAGTCGTGCTTCGCCTGGCTCAGGTAATACATGTAATTGCCGTGGACATGCCACGTAAGCACGCGCAGGCGTTTTTGATTAACAGTGGGCATCGGTTTCCAGTTTTTCTGCGGGCAATTGGATTCGAGCAGCATCGAGCACTTGCCCGACGCTGATGTTCAGTGCGCACGGATGCCCATACGGGCAATCGCGAAACGCACAGGGGCGGCACGGCGGATAGTCCGCGAGCACGCGATGACGTTCATGATCGAGCGGCGCCCAGCGTCGCGTGTCGCTGCCCGATGCAATGACGACGCTCTTCGTGCGCATCGCCGCCGCGACGTGGGAAAGCCCCGTGTCGTTGCATACGATGAGCCGCGCACGCGCAACGAGCGCGGCGAGTCCGCCGAGCGATGTCTTGCCGGTCAGATCGACGGCGTGAACGCCAGGGGTGTTGGCGATGCTCGCCGTGATGTCCGCCTCACCCGCGCTGCCGGTAAGCGCAACCTGCCATCCATCGTTCGCCAGCGCGGCTGCAACCTGCGCGAATCGTTCGGCGGGCCAGCGGCGCGACGGCAATTGCGAACCTGCATGAACGAGCACGAGGCGGGATGGTTCGAGTGCGTATCGGTCGATCAGGGCGTCGCACTCGCGCGTGTCGTCTCGCGTCAGCGGAATTTCAAGCTGCGTATCGCTCGCATCGATGCCGAGCGCATCCATCAGCGCGTTATAGCGTGCGACCTCCTGCAATGCATCGGGCCACGCAATGAACACCCCTTCGCGCGATGCTTCATCCGGTTTCAGAAAGCCAGCGTTGATGCGCGCGTGCATCTGCTCGACGATGTCGTTGGCGACGCCGCCGCTGCCGTGCAACTGGATCGCCAGATCGAAGCGGCGCGCACGCATCGCATCGTAAAAAGCGGGCAGGTGCGCGTCCGTTTCCTCTTGCTCGGGAAAACCGATCGCGCCGGGAAACACGATCAGTTCATCGAGCAGATGCGCATATCGTTCGACGAAGCTGCGCGCCCAGGGCAGGCCGATCAACGCAATATGCGCTTGCGGATACACACGACGCAACGCGCGCAACGCAGGCACGGCGCACAGCATGTCGCCGAGCTGAAGCGCTCTGAAGATCGCGATGCGTTCGACGTTCGCGGGTCTCATACGAACAGCACGCGGAATTTCACCGCGCCATAGAGCCGCCAATAGATCGAGAGGAATGGAATCCATAGGGACGTCCACGCCATTTCGAGTATGTGCGTGCGGGTCAGCGCCGTTGTTTTGAGGCGTTTCAGGCAGAACCACGCGCTCAACGCTAACCACACTTCCAGACCCAGCAGCCCCAGTGTGGCGTTGCCGTTCACGAATGCGAGCAAGGCGATCACGACCACCGCGAGTATCGCGTAGTAGAGCAAAGGCGGCGTGCTTCTGATGCGTTCCTTGAAGAGCGTGCGATGTTTCTTGTAAAGCAGCGCGTCGAACTGGCTCTTTTTCTGCTGCGAAAGACTTACGCCCCAGCGCGCGGGACGCACGGGATGCAGCACTATCGCGTGTTCGGAACGGACGATGTCCGCGCCGGTGCGCATCAGCTTGAACTGAAGATCGGAGTCTTCACGCCACGCCGAGGTGAAGCGCGCGTCGAAGCCGCCGACGCGCTTCAACGCCGATCGCGTCACGAAAGTATTGGCCGTCGCGAACTCCGTATGCGCAAGTCCCGCGGCGTCCTGTTCGTAATCGGTCGGTCGCGGGCCGAGCGGCACCACGATCCGCCCGGACACCGCATCCGCGCCCGCGCGCAATTCTGCGACGCCACTGGCGAGCCACTGCGGATCGGGGATCGTGTCATCATCGGTGAATGCAATCCATGCGGCGCCCGATGCGCGCCATCCCGCGTTGCGTGCGCCGGCCGGTCCCTGCGTCGCCGTCACCGGCACATAGCGGATGCGCGGACCCTGCTCGCATTCGCGTGCAAGCGATGCGACGCGTGAGCGCGTTGCATCGTCGGGGCCGTCGTCGCACACGATGATCTCGTAGCGCGTCTTGTCATAGTCCTGCGCGATGATCGCGCGCAAACAACGCTCGAGCATGTCGGGGCGCTGATACGTCGGCACGACGACGGACACGTCGAACGCAGCACCCGTCCCAGTGCTCGCATCTTGCGCTGCGGCGTCGCGTGCAGCATCGCCTGCGCCGTCGTAGGAGAACGAGCCTGCGATGGTGCTCATGCAGGCACCCCCGGCTTCTCGATGAGGAACGGGCCGATCACGAGCGCATCGAGCGGGGACGTCCAGAACGATTCGACCGCATCACGCGGCGAGTTGACCATCGGCTCGCCACGCGTGTTGAACGACGTATTCACGAGCACCGGCACGCCGGTGCGCGCCTTGAACGCGGCGAGCAGGTCATAGTAAAGCGGATGCTGCGAGCGATTGACGGTCTGCACGCGAGCTGTGCCGTCGATATGAGTGACCGCCGGAATGCGCGCTTTCATGTCTTCGCGCACATCGAAGACGAAGAGCATGAACGGCGCGACGCGTGCGTCCACGAACCAGTCGGCTGCGTGCTCTTCCATCACGACGGGCGCGACCGGGCGGAAATCCTCGCGATCCTTGATTTCGTTGAGACGCGCCTGCATCGACGGATCGATTGGCGAAGCGAGAATCGAGCGCGCGCCCAATGCTCGCGGACCGAATTCCGTGCGGCCCTGGTACCAGCCGATCACGCGGTTCGACGCGAGAATATCGGCTGTTTCAGCGGCGATATCGTTGAGCCTGCGATACGGCGTCTTGGACCACTTGAGGAATGATTCAATGTCCTCTTCGCTATAGCACGGTCCAAGATACGCATGATTCATACTCCAGCGGCGGCTGCGATCGCCTTGCTTCACGCGTTGCTGATAGTCCGTCCAGAGCGCGGCGCCGAGCGCGGTGCCTGCATCGCCCGCAGCTGGCTGGACCCAAATGTCCTCGAACGGGCCGCGATCGCGCAAGCGTGCGTTCATCACGCAGTTGAGGGCGACGCCGCCCGCCATCGCAAGATGCTTGAGACCGGTGCGCTCGTGCAGCCAGCGCGCCAGTTCCAGCGCGGTCTCTTCGAGCACCACCTGCAGCGAATGCGCGATATCGTAGTGATGCTGCGTCAGCGGTCCGCCGCGCTCGCGTCGCGGGCCGAAGCGTTCGACGAGACGCGGTGCATCGACGGTATAACTGCCATCATTGCGATACTTCACGATTTCGCGGAACTGATCCACGTATGCGGGCTTGCCGAAGGAAGCCAGCGCCATCACCTTGTACTCGTCGGACGAGTGCAGAAATCCGAGATAGTCCGTCACGGCTTCATAAAGCAGCCCGAGCGAATGCGGCAATTCCACTTGCTTCACGCGCTGATATTCGCCATCGACGAACTGGCCAAGGCTCGTCGTCACGCCTTCGCCGCGTCCGTCCATCGTCAATACAGCGGCGTTTTCATAGGGGGCGGCGAGAAACGCGCTGGCTTCATGCGAAAGATGATGATCGACATGATGCCATTCGAAGCGCGGCGCACGGCCGCCGCTGACGAAGCGCTTCTTCAAATGATGCGGCGCGCCGTCGATCAACTGGCCGCGCGCATTGGCGATATAGCTTAGAAACAGCGGGTCCCACGGCGACTCGGAAGGATTGGTGCTGACATGCTCGGACGGCATGAAGGGCAGCGTGATGGTCGCCTTCGCCTGCTTCGGCATGCCCGAGAACAGGTGCGGATCGTACGAGTAGGCAATGTGATCGACATCCGCCAGTTCGATGCCCGCTTCCTTGAGGCAGTAGTCGATGGCGTCGAACGGAAGCTGCCACGTCGAGAAAGGCACGGGACGCTTTGCGTGCTTCACGTGCGTGAAGCGCTCGTCTTCCGCTGCCGCGATCACGACGCCGTCGTGAACCAGCGCCGCTGCGCTGTCGTGATAGACCGCATTGATTCCGAGTGTGTACATAAGGCGCTTCTCTCAGGGTAATGTCAGATGAGCAGGATGGTGTTCGGTGCGGGCATCGAGGAGCGAGAGGGCGGCATCGACGACTTCATCGACACTCACGCCAAGCAGGCAAAGATGATGCCCTTCGGGACATACGCTGCGATAGCACCAGCGGCAAGGCACATCGTGATAGAGCACACGATGCGTCGTCTGCCACGGCATGTGCTGCGGATTCGTCAGCGCGTAGAGATCGACGACGGGCGCGCCGAGCGCCGACGCGATATGCACCGGACCACTGTTGTTCGAAATCAGCACGCGGGCCTGCTTGATGAGCGCCGCGAGTTCGCCGAGTTGCAATGCGCCCGCGAGACCGACGATGCGCGCATCGCCCGCACTCACTGATTCGCACAGCGCCGCTTCGCTAGACGAGCCGCTGACGAGCACGGGCCAGCCGGTCCGCGTTGCAAGCTCGCGTGCGGCTTGCGCGAAACGCTCCGGCGGATAGCGGCGCGATGCGGCGGTCGCACCGGGATGCATGACGAAATAGGGCGCGTCGATATCGATGCCGCGCTCGGCCAGCTTGCGTTGGAGCGAGGCTTCATCGGCTGCGCGCAAGTCGAATCGCATGCGCGTATCGCTCGCATGTGCGCCGACGCTTGCAACGAGCGCAAGCTGTCGCTCCACTTCATGCCGCGTGCCTTGTTGAGGCTCGCATTCCGCAACCCAATCCGTCAGTAGCCCGTATGGATTCTCGCGGCAATGCGCCAGCCTTCGCGGTATGTTCGATAGATGGCACAGCATCGCTGCGGGCAGCGGATTCTGGCTATACACGCTGAAGATCACCGCGGCATCGAAGCCAAGCGATTCAAGACGCTCGCGCATCGCGAGATCGGCGGCTGCGTCGATCGGCTTGTCGTGCTTGACCCACGGCGCGTGATATTCGATCACGTCATCGATATCGTCGATGAAACGCGCCGCCTGCGCGCCGGAACCCGACGCAAGCAGCGTGAGATGGCGTCCCGGATACGCATGCTTTAACGCATGAATCGCGGGCGTGGTCATCAAGACATCGCCGAGGTTGTCGGGACGGATGCAGAGAATGCGACGTACATCCTCGCCCCACACGCGCTGCACGGACGTGGCCGGCGCGCGTGCATGTGCGATGGCGGGCTGGATCGTGACCGGAACCTCGCGCTTCATGTCGAAAGCTCCGTCTCGTGCCACGCCCGCTCGATGATGCGCGCGGCTTCATGCATGTCGCTCGCGATCGCATCCGGCTCGCGCAGCGGGCCGCGCTGCCACACCGTCTCGTTGCCGTTATCGATGAGCACCGCGCGGCAGCCCGCGCGATGTCCAGCCTCGATATCGTCGAGGATATCGCCGACGAACCAGCTTCGCTCGAGATGGAGCCCAAGCTCAAGCGCGGCGCGTTGGATCATGCCGGGCGCAGGCTTGCGGCAATCGCACGCGAGCGCATAACGCGCCACCGTCCCTTGCGGATGATGCGGACACCAGTAGACGCCCGCGAGCGTCGCGCCCGCATCGGCGGCAAGCGCATGCAGTTTGTGCTCGACATCGATGAGCGCGGATGCATCGAACTTTCCCAGCGCGACGCCGCTTTGATTGCTGATGACGACGATCGGCGCCTTCATTCGGGCGAACGTCGCGAGCGCATCGAATGCGCCGGGCGCCAGACGCATCCTGGCGGGATCGACGTTATAGGGCACGTCATCGAGCAGCGTGCCATCCTTGTCAAGAAAGACAGCGGGTTTCATGCGCTCGCGCCGCCGTATGCCGCGCGGCGACTTTGCACATCGCTGGCCGTATCGACATTCGCCACGCGCGCATAGACGCGCTCCAGCGATTGCGCAACGCTCGCCCACGTGAACATCGCACGTGCGCGTTCGAGTCCGGCCTCGCCCATGCGTTCGGCGAGCGCGGCATCGCGTTTGATGGCGGCGAGCGCATCGGCAAGGGCGGCCGGGTCTTTAGGCGGCACGAGCAAGCCCGTCTCGCGATGCGCGACCGAATAGCGAATGCCGCCCACGTCCGCGCCAATCACGGGCCGGCCGCAAGCCATCGCTTCGAGCGGGGTGATGCCGAACGGTTCATACCACGGCGTCGTCACGAATACGTCCGCCGCGTTATAGAAGATTTTCAGGCGTTGCCGTCCATGACGGCCAAGGAAGTTCACCTTGTCGGCGACGCCGCATTCGTCGGCGATGCCGCGCAAGCGGCCGATCTCCGGCGTCGCGATCTCGTTCGCTTCGTCGGAGTTCCCGCCGATGACATACAGGTGCGCTTCTTCGTTTAGCTCACGATTGCATATGCCGATGCCCCGCACCACGTTATCGATGCCCTTGCGCGGAACCATGCGCCCCAGCTGCAGCACGATGAAGCGATCCTGCGGCCAGCCGAGGCGTTCGCGGGCTTCGGCCTTCTTCATCGGATGAAACTCGGTGCTGTCGAAGCCGCACGGCACGAGATCGATGCGCGAGGCATCGGCGTGATAGAGCGAGAGCAGATCGGCTTCATCCTGCGGGCATTCCGCGATGACCGAGTCCGACTCGCGCACGAGCGCGTCTTCGATATCGAAGCGCTCATCGGGAAAGCCGTCGCCTGCGCCCTGATGAATGCGGCGCACGCGGCCAAGCGCATGGAACGTCGTGACGAGCGGCGTGCCGAGCGCGTCCTTGATGCGCATGCCGACGAGCCCGGACATGAAGAAGTTCGCATGCACGACGTGATAGGGCGTCGCCTGCTTCTTGAAGTAGCCGATCATGAAGCGCGCGAACTCGTCCATGTGCGGCAGAAGCTGCTCTTTGGGCAACTGCACCGGCGGTCCCGCCGGAACATTGATCACACGGATGTTCTGGATGCCTTCGAAGCGTGATACGAGCGGCAGCAGCGAGCGGTCGCGGCGTGTAAAGACATCGACTTCATGGCCGTTGCGCGCAAGATGACGTGCAACGTGCGCGACGTAGATGTTCTGCCCGCCGCTATCGACACCGCCTGCCACCGCAAGAGGCGACGCATGCTCACTGATAAGTGCGATCTTCACGTGATGGCCCCTTGATCCGCGTTGTTTGGAATGAGCCTGGAAGCGCTCGCGGCTCAAGGATTGCGGCGCGCTTCGAAGCCTTGACGGCTTTGAGCATTCGTTGTGCCACGCTCGAAAAAATGCGCAGAATCGTTTGTTCGTCGGCAGACGAAAGCAATTTCGTTGAAACGCTTCTCAGCCAAGGATGCGGTTTTACACGCTGCTTGTAGTTATGCGTGCTTTCGTGCGATGGCGCTCATCGTGCATCGCGGCGGCGGTCGTCATCACGAACGATCGCGCGCATCATCTGAACATGGCGGCTTACCACACGCCGCCGCGTCAAGGCCCACGGCAGCGCGCGCAGCATGTCCAGCGCATCGCGCGACAAGGTGCGTTCACGATGCATCACGTTCAATGCACGCAGGCTTGCGCCGATGGCTTCGCGCAGCGGCAGCCGCAGCCATGCGACCCACGCCGCGTTACGCGCAAGCAGCCGTCGACGCAACGCGCTGTCGCGTATCGGCGAAGGATGATGATGAAGCACTAGCTCATCGGCATACACGAGCGCGTGACCATGATCGAGCATGTCGAGGGCGAGCAAGGATTCCTCGCCGCCGATGAATAGGCGCGGTTCATAGCCGCCCATCGCTTTGAATACGCTCGTGCGAAAGACGCTTGCGCCGGCCATATAGCCGACGAGCGAAGGCCCCGGCAAACCACGCGCGCCGAGCGGGCTCGCGCGCATGCGTTCGCATGTTTCGTCGGCAGCGCCGTCTTCACCGACGACGACACGCGCACTCAGCACTGCGACGCGCGGCGCGGCATCGAGCATCTCGACTGCGCGAGAGAGCGAGCCCTCGCCCCACCATGTATCGTCATCGCAGAAGGCGACGTATTCGGTGCGCGCGCGGTCCACGCCGAGATTGCGGCCAGCGGCGCCCATGTTGGACGGCGCGACGACGAGTTCTACGAACGGAAAGGCCTGCGTGATGCGTTCGGCCGTGTCATCGGTGGACGCGTTGTCGACCACGATGATGTCGATGCGGTCCGGCAAGGCGGCGAGTCTCGCCAGCGTGTCGAGCACCTGATTGACGCGGTTATACGTGAGCACCACGACGCTGATGCGGGCTGCCCTTGCGTCGTGCGAAAGCGGCGACGGTTGCGGGACCGCGCTCATCGGCGGTCCTCTGCGATTTTCAGTGTCCAGTAACGTTCGGGCATGAAGACGTCGTCGTAGCCATCGTCGCCGAACGCCTTCAACTGGCTTGCATAGACGCTCACCGCTTCGCGTTTGAGCGCATCGCGGCGCTGCATCTCGGCCGCTGCGGGAAGCGGCGGATTGAACGGCGTGGCTTCGATGCCGCGTGCGAGAAGATCGGCCATGCGTTGCTGCACGATGCCAGGCATCCGGCGATACAGCCCTTCCTCATATCCATAGCACGGTACATCGGGGCGCTTAAGCCAGGCATCGCAAGCGGCTTCATGCACGAGGATATGATCGGAATGAAAGAGGCCGAGCGGCATCAACAGTGCATCCGGGCGATGCTCGTCGATCGCATCGATCAGCGCCTGCGCAATCGCGTCGCGCGTCGGCCTGGCGGACTCGGACGCATCGGGAACGTATTGCGAATCGAGAAAGCCGAGATGGAACGGCGCGGCGCCGAGGACGCCGAGCGCATGCTTGTCCTCTTCGATGCGCGCCGTCATCGCTTCGAGCGCGCCGGTGAAGCCGCATTGCGCGTCCCAGTCGGTATGGAGGTCGTTGGCGGGAAAGGCGGTGAAGACCGTGCAGACGCGCGGCCGGGACGCGCCCGCGAGCGACGCGCCGCAACCGAATACGGCGTCATCGAGATGCGGGGAAATCACCAGAAGTCTGAGCGTGGCTTCGAACATGGGCGAGCGTCGAGTGCTGGAAACGGCTCGTTTTTGCGCAAGTAACGGGCCACGTCCGGTTGCACGCGGAAGCCGGCGCGTCAGAAGCGCATGCCGACGCCCGCCTCGATGATGTCCGCGTCGCGGTCGTATCGCGTCACCAAGCGGTTCCACGTGACGCGCGCAAGCCAGCGGTTCGTGAAGCGATAACTCGCCGACAGCGATACCAGCCCCGCGAAGCGTCCGTCGCCGGTGCGACTCTGCGGAAGATCGTCGTTCTGCGTGATGGACAGATACGGCCCCGCGCCGACGCCGAGCGTGAGGCGGTCGTCGAAGAATGCGCGCGTCGCCCAGAGTTGCGCCGCCACGCCATCGCGTCGCGACTGCACATGCCCGCTTTCATGCAGATACGACGCGGTGAAATCGACATAACGCCAAAGCCCGCGACGATACTCGATGCCTGCCGCCAGATTCGTTTCCGAGTCGAGGCTGTTCAGCACGGTTGTGCCGAGCATGACGGTGACTTCGTTGCCGGTGACGTTGGTCGTGCGCGAAGGCGCACTATCGCGCGGGCCGTGACCGTTCGGCGCATCGAGCTGATAGCCGATGCCGAAGAGAAGGGCCGTGGTGTCCGGACCGCCGAACGCCTGCACGTGATTGAGCTTTACTTGCGCGATCCATCGATTGTCGAAGTAATACGCCGCGCGCAGCGTCAACATCGCGCCCCAGCCGTGCGTGTTCGAATAGTCGCCGCCCGCCTGCGCCTCGCTGGTATCGAAGTACCGATACGGCCCTGCGCCCGCCGACAACTCCAGCCGGTTGTTGATGAGCGGCAGCCGGCCCCATAACTGCACCGCCTGACCATCCCGATGATGATTCGGAATATGGCCTTCGTTGAGCCACGATAAGCTCCACGCGGCATACGGCCCGAGGCCTTCGCGATAGTTCGCCTCCCATGAATACGTGTTCTGACTACTGCTCTTGAGCGGCCCCGCGAGGACGGAGAATTCCTGAGCGTGCGCGTTGGCGCTGATGAAGATGACAGCGGCGCAGGTGAGTGTCCAGCCGACAGTTTTACGTTGTCGTTGCGGTCGAATTGGTGTCATCGAGCAAGGATTGATAGCGAATGTGTAGCGTCTCGTCCTGGACGGCAGGTCGAGCATACCGGCTAAATGAGAAGCATGCGCAAATTGGGCCTGTCCGGTCTCGGCGAATGTTCGTCGACGCACGGGCGGACCGCGCGATCGGCGCTACAAATGAGGTTTACCGACCCGCTTCGCGAAACCGCGCAGGCACGCTCGACCGACGAGCGGCCTTCGCGTCGAATGCCTGCATGGTTCGGCCAAATCAATCGTAACGAGGTCAGCAATGGATTCCATTCCAGTCGACTATCAAGGCTGCGAGTTGTCGGCGGTCGTCGTGCATGCGGCGGGCGAATTCGTATCGACGGTATTGATCGAGCGACCCGGCGGCGTAAGGCGCGCGGTCGGGCCGTTTCGGCCTTTCGACACGGCGCGGGCAGCTGAGCAGTTCGCTATTCAGTATGGGAAGGACGAGCTGGACGGCCGCCACGTGCCCAAAGAGCTGCAAATGGCGGCGGGGTGATCGCGGCGTCCACGTTCAGGCTCGACGGGCGCTGCCGAGGGCGCTGTCGAGCCACGCCATCAGCGCGACAGCCGAGCAGTCGCCGCTTCTGAAGCCGATATGTCCGTCGGGCCGCACGGCCCACATCATGCCGCTTCGCGCGCCGAATGCGCCGGCGAATTCTCCAGCCGAATCGGTCAGCACGCGATACGCCTCGCTCGCGCCGCACGCCGTCCCCGGCGCTGCAATCAGCACCGCATTCGATGCCGCACCGAGCGCGCCGCGCCACGCATCGGCGACGGCGTCGAACGAGGCAGCGGCGCGATCGCCGGTATCGTCCGCGCAATAGCCGATGAGCGTGTGTCTTCCGTGACCGATATGCGCCGCAAGCCGCTGTCGATGGCCGATGAAATCCTCCGACAAGCCGCCGATCTCCGGCACGCGATCGCCCGGTGCGGGCAACTCGGGCTCGACGTGGTCGCATGCATCCGCGACGATCGGGCTGCCGCGATAGCCAACGAGCAATTGCGTCTCGCGCATCGCGGGCCTCACTTCGCCATGAGCGAGCACGGTGTTGAGCGCGCGGCTCGTCGATTCCACCACGTCCAGCCCGACCGGACGCCGTTCGGCCTCATAACTGTCCGGCAGCGACCGGCCCGCGAGTCCGCGCGCGGCTAGCGTCAGTTTCCACGCGAGGTTGTGCGCGTCCTGCACGCCCGTGTTCATGCCCTGGCCGCCGACCGGCGGATGAATATGCGCGGCATCGCCGGCAAGGAAGACGCGTCCTTGCACGTAATGCGCCGCGATCCGATGACTCACGCGATACACCGACGACCAATGCATCGACGATAAGCGGGTGCCGCCGGGCAGGATCGGCAGCATGATGCGTTCGATCTCCGCGAAATCCGGCGCGGCGGCGGCTTCGAGGCGGGCGGCGTCGTCGGGCGGCAGCACCACCGACAGGCGATACCGGCGCGGCGATCCGCGCACCGGCACGGCTGCAAGCGTCGCCGGGCCGCGACCGTCGGCCGCCGCCGAGTGACTGATGCGGATCATCGGGCCGCGCGGCAGATGCCAGTCGACATCGAGATCGGCGAGCATGAACGTCTGCGGATAGCGGTCGCCATCGAACGGAACATTCAGATGCCGGCGCACGGTGCTGCGCGCGCCGTCGCAACCGACGAGCCATCGGCAGCGCAACGCGTTCGCAGCGCCATCGGGCGTTTGCAGGTTGCATGTCACGCCGTCCGCATCTTCTGCAAAATCGATTAGCGTCGTGCCGTACTCGACGCGCCCGCCATGCTGCGCGAGCGCGCGCTCGAGAATGCGCTCTGTCTCATGCTGCGCAAGCGACAAGGCCCCGTACGGCAGACCTTCGCGCGGCACCGGCGTGCTCGACGCAAGCTCGCCGTCACGATAGGCGTCCGCGCCGGTCAACCAGACGCCTGCGTCGATCGCCTCCTGGACGACGCCTAGATCCTCGAACAGTTCTAGCGTGCGCGCAGTGACGCCCAGCGCCTTCACGAAGAAGGTGCGCCCGATATGGGCGTCGATCACGCGGACATCGACGCCATCGCGGCGCAATTCAGCGGCAAGCATCAGGCCGACCGGGCCTGCGCCTGCAATCAACACGTCGGTCGTATCGGGCATGCGCGGGCTCCTTGTCGAATGGAGAAGGATGTCGTGTTCGAAGGATAACCGCGCGGCGAACAGGCGTGGCCGCTTTTTGATCGCCGGAGGCGGGGCGCGGCGCAGGCCCGCGTCCGTTACTATGCGTGCACCGCAAGATGCGATCAGTGACCGTCTCGCACGCGCGGCAGACGGCGAGATTCTCATCTTCGCGACCGAGCACGCGCTCTTAGTCCGATTCGAGGATTCGGGCGAATCATGGAGGGGCGCGACAGTCTCGTGACTCAGGGTCACTTCGGCATCAATTCGTAAATATTCGCTATCCGAAGAAAGTATAAAACGTGGCGCATTGCTCGCGACATGGCCGCGAGATGCCGCGCGTATTCTGAGTTCGGCAAGTTCGTGACGGAGAAGGAACTGCTCGAAGCGTTTCCGACCGTGCCGGACCGGGACTATCTCAACGGCGTGATTCCGCTTGCATCGATGTGGTCGGGTCAGCAACCGGATCTTCTTGGCAAGCCGGTCGTTGCGGTGTCGCTGATTTACACGCCGCAGCTCTACAGCAAGTATGGTCCGCGCTGGCGTGTCGTGTTCGCGCGACACCTCAACGAGTGCCATGCGGCGGACGATCGCCGGCTCTTCGACAGGCCGCCGCCCGAGCACGTGACCGATGAGCCATTGACGGTGTATCAGCCGGGCAGACCGATTGCGGTCGTCTCGTTATACACGC
Organism: Caballeronia sp. RCC_10; assembly: GCF_041360715.1. Taxonomy (NCBI): domain Bacteria; kingdom Pseudomonadati; phylum Pseudomonadota; class Betaproteobacteria; order Burkholderiales; family Burkholderiaceae; genus Caballeronia; species Caballeronia sp. RCC_10. The sequence continues at coordinate 232,572 of NZ_JBFUPT010000009.1, forward strand.
CGAATATCGCGAGTTATGCGCGCTATGGAGAGGCCAGCCTCCGCGCCTATGGCGAACGAAACGGCTACACGCTCTATCAGCATCGCAATGTTCCCGCTGGTTTCCCGCGCGAGGCGTGCGGCAACTGGTCGAAGCCATTCCTGCTGGACAAGTATCTGCCACATCATGAGTGGGTTTTCTGGGTGGACGCCGACATTCTCGTGACGGACCCTGCGGTCAGGCTCGAACGGTTCACCGAAGGCCGCGATCGCATCTTGACGGCCGATATCTGCGGCTGCGTTTCAACTCCGGCGTGATGGGTTTTCGTCGCACGGGAGCCAATCAGAACGTCTTGCAAAGCGTGCTCTCACGCGCGCTTCACATTGACGACGTTAAGCACACATTCTGCAGCCACGGCGACCAGTTCATATTTCTCGAGGAAACACTCTCTCACGGTCTATGCCCCGAGCCGGACTCGCCCGACCTTTCGAGCTTCCACGACCTGAATACGCCGTGGTACTTCGCCAATCCGCGTACCTTCATGAGCCACTTGCACGGATTGAGTACGGAATTGCGGACGCTGTTCATATCGATGGGCGCGGTGCCCGAGGGCGGCTTCGAAGCAATCGAGGACCGCGGGCGATAACGACGGGACCGAGGCTTGCTGCATCATTCGCAGAACGTCGTCTCAACCGAAGGAGCTCAGCATGACTCGAACGCCGGGCGAAAACCCCGTGCCCCGCACGACAGCCGATGACATGGACGAACCGCTCAGCGAAGCGACTCCCGCGAGCGATACGCGTCAGGAGAACCTCGACGCCGAGGAGAAGGGCAAGCACGAAGCCAGCGAGAATGCGCTGCCCTCATCGCAGGACAAGAATCCGGTCCCGCCAGATTCGACGCACCGATAAAGCAAGGAGTGAATGATGAGCGAATACATCGACTGCATCGAGAAGCTGGATCGCTGCGCGGCGGCCTGTCACAACTGCGCATCCGCGTGCATCGCGGAAGGGCATCTTCCGGAGATGGAGAAGTGCATCCGGCTCGATCTGGACTGCGCTTCACTGTGCCGCTTCACTTCTGAAGCGCTCGCACGCGATACGCAGTTCATGCGCGATTTCTGCGATCTGTGCGCGCGAATCTGCGATGCTTGCGCCGACGAATGCAGCCGTCATCCCGCCGATCACTGTCAGGCGTGCAGCGACGCCTGCCGTCAGTGCGCGGAAGCCTGCCGCGCGATGTAGCGGGCGGGATGCGACCGCAGTCCCGTCATACTGCTTGCGCGATGTCTTTCAGCGCGGCGTCGGATGAGCCTTCGAACGCATGGCTGCGGGCGCGCACGCGTCTCGTCGGCCGCATACTCTGACGCTTGCGCACGAGCGTTCGAACCGCGCGGGCGAGAGCAAGATCGATCGCGCCTCGCCAGTCCCGTGCGATGGACGTCGCCACGACCTTGTGGTCGCGAGTCACTTGCAGTTCGACCTGGCATCGCTTGTCGATGCCGCCGCGCGGTCCATTGATGTCCGACAGGCTGACTGTGGCCCGCGTGATGAGCCACGCAAGACGGCGAAACACGAATTCGCTGCGCGCCTTTGCGAGGTCGTGCATAGAAATGGCTTCGGGATCGCGCGATTTGAACAAGAGTTTCATGTATGCCTCCGTGTTGAACGTGAGTCCAGCGTAGAGGCAGGTGCGAATCGGAAAAAGCAGAGGCTTTCGAAGCGGTACTTCGAAAAAACCGAAGTTACTCGTCCACGCCTGCAAGCACACGCTGCGTCAGCGGATGATGCCGCCCACGACGCGACACGATCGCGTGCACTTCTTCCTTGACTTCCGGCGATCGTCCGAGCCAGCGCAGGCCGCGCAGCAGGGGGACATCGCCGGCGCCGAATTCCGCGAGTGGGAAGACGCCGAGACCGCGCGCGCCGAAGACGGCCATGAGGGCGCTGTCTTCGAATTCGCCGGCGACGCGCGGCGCGATGCGCTGCGTTTCGAGCCATCGATCGAGCCGTGAGCGCAGCGATGAATGTCCTGTCGGTAAGAGAATTGGCAGCGAGGCGAGGCTCTTCGGGAAGTGATCGATGGCGCTCTTGCGCACGATCGACGCGGGACCATACCAGTCCACGGGCGACGCAACGAGTCTTTCGCTCGTCAACCGCATGTTCTGGTTATGCGGCGCGGGCTGACTGGCAAGCACGAGATCGAGACGATGCAGCGCCAACTCACCGAGCAGTTCGTCCGTCTCGCCTTCATGACATAAGAGACGCAACGATGCATCGCCGAGGACGGGCGCGAGGAGGGCTTGAGCGGCGAGTTTGGAAATGTCATCGGAGAGGCCGACGGCAAAGCGCGCGAGCGTGCCGCTTGCCGCTTCGCGCACTTCAGTGGATGAGCTGGCCGATCTCGAAGATTTCCTCGGCACGTGCGAACGCGGCCTGGCCTGCGTCGGTCATCGTCACGCCGCGCCCGGCGGGTTTGAGCAGTTGATGACCGAGAGACTTTTCGAGTTCGCGGACTTGGGCGCTGATGGTCTGGACGGCCATGTCGAGGCGCTCTGCTGCGCGGGCGAAACCGCCTTCTTTCACGACGACCCAGTAGTAGTGGAGATGGCGGTAGTTGAGCATTTTTGCGCTCCTTGGCCGGTTTGAGTGATTCGGAGAAACCGAAGTTTTAGAACGATTATCGCTGTTTTTTCCGGGGACGCTGGATATTGATCGTGGTTCAGCGCACGGGGATTGTCTGCTACCGTTTTATCAACCACACCATTTGGTATGACTCGTCGTGCTTGATCGGTTTGCACAAAAGCGAGGAGCCTAAGTAAGTAGAAGCGGGCTTTGCGTCGCATGATCTCGCGTGTGTCCGCCACCTTAGGCGGAGGGTCTTAACAGCGAGGCGACTTCTCTTCGACCATGCAGGTGTTGAAGCGCTCGATGAGCGTCGGCACTTTCACGCTCAGGTCTTTAATGGGCTCACCGTCTGTATGTTCGCGAAGCACGAACCTGTCATACCAACGCTTGGGATCAATATTGGCTCGCGCTTCGTGCTTCCCATGTTTTCGCTTGCTTTTCTTCCGCGCGGGGTGTTCAAGAACAACTGTATGGTCATGGCGAGCCGTGCGACCAGTCTGAAGCGTCGAGCACGGAAACTATCCACAGATTCCGTGCACAAGCCTGTGGACAAACCGGGGAGCCGGGCGCTATCCACTTGAACCGACAGTGAAACTTCGAAATGCACTCCAATGCGCGCCCGCACACCGACAGCCTCATGTTCCGCCGATACAGTCACGCGCCTGGGCCAGATCCAGCAGCATCGAAGGAGCAAGCATGAAAAGCAAATCGTCGGGCGTGGCGGTGGTCGCGGTGCTGATCGGCGTCGCGGTGGCAGTGACGCTCTATATCGCGAGCTACGGCAAGTCATCGGGACACGCGGACATATCCCCCGCCTCTAGTGCAGTCGTGGCGACGCAGGATTTGTCCACGAGCGATGCCGCATTCAGCGCCGCGCCGATGCAGTCCGCATCCGGTCCGCACGAACAAACCGCAGGCCGCTAGTTTCAGACGGACATCGACGGGTATAGCCTTTGCTTGAACGCTTGGCAAAGTCAAGCCGGAGCACGTCACGATGGGCCACCCGTCTCAGCAAGTCTCACACGCCGCATTGCCCGTCGATGCGCGCGGCGTGATCGGTAACATGAAGACGGCTGCGCTCGTTTCGCTGCGCGGTGCGATCGACTTCATGTGCTATCCGCGCATCGATTCCCCAACCGTTTTTGCGTCGCTCCTCGATAACGAAGGCGGAGGCGCCTTCTCCATCGCGCCGCAAGATGCCGGGGCGAACGTCAAGCAGATGTATCTGCCCGAGACGAACGTGCTGCTTACACGCTTCATGACCGGCGACGGCGTATGCGAGTTGCTCGACCTGATGCCCGTGCCGTCATCCGATGCACGCGTACAGGATGTGCCGAACTGCGTGATGCGCATCGTAAGAATCGTGTATGGACGCATGACGGTGAACGTGCGATGCGATCCGCGCTTCGACTATGCGCGTGCGAGACATACCGCCCATGCAGTGGAGAAGGGCGTCGAATTCAGACAGACCGGTGACGCTCCGCCGTTGCGTTTGCGAGCGAGCGTGCCGTTGTCGATCGAAAACGACGGTGCACGCGCGACGCTCGAGATGAGCGAAGGCGACTCGGCGTGCTTCGCGCTCGGCGCCGTCGATGAAATGTCGAAGCTCGACTCGAAAGAGAAGTTCGACGGCATGCTGCAGGAGACGATCGATTTCTGGAAGGCATGGTCGTCTAAATCGACGTATCGCGGACGATATCGCGAAGTCGTTCTGCGATCGGCGCTTACGCTCAAGCTGCTCAGTTCGGACGAGTTTGGCGCGATCGTCGCTGCGCCGACCTTCGGCTTGCCCGAAGCGCAGGACGGTTCCCGACGCTGGGACTATCGCTTTACATGGATACGCGACGCGGCATTCTCTGTCTATGCGCTGCTGCGACTCGGCTACACGGGCGAAGCGGAGCGCTTCATGCGATGGATCGCCGAGCGAAATCGCGATTGCAGTTCGGACGGCTCGCTTAGCGTGATGTATGCGGTAGACGGCGAGCCGCCGATGGAAGAGACCGAGTTGTCGAGCCTCGCACCATCGTCGTCGCCGGGTAAGGTTTTTATCGGGAATGGTGCGCGTGACCAGACGCAACTCGATGTCTATGGCGCGCTGCTCGATTCGGTCTATCTATACAACAAGTACGGCGCGGCCATTTCTTATCAGGGCTGGCGGCATGTGACGCGCACTGTCGATTATGTCGTCGCGCATTGGCGAGAAGCGGACCATGGCATCTGGGAGTTTCGCAACGGCACACGGCCGCTACTGCATTCGCGGCTGATGTGCTGGGTGACGGTGGATCGCGCGCTGCGGCTTGCGCAGAAGCGTTCGCTGCCCGCGCCGCTCGCGACGTGGTTTCAGACGCGCGATGACATCCATCGCGACATCCACGAGCAATTCTTCAACGAAGAACTGCAAGCGTTCGTGCAGACGCCGGGTTCATCGACGCTCGATGCATCCGCGTTGATGATGCCGCTCGTGCGCTTCATCGGGCCGAAAGATCCGCGCTGGACCAGCACGCTCGATGCAATCGGCCGCGATTTGCGCGTCGATCCGCTGGTATTCCGGTACACGCGCGGGGACGAGCTGGATGGCTTGCCAGGGAGGGAGGGCGGCTTCAGCGCGTGCTCGTTCTGGTATGCGGAAGCGCTGGCGCGCGCGGGCCGTGTCGATGAAGGGCGGCTCGTGTTCGAGAAGATGCTGGCGTATGCGAATCACGTCGGGCTTTTTTCCGAGGAAGTCGCGACGAATGGCGAGGCGATGGGGAATTTCCCGCAGGCCTTGACACATCTCGCATTGATCAGTGCTGCGTATCAATTGGATAGGGATCTGGATCGGACGCACGTGGCTTGGACTTGAGGTGTTTCGGGCAAGTGGAAATAGCAGGCTTCGCTTCTTACGTCGTTGCCACCGTGCTCGATGAGAAAGCGTGACACGCCACGACACTGTTCTCCGTGTCAGTTATCGCGCGAGTGCAAGATTGAGTGAACTTCAGCGCGTGAAGCTTCTGCTGCCTTCGTAAAGCGCCACTCGGCACGCTAATTGGAGGGGACAGAGACAACCGCCGTCGTCTTTTGCGGCGTTCTGACTAGACATCGGAATCGAGAGCCTCGAATGACGCTTCAATTGCGACGTCTTACGTATGCAAGGACCTCGCTCGCGCATCCGATGGTCATAAGGCGGCGAAACCGCGACCACATCACTACGAATAACCACGTTGCCTGGCGTCGTGCCGAGTTAGCCGTTGCATGACATGTGCGCCGTTGCGAGCGAATGCGGCCTTCTTGGCCGCCTAGGACAACGCACACGCCTTCTGAAAATCGCAGACCCGGGATAAAGCCGCTTGGAACTGGCTGCGCACGCTGCCACGGCTGGCTCCGGCCCGGATACGCTTGCCCTTTCCTCCGCGCACCGATCGTGAATAGAAGGCGATCCGTCATACCGTTCCCTGCATTGAACATACCGCCGCACCTACACCATGCGTCTGCTCGAATAGATCCGTATTGCATGCGGCAATGGCCCTATTGCAGCCATTGCATTGCCGACATGTCCACAGCGTCGTATCTTCGTCTCCAGTTCAAGGAGACGCATATGAAGATCGCATTTCTGGGCGCTGGCGCGCTGGGTTGCGCCATCGGCGCCGCGCTGACCGAAGGCGGCCATGAGACATGGCTCGTCGACCGGTTCGCCGCGCACGTCGAGACCATGTGCCGCGACGGCCTGCAAGTCGACGACGAGCGCGGCACGCGCCGCGTCAACGTGCGGGCGACGATGAACCCGGCGGAAGCCGGTCCTGTCGACCTGGTCATCGTGCTGGTCAAGTCGTTTCACACCGATCAGGCGATGCGCGGCGCACTCGATCTCGTCGGTCCTGAAACGGTCGTGCTGTCGTTGCAGAACGGCCTTGGCCACGAAGACGTGCTGAGCGGCATCGTCGGACGCGAGCGCGTGCTCGCGGGCAAAACGTATGTCGGCGGGGTGCTCCGCGCGCCCGGTCATATTCAGTCCGGCGTGACGGGCAAGCTGACGATCATCGGCGAACTCGACGGCCGCATCACGAACCGTGCGCGTGCGATCGCGGACGCGTTCAACAGCGCAGGTCTGACGACTTCCGTCAGCGACAACATCATGGGCACGATGTGGGACAAGCTGCTGATAAACATTGCGACCGGCGCGATGACGGCTATCACGCGCCTCACTTACGGCCAGTTGTACGACGAGCCGGTTCTCAAAGCGACGTCGCTCGCGGCGATTGGAGAAGCGATGGCCGCCGCCAAAGCCGCCGGCGTCACGCTGTCCATCACTCGTGCTGAAGACGCCTGGAACATGGCCGCCGAAGGGCTTTCACCCGCATTCAAGACGTCGATGCTGCAAAGCATCGAGAAGTCCTCGATTACCGAAATCGACTTCATCAATGGGGCCGTAGTGCGCTGGGGCGAACGCCTTGGCGTGCCGACGCCGGTGAATTCGACGCTCGTCGCCTGCATAAAGGGCATCGAGCGCGAAATGACGGATCGTCAGAATGAAGAAGGAGCCGCAGCGTGAGCCCGCCGAAAGCCTATCTTGAGCACGTCGCCATCTGGGTGAAGGACATCCACTGGCATATCCGCTTCTTCGAAGACGTGCTCGGCATGACGATGCGCGAAGTCGACGGCACGCGCGAAAAGCCGCGTCAGTATTGGACGCTCGGCGGTCTGCAGTTCATCAGCGCACCGCAACACGAAGAGCCCGAGGGCCGGCTCGCGCATCTCGGCGTCATGTGCGAAGACCTGGAAGCCGCGCTTGCCGCCGCGCAAGCCTTTGACGTGACTGAAATGCCGCAGGGACGCAACTGGCTGCGTCTGCCCGACGGCCTCGCGGTTGAACTCATTCAGGCCAAGCCTGCCACATGCGTCGCGCAGGCGCTGGCGATCAACCCACGCGCGGAGGCGTGAGCATGAGCACCATGACCACCACTGAGAAATACTGGGACGATGCGCGCGAAGGGGACGAGTGCGTCAGCCCGACCTACACCGTCACCAAAGAACGCATTCTTGCTTACGCAGATCTCACAGGCGATCACACGCCTGTGCATGTCGATGAGGAATACGCGAACGCGAGCCACTTTGGTTGCATCGTCGCGCACGGTCTGTTCGGCTTGTCCATTGCCGATGGCCTCAAGACGCAGAGCGACTATCGCTTCCTGCCCGGCATGTCGCTTGGCTGGACATGGGACTTTCTGCTGCCGATCAAGGTCAACGACGTGCTGCACGTGAAGTTTCGCGTCGGCGCGATGCGCGCAAGCAAGAGCAAGCCCGAGTGGGGCATCGTCGTGTTGCCTTCCGAGTTGATCAACCAGAACGGCGAAGTCGTTCAGCGTGGGGAGCATCGCCTGATGATCCCGCGTCGGCCGGGAGCGAACTGATGCAAGCCCGTCCTTTGGAAGGTATCCGCGTCGTCGATTACAGCCACTTTCTCGCCGGCCCCTATGTCGGACGATGCCTCGCCGCGCTCGGTGCGGAAGTCATCAAGGTCGAGCGCCCCGGCAGCGGCGATGCAGGCCGTCAGCACGCCACGATCCTCGACGATCAGCAAAGCGCCTATTTTCTGCAGCTCAACATGGGCAAGCGCGGCGTGAGCGTCAACATGAAAGATCCGCGCGGCAAGGCGTTCATGCAGCGTCTGTGCGATTCGGCGGATGTGTTCATCGAAAACTATCGGCCGGGTGCCCTGGACAAGCTCGGGCTCGGATATGCCGCGTTGTCCGAGCGCAATCCGGGCCTCGTCTATTGCTCGATTTCGGCGTACGGGCACACGGGACCCGATGCGCATCGCGCGGGCTTCGGTCTCATAGCCGAAGCGAAGAGCGGCATCATGCAGATGATCGGCAATCCGGGCGAGCCGCCGCCCCTTATGCGCATTTCGCTCGGCGACATGTACACGGGCATTCATGCCGTTGCCGCCATCAACGCAGCGTTGCTCGGCCGTGTGAAAAGCGGCCGTGGCCAGCATATCGACATGGCCTTGTACGACACCCTCGTGTCGATGCACGAATACGCCGTGCAGTGTTACACGATGCAAGGCGTGGTGCCCGAGCAGACGGGCCATGACATGCCGACTTCAACCTTGTACGGCGTATTCCGCGCAGCCGATGGCGATCTCGTCATCGCGGCGCAAGTGGATGATTCGTGGAAGCGCTTCGCTGCTCTCGTCGAGCAACACGGCGGTCCGGCTGGCTTCGGCAACGACGAGCGCTTCCACAGCCTCAACGGACGCAATGCTAATCGCGAGGCCATTCTTGCGGTCGTCAAACCGTGGGTGGCGGGGCGGCCCGTCGCGGATGTGCTGGCTTTGCTCGACAGTGTCGATGTGCCTTGCGCCAAGGTGCAACGCATCGACGAGGTCGTGGCCGATCCGCAGATCGTCGCGCGCGGCATGGTGATCGAGCAGGAGCATCCGCGCTTCGGAAAACTGCGTCTGCCGAATCTGCCGTTCCGCTTCTCCGACTGTGATACGTCGATCCGCGAAGTCGGACCCGACCTCGGGCAGCACAACGAGGAAGTGGCGCAATCGCTGGGCTTCAGCGCAGCCGAAATCGACGCGATGCAGACCGACGGCGTGCTCTTTTCGAAGCCGGGTGCGTGATGAACGATCGATACGCGGTTATCGGAAATCCGATCGGGCATACGAAATCGCCGCTGATTCACGGTCTTTTTGCGGAGCAGACCCAGCAAGACATGACGTATGTTGCCATCGAAGGACCGCTGGAACCGGCCGATGCCTTCGACGATACGGTGAGAACCTTCATCGCAGACGGTGGCAAGGGCATGAACGTCACCGCGCCCTTCAAGCTGCGAGCGTTCGACATGGCCGACGAACGCAGCGAAAGAGCGGCGCTGGCGGGCGCCGTCAACGCGATGAAGTTCGAGAATGGCCGGATCGTCGCGGAGAACTTCGACGGCGTCGGCCTCGTGCGTGATATCGAGAGCAACCTGCATCAGCCGATGGCGGGAAAGCGCGTGCTCGTCCTCGGCGCGGGCGGGGCGGTGCGCGGCGCGTTGCTACCGTTCATCGCGGCTCGGCCTGCAGAAATCGTTATCGCAAACCGGCACGTCGATAAGGCCAGGGCGCTCGTCGAACAGGTTGGGGCCGAAGGCTCGCTCGCCGCGTGCGGCTATGCGGAACTCGAATCGATGGGCCAGTTCGATCTCGTCGTCAACGCGACGTCCGCGAGCCTGACGGGGCACTTGCCGCCCGTTCCGCCCAGCGTTTTCAGCGCGAACGGCACAGCCTATGAACTCGCCTACGGCAAGGGCCTCACGCCGTTTCTGCGGCTCGCGCGTCACGCGGGCGTGCAAGGCATCGCCGATGGCGTCGGCATGCTGGTCGAGCAGGCCGCCGAAGCGTTCGCATGGTGGCGAGGCGTGCGTCCGCGCACGCGCGTCATCATCGACCAGCTCACCGTTCCGCTCGATTGACGCGACGAGGAAGCGCCCGATGCAAACCGAGACTTATCGCTATTGCCGCTACGAAGTCGAAGGGCCGTTGCTCACGCTGACGATCCACCGGCCCGAGGTGCTCAACGCGCTGCATCCTGATGCGCACCGTGAACTGGCCGATGCCTTCGACCGCTACGCCGCCGATCCGACATTGCGCGTAGCCATCGTGACCGGCGCGGGCGAGCGGGCGTTTTGCGTCGGCACGGATCTGAAAGCACTCGATGCCACCGGCGATCACGCGAAGCCATCGACAGGATTCGCGGGCATCACGCATCGCTTCGATTTGTGGAAGCCGTTGATCGCCGCCGTGAACGGCCTCTGCCTCGGAGGCGGGATGGAGATTCTCGCCGCATGCGATCTCGCGGTTGCAGCCGATCATGCGCAATTCGGCTTGCCTGAACCGCGCGTCGGTCTAGCCGCGCTAGGCGGCGGCCTCTTGCAGCGCTTGCCGAGGCAGATCGGCATGAAGGACGCCATGGCGCTCGTGCTGACTGCTAAGCGCATTCCTGCCGATGAGGCGAGGCGCATTGGATTGATCAACGAGATCGTGCCCGCTGGTGAACTGATGAACCGTGCGCGTGCGCTTGCCCAAGAGGTTCTGGCGTGCGCGCCCCTTGCGATACAGGCATCGAAGCAAGTGATGTTGACGAGTCTCACGCACGCGAACCTTGCATCGACGATGCACGAGGACTATCCGCTCGCGCAACGCATGCTCGCAAGCGACGACGCTCGCGAAGGCCCGAAGGCATTCGCGGAGAAGCGCTTGCCGAGGTGGACGGGGCACTAGGCACGCATTCCTTTATCGAACCGCTCGAAGAAGCGGCCTCTGACAGACAGGAGACGCAATGACGCCGCAAGAAAACACGATGAACGGCGATGCCGCCGTTCGCGCGCAGCATTCCGACGAGAAGCAAATGGCGAACCGGGCGGCGCTCAGCAGCATCGCCGGTTCCGCGCTCGAATGGCTGGATTTTGCCGCTTACGGCGCCATCGCGGCCACGGTTCTCCCTCAGCTATTCTTCTCCAGGACAGACACGACGACGGCCGCGCTCGCTGCGTTCGCGACCTTTTCCGTGGGTTTCATCGCGAGGCCGCTCGGCGGTCTCATATGCGGCTATCTGGGCGATCGTGTCGGCCGCCGCAACATGCTGGTCTTTACGTTCCTGCTGATGGGCATTTGCTCGTTTCTGATCGGCATTCTGCCCACTTATGCGTCGCTCGGCGTGCTCGCGCCGATTGCGCTCGTGGTGTTGCGCTTCATGCAGGGCTTTGCGCTCGGCGGCGAAGTAACGGGAAGCCAGTTGCTCACGATGGAGCACGCGCCCAAGAACCGGCGCGGCTTCTATAGCTCGTTCATCGCGATGGGCTCGCCGCTCGCACAGGTGCTGGCGAATGGGGTGCTCTTCGGCGTCGCCGCGTTCGTGACCAATGAGCAGTTCCTTCGATTCGGCTGGCGCGTCCCGTTTCTCTTCAGCTTCTTGCTGGTGGCGATCGGCCTGTTCATCCGTATGCGCATCTCCGAGACGCCCGCGTTCGAAGCGCAGCTGAAGCAGAGACGTTCGGGCCGAGTGCAACCGGCGTCGGGTTTCTCCAAACACACCGGAACGATTCTGCGCCTTATGATGGTATGGGCCGCTGTGTCGATCGCGTACTTCATCGCGACGGTGTTCATCCTGTCGTACGTGACGGGCAAGCTCGGCGTATCGAAGCAGACGGCGTTTGCGATTCTGATCGTCGCGCATCTCTGCTCCATGGTCGCGATGGGCTTCGGCGGGGCGCTGTGCGATCGTATCGGACGCCGCCGCGCTATGCTCGTCGGATCGCGTTCGATGCTCGCTGCATTCATCGTGTTCTTTCCGTTGATCCTGAGCGGGCACCTTGTGTTGATCGGCGTCGCCATCGTGTTTCTGCTTTGCGCGGCGCAGTTTCATGCGGGCGTGCAGCCTGCCTATTTTGCCGAGGCTTTTCCGACGGAATTCCGTTATCGCGGTTCGGCCGTGGCTTATAACCTTGCAGTCGTCATCGGGAGCAGCGCGCCGTTCGCCGCGACGTTGATTCAGGCGCATACGAATGGCGCGACCTGGCCGATCGTCGCTTTGGGTATCGTGTTCAATCTGATTTCGATGTGGGCGATTCACGTTGGCCCCGAAAGCCGTGGAGAGTGACATGGAGAAAACGCGTATCGCCGTGGCGGGTGCCGGCTACATCGGTCTCGAACATATTCGTGTCGTCCGCGAAAGCGCGACGTGCGTCTTGTCGGCGGTGGTCGATCCTTCCGATGCGGCGGCCGGCATTGCCGCGAAAGCATACGTTCCGCATTACCGCTCGCTCGATGAACTCTTCGAGAAAGATCGTCCTGACGGTGTGGTCCTTGCAACGCCGAACACCCTTCACGTGGACCACGCTCGCTTGAGCATGCAGGCACGCGTGCCGATGCTGCTGGAGAAGCCCATCGCGCCCACGGTGGAGGAGGCGGAAGCACTCGTCGCCGATGCGGACCGCTACGGCGCGAGCGTGCTGATCGGACATCATCGTGCGCATAGTCCGATCATGGCGCGCGCGAAGGCAATCATCGACGAAGGCAGGCTCGGCTCGCTCGTCGCAGTGATGGGCAGCGCAATGTTCTTCAAGCCCGACCAGTATTTCGCGGACGCGCCCTGGCGCAAGCAGCCGGGCGCAGGCCCGATTCTGCTCAACATGATTCACGAGATCCACAACTTGCGGATGCTGTGCGGCGATATCGTGGCGGTGCAGGCATTTTCGTCGAACGCGACGCGCGGCTTTGCAGTTGAGGACACCGTCGCCATCAATCTGCGTTTCGCGAGCGGCGCACTCGGCACCTTTCTCCTATCCGATACCGCCGCCAGCGCGCGCAGCTGGGAACAAACCTCGCAAGAAAACAAGGCCTACACGTCTTATGCCGACGAAGACTGCTATGTGATTGCCGGCACGTTCGGATCGTTGTCCATTCCCACGATGCGCCTCAAAACCTACGGAAACGCCGGGGACAGATCGTGGTGGAAGCCGTTCGATGTCAGCGTGGCGGAAGTGACGCGCGACGATCCGCTCAAGCATCAAATGGAACACTTCGGGCAAGTCGTGCGCGGGGAAGCGAAACCGATCGTCACCGCGCGCGACGGCTTGCAAAATCTTCGCATCACTGAAGCGATCGTCAAGGCCGCCAAAACCGGCGCAGTCGTCGAAACGGCTTTCTCCTGAACATCATACGGATAACTGATGAAAACCTTCCTCATGCTGCACGGCGTCAACCACAACATGTTCGGCAAGCGCGATCCAGTTCAATACGGAACGGCTACGCTCGCCGACATCGATGCTCAACTTCAGGCACTGGGCAAGGAGCTTGGCGTCACGGTGGAGAGCTACCAGACAAACAGCGAAGGGGACATGTGTGCGCGAATCCATCAGGCGTTCGTCGATGAAGTCGATGGCGTGCTGATCAATGCCGGCGCATGGACGCACTACAGCTATGGAATTCGCGATGCGCTCGCCATATTGACGGTACCCATCGTCGAGATTCATATGTCGAACATCCACGCGCGTGAAGCGTTTCGCCATCATTCGGTGTTCGCCGAAATCGTGAAGGGACAGATTTGCGGCTTCGGTATCGACAGTTATTCGCTTGGACTGCGGGCGGCAGTGTCGGCTGCTGCCTGATAACTGATGCGTCGGTCAGATACGGGATGCATTTACACGCGCAATGCAATGAATAGAATGGCGATATTGCCCCCGACAATACCGCCATGAACCGGTCAGAACTGCCCGATCTTAAACTGCTTCAGCTTTTCGACCTCCTGTATGACCTGCGCAGCGTGACACGCGCGGCAGAGCAGCTTGGACAGAGCCAGCCCACGGTCAGCATCTGGCTGGGGCGTCTGCGCGAGCATTTGCAGGACCCATTGTTCGTCCGCACGCCGGGCGGCATGACTCCGACGCCTCAGGCGGACGCGCTTATCGGACCATGCCGGGAAATTCTGGAATCGATTCGCCGGTTCTCCGCATGGGAAATTTCGTTCGATCCGACTACGGCAAAGCGCCGCTTCCGTATCTGCATGACCGATGCGAGCCACATCACGCTGCTGCCAAGGATGCTGGCGCACGTGCGCTCGCATGCACCGGGCATTCGGCTGGAAGCCGCAAGAATCGATGGAAACACGGAGCGCGCGCTCGAATCCGGCGAGGCCGATTTGGCGATAGGACATGTGCCTTGGCTCGGCAGCGGCATGTATCAACAACAACTCTATATGCAGGATTGGGTCTGTCTCGCCAATCCTGACCATCCGCGAGTGCGTGCGAGGCTCAGCATAAAGCAGTACGGTAGCGAGGGGCACGTGATCATCGCCGCCGGGACGGGCGCGCAATTGCTCGAGCAGGCGCTGTTGCGCGAGAACATAGAACGTGACGTCGTGCTCGAACTCCCGGGCATGCTCGGGCTTGGGTCGATCATCAAGTCCACCGATTTGATCGCCACGTTGCCGCGAAACATCGGGGAAACGCTGGCGAGAGTGAACGGCCTCTCGGTCCATTCGTGTCCATTCCCTGTCGACAGATTCGCGGTGCGGCAACATTGGCATGCGAAGTACCATCACGAGGCAGGGAATCGCTGGTTGCGATCCGTTGTGGCCGATCTGTTCTCGACCAGAAGCTAGTGTCGCGCGTTCCGCACACGACGTGGCGTGTCGTGTTCGGGCAGCCGCCGCTTCGCAAAATGGCAGGCGGCGGTGATAAAAGGCATTTCCTTAGGGAATGAGCAGCGGGTCAGATTGATTTTTGATCAGCGTTGACAAGCAAAAATTCGGCGCTTTAGACTTAGTCATCCCACGTGGCCTGACAAAGATGTCCGCCCGAGGACCCGGCACAGAAGCCCCCTGACGAACCAGCGGTTCCTCAGGGGGCTTTTTTTTGTCCGCGTTTTTCCCCTTGTTCTAGCGCTCACTTCTGGAGAATCCGCATGTTGCTGAAGCCGTCGGGCTGGACGCGTCTCGCCCTTACCGCAGGACTTGCACTCACTTCGCTCGCATCGAGCGCCGCTGATCCCGTGAAAATCGGCCTGCTCGAAGATGCCTCGGGAAACTTCGCACTGGCGACCATTCCGAAGATTCACGCGACGCAGCTCGCAGTCGATGAGATCAACGCCAAGGGCGGCATTCTCGGACGTCCCGTATCGCTGATCGCCTACGATACCCAGTCCGACAACACGAAGTTCCAGGAACTCGCGCGGCGTCTCGTTCAGACGGACAAGCCGGACGTGATCTTCGGCGCCTTCTCGAGCGCCTCGCGCGAAGCGATCCGGCCCATCATGGACCGCGCGCATCAGCTCTACTGGTACGACAACCAGTACGAGGGAGGCGTTTGCGATACCAACACCTTCGTGACGGGCGCCGTCCCCGAGCAGCAGTTCTCGACGCTGATTCCCTGGATGATGCAGAAATACGGCAAGAAGGTGTACACCATCGCCGCCGACTACAACTTCGGGCAGATCTCGGCGGAATGGGTGCGCAACATCGTCAAGGAGAACGGCGGCACGATGGCCGGAGAGGAATTCATTCCGCTTTCCGTATCGCAATTCGGACAGACGATCCAGAACATCCAGAAGGCGAAGCCCGATTTCGTGGTCACGTTGCTGGTCGGCGCGAATCAGGCGTCGTATTACGAGCAGCAGGCTTCGGCGCACCTGAACCTGCCGATGGCGAGTTCGGTGAACGTCGGTCAGGCGTACGAGCACAAGCGTTTTAAACCGCCTGCATTGAAGGACATGTATGTGACGGCGAACTACGTCGAAGAAGTCGATTCACCGGCGAGCAACGACTTCAAGAAGCGCTTCCACGCGAAATTCCCGAACGAGCCGTATATCAATCAGGAAGCCGCCAACGCTTACGACGCCATCTATCTCTACAAGGCCGCCGCTGAAAAAGCGAAGACGACCAATCAGGACGCGGTGCGCAAGGCGCTCGAAAGCGGCATCTGCACCGAAGGCGCGCAGGGCAAGGTATGCATCAATCCGAAGAGCCATCACGCAAGCCACACGATCTACCTGGTGCACGTGAAGGAAGATCATTCCGTCGAGATCCCGAAGGTCTGGGACGATGTGCAGCCGTACTGGCTCGGCAAAGTGGGCTGCGATCTGCCCAACAAGCCGGATCATCGCCAGTACACGCCGTCGAACCTGCCCAAGAAGTCCTGATCCGGGTCTGCGCGCTCGCTGAATGCCGCGAGCGCGCGGTTGCCCTTCGAACGTGGAGCATGCATGGCCACCTTTTCGGTTCTCTATTCGCTGATCTATCAGTTCGGCGACAGCTTCGCCTATCTGGTGCTCGCGGCGCTCGGTCTCGCGGTGATCTTCGGCATGATGGGCGTCATCAATCTAGCGCATGGCGAGTTCATCATGTGCGGCGCGTACGTCACGATCATCTCGGCCAAGCGCGGTGTGCCGCTGCCGCTCGCGATGCTGCTCGGCGCGGTCGCGGCGGCGCTTGCGGGTGTCGTGATCGAACGGCTCGTTATCCGTCATCTGTACAACCGCCTGTTCGATTCTGTCGTCGCGACCTGGGCGATCAGCCTCATCGTGCAGCAGACGATGCTGCTCGTCGCCGGACCCTCGATAGAGGGCATCGGCACGCCGTTCGGATCGTTCTCGCTCGGCGACTACTCGTTCTCGACGTATCGCGCGATGCTGCCGGTCATCGCGCTGGCGATTCTGTTCGGCCTCTATCTGCTGTTCTTCAAGACGAACTACGGCGTCTGCGCACGTGCGACGATCCAGAATGCAAACATTGCGCAGTGCCTTGGATTGCGCACGGACCGGCTCTATACGCTGACGTTCGCCCTCGGCGCGGGACTGGCCGGGCTGACCGGCGCACTCTATGCGCCCACCATGACGGCGGTCCCGACGATGGGCAGCAACTTCATCGTGCAGGCGTTCGTGTCGGTGGTCGTCGGGGGCGCGAACGTGATCGCGGGAACGACGCCCGCCGCCGCGGTGCTCGCCGTCATCCAGACCGGACTCACGGCGTCGTACGGCCAGTTGTTCGGGCAGATCGGTTTGCTGGTGACGGTCATCGTCGTCATTCGGCTGATGCCGCAGGGCCTCGGCAATCTATTTTCCCGCTCGCGCTAGGAGGCAGACGTGAAGCAAACGAATGTGTCCCCTAACGGGGCTGCCGCGCGTGCGCTGCATTGGGCGCCCTGGCTCGTGGCGCTCGGCCTGCCGCTCGTCGTCGATGCAAACACCAGCGGCAACCTCGCATACTGCCTGCTCTGGGCGTTCGGCGCAGTGGGGCTCGCCGCGATGTGGGGCTATGGCGGCATCCTGTCGTTCGGGCAGACCGCCTTCTTCGGCCTCGCGGGCTATAGCTACGGCATCTTCACGCTCAACTACGGCGATGCCTGGTTCGATTCATGGCTCGGTCTCGCTGCGGGGCTGGCCGTGAGCGTCGTGGTGGCGGCGCTGATCGGCTACATGATCTTCTACGGCCGGATCAAGGGCGTGTTCATCGGCATCGTCACGCTGTCGGTGACGCTCGTGCTCGAAACGTTCATGTCGCAGACGGCAGGACCGCAGTGGGCCATCGGCGAGGCGCGGCTGAACGGCTACAACGGCATGGGCGGCATGCCGCCGCTGACGATTCCCTGGCCGGGCGGACCGCTCACGCTCGAGAACGCGAGCTTCTATTACCTCGTGCTGATTCTGTTGATCGTGGTGTACGCCGTGATGCGCAGGCTGCTCGGCGGCCTCTTCGGCCTGACGCTCATCGCCATTCGCGAGAACCCGCAACGCGCGGAGATGCTGGGCGTCGACATCCGCCGTCATCAGTTGCTCGTGTTCGTGCTGGGCTGCACGCTCGGCGGCCTGTCGGGCGCGCTGTACACCATCTGGGGTTCCTACATCACGCCGTCGACGATGGGCCTCACGTCTGCCGCGATGCCCGTCATCTGGGTGGCGACCTCGGGCCGCAAAAGCATCGGCGGGACGATGATCGGCACGGCCTTGCTCGTCTGGCTGTCGCAGAATCTCGCGGTGTACGGCAGCCAGTACGCGCTGATCCTGCTCGGCGCGATTCTTCTGATCGTCGTGCTGGCGGCGCCGGAAGGTCTGCTGCCGTTCGTCGCGCGGCATCTGCGGCGGGTTCATCGCGGGGCGAACGAAGGCGCGCATCGTGGCGGCGCATGTCTCAAGCGAGAGGAGGGCAAGTCATGACCACGCTGCTCGAAACGCGCGGACTGAAGAAGCATTTCGGAGGCGCGCATGTCATCAACGGCATCGACTTCAGGATCGATGCAGGCGAGATTCGCTGCGTGATCGGCCCCAACGGTGCGGGCAAGAGCACGTTCTTCAAGCTCATCACGGGGGAACATCGGCCGTCGGAGGGCAGCGTGATGTTCCTCGGCCAGGACATGAGTCATGTGCTGCCGCATGAACGCATCCGCATGGGCATGAGCATCAAGTTCCAGATTCCGGGCGTGTTTCCGGATCTGAGCGTGCGCCAGCATCTGCAACTGTCGCTGCATCGCGCGAAGGACGATCGCCCCGAAAGCCTCGACGAGCTGTTGCATCGGTTCAATCTGGAAGACGAAGCGCCAGTGCTCGCCCGCAATCTTTCGCACGGCAAGAAGCAATGGCTCGAGATCGCGATGGCCGTTTCTCTTCGTCCGAAGCTGCTCTTTCTCGATGAACCCGTGGCGGGCATGTCGGTCGAGGAAACGCATGCGACCGGTGAACTCATCAAGCGTCTATCGGCAGCCGGTCTCACGATGATGGTGGTCGAGCACGACATGACCTTCGTCAAGCAGATTGCGTCGCGGGTGACGGTGCTGCATGGCGGAAGCCTGCTCGCCGACGGGCCGCTCGACGAGATCCTCGCACGCGACGATGTCGCCGAAGTCTATCTGGGGAAAAAGAGATGAGCGCGTTGCTTCGGGTGTCGGGCGTGGAAGCGGGTTACGGCGGCGGACGCGTCCTCAACGGCGTGTCGTTCGACGTCGAGCGCGGCGAAGTGCTCGCGCTGATCGGACGCAACGGCGTCGGCAAGACAACGCTGATGCGCGCGTTGATCGGCCTCGTCGGCCTCGATGCAGGCAGCATCGAACTCGAAGGCGATCCGATCGGCCACGAGAAGCCCTATGTGCGCGCCCAGAAGGGCATGGGCTATGTGCCTCAGGGCCGCGAGATCTTCGGCGCATTGACGGTCGCCGAGAACCTTCAGGTCGGCGCGCAGGCGAATCGCGCGCAGGCGGCGCAGATGAGGGATAAGGTGGTCGGCTACTTTCCCATTCTGAAAAAGCGCTACGAGCAAAAGGCGGGAACGATGAGCGGCGGCGAACAGCAACAGCTTGCCATTGCTCGGGCGCTGATCAGCTCGCCCAAGGTGCTGCTGCTCGACGAGCCGTCCGAAGGCATTCAGCCTTCCATCGTCGATCTGATCGGCGAGACGCTGCAGCACATCGCCCGCGAGACCGGCATCGGCGTGGTGCTGGTCGAACAGGACATGGGGATGGTCGAGCGCATCGCGACGCGCTGCTGCGTGATGGACAAGGGCCGTATCGTCGACACGCTGACCCCGGCGCAACTCGCCGACGAACAACTGATTCGCCAGTATCTGGCACTGTGACGGAGAACGGAAAGATGAAATGGCTCGAAGACTCGATCATGATGAAGCGCGGCGTCGGCGCCGGTCGTGAACCCACGGAACATCATCTCACCGAGGAGATGCAGAAGACCTATCACTACACCATCGGACCGTACTCGCAGCCGGTGCTGCACGTGAAGCCGGGCGATCGCGTCGTGGTGGAAACACGCGACGCCTTCGAAGGCAAGATCAGGGAAGAGACGGACAAGCCCTCCGAAGTTTTGCAGGTGCCGTTCCTGAATCCGCAGAACGGGCCGATCATGATCGAGGGTGCGGAAAAGGGCGATGTGGTCGCTGTCTACATCGAAAAGATGGCGCCGCGCGGCGACGATCCCCATGGCTTCTGCTGCATGATCCCGAACTTCGGCGGACTGACGGGCACGGACTACACCGCGCTTCTAAACGAGCCGTTGCCCGAAGTGGTGCGGAAGATCAAGATCGACGAGGAAAACGTCTACTGGAGCAAACGCAACACGCTGCCGTACAAGCCGCATATCGGCACGCTGAGTCTTTCGCCCGAGATCGATTCCATCAACTCGCTCACGCCCGACAATCACGGCGGCAACATGGACGTGCCCGACATGGGGCCGGGCAGCATCACGTATCTGCCGGTGCGCTCGCCAGGCGGGCGGCTTTTCATCGGCGACGCGCACGCCTGTCAGGGCGACGGCGAAGTCTGCGGAACGGCCGTCGAGTATCAGAGCACGACGACCGTGCGCGTCGACCTTATCAAGCAGTGGCGCATCGACTGGCCGCGGCTCGAGAACGAAGATGCGCTGATGAGCATCGGCAGCGCGCGGCCCCTGGAAGACGCGACGCGCATCGCCTATCGCGAACTGGTGCTGTGGATGGCCGCGGAGTACGGCTTCGACAAGTGGGACGCCTACATGATGCTGAGTCAGGTCGGCAAGGTTCGGCTCGGCAATTTTGTCGATCCAAAATACACCGTTGGCGCGATGGTCGCGAAGCATTACCTCAAGTAACGCATCAGCCGACAAGAAGCTAGAACAGTACAACCCGCGCGGGGCGTCCGTTCCTCGCGCATTCGAGAGCGTGTTACCCATGGCTTTGTCCGATCCCATCCGAGTGGGTCTGCTTTGCTCGACGAGCGGCTCGACCGCCTTGCTCGAGCAGTCTCAATGGCGCGGTGCGCAACTCGCCATCGCGGAGATCAATGCGCGCGGCGGCATCGGCGGCCGCGAGCTGGTCGCGATTCACTACGATCCCGCCTCGGACCCCGCGGCGTTTCGCGAGCTGGCCGAGCGTCTGATCGTCAAGGATGGCGTGAACACCATCTTCGGGGGATACACGTCGACCAGCCGCAAGGCGATGCTGCCCGTCGTCGAGAAGCACAACCGGCTTCTGATTTACGGGCAGATGTACGAAGGCTTCGAGTATTCGGACAACATCATCTACAGCGGCGCGTCGCCGAACCAGAACGGCGTGCAGCTCGCGGACTTCATGACCGAGACCTTCGGCGCCCGCGTGTACTTCGTCGGTTCGAGCTACGTGTATCCGTACGAATGCAATCGCACCATGCAGGAGTTGCTGCTTCAGCATCCCGAAGGCGCGATCCTCGGCGAACGCTATCTCGCGCTCGACGCCACCCGCGAGCAATTCGAGCAAGTGGTCGCGGATATTCGCCGCAAGTCGCCGGACTGGATCTTCAGCACGGTCATCGGTGCGACCGTGCCTTATCTCTACGATGCCTTCGCCCACGCGGACCTCGATCCCTCGGGCATGCCGATCGGCAGCCTCAATACATCGGAGACGGAGATTCACGCGATGCAGCGTGGCATCGCGGCGGGGCACTACACGGCAGCGCCTTACTTCCAAAGTCTCGACACGCCCGAGAATCACCGCGCGGTCGCGCATCATCAGTCGCGCTTCGGTTCCGACACCCCGACGGACATGAACTGGGAGGCTGCGTACTATCAAGTGCACATGTTCGCGGAAGCATTCGCACGCGCGGGCTCGGACGAGATCCGGACCATCATGCCGCAACTTCTTGGCTCCGAGTTCGCCGCCCCGCAGGGCCGGGTGCGTATCGATCCCGTCAATCATCACATGGCGCTTTATCCGCGTATCGGCCGCGCCAATGCGGACGGACAATTCACGATCCTGCGCGAATCCAAGTTCGCCGTCGGCCCCGACCCGTACATGACGCGTCAGACGCTCGGCGACTGGGTCACGAAGTTGAGCACGCGAGACTACTGACGTGAGCGCGCGCACGGACAGAGGCCAGCGAAGCCTCACGAGCTCCATCCTCGAGCGCAATGCGCGGGTGGTCGTCTTTCATCCGGACGACGACGACGGGCTGACGCTCACCAACCACCTGAGACGCATGGGTTTCGATGTCGAGCGATGCTGGCCGCCGACGGACACGCTGCCCGAGAAAACCGATCTAGTGTTCCGCGCATTGCTGCCCGAGGAACGGGCGCCGAAGGGCGAATGGTCCGGACCGGATGCGCCGCCCGTCATTTGCGTGGTGGCCTACGAGAATCCGACTTTCATCGATCAGGCCATCAAGATGGGGTCCGACGGCATCGTCACGACGCCGATCCGCGCATCCGGGCTGCTGTCCACGGTGGTGATGGCGCTCTATCACGCGAAGCGCGCCCGTCAGCACGTGCAGCGCATTGCGAAACTCGAACAGAAGCTGCTCGACAGCCGGCACTTGCAGGAAGCCAAGAACATTTTGATGACGATGCATCGCGTGAGTGAGCGCGAAGCGTATGACATGTTGCGCGCTCAGGCGATGGAAAAGCGCGTGACCATCGACGATATCTGTCACTCGGTCATCCAGGCGGGGGAAGTACTGCAGATTGCACGCGGCATGGCGCCGGAGGATGGCCGCGAGAAGGGATGAGCGCCGCCGCGCGGCCGCGTTTTCGAATCATCGACATACAACGGAGCAACGGACATGGACCTGCAACTGAAGGGCTTGAAGGCGATCGTGACCGGCGGAACGAAGGGCATCGGCCTCGCAATCGCGCGGACACTGGCGGCAGAAGGCGCGGAAGTGGCCATCTGCGCACGCGACGAAGCGGCTGTCCAGTCGACCGCGGGCGCTCTGGCGCAACTGAGCGGCGCGCGGGCGTCGGGTGAGCGCGTCGATGTCTCGGATGGCGCTGCGTTGAAGGCGTGGGTCGGGCGCGTCGGGGCGGAGTGGGGCGGGCTGGATATCGTCGTGGCCAACGTCAGCGCGCTCGCAATCGGCAACGACATCGAATCGTGGCGCAAGGAGTTCGAAACGGATCTGCTCGGCACGGTCAATCTCGTCGATGCCGCCATGCCGTATCTCACATCGAGCAAGGCCGCCTCGATCGTCGCGATCTCCAGCGTCTCGGGGCGCGAGATCGACTTCGCGGCCGGCCCTTACGGCGTCTTCAAGGCGGCGCTCGTGCATTACATGCAGGGTCTCGCGAATCAACTGGCGTCGAAGGGCATTCGCGCGAACACGGTCTCTCCGGGCAACGTGTATTTCGAAGGCGGCGTGTGGGACTGGATCGAGCATAACGATGCGGCGCTGTTCGAACGGGCGCTGGCATTGAACCCCACGGGCCGCATGGGCACGCCGCAGGAGATCGCCAATGCAGTGGCCTTCGTTGCGAGTCCGGCGGCGAGCTTCGTGAGCGGCGCGAACATCGTCGTCGATGGTGCGCTCACGCGCGGCGTGCAGCTTTGAGGAACAGGTCAACTCGACAAGGGGCATCGAATGAATACTGGCAGTGCAATGGACATCGATCTGGCGGAACTCACGGTCGAAGCCGTGCAGGAAGGCTTTCGGACCGGCAGCTTTACGGCGGAGCAATTGGCGCGCGCCTGCTTCGAGCGGATCGAGCGCTACAACGCGAAGTACAACGCGCTGATCTTTTTGAATCCGGCCGCCATCGACGATGCGCGCCGGATCGACGAGCGGCGCGCAGCCGGTGAAACGCTGGGGCCGCTCGCTGGCGTGCCGGTCGTCATCAAGGATCCGATGGATATGGTCGGCTTCCCGACCACGGCGGGATGGGCGAAGCTGTACAGCAAGACAGGCGGCGTCGACCTGATGCCCGAGCGCGATGCGCCGGTCGTCGCGCGGATGCGGCGAGCGGGCGCGATTCTGCTCGGCAAGACGAACGTTCCCATCCTGAGCCATACCGGCTCGCACGCGAACGACAGTTGGGCGGGTCCCACGATCAACGTCGCGATGCCGGACCGGGTGCCGGGCGGCAGCAGCGCGGGGACGGCCTCGGCGGTGGCAGCAGGCATGGCGGTGCTCGGACTCGCGGAAGAGACGGGCGGCTCGATTCAGAACCCCGCATCGGCGCAGGATCTGGTCGGCATCAAGCCGACGATCGGACTGGTGCCGAACGCGGGTGTCGTGCCGTTGTCGGCCAATCGCGATGTCGTCGGGCCGATCGCCCGCAACGTGCGGGATGCCGCGCTGTGCCTCGACGCGCTGGCAGGCTATACGAGCGAAGATCCCAAGACGCTCGCGAGCGTCGGCCGGCAACCGGTGGGCGGCTATGCGGCCGCGCTGGACCGCAACGCGCTGAACGGCAAGCGTATCGGCCTGTATGGCCCGGGCTGGCGCGCACAGCCGCTCACCGATGAAGCGGCGGCGCTCTATGAGCGCGTCAAAGGCGAACTGATTGCGCTCGGTGCGACGCTCGTCGACGATCCGTTCGAAGGGTCGGGATTCGCCGAACTGCGCGAGCCGACTCCGCCATTGAAGAATTTCGATGCGCGCGGTCTCGAATCCATACCTTACGATCTCGAGAAGTACCTTCAGCGGCTCGGCAAGCACGCTGCGCTCAAGACCTTTGCCGAGTTCGCCGAGGCAACGCAGGACGAAGACGCATTCGCACTGAAGCGCACCGGGAACCTCGGAGACCGTTTTGCTGGAGTTAAGCAGCCATCGGCACTCCAGCGAGTTGCTCATAGTAACGGGCTTCCGCCTCGGCCGGTGGGATGTTGCCGATAGGTTCAAGCAGACGTCGGTGATTGAACCAGTCCACCCAGCTAAGTGTCGCCAGTTCGACGGCTTGCACATTGCGCCACGGGCCGCGGCGATGAATGACTTCTGCCTTGTAGAGGCCGTTAATCGTTTCGGCGAGTGCGTTATCGTATGAATCGCCTACGCTTCCAACTGACGGTTCAATCCCTGCTTCAGCTAGCCGGTCCGTGTACCGAATAGAAACGTATTGCGACCCGCGGTCCGAATGATGTACCAAACGGTTACCTTCGGCTGGTCGGCGCTCATGTAGGGCCTGCTCCAGCGCATCCAGTACGAAATCGGTGCGCGCTGAACTTGACACTCTCCAACCCACGATGCGTCGCGCGAACACGTCAACGATGAAGGCAACATACGCGAAGCC
>NZ_JBFUPT010000010.1:0-233663 GCF_041360715.1 Caballeronia sp. RCC_10
CCACACTCGCTTCCGCAGCTCAACCTCATGGCTCTAAACATTAAATTCGCTGTTGCGCTTCAACCTTGAAACCGCCCTGCCAAATGACCTCGCGGCCCGTACTGAGGCTCTTAATTGGCTATTTTGGCAGGTCGGCAGCGCACCATTCCTCGGAGGCGGTTTCGGCCACTTTTACGCCTATGCACCCGAGAAATTCGAATATCCTATCAACCGCTACGCGATGGAAGTGAAGCGGCAGCTCGATGTACTGAATCGCCAACTGGAACAGCACCGCTTCGTGGCGGGCCGCGAATATAGCATTGCAGACATGGCGATTTGGCCGTGGTACGGCGCACTAATGGACAATAAAGTGTATGGCGCAGCAGACTTCCTAGATGTCGAATCTTATGTGCATTTGCGTCGTTGGACGGATGAAATTGCGACGCGCCCTGCCGTGAAACGCGGTATCCAAGTGAATCGCTCGGGCGGAGACCCGAAGGAGCAACTGCGCGAGCGTCACGACGCCTCTGACT
The DNA here is from genome assembly GCF_041360715.1 of Caballeronia sp. RCC_10. Classification (NCBI taxonomy): domain Bacteria; kingdom Pseudomonadati; phylum Pseudomonadota; class Betaproteobacteria; order Burkholderiales; family Burkholderiaceae; genus Caballeronia; species Caballeronia sp. RCC_10. The sequence goes on from NZ_JBFUPT010000010.1 coordinate 513, forward strand.
TCAATCGATGACGCTTAAGGTCCGCGTGCTATCCAAGGTGCTAACCAATTCTCTAAATCGCAGGGGTGCTCGTCCGACTTTCACTGTCGGTCGAGCGTCGGCCTCAGCGCCCGTTCACCCGGCGGCCTCAAATTTGAAGTGCAACATCAGTTTGGTATAAGGTGTTGCGACGCACGAAAGAACTCAGTATCAACAGCTTCAACCCGAAGAGCGCCTGACCATTGCAAGCCTGCATTTGCGGGCCGTTCGCCAGCCACCGTAAGCCGTGAACTGGAAGCGAAAATGTTCTCCTGCTGGCTCAGCATCCGTTCCCGCGCAAGCGCTCAGCTCAGCGCCGCGCGTCGCAACGCGGGTCGCCGTCCTACAAAGCTCTGCCCGCATGGGACCGCAACTTCCAAAGCATTTTGGAAGGGAAAGGACATTTTGGGAGGGGCGTTCGCCGACAACGAGGAGGAGAAAGACCACCATTAGAAAATTGCTAATAGTTTCACTTAAGGCTTGGCTGGCGAGAGTTTGCTGGTAGCAAGAGGGGCTTTAAGTAGAACTTCGCGGAAGGGTTTAAGTGAAATGATTGAAAATCGCCAGGACAGCGCGTTCATCGCAGGCGACGCGTACACCATCGCGGATATCGCCATCTGGCTGTGGTACGGCGGCCTCGTCAACGGCTGGCTCTACGATGCAGCCGAGTTCCTCTCCGTACACGAATACACGCACGTGCGCCGCTGGGCCGACATCATCGGCGCGCGTCCCGCCGTGCAGCGCGGCCGCATGGTGAACCGCACCTTCGGCGAGCCGTCGAGCCAGCTGCACGAGCGTCACGATGCATCCGACTTCGAGACGCGCACCCAGGACAAGCTCGCTGGGTGATGCGCACGTCACGGGACACGTGGATGAAACGTGGACGCATTACCGTGCAGGGTTGCGTCCACGACGTTGCGGGCATCGGTATGGTGTTTGCTTCCACGGACGACGGGCCGGCGCATGACTAAGCGCGCCGGAGCAAACGGTCAACTATGAGGCTGCTACTCCAGCCACGAGCAAGGAGCGAGATATGAGCGACGAGAAAGCCCTGACCACGCGACAGGGACATCCCGTGCAGGACAATCAGAGCATGCGAACCGTCGGCGAACGGGGTCCGGCGACGCTGGAGAATTATCCGTTCATCGAAAAGATCACGCACTTCGATCGTGAACGCATTCCGGAGCGCGTGGTGCACGCGCGTGGCACGGCCGCGCACGGATACTTCGAGGCCTACGGCAAGATCGGCAACGAGCCGGCCGAAAAGTACACGCGCGCCAAGGTGCTGACGAAAGCCGGCGTCAAAACGCCCGTGTTTCTGCGCTTTTCAACCGTCATCGGCGCAAAGGAATCCCCGGAGACGGCGCGCGATCCGCGTGGCTTCGCCATCAAGTTCTATACCGAGGATGGCAACTGGGACCTCGTCGGCAACAACCTGAAGATCTTCTTCATTCGCGATGCGATCAAGTTCCCCGACATGATTCACGCGTTCAAGCCCGACCCGTTGTCCAACCGTCAGGAGCCGTGGCGCTTCTTCGACTTCGTCGCGCATCATCCGGAGTCGCTGCACATGGTCACGTGGGTGAAGAGTCCGTGGGGCATCCCGGCGGACTATCGTCACATGCAGGGGTCGAGCGTCAACACCTACAAGCTCGTCAACGACCAGGGCGAAGCGGTGCTCGTCAAGTTCTCGTTCGAGCCGAAGCAGGGCGTTAAGAATCTGACGTCCGCGCAGGCTGCGGAAATTCAAGGGCGCGATGTCGGGCACGCGACGCGCGATCTCTACGATGCCATCGAACGTGGCGATCATCCCGAATGGGAAATGTGCGTGCAGATCATGTCCGACGACGATCATCCCGAACTGGACTTCGATCCGCTCGACGATACCAAGCGCTGGCCCGAGGACAAGTTCCCGCTGCTGCCGGTCGGCCGGCTCGTGCTGAATCAGAATCCGAAGAACGTGTTCGCCGAAACGGAGCAATCCGCGTTCGGTACCGGCGTGCTGGTGGACGGCATCGACTTCTCCGACGACAAGATGCTGCAAGGCCGCACGCTCTCTTATTCGGATACGCAGCGGTATCGCGTGGGGCCGAACTATCTGCAATTGCCGGTCAACGCGCCGAAGAACGGTGCGCAGACCAATCAGCGCGACGGGCAGATGGCCTATTACGTCGATAACGCGGGAGAGAATCCGCACGTGAACTACGAGCCGAGCATGATGGGCGGCCTGAAAGAAGCGCCGAAGAAGCAGCATGACTATCACCCGTGGGTCGAAGGCCATCTCGGGCGCTATCAGGCATCGCGCACGCAGGACGACTACAAGCAGGCCGGCGAGCGTTATCGCAGCTTCGAAGACTGGGAGCGCGACGACCTGATCGCCAACCTCGTCGCCGACATGAAGGCATGTCCGAAGCCCATCGCGCTGCGCATGGTGTGGCACTTCTGGCATTGCGATCCGGACTACGGCACGCGTGTCGCCGAAGGCGCAGGCATCGATCTGGAAGAGGCGAAGAAGCTGCCGCCGCCCGAAGGAAAGCCCGCGCCGGGCGCGCGCCGCGAAGCGCAGGTTTATACGAGCAATGAGCCGGAAGAAGCAACGCCTGCGATGAAGTAAGCCAGCAGTCCTTCCAGCGCGTCGCTGGTCTGGCCGAAGCCTAGCGAACTTCGGCCAGCACCAGATCGATGCCCTGTTGCCGGATGCCGTTCGCCGCCGCAGGCGCTAGCGCATCGTCGGTGATGACCTGATCGAAGCGTTCCAGACTCGCCACCTTATACAGGCCGACGGTCCCGTACTTCGAACTCGCGACGGTCAGCATGGTGCGCGATGCCGCGTCCATCGCCGCGAGCTTCACCTCGACTTTCGGCGCGGAAGGCGTGGTCACGCCGCGCCGCAAATCCCAAGAACTCGCCGATATGAACGCCACGTCCAGCACGAGCTGACGCAGCGTCGCCGCCGCGAGCGAGCCGACGCTCGACAGGTTCGCATGATCCAGTTGCCCGCCGATATGGATGACATTGACGTGCGTCGCGCTCGCGAATTCGCGGACGATCTCGAAGTCGTTCGTCACGACCGTCATGTTCGATAGCTCGACGATATGCGGCACGAACGAGAGCATCGTCGTGCCGGCATCGAGATAGATGGACATGCCCGAGCGCAGCGTGTCTGCCGCCCGCCGCGCGATGGCCTGCTTCTGCGGCAGTTCGACGACCGCCTTCAACTGATGACTCGGCTCCGCGTTCACATGACTCGCGATACGCACGCCGCCCGGCACGGTATAGACGAGCCCCGCTTCTTCGAGCGCGGCGATATCGCGCCGCACCGTCATATGCGAACAGTTGAACGATTCCATCAACTGGTGCACCGACAGCACCTTGTCCCGGCGCAATTGCCGCAGCATGGCTTCGCGCCGCTGATCGGGAATCAGCGGCACATCGGAGGCATCGGGTTTGGCTTGGCTCGACATGGAAAGACCTTCGATGCGGGCATGAGCGCCATGACGGCGGCCCGCTAAATCAACGCGTATCTTAGCCGATGCGCATGTACGCCAGTTCGTAGCTCAACTTGGCATCCGCGCGAGAAAGGCATTGCCGGCAACGCGTGCGCCGGCTAACGATGACAGTGGGCGCGGGCAAACTCCGGCTGCCCATCGCGATCACAGACATTAACTTTTATTATCACCGTCGTCAATCGCGCTAACATGGATTAACATTGGCGTAGCAAACGCCCGTACAATCGACACATGGAGACCCGACATGCAGACATCTGACCGGCGTCCCGTTCTGGGATGCATCGCCGACGATTTCACCGGCGCCACCGACCTCGCGAGCATGCTCGTGCGCGGCGGCATGCGTACGATTCAGACCATCGGCGTGCCGGGGTCGGCGGAGCCGATCGACGCAGACGCGCTCGTGGTCGCGCTGAAGTCGCGCACCATCGATCCCGCCGACGCGGTCGCCCAGTCGCTCGCCGCGCTCGACTGGCTGCGCGCGCAGGGCTGCCGACAGTTCTTCTTCAAGTACTGCTCCACGTTCGATTCGACCGATGCGGGCAACATCGGCCCGGTCGCCGAAGCATTGCTCGATGCGCTCGCCAAAACCGGGGGCGACGACTTCGCGATCGCCTGCCCCGCGTTTCCCGAGAACAAGCGCACGGTGTATCGCGGGCATCTGTTCGTCGGCGATGCGCTGCTCAATGAATCGGGCATGGAGAATCACCCGCTCACGCCGATGCGCGATCCCAACCTCGTGCGGGTGTTGCAGCGCCAGTCGAAGTCGAAAGTCGGCCTGATTGCCAGCGAAACCGTCGCAGCGGGCGAAGCGGCCGTGCGCGATGCGATCGCGCGGCTGCGTGCGGACGGCGTGCGCCTCGCCATCGCCGACGCGCTCACCGACGCCGACTTGCGCACCCTCGGCGCGGCATGCGCGGACCTTGCGCTGATTACGGGCGGTTCGGGCGTCGCCATCGGCTTGCCGGAAAACTTCCGGCGCGCGGGACTCATCGAGTCGAACGACAAGGCCGCTGAATTGCCCGCCGTCGACGGGGCGGCGCTCGTGCTGGCGGGCAGCGCGTCGAAGGCGACGAACACGCAAGTGGCCGAATGGGTTGCGTCGCGGCCCGCGTTTCGCATCGATCCGCGCGCGTTGTCGCGTGGCGAGCCGGTGGTCGACGCGGCGCTCGCTTTCATCGATGAAAACGCGCCTCAGCCGGTCCTGATCTATGCGACGGCTACGCCCGACGAAGTGAAGGCGGTGCAGCAGGAAATCGGCGTGGCCGCCGCGGGCAAGCTGGTCGAAGATGCGCTCGCCGCCATCGCCCGCGAGGCGAAGGCGCGCGGCGTGCGGCGCTTCGTGGTGGCGGGCGGGGAAACGTCGGGCGCGGTGGTGCAGGCGCTCGGCGTCGACATGTTGCAGATCGGGCCGCCGATCGATCCGGGCGTCCCGGTCACGGTGACCGTCGGTGAAACGCCGCTTGCGCTCGCGCTCAAGTCGGGCAACTTCGGCGCAGGCGATTTCTTCGCGAAGGCGCTGCGCTTCATCGAAGGGGCACGCGCATGAGCGGCAACCTCATCGGCGCGAACAGCGATGCGAAGCTGCGCGAGGAAATCTGCACGGTCGGCGCGAGTCTCTATGCGCGTGGCTATACGGTCGGCACGGCGGGCAACATCAGCGCACGATGCGACGACGGCTGGCTCATCACGCCCACGGATGCGTGTCTCGGCCGGCTCGATCCCGCCGATATCGCGAAGGTGGACGCAAGCGGCCAGCATCTGTCGGGCGGGCGGCCATCGAAGACGCTGGAGCTGCATCGCCGGATCTACGACGCCAACGCGGAAACGCGCGGCGTCGTGCATACGCATTCGACGTCGCTCGTCGCATTGACGCTCGCCGGTGTATGGCGGGACGACGACGTGCTGCCGCCGATCACGCCGTACTACGTGATGAAGGTCGGCCATGTCCCGCTCGTGCGATATCGCCGCCCGGGCGATCCACAGGTCGCCGCTGAAATCGCGCAGCTTGCAGCGGACGTGCGCGCGGTGCTGCTCGAACGACTCGGGCCGGTCGTATGGGAGCGCAGCGTATCGCATGCGTCGTATGCGCTGGAAGAACTGGAGGAGACCGCGCGCCTCTGGCTCATGTCGACGCCGCGCCCCGCTCCGCTCGACGAAGCCGCGATCGATGAACTGCGGCGGAGCTTCAACGCGCGTTGGTGACGCCGTGTCGAGACGAGTCGGGCATCGCGCAGACGCATGATGGTCTGACGCGATGTATCGAACGAACGCGCCCATGTTCCCGGCAAAGAACCACAACCGCAGTCAAAGCTCGGGGCGCGCGAGGTCGGCGCGGACGACTTCATCGCCACGCCGTTGCGCCGCTTCGACCGCCTCCGCCTTCGCCGGATAGGGGCCGATTGTATCGGCGCCATCGAACGGAAAAAGAAGCCGGCCGTCCGTTTTACGAACGACTTTCAGCGTGCCGTAGTAACCGCTCGCACTCGTCCCGCGATATGAAGCGTAGATGTGGAAATCGTCCTCGCTCGCTCCGGGGGCAGGCAAGACTCTTCGCGTCGGGAACAACACGAGCTTCGGGCGCCTTCCAGTGATATGCGTCATGCACAACTCCCAATCCATCGAAACGTTACCTAACCAATGCTCGTTTCCCGCTTCAGACAACGTGCCGGCCGTGTAGGCCGCGCGGGTTTTTAAACAATTGGGCAATGCATCGTGTCGCGGCCGGTCCTCTTTCGCCACTGACTGATCGATCCATACGCCAGGCCACTGCCGCGCTTCTTCCCCATCGAACCGCGACACGTGGATGAAGCAGGCGGCAAATAAGTACTGCACCGAGATGACAACCCTCTCGTGCACTTCCGTGCGCGCGTCTGCATCGCAATGGGTGTGCATTCGCTGTGCCCATGCGCGTCTCGCGCGGACCACATGGCGCATGCGGTTCGTTAGCTATCCGACCTTGCTTTGTGTAATTGCTCGGACCCGCGTCCGCAAACTTTGCATTACGTACGCGTTCTTACCGGTGCAAGGTACGAGGCGCAGAGCAAGCCATCCCGACGCGCGATGAAGCACGCACGTACAACGGCAACGCGACTATTGCTGAGCGCTTTGACACGAAATCGACACGCTTACCGCGCGTCAAACACCCTTCCAGGCCGGCGGGCGCTTTTCGGTGAACGCTGCGACGCCTTCGTGGAAATCCTTGCTGCCGTAGCAATCGCGGACGAGATCATCGCCTTCGAGCGGCAGTGCCGCCAGCATCCGCGACATTGACTGCTTGCTCACGCGCATTGTGATCGGCGCATTGCGCGAAAGACGATCGACGAGCGCCGCCGCGCGCGCATCCAGTTGATCCGGCTCGACGCTTTCGATGACGAAGCCCGCCGCGATGGCGTCATCCACATCGAGCATGTCGCCCAGCACGAGCATGCGCTTTGCGCGTCCGATGCCGAACTCCGCAACCAGCCGCGCCGTATTGCTGATCGCAAGGCAATTGCCGAGCGTGCGTGCAATCGGCACGCCGAACTGTGCACGCGGCGTCGCGATGCGCAGATCGCAGCATGCCGCAATCGCGAGGCCGCCGCCGACACACCACCCATCGACGATGGCGAGCGTGGGCATCGGCAAGGCATCGACCTTCTTCAGCACGCGCTCGATGCGGCGCTCGTAATTCACACCATCTTCGGCGGTCTCGAACGCGCGGAATTGCTGAATGTCCGTGCCCGCCACGAAGGCCTTGCCGCCCGCGCCGCGAAACGTGACGACGCGCACATCGCGCTCGTTCGCAAGACGTTCGCAGATCGCTTCGAGTTGCTCGTACATGTGCCACGTCATGGCGTTGTGCGCGTCCGCACGATCGAAGACGACATGCGCCGCCGCACCATCGATGGTCAATCGGACTTCGCCTTGCGTGCTCTTGTCGTTGTCGTTCATCCGCTGCGTCTCCTTGTCTTGTGATTGAACGTTCAGCCGATGCGCGCCGCCACCGCTTCGCCTACTTCGGCCGTGCTTGCCTTGCCGCCGAGATCGCCCGTATGCGGACCCTCTTTCAGCACAGCGGTGATCGCATCGAGCATCGCGTCGTGTGCTTCGCGTTCGCCGAGGAAGTCGAGCATCATCGCAGCAGACCAGATCATTGCGATCGGGTTGGCAATGCCCTTGCCCGCGATGTCGGGCGCAGACCCATGCACCGGCTCGAACAACGAAGGGAACTTGCGCTCCGGATTCATGTTGGCCGATGGCGCGATGCCGATAGTGCCCGTGCATGCCGGTCCGAGATCGGAAAGAATATCGCCGAACAGGTTCGTCGCGACGACTACATCGAAGCGATCGGGACTCAACACGAAGCGCGCGCTGAGAATGTCGATGTGCTGCTTGTCCCACACGATGTCGGGATACTGCTGCGCCATTTCAGCGGCACGCGCGTCCCACCACGGCATGCTGATCGAGATGCCGTTGCTCTTCGTCGCGACCGTGAGCTTCTTCTTGCGCTGCCGCGCGAGATCGAACGCGAACTTCAACACGCGCTCCGCACCCTTGCGCGTAAAGATGGATGTCTGCGATACGAACTCGCGCTCCGTGCCTTCGAACGACACGCCGCCGACCGACGAATACTCGCCTTCGGTGTTCTCACGCACGATCATGAAGTCGATATCGCCCGCCTTGCGATTCGCGAGCGGCGAAGGCACGCCATCGAAAAGACGCGCGGGACGCAGGTTGATGTACTGATCGAATTCGCGCCGGAACTTGAGCAGCGAGCCCCACAGCGAGATGTGATCGGGCACCTTGTCGGGCCAGCCGACCGCGCCGAAGAGAATTGCGTCGCATGGTTCGAGCCGGCTCTTCCAGTCGTCCGGCATCATCTGGCCGTGCGCGAGGTAGTAGTCGCAACTCGCCCAGTCGATATGGTCGTAGTCGAGCGCAAGATCGAAGCGTCCTGCGACGGCATCGAGCGCATGCAGGCCCTCGGGCATCACTTCAACACCGATGCCGTCACCGGGAATCACGGCGATGCGATAACGTTTGGTCATTGCTGGCTGTCTCCTCGTTGATGGATACGCGTTCGACGCGAATCATTCTATATGGCTTGCCGGCTTGCTCACGCCCAGCCTTCGAGCCGCAACGTCGATCGCACGAGCCGCTGCTCTTCCTGTTCGATTTCGGCGAAACGCTCGCGCACGCTGCGAATATGCTGGCTCGCGGCGCGGCGCGCCTGTTCGGGCAACTGCCCCGTCACCGCGTTATAGAGCCGCGCATGCTGGCGGTCGATCACGCGCTTGTGCTGCTCGCGATGATAAAGATTGTTCACGGACGCAAACACGGAACTTAGCATCAGGTCGTTGAGGATGCCGAGCGTATGCACGAGCACCGGGTTATGCGACGCCTCGCAGATCGCGAGATGGAACGCGTGATCGAGCCGCGCATGCGTGGTCGCGTCCGTTTCCTTCGATTGCGCGGCCATCATCTCTTCATAGCGCCGCTTGATGAGGATGTGGTCGGCCGGCGTGCCGCGCATCGCGGCGAGGCGGGCCGATTCCGCTTCGATCATCTCGCGCACTTCGAGCAGGTCGTAGAGCGTGCGCGGTTGCGAGCCGAGCAGATGCATCATCGGCGTTTGCGCGGGCTCCACGGTCAGCTTCGCGACGAACGAGCCTTTTCCATGCGAAGTCTCGATCAGTCCGCGCGCACGCAAGATCCTCAATCCTTCGCGCAGCGCCGTGCGCGACACGCCGAGCTTCTCGGTCAGACGGCGTTCCGAGGGCAACGGCTCGCCCTCTCTCAACACGCCATCGACGATAAGACGCTCCACACGCTCGACGACCACATCCGCGAGTTTGCGCTTGTCCGCTTCCATGCCGCCACCTCCGCTTTCCGCACTGGTATGACCAGCTGCGATGGTAGCACCATCCATTAACCGAAACGCCACCGATATGGCCATTTTCAGGGCATGTGCCGCCACAAGCCCGTGTTGCACTCGAAAGAAACTGGTCATACCAGCTCGAAAATCATCGACAAGCACACGGGCAAGCCGCAAAAATGCGCAAACCATGCAATCGGACAGGCGACGAAATGAACGCCGTCCGCACGGAGACACCGCATGACCTACGCCTACGACGAAAGAATCGACGGCCCGCTGCGCGATCACGACAAGTCCGCCATCGTCCGCGATCTTCGGGCGCTTCTGCCCGATCTTCAACTCCTGCACGATCAGGAAGACCTGCGCCCGTTCGAATGCGACGGCCTTTCCGCGTATCGCATCACGCCGATGCTCGTCGCGTTGCCCGGCAACGTCGATGAAGTCCAGGCGCTGCTCGAGTACGCGTCGGCGCATCACATTCCGGTGGTTGCGCGCGGCGCCGGCACCGGGCTTTCCGGCGGCGCATTGCCGCTCGAAAAAGGCATCCTGCTCGTGATGGCGCGCTTCAACCGTATCCTCCAAATCGACGCCGAAGCGGGCATGGCGCGCGTGCAGCCCGGCGTCCGCAATCTCGCGATTTCGCAAGCCGCCGCGCCGCATGGCCTCTATTACGCGCCCGACCCGTCGTCGCAGATTGCGTGTTCCATCGGCGGCAACGTCGCGGAGAATGCGGGCGGCGTGCATTGCCTCAAGTACGGCCTCACGGTTCACAACATCCTGAAAGTCGATATCGTGACCATCGACGGCGAGCGCGTGACGCTCGGCTCCGAGGCGCTCGATTCACCCGGCTTCGATCTGCTCGCGCTCATCACCGGGTCCGAAGGCATGCTGGGCGTGGTCGTCGAAGTCACGGTCAAGCTGCTGACCAAGCCGCAAAGCGCGAAAGTGCTGCTCGCGAGCTTCGACGATGTGGAACGCGCCGGCGACGCCGTCGCGCAGATCATCGCGGCGGGCGTCATTCCCGGCGGCCTCGAAATGATGGACAACCTCGCGATCCGCGCCGCCGAGGACTTCATTCACGCGGGCTATCCGGTCGATGCCGAAGCGCTGCTGCTTTGCGAAGTGGATGGCGTCGAGTCCGACGTGCAGGAAGATTGCGAGCGCGTCGAAGCGCTGCTGCGCGCGGCGGGCGCGACCGATATCCGGCTCGCCGCGAACGAAGCGGAACGCCAGCGCTTCTGGGCGGGCCGCAAGAACGCGTTCCCGGCGGTGGGCCGCATCTCGCCCGATTACTACTGCATGGACGGCACCATTCCGCGCCGGGAGCTGTCGCGCGTGCTGCGGGGCATCGCGGCGTTATCGCAGGAATACGGGCTGCAAGTCGCCAACGTCTTTCATGCGGGCGACGGCAACATGCACCCGTTGATTCTCTTCGATGCGAACGCGCCCGGCGAAACGGAACGCGCCGAGACGATTGGCGCGCGCATCCTCGAACTGTGCGTCGAAGTGGGCGGCAGCATCACCGGCGAACATGGCGTGGGCCGCGAGAAGATCAATCAGATGTGCGCGCAGTTCAACTCGGACGAACTCACATTCTTCCATGCGGTCAAGGCGGCATTCGACGCCAACGGCCTGCTGAATCCCGGCAAGAACGTGCCGACGCTGCACCGCTGCGCCGAATTCGGCGCGATGCACGTGCATCACGGCGCACTGCCCTTCCCTGAACTGGAGCGGTTCTGATGCGGCGCGACTCCTTATCCTTCGATGACAGCGCGCGCCTCGTCGACGAGGTTCAACATGCGATTGCGCGCCACGAGCCGCTTTCGATTCGCGGCGCGGCGACCAAGGCGTTCCTCGGCCGTCCGGCGACGACGCCCACGCGGGAGATCGACACGCGCACGCATCGCGGCATCGTCAGTTACGACCCGAGCGAGCTGGTGATCACCGCGCGCGCCGGCACGCCGCTCGCCGAAATCAACGCGGCGCTCGACGAAGCGAACCAGATGCTGCCGTGCGAGCCTCCGACCTATGACGGGATGGCGACCTTGGGCGGCGTCGTTGCGAGCGGGCTCGCCGGACCGCGCCGGCCGTGGGCAGGCTCCGTGCGTGACTTCGTGCTCGGCTGCCGCGTCATCACCGGTGAAGGCAAGCATCTGCGCTTCGGCGGCCAGGTGATGAAGAACGTCGCCGGTTTCGATGTATCGCGTTTGATGAGCGGCAGCTTCGGCTGCCTCGGCCTCATCACCGAAGTATCGCTGAAAGTGCTGCCGAAGCCGCGTGCCTGCGCAAGTCTCGTCATCGCGATGGACGTCAGCGAAGCGATGCGCGAGTTGTCGGCATGGCGGCGCGCGGCCCTGCCTGTCAGCGGAGCATGCTTCATCGACGGCGCGCTGCACGTGCGGCTGGAAGGCGGCACGGGATCGGTGCGGGCGGCGGTGGATCGCATCGGCGGCAGCGCGCTCGATCAGCGCTTCTGGGAAGACCTGCGCGAGCAACGTCTCGCCTTCTTCGACGATCCGCGCCCGCTCTGGCGTTTGTCGCTTCCCAATGCGACGCCGCTCATGGACCTGCCCGGCGCGGCGCTGCTCGACTGGGCCGGCGCGCAACGCTGGCTGAAGAGCGATGCGCGCGCCACCGATATTCGCGCGATCGCGAGCGCGGCGGGCGGACACGCGACGTGCTTCGCCGCGCATCGCGACGCAGAGCCGTTTCATCCGCTGCCCGCGCCGCTCATGCGCCTGCACGAGCAACTGAAAGCGCGCCTCGATCCGCACCGCATCTTCAATCCGGGGCGCATGTACGCCGCGTATTGAGCACGACGCCCCACGCGATCTCATCGACTAATCGACATGCAAACGAATCTCAGCGACCAGGCTCTCACGCTGCCGCGCGCGAAGGAAGCGGAGGACATTCTCCGATCGTGCGTGCATTGCGGCTTCTGCAACGCGACGTGCCCGACGTATCAATTGCTCGGCAATGAACTCGATGGCCCGCGCGGGCGCATCTATCTCATCAAGCAGATGCTCGAAGGCCAGCCGGCGAGCGACAAGACGCAACTGCATCTGGACCGCTGTCTCACGTGCCGCAATTGCGAAACGACGTGTCCATCGGGCGTGAAGTATCACGCGCTGCTCGATATCGGCCGCGACATGCTGGAAGCGCGCGTCGAGCGTCCCATCAGCGAGCGCGTGATGCGCGCGGGACTGCGAAAGGTGATTCCGAGCCCGCGCACGTTTGGCGCCTTGCTGAAGGCAGGTCAGTTGATGCGCGGCGCGCTGCCCGCGAAGATCGGCGACAAGATTCCGCGCGAGATCGCGAAGTCCGCGCCGCGCCCGCCGATCCGTCACGCGCGGCGCATGCTGATGCTCGAAGGCTGCGCGCAACGCTCGCTGTCGCCGAACACGAACGCGGCCACCGCGCGCGTGCTGGATCGGCTGGGCGTCAGCATCGAGGCCGCGCACGAGGCAGGCTGCTGCGGCGCGGTCGATTATCACCTTAACGCGCAGGACGCCGGGCTCGATCGCGCACGGCGCAACATCGACGCGTGGTGGCCGAAGATCGAAGCCGGCGCGGAAGCGATCATTCAGACCGCGAGCGGCTGCGGCGCGTTCATCAAGGAATACGGTCATCTGCTGCGCAACGATCCCGCCTATGCCGCCAAGGCGGTTCGCGTGAGCGAGCTGGCGCGCGACATCGGTGAAGTGCTTGCGGCATTGCCGGTCGAAAATCTGCGTGTAAAGGCCGACCAGCGCGTGGCCTTCCATTGCCCCTGCACGCTTCAGCATGCGCAGAAGCTCGGCGGATCGGTGGAAGCGATACTGAGCCGCCTCGGTTTCTCGCTGACGTCCGTGCCCGATGCGCACTTGTGCTGCGGATCGGCGGGAACGTATGCATTCACGCAGCCCGAGCTTTCGCGCCAGCTGCGCGACAACAAGCTCGACGCCCTCGAAAGCGGGCAACCCGATATCATCGCGACCGCGAACATCGGCTGTCAGACGCATCTCGGCGGCGCAGGACGCACGGCGGTGCGCCACTGGATCGAGATCGTCGACGAGGCCATCGCGTGAGCACACATCATTCATAACGAGACTGGAGACACACTGTGGTGAGCAACAAGTATCCCGACAGCGAGGCGCGCGGTTCCTCGGCAATCGAAGCGCGCGCCTATTCGAAAGCCGCATGGCGGCTCCTGCCCTTCCTCTTCCTCTGTTACGTCGCCGCATATCTGGACCGCGTGAACGTCGGTTTCGCCAAGCTGCAGATGCTCAACGACCTCGCCTTCAGCGAGACGGTGTACGGTCTCGGCGCGGGCATCTTTTTCATTGGCTATTTTTTGTTCGAAGTGCCAAGCAATATCATCATGCATCGCGTCGGCGCGCGGGTCTGGATCGCGCGGATCATGATTACGTGGGCGATCATTTCCGCGGCGTCGCTTTTCGTCAAGACGCCGACGATGTTCTACGTCATGCGCTTTCTGCTCGGCGTGGCCGAAGCGGGCTTCTTCCCGGGCATCGTGCTGTACCTGACTTACTGGTTCCCCGCCGTGCGCCGCTCGCGCATGAACGCGCTGTTCATGATGGGCATTCCGGTGGCGGGCGTCGTCGGCGGGCCGTTGTCTGGATGGATCATGGCCGCGTTCCAGGGCGTGGGCGGCTGGTCGAACTGGCAATGGCTGTTTTTGCTCGAAGCCATTCCGTCGGGGGTGCTCGGTGTAATCACGCTGTTCTGCCTCCCGAACAATATTCGCGCGGCGAAGTGGCTCAGCGAAGAAGAGAAGCGCGTGCTCGAAGCGAATATTCAGCGCGACGACGCCGGCAAGGCGCACGGTTCGCTCGGCAAGGTGTTCACGGATCTGCGCATCTGGAAGATGGCCGTCATCTACTTCTGCTGCATGATGGGCCTCTATGGCATCAGCTTCTATCTGCCGACGCTCGTGAAGGCAAGCGGCGTGCAAGGCGCACTGCAAGTCGGCTTGCTGACCGCCATTCCGTACGCGGTCGCCGTGGCGAGCATGTTCTTCGTTGCACGCAGTTCGGACCGCACGGGCGAACGCCGCTGGCACTTCGCCATTCCCGCTGCGCTCGCGGGCGTCGGGCTCTATGCCAGCACGCAACTCACCGGCAACATTCCGCTTGCAATGCTTGCGCTCACCGTCGGTACCGCCGGCATGCTCGCGACGATGCCAGTCTTCTGGACCTATCCCAGCGCGATTCTCGCGGGCGGTTCCGCAGCGGCGGCCATCGGCATGATCAACTCGGTCGGCAATCTCGCGGGCTTCGTCAGCGCGTCGATCATCGGCTGGCTGAAGGACGTGACGCATAGCACGAACGCGGGTATCTATTGCGTGTCGGGCGCGCTCGTCTTCGGCGCGGTGCTCGCGCTGCTGCAAACGCGGCAGGCGGCTCGTGGGTCGGAGCGCCTCGCGGGATAAGTCCTGAAGGTTCATACTTACCGCGCCGCCTTCGAACAGGCGGCGCGTCTATTTTCCACTCTCAATCGAGCGAAGCATGAAAACCAAACCGATCCTCGGCATCGCCGAAACGACACGTATTCTCGACGCAGCGCGCGCCGAAGCGGAAAAGAACGGCTGGCCCGTGACGATCGTCGTGACCGATGACGGCGGTCATCCGCTCGGCCTGTTGCGCCTCGACGATTGCGCTCCTGTCGGCGCGTATATCGCAACCGAAAAGGCACGCACGGCCGCGCTCGGCAGGCGCGAATCGAAGCAATACGAGGAGATGATCAACAACGGCCGCACCGCGTTCCTCAGCGCGCCGCTCGCGGGCACGCTGGAAGGCGGCGTGCCGGTCGTGGTGGATGGCGCGGTGATCGGCGCAGTAGGCGTGTCGGGCGTCAAGGCCGATCAGGACGCGCAGGTCGCCAAGGCGGGGGCGAGCGCGTTGCAATAGGCCGCATGCGCTGCGGCCGGCCGTATGCGCCGCAACGATCTCTGTCAAAATGACGCGAGTGCCAGCCACCTATCATCAGAGCAAATGAGCTTCGCGCGCAGAGCAACGTGGGCCGCGTGGATACGCGACCTCCAGTTCGCGGACAACGCTACCGTGCCGGTCGCATCGCTGCTGCGGCAACGGAACGCGTTAGCCGTCATGCACGACGCCTTTCAGGGCGAGTGCTCCATCGCGCGGCTGCTCGATGCCGCCGTGCAATGCGCGGCCACCGGTTGCGATGCGCCGATGGCCAAGGTTCTGGAATTACGGCGTCCTCATAATGTGCTGATCGTCAAGGCGCAGGTTGGCCTCGGTGAATCGGCTATCGGGCGCGACGCGGGCACGGCCGAGGCGGGCAATCCGCCCGGACAGGCATTGATCACCGCACGGCCCGTCGTCGTGGCGGATGTGATGAAGGAACGCGGCGACAGCGTGCCCGACATCTTGCGCGAGCGTTCCATCGTCACGACGATCAATCTGCCGCTCATCGCCGCCGAGGGCGCGTACGGCATCCTCGAAGTCGATTACGACCAGCCGCACGAGATCGATGCGTCCCATGTCTCCTTCCTTGCGTCCGTTGCGGCGATTCTCGCTGACGGCATCGAATCGCGGCAGCAGCGTGCGGCGTTGATCGAAGACCGCGACGCGAAGGTCACGCTGTTGCGTGAACAGCAGCATCGCATCCGCAACAACTTCCAGATGATCGCCGCGCTGCTCGCTCAAAAGGCGATGAAGTCGCAAGACCCGTCGGTACAGAAGGCTTATCACGATGTCGAGCGGCGCGTGTTCGCCATGGCCTTGCTCTACGATCACCTGCTCGGGCTGGGCGAGCATGGCGAATCGGTGGACCCGGGTGTCTATCTCGAGTCGATGTGCGCGAGCTTCGACGACTTCTACGACTTTGCCGGCCATCACATCACACTCGTGCGATCCATCGAGCAGGGCGCGATCATGCTCGGCATCGATACATGCACGGCCATCGGCACCGTGGTCAACGAACTCGTCGCCAATGCGGTCGAGCACGCGTTCAATGGCGCGGTGGGCGAGATACACGTGTCGGCGCATCGCACCGCGCAGGCGCTGATCGTCGAAGTGCGCGACAACGGGCGCGGCTATGCAGCCGATGCAAGCGAAGGCACCGGTCTCGCGACCGCACGGCGTCTGATCGGCAGCATTGGCGGCGAACTCGCGGTCGAAACGCAAACAGGCGCCGGAACCAAATGGCTGCTGTCGGTGACTCTGGCTGCTTAGCGTTCGCTTGAGCGTCGGTTAGGCGTCCTTCTTCAAACTTCCACACTCCCGGAACGTCGATTGCGATAATCTGCGGCACGTTCCCGCAGACCTCACGTATCGCAAGGACATTCCCGTCGATGGACGCACGCATCTTCCGCCTCGCGCGCCTGCATTCCTTCTTGCCTCTCGCCGCCGCGACGCTGATGCTGGGCGTCGCAATGTCGTTCACCGCGCCTTATCTGTCGCTCTTCGGCGTGCAGGAAGCCGGCATGACGCCGCTACAGCTTGGACTCTTCATGACGCTGATTGCGGCAAGCGGCGTGCTGGCGAGCGCCGTGGCGGGTAAGTGGACAGACAGGCACGGGCGTCATCGCATGCTGTTGATGAGCGCGTTGATGGCGTCGTCGCTCGGCTTCCTCCTGCTATGCCTGCTGCGCAGCTATACGTCGCTGCTCGTGATCGGCATTATGTTCCTGGGCGTCGGCAGTTCGGCGATGTCGCTCGTGTTTTCGTTCGCACGCGTCGCGCTGCCGGTCACGAGCCATGCGGAGCGCTCGCTCGCGCTTGCCACGCTGCGCACCGTGCTCTCCATGGCGTGGGTCTTCGGGCCATCCGTCGGCGCCCTGGTGCTGGCCGGAGCCGGATTTCACGGGCTATTCGTGTTTGCAGCCGTGTCGTTCGCTGCGTGTTCGGCCATCGTATGGCGCATGAAGGATGCGGCGAGGATCCCCGCGTCGACCGAGCCGCATTACGCGGGCGACCCGGCATCGTCGCTGGAAGTGACGACGATGACCGAGCACGAACATCCGCCGGAGCCGCATCCGGAGATGGCGGGCACGCGCGGGCAAATATGGCGGGCGACGATCGCGCTCACGCTCATCGGTCTCGCGGCGAACGCCACGATGATCGTGTTGCCGCTCTATGTCGTGCAGCATTTGAGAGGCACGCAGCTCGATGTATCGATCATGCTGGGGCTCGGCGCGTTGCTCGAAATCCCGATGATGCTGGCGCTTGGCGCTCGCGGTGCGCGCCTCGACAAGCGGCGCTGGCTCGCCGCATGCGCCGCCGTGCACGTGGTTTATTTCGTGGCTGTGAGCGCGTCGCAGACCGTGCATTTCCTGATTCCGATGCAGGCGTTCAATGCGTTCGTCGTCGCGGTGACATCGTGCCTTGGCATGGTCTATATCCAGGACATGATGCCGCGCAACCCCGGCGCAGCGACGGCGCTTTTCTTCAACGCGTCGCGCGTCGGGTCCATTCTTTCGGGCGTGCTGTCGGGGGCGCTCGTCGCCGCGATGGGCTATCGCGTGACGTTCCTCGCTTGCGGCGGCCTTGCGCTAGGTGCTTTCGTGCTGTTCGCCAATCCGCCGTTCAAGTCGATCGCGCTGCAGTTGCGCGGCCGGTGGAACCAGTGGCGCGAGCCTGCGCAATAGCAATGGGCACGCAACGCCAACCGTCACTCGCCCTTGACGGAAGCCGCGCCGTCGTCGTTGCTGCCGCCTTCCTGCCTCTGGTTTTGGGCGCCTTCCGCTCCGCCGATCGTATCGTCCTCGCTCGACAACTCGACGAGTCCTTCTTCCTTCTTGATTTCCGACGTCTCGACGGCCGTCGGCTTGCCCGGCCCCGATGGGCTATTCGCATGTCTTGCCATGACTGCCTCCGTTCAGATGATGCCGCGCGCGCTGCCTGGCAAAGCGCCTCGCTCGGACGTTCGACGCGGGTATCGCCCAGGCGAGGAGCATGCCGCAATGGCTATGCCCACGTCGCCGGCGCGCGGGCACGGGCGATGCGCCCGCTGTGGCTCTCGTCCAATGGAGCGCAGTCACGTCATGGACCACATGCGGCGCATCTCGTGAAGCCCTCGATTGTTCTGCTGCGGGCGACGGCCATTCCCGGCACGCCTGGCCGTGTGGTGCTGGTCGTCGGCAATCGCGGGCACGCGCGTACAGAGATCGTGCGCAGCATCTTCGAGTTGAAGCGCGCGTATGCCGATTCGCCACACGCGCTGCCGCGCACCGGCTGGGGCTATCCCGTGACATCAGTGATCGCCGAAGGCACCCTGCTCGTTGCCGGCGCGGAGCTATGGTCCGCGTTCGATGGCGACATCCACACGACTTCCGGCGGCGCCATCCCCGCGGAGGCCCCGGCTGCGGACGCCCTGCAGCCGTATCTCGCGGGCCGCATCCTCCATCGACGAGCGGAAGGAGAACTCTTCGAGACCGCTTTCTATCGAAGACTGAGTTACCCGGATCTGTCGTTTCGCGACATTGACGCGCACGATCTGGCGCTGAATTATTGCGGGAGAGCCGTCGGAGCAGAAGCCCCCGATGACGACGCCGAATAGCCCAAAAATCCCGCCTCGCGGCTGCACGCGCGTGGCACGACGAATGCACCAATCTCGCCTGCTCAACTCCACCGAGGACGATAGGAATGTCAGACACACCCAGCAAGCCCGAGGCTCAGGCGGAAGTCCCGATGGAGGGCGAACTGCTCGAACAACGGATTCGCACGCTTGCGTATTACATGTGGGAAGCGGACGGCAGGCAGCCGGATCGCGCGGATGAGTATTACCATCGGGCGCGACAGCAGTTGTTAGCGGAATCGGCGCACGCCGATGCGAACGACAATTCGTCCGATGGCGCCAAGCGCAGGAAAAAACGGGCGCTCTAGCGGTGCGCCGCGTGCATCGGCAGGGGTTCTGTCAAAAGCTCATCGCGATCCGCTGATATCGCGGATTCGAGCCGATTCCCGCCGAGTGCTTTCGCGCGATACAGCGCGTGATCGGCGGACGCCAGCAATTCCGCGAGCGAGGGCGCATCGTTTTGCGACACCGCCAGGCCGATGCTCGCCGTCGCGCGAATCACCGTTGCATCGGCTCCGCGCACGGCAGCCTCCGCGAAACGCCGAACCACGGATTCGCCCGCCGCCCTTCCCGCGACCTCGTCATGGCCGCGAAGGACGGCGGCAAACTCTTCTCCGCCGATGCGCGCGAGCGTAGCGTGCAGTCCCAGCACGTTCCGGGCAGTTGCCGCGAACACTTTGAGGACATCGTCACCGGCTTGATGCCCGTGGCGGTCGTTGATGCCCTTGAAGTGGTCGAGGTCGATCGCGAGCACCGCGACAGGCCGCGCGGCCCCCGGATCACGAACGATTCGCGCGCCTTCTTCGAAGAACCATCGGCGATTGCCGACACCGGTCAGATAATCGGTATTCGATTCATGCACGAGCTGGCCGTGCGCTTCGTCGCGCACGAGCCTGAGCAGCGTCATCGGCAACACCACCGAATAGAGCACGCCCTCGTACATCGTTATCTTGCCGACGACGAGCAGCACCCCGTGCCCGAACTGAGCGACCACCCACGGCAGAACGAAAGCGCGCGCCGCGTAGAACAACGCGTGACCACCGGAGACGATCGCAGCAATGCGCCTCGCCTGCAGACCCGTGCCGCCGCTCTTGATCAGCAGTTCGCGCGACGTCAATCCGCACGCAATCGCGATCGGAACCGCGCTCGCATAGCTCCAGACGAGCTCGAGCCATCGGCCGCCGCCGAGCGCCCACGTGATCGCGAGCGCCACCAGAATGGCGATGGACGTCCACCGATGCTGCCGTCCGTTCAACGAAGCGGCGCCGTGCAGTATCAGCAGATAGCCGCTCACGATGATGAGGTTGCTCGTCGCGGCGCCCCACGCGCCGGGCAAGTCGCGGCGCATCGATGCCGCCGCGCATCCGAGCGCCAGGGTCGCATAGCCCGCCGCCAGAATCTTGAGTTGCCGGCTGCGTCCGGGATTCGTCCGATGCTCCCATAGCGTCATCGCAGAACTGGCGAGAAGCGTTCCGATCGCTAGGAAATAAAGGGTAATAAGGTCGACATGCACTCGCTTGCCTATTCGTTCTGGATTGACGCTTCACATAGGGCGAGTTAACGGCCAGAAAGCGGAAGTCTTGAACCGGAGCGCACGTCGGAACCCGGGTTGTCATCCGCCGCGAACGTGCGGCGTCAACGCGGCAAGCCAGCACGCGACCGCCACCGCGCCGCCATCCGGAATGCCGACCGCCCGCGCGCCGAGATAGCTCGCGCGGCCGGCGCGCGGCGTCATCTTCGCCGTCTCCTGCGCGCCCTGCTGCGCGGCGGCAACGGCTGCCTCCCACGCATCGCCGGGAGCGCGGCCTGCGTTCAGCGCATCCTCGAACGCGGATACCGCCGGCAGCAATGCATCGAGCATCGTGCGATCGCCGGCTTTCGCGCCGCCGAGTGCGGCAATGGCCTGCACCGCATGGGCGAACGCCGCCGCCCAGTCTTTCGCCGCCGGTTGTTCGATGCCCGCCAGATGCCGCGATGCCCGCATCAGCGCCGTGGCATAGAACGGGCCGGAACTGCCTGCAATCGCCCGACGCAAGGCAGCGCCGAGCGCGGCCAGCGCACCGTCGGGCGTGTCGAGCGCGGCTTCGGGGACATCGCGGATCGCGTGGGCCGCGCGTGTCATGCTGACGCCGAGATCGCCGTCGCCGGCCTGCGAATCGAGATCGGAGAGCGTCGGTTCGTGGGCTACGAGCGCATCGGCGACGGCGTTCAGCGCGGGCGCGATCCGCCGCGCCCAGCCGCTTCCCGACGCACGTTCGACGGCCGGGCGCACGTCGAGCGGCGCGGCCGGCACATCGATGCGGATATCGCCATTCACCGCGCCGCCGCCGGGCCACGCGCGGGCGTCGGTCGGCGCGTCGAGCAAATCGAGCGTCGCGGCGTCGACGCGCAGCAGCGAGATCGAGCAGCCGGGCATGTTGAGCGCCGACAGCAATGTGCCCGACCACGCCCGCGCCACGCCGATATCGCGGCGCGAAAGATTGTCGAAGGCCGCGCGCAGCACGATGTCCAGTTCCATCTGCGGCGTCGCGCCGAGGCCGTTGACGAGCAGCGCGACGCGTTCGCCTGCGCGAAGCGCCATGTCGTCGACGATGTTGGCGATCAGCACGTCCGCCAGCGCATCAGCGGATAAGGGCGCGGTTCGCTCCACGCCCTTTTCGCCGTGGATGCCGAGGCCCAGCTCGATCTCGTCGTCCGCGAGCGTGAAGCCGGAATGGTCCGCGCCGGGCAGCGTGCAGCCGTCGAGCGCGACGCCCATCGTGCCGAGCGTCGCCGCCGCCCGCCGTGCGATGCCCGCGACTTCATCCAGCGCGAGACCGCGCGCCGCCGCCGCGCCCGTGATCTTGTGGACCAGCACCGTTCCCGCGATGCCGCGCCGCTGGCTGCGATCCGCCTGCTTGCGCAAGGCGACATCGTCCGCGACGATGACCACTTCCACCGGGATGCCCTCCGCCCGCGCAAGCTCCGCCGCGAGACCGAAGTTCAGGCGATCGCCCGTGTAGTTCTTG
The DNA here is from genome assembly GCF_041360715.1 of Caballeronia sp. RCC_10. Taxonomy (NCBI): domain Bacteria; kingdom Pseudomonadati; phylum Pseudomonadota; class Betaproteobacteria; order Burkholderiales; family Burkholderiaceae; genus Caballeronia; species Caballeronia sp. RCC_10. The sequence goes on from NZ_JBFUPT010000010.1 coordinate 22,445, forward strand.
ACGATCAGCACGGCTCCGCGCGGGCCGGCCGTCGCACGGATGGCGGCGAGCACCGCATCCGTCGATGGCGAGGTGAAGACTTCGCCGCATACCGCCGCGCTCAACATGCCGTTGCCGACGTAGCCGCCGTGCGCCGGTTCGTGTCCACTGCCGCCGCCGGAGATGATCGCGACCGGCCGATTCGCCGCATCGGGTTCGGGCCGCCGCACGAGCACGTTTTCATCGCCGAGAATGGCGACGTGCGGAGCTTGCCGGGCGATGCCTTCGAGCATCTCGCGCACGACGCTGGCGGGGCGGTTAATCAGCTTCTTCACGGGCGGTCTCCTTGAGCGATGGTCGGCTCAAGGGTAAAGCATTTCACCGCATGAGCGCCCACTCCACTTCCTCCACCCCCGGCACCGATGCCGCCTCGACGAGCGGCGGCGTGTCCGGCGCACCCGGCGCGCGGCGCCACCGGACTTCGAACCGCGCCTCCACCCGATCCCCCGTCGCGCCCGCCGATGCTCCGACCGCCGAGAGGTGGCAGCCGCACGTGCGCATCGACTCAACCAGCGATTCCTTCGTGAAACGTCCGCGTTCATAGACGATCTTCAGTTCCGCCTGCTGTTCGCGCGGTATCCGCATCTCGACGGCCTTCATGAACCACAGCACCACGATGCCGAGCGCCAGCCCGATCGCCCCGAGCGCAAGCTGCCCGCCGCCGAAGCACAGGCCGACGACGGTCACGAACCACAGCGTCGCGGCGGTCGTCACGCCGACCACGAGCCCGTCCTTGCGCAAGATCGCGCCCGCGCCGATGAAACCGACGCCTGACAGAATCCCGAGCGGCAGGCGCATGACGTCCAGCTGGATCATCGACTGCGCGGTCTTGCCGGACTGCGCAAGAAGGGCATTGACCTGCAGCATCGCCAGACAGGCGGCGAGGCAAACGAGCAGCGTCGTTCTCAGGCCCGCCACTTTTCCGGATTCGCCGCGGTTCAGTCCGATCAGGATGCCCGCCGCGATCGCAAGCGATATGCGGATGCAGACATCCGGCCATTCGAGGACGAGCGGCATCGGCGACATGAAGCTTTCTCCGGGGCTTCGACGCTCGTTGTCGAGCAAACGTCGAACCTGGGTCCGTTGCTTGCTGGCCCGAACGAACCTCCGTGTTCGCAGAAGGAGACGCGATGGACAGCATCGAGGCTGCGCGCAACCGCATGATCGAGCGTCAGCTCAGGCGGCGCGGCATCACCGACACACGCGTGCTCGAATGCATGGCGAAGGTGCCGCGCCATGCGTTCGTCGATTCCGCGCTCGCCGAGTTCGCCTACGATGACGCCCCGCTGCCCATCGCCGCGAACCAGACCATCTCGCAGCCGTACATCGTTGCGCTCATGCTCGAAGCCGCCGGCTTGCAGCCGGGCGACCGCGTGCTCGACATCGGCACGGGCTCCGGCTACGCCGCGGCGGTGATGGCGTGCATCGGCGCGCATGTCGAATCGGTGGAGCGTCATCGCGAACTGGCCGATGCCGCCCGCGCCACGCTCGATGCGCTCGGCGTCGCGAACGTCGCCGTGCATCATGCGGACGGCACCGAAGGGCTGGCGCAGCACGCGCCGTTCGATGCGATCCTCGCCGCGGCCGGCGGTCCGTACGTGCCAGCGGCGTGGCGCGAGCAATTGCGCATCGGCGGACGGCTCGTGATGCCGGTCGGCGATGCGCGCGAGTCCCAGCGTCTCGTCAGGTTCGTGCGCGTGAACGAACACGACTTCGAGCAGGAAGACCTGGGTTCCGTGATGTTCGTCCCGCTGATCGGCACCGCCGGCTGGACAGACGAACCGGAGGTTCGCCCCGCCTTGCCATCGATGCCGCCGCAGGCTGCATCCGCCGCATCGACCGCCGCACGTTCGCTGCCTGACCTGATTCGCGCGTCCGCCGTGCGCCTGCCCGCGCCCGCCGCGCCGGATTTCGCGCGAGCCTTCGACCGTTTCGCGGACAAGCGTGTCGTGCTGCTCGGCGAGGCGAGTCACGGCACCGCCGAGTTCTACGAGGCGCGCGCCGCCATCACGCGACGGCTCATCGAGGCGCACGGCTTTCGCTTCGTCGCGGTCGAAGCGGACTGGCCGGACGCCGCGGTCATCGACGAACACGTGCGGCATCGGCCACGCGCCCGGCCCGATGCAAAGGCGTTCCAGCGCTTTCCGCAATGGATGTGGCGCAACGCCGAGTTCGGCGCGTTCGTCGCGTGGATGCGGGCGCACAACGCCGCGCTGCCCGCCGAGCGCCGCGCCGCGTTCTATGGCCTCGATCTCTACAGTCTCTCGGAGTCGATCGGCGCCGTGCTCGCCTATCTCGACCGCGAGGATCCGGCGTCCGCGCGCATCGCCCGCGAGCGGTACGGCTGTCTCACGCCGTGGCAGAAGAACCCGGCGGTGTACGGGCGCGCGGCGTGGCAAGCGGGCTTCGGCAAATGCGAGCAGGCGGTCATCGCCCAGTTGCGCGATCTGCTCGACAAGCGGCTCGCATCGCCCGCCGCCGATCCCGGCCTGCTCGATGCGACGCACAACGCGCGGCTGGTGGCATCGGCGGAACAGTACTATCGCGCAATGTATAGCGACTCGGCCGAAAGCTGGAACCTGCGCGACACCCACATGTTCGACACGCTGACGAGCCTGCTCGACGCATGGGGCCCGGATGCGCGGGCCGTCGTGTGGGCGCACAACTCGCATCTCGGCGATGCCTCCGCCACCGAAATGGGCCGCGTGCGCGACGAACTGAACGTCGGCCAGCTGTGCCGCGAACGCTTCGGCGACGACGCCGCGCTGATCGGCTTCGGCACGCATGCGGGAACGGTCGCGGCGGCATCCGACTGGGACGAGCCGATGCAGGTGATGGACGTGCGGCCATCGCGCGCCGACAGCTACGAGCAACAGTTCCACCTGGCGGGCGTGAAGCGGTGCATGGTCGATCTGCGTCGCGGCATCGACCATGCGCTGCACGAGGCGCTCTCGATAGAGCGGCTGGAGCGCTTCATCGGCGTGATTTATCGGCCGGACACGGAGCTATATAGCCACTACGCGCAAGCCGAGTTGCCGGCGCAGTTCGACGCCTTCGTGTGGTTCGAAACGACGCGCGCCGTTCACGCGATGCCCGCGTCGCAGAAATCGGCCGACGCGCCGGAGGCCTTCCCGTTCGGCCTCTGAAACGCTATCGGCGGCGGATCGCGTAGAGCGATGTCGGCAGCGCGATCGGGTTGTCGGGCTTGAACCAGCTCATGTCCGGAATGCGCGAGTCCGTCACGTACACGGTGCCGTCCGGTCCCTGCGTGAAGGTGTCGGGCCAGCGAAGCTGCGGATCGCGCAGCAGGGTCCACAGCCGGTCACCGTCCCGCACGCGCACCGCGTGATGCTCCACCGCCGAGATGTACAGGCGGCCGCGCTCGTCGAAGAGCAGACCATCGGCGGGACCGTCGATGCCAACCGTCTCCACGCGCGACGACACTTGCTGCGGGCTGAGTTGCGCGTTCTGCAGCGCGTCGGTGGGAGTGCGATAGAGCGTCTTGCCCTTGACCGCCTGCCAGTACAGGTAGCGCCCGTCGGGCGTGAGCGCGATGCCATCGGACGAGAAGTTCACGCCGCGTCCATCGGTCTGACGCAGTGGCTTGCCGTCCACTTTCACGGTGACCGTTTTATCCGCCTGAGTGCTCGGATCGCCGTCCAGCACGCGCCTCGCCACGCCCGTCGTCCGGTCGATCACGACGATCGCGCCACGCGCGCCCGAATCGGTCATATAGATGAAGCGGCCATCCGGGCTCAGGCGCAGATCGTTCAGATAACTGCCTTGCGGCGCGATGGTTTCATCGAACGCGAAGACATGCGCAATCTGGTTCGTCCGCAGATCGATTTGCGCGAGCTTCGGCGCGCCAGGAACGATCAGCGATTGCGCCGGCGCGCCGGGATCGAGCACCCAGAGATTGCCTTGCTTGTCCGCGACGACCGATTGCACGCACACCCAATGATCCGCCGGCGAAAGTTCATCGCGGCGGGCGTTGCGCCAGGCGTTCCATTCGGCATCGGGGAACGGGCGCAGGTCCCCGTTCGGGCCGAGTTCGGCGACCGAGACCGGCGCGTCTTCGGTCCAGCGCGGGAAGTTGACGAAGGTTCGGCCATCGGGCGATACCGTCACGCCCGTGACCTGATGCTCGAAACGGGCGATCAATTGCAGCTTCGCACCGCCCATGCGCGCGTAGGCCGCTGTGTCGTTCGGCAGGGTCTGGGCGACACTCGCCTGCGTCAGCATGGCGAGGCTCATTGCGGCGAGACAGCGGTTCAGTCGGTGCATGGCGGATCCTGATTGGATGAAAGCCGTTCGATCAATAGGCGTCGCGCGAGAGCCGCACAAAACGCCGCGCGGCCATCACGAGCATTACCGCAGCGACGCCCGTCAGTGCCGCGCGAGCGCCGGCGGGTTGCAAGCGCGCGCTGGTATAGATGCTCGTTTCGCGCACGCGGCCGTTGCGGCCCGAGCGTTCCCGCAGCGTGCCGGAGCCTGCGTAGAGCGCATCGCCGCTGCTGCGCGGTTCGTCCTTCAGTTGGCTCTTGATGCCGAGCTTGCTCGCGATCGCATCGTAAAGACGCGGGGCGCGCTGCCCGAAGCCGACCATCATGCGCGACGCGCCGCCGACATAGATATCGCGTTCCGGACGCGTGGCTGCGTGCAGAATCGCCTTCGCGACGATGTCCGGCGCATACACCGGCGGCGGCAGCTTCGGCTCTTGCTCGAGGTAGTTCTTCGCATGCTCGACGAACATCGTGTCGATGGCTGCTGGCTTGATCAGCGTCACCGAGACGGGCGCGCCGTCATCCTTCAGCTCGATGCGCAGTGAATCGGTGAAGCCCTTGACCGCATGCTTCGACGCGACATAGGGGCCTTGCAACGGCACGGCGACATCCGACAGTTCACTGCCGAGATTGATGAGCGCGCCGCCGCGTTCGCGCAGATGCTTCACGGCAATGCGCGATCCGTTCACGACGCCCCAGTAGTTCGTGTCGAACAGCTTGCGCTGATCTTCGAGCGTGACGTCCACGCAGCGCCCGTAGATCGAGACACCCGCGTTGTTGATCCAGGTGTCGAAGCCGCCGAAGCGCTCGATGGTGGCGTCGGCGGCCGCCTGCAACTGGCTTTCGTCGCCGACGTCCGCTGCCGTGTACGCGACGTCCGGGCCGCCGTCGTTCGACAATTCTTCCGCAAGCGATTTCAGCGCGGCCTCGTCGCGCGAAATCAGCATGAGCCGCGCGCCGGCCTTCGCTGCGCGGCGCGCGGTGGCGAGTCCGATGCCGCTCGTCGCGCCGGTAAGGACGATGGTCTGTTCACGCAGGGGCTTGAGTCTGGTTCGCATGGCGGTTCCGAGGTAGGGGGCTTGACAGTGGTCAAGCATCCCCCGTTCCTCGGCCCCCAGTTTGTTCAGTACTTCATGCGATCGCGTCGATGGCGCCCCACGTTATTTCGACATGCGCGGCAGCCGGTGCCCGGCTTTTCGTCAGCGCGACGATTTCCCGCGTCGGCACGCTGGTGATCAGCGTCGCGATTTGCACGGCGCTGAACCATTCGCACCGCGCGATCTCATTGCGCGGCTCCGGCCTTGCATCCAGCGCGATGTCCGCGCTGAACACGTGATGATGCTTGTTCACGCCGCCGAAGAGGAACAGATACTTCAACTCGCTCACGACGAGGCCGGTCTCTTCCTCCAGTTCGCGGCGCGCCGCGTCCTCGGGCGACTCTTTCCTGCGTATCGTTCCGCCGGGCAGCGCCCAGCGCGAACGCTTGCGTCCGACGAGCAATATTTTCCCGTCGCGGTGGCAAATGATGGTGGCCCGTTCTCTCATCGTTTATGCAAGTCATGCCGATGCGGCGTTTGTCATCGAGCATCCTCTAGCGAGCGCCGTGCCGCGCCGCTTCGGACAGTCGGGAAGCCGCGAAGCATTGCACATCGGCATGTCCGTTTTGCAACGATGTGCAAAGGCGATGGATCGCGGCAAGCGGCTACTTCTCTAGCAACGCACGCGCCGTCGGCTCGTCGATGATCAGCTCCTTGATGAAGCCGCCTCGCAGCGCGCCGCGCAAGCCTTCCACCTTGCGCCGCCCCGACACCACGCACAGCGTATGTTTCGCGCGCCGCAAAAGGCCCAGGTCCGGCCCGCTCGCCCGGCGATTGAGGGAAATATCCCGATACGTCCCGTCCGCGCGAAAAAAAACGGTGGCGATATCGCCAACGACCTCGTCCTTGCGCAGCGATTCCAGTTCGCTGTTCTCCAGAAAGCCGCCACTATAGACATGGCTCGTCATGTGCGACGACATCACGCCGACGCTGCACAGCATGATGTCGGCACGGCTTTGCAGATCGAGGATTTGCCGCACGCTGCGCTCGCGCCACAACGCACGCCTCGTTTCGGCGTAGTCGAAAAAAGCAGGCACGTGGAATGGATGCGGCCGCGCGTCGAAGTTGACCGCGAAGCGCATGATGAGATTGCTGCTGAACGTGCTCGTCACGCCTCGAGCATTGCCCGCGCCGTTCAATTGCACGATGTCCACGTTCGCGGTGGATTTCGGAATCAGATGGTCCGATACCGCCGCCATCGTCGTGCCCCATGCCACGCCCACGACCATGTTGGAGTCAACCACGGTGTTCAGATAGCTCGCGGTGAACATCGCCACGCGGCGCAGCCATTCCGCTTCGCCGGCCGCTTCGGGCACCGGCACCACGCGCGCCGCCACGAGCCGGAACCGCTGCGTAAGTTCGAGTTCGACGCTTTTTGGCCGCTCGCTCGGATCGTTGATGCGGATTTCCACCAGCCCGTTCGCATGGGCGACGCCGAGTAGCCGCGACACCTTCGAGCGCGACAGTTTCATGTCCTGCGCGATCGCATCGGTCGTCATGTTCTGGTAGTAGTACATCTTCGCAACCTGCACGGCGGCGGCGAACTGGCTGGCTTCGTCCTTGAAGACAGGGTTGGGCATGGGCGGCGCTCTGAAGTCGCATCGATACGTCATTACATCACGTCGCCGAACCGCTATATAGTGACGATTGCACGAAATTGCAGACGCGTTGCAAAAACGTGCAGTCGGACCTATAACGCAGTAACGACGGCGAATACGGGGGAAAGCATGGCTGAGCGCGAGGCACGCGTCGATTGCGACGTTCTCGTGGTGGGCGGCGGGATCAACGGGGCGGGCATCGCGCGGGACCTGTCGGGGCGCGGCGTGCGCGTGATGCTCGTCGAGCAGCACGATCTCGCGCAGCACACGTCATCCGCGAGCACCAAGCTCATTCACGGCGGGCTGCGGTATCTGGAATACGGCGAGTTCGGCCTCGTCAGGAAGGCGCTTCAGGAGCGCGAAGTGCTGCTGTCCGTCGCGCCTCATTTGATCGCGCCGCTGCGGTTCGTCATGCCGCACGTACCCGCGCTGCGCCCCGCGTGGATGATCCGCGCGGGCCTCTTTCTCTATGATCACTTGAGCCGCCGCGCCGTGCTCGAAGGCTCGCGCAGCGTGAATCTGCGAACGCATGTCGCGGGCGCGCCGCTCGTCGACTCCATCAGGCGCGGCTTTATCTATTCCGATGCCGCCGTCGACGACGCGCGCCTCGTCGTGCTCAACGCGCTCGGCGCGCACGAACGCGGTGCGCAGATTGCGACGCGCACGCGCTTCGTTTCGGCGTCGCGCGGCGAGAACGAATGGCGCGTGCTGATCGCCGATGCGGCCGGGCATCAGCGCGAAGTCAGCGCCCGCGCGCTCGTCAATGCCGCGGGCCCGTGGGTCAACGCGCTTTCCGCCGGAGAAACAAGCACGCGTGCGATGCGGCTGGTGAAGGGAAGCCATATCGTCACGCGCAAGCTGTTCGATCACGATCACGCGTACATCCTTCAGAACGACGACCGCCGCATCATCTTCGCGATTCCGTGGCAACGTGATTACACGCTCATCGGCACGACGGATGTCGATTACAAAGGGCCGCTCGCGGACGTGCGCATCGCGCCAGAGGAAATCGATTATCTTTGCGCGGCGGTGAACCGCTATTTTCGGAAGCCCGTTTCAGCGAGCGACGTGGTGTGGTCCTACGCGGGCGTGCGGCCCTTGCTGGCGGACGGTGCGGACGATGCGGCATCGGCCACGCGCGATTACGAGCTTCAACTCGACACGGCCCAAGCGCCGCTGCTCACCATATTCGGCGGCAAGATCACCACGTATCGGCGGCTCGCGGAGGAAGCGGTCGAGCGACTCGCCGGACCGCTTTCGATCACCGCACCCGCATGGACGCATGCCGCGCCGCTTCCCGGCGGCGAGATGCTTCATGCCGACTTCTCGCAGTTCGTGCGCGGTCTCGGCGAGCGGTATCCGTTCTTGCCGCCCGAACTGGCGCAACGCTATGCGCGCGCGTACGGCACGCGCGTCGATGTCATGCTCGCGGGCATCGAGTCGATGCCCGCGCTGGGCGCGCCGCTGACGCCGGGGCTTTACGAAGCAGAGGCGCGCTATCTCGTCGAGCACGAATGGGCGCTGAACGCGGACGATATCCTGTGGCGTCGCACAAAACTGGGACTCGAAGCGAGCAACGAAGACATCGAGAGGCTGGAAGCATGGATATCCGCTCGCCGGCGCGGGCCGGGGCAACTCGGCGACGCGCCGTGCACCCCGCTGTCCGCGTGAGCCTCTAACGCGACGTTTCCGTGCGCAGCAGCCCGGCGACCGCGAAGCCCGCTGCCAGCGCGAGATAAGTCATTGCGAGCGATCGTTCCGAGAGATGCGCCTCGAAGCCCGGCGTGAGGCGCTGCGGCACGACGTGGTAATCGACGACATAGGCCACTGCCGCTGTCGTCGCGGCGGCGGCGATGACCTTGTCGACACGCGGACGCCGCCCGCAAAGCGCTTCGAACAGCACGCCCCAGAACACCGCGCTGCCCAGATGTATGCCTGCGCCGGTCGCCGTGTATTTCGCACTCAGGCCCTCTTCGCGTGGCGCCGTATCGGGCCATAGACAGTGCGCGACCGCGTTGATCGCCGCATACGGACGACGACCCGACGCCGACGCGCCCGCTGCCGCCGCAACCGCCGATGTAATGCCAGCCATTCCGCCCGAGCAGATGGCGCGCATCAATGCGCTATCCGATTTCATTTTCGCCCCTCCTTGATTTGCTCACTGCGAGCAAACACCATTCCGCATTTAGTACGGAATGCGACGTTTCCTGCCAGCGCTCGCGGCACAAAGATTGCGAAATAAGAACTACGCGCGTCTTGTCGCGCCCCATCACTCGTCAGGAGCACATCATGACCGACCCCGCTGAACACCTTCTCGACTGGCTGCGCGACGCTCACGCGATGGAGCAGCAAGCGGAGCAGATGCTCCGCGCGCAGTCCGGCCGCCTGGAACACTATCCCGAACTCAAGGCGCGCATCGATCAGCATCTGGAAGAAACGCTCGGCCAGCAGAAGATCGTTGCGGAATGTATCGAACGTCTCGGCGGCTCGACATCCATCGTCAAGGATCTGACTGCGAAGATGATGGCGTTCGGCCAGGCAGCCGGCGGCATGACGCAGACCGACGAAGTCGTGAAGGGCGCGAACATGAGTTACGTGTTCGAAAACCTGGAGATCGCTTCGTACACGTCGCTCATCGCGGCCGCCGAACGCTGCGGCGATGCGCAAACGAAGGCAGCCTGCGAACGCATCCTGCCGCAGGAGCAGGCGATGGCACAGTGGCTGCTGGAGCATATCCCGCTGATCACCACGCAGTATCTCGATAGGTCTGCCGCTGGTCAGGAAGCGAAGAAATAAAGGCGCGTTGGCACGTGCGTTGCTGTAAGAGAACGCCTGCCCGTCCAACGCTCCGAGGCAGAAGCCGGGCAGGCTCAGTTCACCACGCGGCGTTTGTCAGCCGCATCACGCCAGCGCGAGTTGCAATGCGCTGAGACTCGCGGCACCCAGGGCGTGCGCGACGCATTCGCGTTGCGCGCGCCGCTGCGAGACCCAAGAGATTGATATAAGCCCCATTGCGCGCCTAACCGCCGCAGGGAAGCGTTCGTCCCTAAAAACAAGGAGCCGTTGATATGTTCGTACATAACAAACGCCTGCAATACACCGTCCGCGTGGCTGCGCCGAACCCTGGTCTTGCCAATCTGATGCTGGAACAGTTCGGGGGTCCGCAGGGTGAACTGGCCGCTGCAATGCGTTACTTCACGCAAGCAGTCACCGAAGACGACGCAGGCCGCAAGGATTTGCTGTTCGATATCGCCACCGAAGAACTGAGCCACCTGGAAGTCATCGGCAGCATCGTCGCGATGCTGAATAAGGGTGCGAAGGGCACGCTGGCGGAGGCCGTCGAGGAAGAGGCGGAGCTGTATCGCACCATCACGAACAACGGCAACGATTCGCATACCACGTCCATCCTGTATGGCGCGGGCGCACCGCTGACGAACTCGGCCGGCGTGCCGTGGACGGCTGCATACATCGATACCATCGGTGATCCGACCGCCGACCTGCGCTCGAACATCGCGGCCGAATCGCGCGCGAAGATCGTCTACGAGCGTCTCATCAACGTCACCGACGATCCCGGCATCAAGGACGCGCTCGGCTTCCTGATGACGCGTGAAATCGCGCATCAGAAGTCGTTCGAGAAGGCGCTGCATTCGATTCAGCCGAACTTCCCGCAAGGCAAGCTGCCGGGCAAGCCGGAGTTCACGAGTGTGTACTTCAACATGTCGAAGGGTGAAGACATGCGCGGCCCGTGGAACGAGGGCGGCGACTGGGAGTTCGTCGCGGATCCGCAGCCGGCTGTCGATGGCGGCGACGGCACCGCGAGCGTGCAGGTGACGCAAACCGAAGTCGAAGCGCTGCAGGCTCTCGCCACCCGCACCGCTTCCGATCCGACGTCGGATCCGACCACGGGCGCCGATCTCGGCTCGGGTCAGGCAAGCTAAAGCAGTCGTTTGAAAGTCGATGCCGCCTCCACCGAGGCGGCATCGACGAAAGTAAGGGCTGTCCAATAATCGTCTATATGGAGTTTAGTCATGCCAACTGTTTCTTCGAATGGTACCGTCGCGGTTCGCCGCAGCCCGGTCGACTGGATCGCCGGTGCGCTCGTCATCATCGGCGCGCTGAACTGGGGTCTTGTAGGTCTTCTGAACTTCGATCTCGTCGCGGCTATCTTCGGCGCGGGATCGCCGGGTGCGCGTATTGTTTATATTCTGGTCGGGCTGGCAGGCATCTACTCACTCGTTCGGGCTTTCATGCCGGCGCGCGAGCATGGTCTTGCACATCGCTGATAAACGCGCCGCGCGTTGCTTTCCCCGATAACGCGCGGCGCATCCTTTTTTTCAACGCGCCGTGGCGAGATGCGCGTTGACCTTGACCGGCGAGTCGTCTTTGCTGAACGGCGGTTGCACGACGAGGCTGTCGATCACGCCGGGCCTGAAGATGAGGCACATCGAAGAGCCGCCGTACTGGAAGTAGCCCAACTCGTCGCCCTTGCGCACACGTTGCCCCGGCGGCGCCTCGATCATGCATGACGATACCTCCGCCATGCGAGTGACCACACACCCGACTTCACCGATAGCCGGATCGTCGCAATCGATCACGATGACCGCGCGTGGCGCAACAGCGCTGATATAGCCTTGCGAGTCGTTGAGGCCGTCGGGGCCTTCGCTCTCCGATTCCGCGTCCGAGTAATACGTGCCGTCGACCAGGTACGCTTTCACGATGGTCCCGCTGACCGGCGCGTGCCAGCGATGGGAATGAAACGCGCTCAGGAACGCCTGATAGATCGTGCCGCCACGAAACGTTCGGCCAGCGCCGTCTCCTTCGCCGTGAAGATTTCCTTCAGCGAATACGCTTACGACTTGATCTCGCGAGCGCTTCACCGATGGCACGCGCGAAGTTCATACGGATGACCGGGTCTCCGCGTATGAGCGATGCGAAGTTCTGGATCACGCTACTCGTCTTTGCCGTCGCCGCGCGCTGCTTCGCGTGCGCGGGGAATTCCTTGGCCACGCGACGGCTTCTTCCTGTTCTGGAAGCCGGCCGCCGAGCCGTTGCCTCTGTGTTTCCATTCGTACATGCCCCCTTGAGCGCGACGCGCCGATCCAAGCGCCGGGCACGGGCCATACCTCGCTCGGGCATACCCCAGCAGGAAGCGGAATGCCCCTTGCTTTGAAGGTCGACGTCCCCCGCCTTCCCTGCAAAGAGGTGAATCCATGAGCGACGCCCCGTTCCCGTTTCCAAAGTCTCCATCCGCACAGCGCGAATCGCGCAGCAAACCAACGTCGATTGCGCGCGGGCTCGGCTGGTACAGCCTCGCGCTCGGCGCTGCAGAGCTGCTTGCTCCGAACGCCGTCGCTCGCGCGGCTGGCGTGCGCACGAATTCCGCGCTCATGCGTCTCTACGGGCTGCGTGAGATTGCATGCGGCATCGGCATTCTGATGTCGCGCAACCCCGCGCCTTACCTGTGGGCGCGCGTCGGCGGCGATGTGCTCGATCTGGCGACGCTCGCTTCCGCATCCGACATGAGTCGAGAGGACAGCCGCACGCATGCGCTCGGGGCGATCGTGAATGTCGTGGGCGTCACGGCGCTCGACGTGCATACGGCCTTGTCACTATCGAAGCCCGACGACGAAGAGTCGCAGATGCGTACTCAACGCTATGTGTCGATGTATCGAAACCGCAGCGGCTTTCCGCGTGCGCCGGGCGCGATGCGCGGCGAAGCGCGGCGCACCTTCGAAACGCCGCGCGACATGCGCGCGCCGGATGCGCTGTTGCCCTACACGCATCCGCGTTTCAAGGAAGCCAAGAGCGCCTGACCTTCATAAAAACCGACACGTCCCCCTCTACAAGCGAAGGAGTCACCGTGGATATGCCCTCTGTCTCGCCCTCCATCACGACGATGATCCGCATGGATCACACGCACGTCATGGCCGCTTTTCATCGCTATCACGCAGACAGTCCGTGGTGGAGAAAGCGCGCCATCGTCGAACTCGCCTGCACTGCGCTTGAAATACATGCGCAGCTCGAAGAAGAAATCTTCTATCCCGCACTCGGCGAAGCGTTGCCGGGCGACGACACGCTCGCGAAGAGCAAGCCTGAACACGACAAGATGCGGGAAGACATCGCGAAGCTTCGAGCGATGGGTCCCGACGATGCCGCCTACGACGCGCGCTTTATGCAACTGATGCGCGAAGTGATTCATCACGTCGCGGATGAAGAGACCGTGCTGCTGCCTACCGCCGAGCGCGCGCTGGCTTCGCGGCTCTCCGAGCTCGGGGCCCGCATGACGAAGCGCAGGATGCAGCTCGTCGGACAGAAGCAGCCCGCGGCGATCGCGGCGAACACAATGGGCACGTTCCCCCTCGCATCGCTCGCGCTGGTTTCGCTCGGGGCGCTTGCCATCGCGCATTGCCTGAAGCCGGCAGCGCCGCGCCGGACGAAGCATTACGCATGAAGCGTCGCGTTCGACAGCACGACGCCGCGTGACTTCAAGCTGCGCGCGGCGTCCCGTTCACTTCGACGATATGCACCGGGATCGACTTGGCCGCCGGCACCTTGCTCTCCTTCGCGTAATGCCATAGCGGCAGAAGCGGGTTGCACTCCGGGTAGTAACCGGCGATGCAGCCGACCGGAATGTCATACGGCTGGATGCGCAGGCCCGCGACGCGCCGTTCGAAGCCGTCGTCGGCAATGGTCTGCACGGTCACGCGATCATCTTTCCTGAGACCGTGAGCCTGCATGTCGGCCTCGCACATGAAGATCACCATGCGGTCGTCGCTGATGCCGCGAAAGCGGTCGTCCAGCTTGTAGATCGTCGTGTTGAACTGGCTATCGCTGCGAAGCGTCATCAGCCGCAACGCCTGCACATCGCGCTCGGGCATGTCCGGATCTTCGCCGATGGATTCCGGCACGAGGAACTCGGCCTTGCCGCTCTTCGTCTGCCATTTGCGTTCGCGTGCGGGCAGATCGCGCGGAAAGCCGCCGGGCGTCCACATGCGCTCGTTGAAATCGTGGAAGGTGTCGGGATAGGTCTTCGCAATCTCATCGCGCACGAGCGCATAGTCGCCGACCCAGCCGTCCCAGTCCACGGTCGAGCGTTGGCCGAGCGTCTGTTTCGCCAGTCCCGCGACGATATACGGCTCGGAACGCGCATCGGCCGACGCGGGCTCCGCGACACCGCGCGAGCCGTGGATGCAGCCGGTGCTGTCTTCCATCGACACGGCCTGCGGGCCGCTTCCCTGTGTATCGATCTCGATGCGGCTCAGGCACGGCAGGATATACGACTTCTTGCCGTGCACGAGATGACTGCGATTGAGCTTGGTCGCGATATTCACGGTGAGCTTGAGATCGCGCCACGCCGGCTCGATGCGCAAGCGGTCCGGCACCGAGCGCACGAGATTGCCGCCGAGATTGATGACCGCGTTCACCTTGCCGTCGAGCATCGCCTCGAATGCCTCGACGATATTCATGCCCTTCTCGCGGGGCGGCTCGAAGCCGAACTGGCTTGCGAGCTTGTCGAGCGGCGCAAGTTCCGGCTTCTCGGTGATGCCGACCGTGCGCTGCCCCTGCACATTCGAATGCCCCCGCACCGGCGACGGCCCCGCGCCCGGCTTGCCCACGTTGCCGCGCAGGAAGAGCAAATTGCACAGCATCCGCACGTTTTGCACGCCCTCCCTGTGCTGCGTCATGCCCATGCCGTAATGCGCCATGACGGCGCTCGCGCGCATGTACTCGTCGGCGGCGGCTTCGAGATCGCGGCGCGCAAGGCCCGATACCCGTTCGATATCGTCCCACGATGCAGCGCGGACATAATCCGCAAACGCTTCGAAGCCCACCGTATGCTGCTCGATGAATTCTGTATCGAGAATGCGCGGCTCGCCGCTCTCTTTCGCGCGATCGTCCGCATGAATGACGGTCTTGCAGATGCCGAGCAGCGCCGCCGTATCGCCGCCCGTCTTCACCTGATGATATTGCGTGCTGATGACCGTATGCGCGGGCGTCATCATTTCCACCGGCGATTGCGGATTCACGAACTGCAGCAAGCCCGGTTCGCGCAGCGGATTGAACGTGATGATCGGCACGCCGCGCTTGCGTGCGTCTTGCAATTGATGCAGCATGCGCGGGCTGTTGGTGCCGACGTTCTGCCCGATGAAGAACATCAGATCGGTTTTCTCGAAGTCGTCGAGCGTGATGGTGCCGACGCCTACGCCGATCGCTTCCTTCAGTCCGACGCTCGTGCTCTCGTGGCACATGTTCGAGCTATCGGGAAGATTGTTGGTGCCGTACATGCGCGCGAACAACTGGAACATGTAGGACGTTTCGAGCGATGCGCGCCCCGACGCATAGAACACGACGCTGTTCGGATCGAAGCCGCGCAGCTCGCGGCCGATGTCTTCGAACGCTTCTTCCCAACTCACGCTTAGGTACTTGTCGGTGGCAGCGTCATAGCGCAATGGCGCGGTAAGACGTCCGGCTTCTTCCAGGTCGTGGTCATGCCATGCGCAAAGCTGCGTGACCGTGTGAAGTTCGAAGAACTGCGGCGTCATGCGCTTCGCGGTCAGATCCCAGGCGGTGGCCTTCGCGCCGCTCTCGCAGAACTCGAACACGTGGGGATCGGCGGGTTTGGCCCACGAACAGCTCACGCACGCGAAGCCGTCCGGTTTGTTCTGCTTGAGGAGGACCGTCGCATCCTTGAGCGGGACTTTCTCCTGAGCAAGCACGGTCGCGACCGCCTTGAGCGAGCCCCAGCCGCCGGATGAAAAGGGATACGCTTCGCTCTTGCGGGCGCCATTGTCGGAGTCGGCCATGTCATGCCTCGCGCGTTGTGGGTTGTGCTTTGTAGTCGCGAAAGCAAGAGATATTCCCTTTCTAACGGCCTGCTATCGAAAACCAAAAAAAACGCGCCGGCGATGCGGCGCGTCTCACGGCTGATCCGACATCGGCGCGTTAGCCCGCAGCCTTGGTTTCTTCGGCAAGTTGCGCCTTTGCGAGCTGGGTCAGCTTCTCATCGGTCGACTTTTCTTCCTGCAGCGTTTCGAGAAGCAGGTTCATCGCCTCTTCCTGGCCGAGCTGCTTCGCGAGCGTGGCGAGCGTGCCGTACGTCGCGATCTCGTAGTGCTCGACCTTTTGCGCAGCGCCGATCAGTGCGGCATCGCGAATCGGGCCTTGTTCGAAGTCTTCGATCTGCTCCTGGCCTTCCTCGACCAGCCCTTCCATCGCTACGCACTTGATGCGCTTGAGCTTGAACCCGGTTACCTCGACGACCTTGTCGATCCGTTCGATCTGACCATTCGTCTCTTCCAGATGCTGCTGGAATGCCTGCTTCAACTGCTCGTTGGTGCTGGCGCGTGCGAGCTTCGGCAGCGCCTTCGTCAATTGCTTCTCCGCGCTATACACATCCGATAGCGAATGAATGAAGAGGTCCTGCAAGGTTTTCGATGCCATGTTGCCTCCATTGCGAAGTGAGTTGGGTTCAGACAGGCTTGCAGCCATCGTGCGGCTTTCGTTTTGCAATCACCGTTCCAGCGTCAGCCGCGCGGCAATTCGACGGGAAGCGCCCGCTTGTGACGCGTTGCCGTATAGAACCGGCGAATCGTCGTGAGCACTTCGCCGCTGACTTCCTTGCCTTCCAGGAAGTCGTCGATGTTTTCATATGAGATGCCGTAGCTATCCTCGTCCGGCCGTTGCGGCGTGAGCGTTTCGAGATCGGCTGTCGGCACCTTCATCACGAGACGTTCATCGGCGCCCATCGCGCGCGCGAGCGCTCGCACGCGGCGCTTCGTCAGGCCCGACAGCGGCAGGATGTCCGCGCCGCCATCGCCGTACTTCGTGAAGAAGCCCATCAGCGATTCAGCCGCGTGATCGGTGCCGACGACGACGCCGCGCCGCGCGCCCCCTATCGCGTATTGCGCGATCATCCGCTCGCGCGCCTTGATGTTGCCGAGCACGAAGTCTTCCTGGAAATCGTCGCTGTACTGCGCGCCGCCCTGCTTGAGCGCCGCGAGCATCTCGTCCGATGGACCCTTCACATTGACCGTGTAACTTTCATCGGGACGGATGAACTGGAGCGCGAGCTGCGCGTCGTCCTCGTCGCGCTGCGTGCCGTAGGGCAGCCGCACCGCGACGAAATGCGCCTCGTAACCGCCGGCGCGCAAACGCTCCACGCTCAATTGCGCGAGCCGCCCCGCCGTCGACGAATCCACGCCGCCGCTGATGCCGAGCACGTAAGTGCGAAGCCCGCTCGACTTCAGATAGTCCGCCAGAAACGCGACGCGCCGCTCGAGCTCGGCGTCGGCATCGAAGTGATCGCGCACGCCCAGTTCCTCGATGACTTGCCGCTGCCACTGCTGCATATCGCCGTCGTTGTTCTGCATGCTCGCCTCCGGTTGCGTTCGTTGAGTGTCCGAGGTTCAGTGCCGCGGCAGACGGTCGTAGTAGTGCTCGATGCGCGACAGCGCGTAATGCGCCGCGGCGCTACGAACCTCGTTGCGGTCGCCGTCGAATACCTTCGTTTCGCTGAAGGTCACGACTTGCCCGTCGCGCAGCTTGTATGACCATGCGAAGCATTGCGTGCCGGCCGGCGGCCCGTCTCCCGGCGGCTCGTCGGCGACACCCGTGTTCGACACGGCGACATCCGCGCAGCACGCTTCCTGTTTCAGCGCGCCTTCCGACATCTCGCGTGCGACTTCCTCGCTCGTCAGGCCGTATTGCTTCATGGTTTCTTCGCGCACGCCGAGAAAGCCGGCCTTGCCTGTCGGCGAATAAGTCACGAAGCCGACATCGAGGCAACTGCCGCTTCCCGGCACCGACGAAACCAGCGATGCGATATAGCCCGCCGTGCACGACTCCGCCGTCGCAAGCATCAAGCCACGGGAGCTGAGAAAAGAAACGACTTGTCTGGCGATATCCATGCTGTCCGACCTCCATTCATGTTGCTGATGATCCGCTTGCAATGCGCTTGCAGCGATTCGGACCGAGCAAACCGCGCTCCACATGCCGCGCGTCCATGGAATGTCTATTGCTTTTACGCGTCGAACCGCCCTGTGAGGCTGGACATACAACCATAATGAGAACGCTTTTATGAATCCGGCAGCCATGCAGAGCGCGTTTAGTCCAGCGGGCATCCAGGCCAGCCGCGTGCTCGACCTCTGGCATCTGACGCTCACGGTCTGCTGCATCGTCTTTGCGGCGGTGCTGCTCGCCTGCATGATCGCGTTGCTGCGTGCGCCGCGCGGCACGCAGTCGACGCCGGCTGATCTGAGCGGCAATGAACGGCCCGAACGGGGCATCAGCCGCTCCGTGATAGCGGGGACGATCGTCTCGGCGGCGCTGCTCGTCGGGCTTCTGGTGGCCGACGTCCTCACCGATCGCGCGCTGTCGCGGCTGCCGGTCGACAACGCGCTGCATATCGAAGTGACGGGGTATCAATGGTGGTGGCAGGCGCGCTATGCGCCCGAAGGCGGCGCCGAAGGATTCACGCTGGCGAACGAGCTGCACGTACCGGTCGGAAGGCCGGTTGTAGTGTCGCTCGTCGCGGGCGATGTCATTCATACATTCTGGGTACCTAATTTACACGGGAAGAAGGACATGATTCCCGGCCAGCAGACGACCATCGCGTTTCGTGCGGATCGCGCGGGGGCGTATCGCGGGCAATGCGCCGAATTCTGCGGCTACGAGCACGCGTTGATGGCGTTCTCGGTCGTCGCCGATCCGCCTGCGCAGTACGAAGCGTGGGCGGCGCGGCAGCGTCAGGCCGCGCCCGTGCCGCCCGACGCGCTCGCCCGCCAGGGACGCGATGTCTTCCTGAACAACGACTGCGCACGGTGTCACGCAGTTCGCGGCACGCCGGCCAACGGCTCGCTCGGTCCCGACCTCACGCATCTCGCGAGCAGGCAGACCATTGCGGCGGGCACGCTCGTCAACGATGCAAAGAATCTGTCCGCGTGGATCGCCGATCCGCCCGCGCACAAGCCCGGCGTGATGATGCCGGCGACGCGGCTTTCCCCGCCCGACCTTCAGGCTCTCGTCACCTGGCTAGGCACGCTGAAATGAGCGACAACCGATCTCCGTTGGGCTACAGCGCATCCGATGCGAACGGCTCGCGCCCCGTCGATGGCCCGCACGCGCCCGAGTCCGTGCGCCGCGCGCTGGCGCAAACATGGAGCGATCCGCCGGGTTTCATCGGCGCATTGAAGGCGCTCAATCACAAGACCATCGCGCGGCGCTTCATCGTCACGACGTTCGTGTTCTTCGTGCTGGCGGGCATCCTTTCGCTCGTCATGCGGACGCAGCTTGCGCGGCCCGATGCGCGGCTCATCGGTCCCAATCTGTACAACGAACTCTTCACGATGCACGGCACCACGATGATGTTCCTGTTCGCCGTGCCGGTAATGCAAGCCGTCGCCGCGTATCTCGTGCCGCTGATGATCGGCGCGCGCAGCATCGCGTTTCCGCGCATGAATGCGTATGCGTACTGGGTATTTCTGTTCGGCGGAATACTGTTGTTCGGCTCGCTCGCGCTCAACAGCGCGCCGGCTGCGGGTTGGTTCAGCTATGTCCCGCTCGCGGGCCCCGACTATTCGCCGGGCAAAGGCTCCGACATCTGGGCGCAGATGATCACCTTCACGGAGCTATCGGGTCTGCTCGAAGCCATCGTCCTCATCACGACGATCTTCAAGATGCGCGCGCCGGGCATGTCGCTCAACCGCATGCCGCTTTTCGTCTGGGCGACGCTCGTCACGCAGTTCATGGTCATCTTCGCGATGCCATCCATCATGCTGTGCAGCACCGCGCTGATCCTCGACCGTCTCGTCGGCACGCACTTCTATAACCCGGCGAAGGGCGGCGACGTGCTGCTCTGGCAGCATCTTTTCTGGTTCTTCGGGCATCCCGAGGTCTATCTCATCTTCATCCCGCCGCTCGGCTTCATCTCGTCGATCATTCCGACCTTCGCGCGCCGCCCCGTGTTCGGTTATCCCGCGATGGTCCTCGCGCTGATCGGCACCGCGTTCCTCGCGTTCGGCTTGTGGGTGCATCACATGTTCGCGACGAACCTCCCCGAGCTCGGCAAGAGCTTCTTCACGGCGGCGAGCCTGATGATCGCGATTCCTTCGGGTCTTCAAATCTTCTGCTGGATCGGCACGCTATGGACGGGCCGCCTGCATCTGCGCACGCCGCTGCTGTTCGTGCTCGCGTTCTTCTTCATCCTCGTGATCGGCGGGATGACCGGCGTCATGGTCGCGTCGGTGCCGCTCGACCTGCAAGTGCACGATACGTACTTCGTCGTCGCGCATCTGCATTACGTGCTGATCGGCGGGGCGGTGTTTCCGCTCTTCGGCGCGTTCTTCTACTGGTTCCCCAAGTTCGCGGGCCGCATGCTCTCGGAGCGGCTCGGACGCTGGCAGTTCTGGCTGTTCTTCATCGGCTTCAACGTCACCTTTTTTCCGATGCATCTGCTCGGTTTGCATGGCATGCCGCGCCGCGTATGGACGTATCCGTCCGGCATGGGGTGGGACGGCATGAACTTCGCCGCCACCATCGGCGCGTGGACCATCGCGGTCAGCGTGCTGCTATTTATCGTCAACGTGGTGCTGACGCTGCGGCGCGGAGAACAGGCGCCCGCCGATCCGTGGGGCGCGGGCACGCTCGAATGGAGCGTGCCGTCGCCGCCGCCGCCGCATAACTTCGATGCGGTGCCCGTCGTGCATGGCCGCGATCCGCTCTGGGAAGCGGGTGCGCAGCCGCGCTTCGTCGGAGGGCTCGCCGCCGACGCGCGGGAAGTGCTCGTGACGAGCGTGCTGGATGCGAAGCCGGACCATCGGCCGCTGTTTCCATCGCCTTCGATCTGGCCGTTCATCAGCGCGGTGGCAACGACGGTGCTCTTCATCTGGTCGATCTTTACGCCGTGGGCGGTCGTGTATGCGTCGCTGCCCGTCGCCGTGGCGATGATCCTGTGGTTCTGGCCGAAGCGTGCGAGCAACGCATTCGCCGCTGCACGGGAGCAGCGTCCATGAGCGCGACCGGCGATCTCAAGAGCCCGCATACGCGTCCCGACGATGCGCGGCCGTCGGAATATCTGCTCGATGTTCGCGATCTGCCGACGTTCGCATTCGGGCATCGCAGCCTGATGTGGTGGGCTACGGGCGGATTGATGCTGATCGAAGGCACGGTGTTCGGCATCGGCATCATGATGTACTTCTATCTGCGCACTCACGCCCCCGCGTGGCCGATGGCCGCCGATGCGCCCGAACTGCGCTGGGGCACGCTGAATACGTTGATCCTGCTCGCGAGCCTGTTGCCGAATCAGCTCGCGAAGCGTGCGGCGGAACGTAGCGATCGCGGCGCGGCGAAGCTATGGATGACGGTCTGCCTGCTGATGTCGTTCGCGTTTCTCGTCGTGCGCGGCCTTGAATTTGCGACGCTCAACGTGAGCTGGTATGCAAACGCGTATGGATCGGTCGTGTGGCTGCTGCTCGGATTGCACACGACGCACCTGATTACCGACACCATCGACACCGCCGTGCTCACGGTGCTCCTGTTCACGGGGCCGTTCGAAAGCAAGCGCTTCGTCGATGTCAGCGAGAATGCGATCTACTGGTACTTCGTCGTCCTGAGCTGGCTGCCGATGTATGGCGTCATCTACTGGGCGTCGCGTTTTTAGTGTGGTCACGATCATGCTTACATGGCCTGCGCTCCTCTTCGCTCCGTCGCTGCTGCTCGGGTTCCTGAGCGTGAACTACGCGCTCGTCGAGCCGTCGTGCCATCTGCAAAGCATGGCCCTGCTCAATGGCGTCAGTGCGGCGAGTCTCGCGGTCAGCGTGATCTGCACGGCGCTCGCATTCGGCCGATGGCGATCCGCGCGACGCCAGGCCGATCCATCGGCGCCCGGCCTGACGTCGCAGCAAGGATTCTTCGCTGCCGTCGCAACGGGCGTCGGCGCGCTTTCGTCGCTGGCCATCTTCGCTATCTCGCTACCGCAATGGCTGCTTTCCGCGTGTTGATTCTTTTCGCCGCCGTGCTGTCGGCCGCCGGGCTGTTCGCCGATCCGGCATCGGCGCATGTCGCCACGCCGGCCCCGAGCGACGCGCAAACCTTCGGCTGGACGTTCGAGCCGTGGGTCGTCGTGTTGCTTTTGTTGAGCATCGGGCTTTATATCGCCGGCTATGCGCGATTGCGTCATCGCGGATCGCGGGGGCGCGCGGATCGGGCGATGCGCCTTGCCGCGTTCGTCACCGGATGGATCGCGCTCGTCATCGCGCTGGTTTCGCCGTTGCATGCGCTCAGCGAAGCGCTGTTTTCCGCGCATATGCTGCAACACGAAATCTTCATGCTGGTGGCCGCGCCGCTGCTCGTGATCGGCCGGCCGCTCGCGGTGTGGATCTGGGCGTTTCCGCCGCGCGCGCGGGCGCGCATCAGCATGGCGACACGCAGTGCGTGGATCGGATCGCCGTGGCGATGGCTGACCCTGCCCGCCGTCGCCTGGGGCCTGCATGCCGCCGCGCTATGGTGCTGGCACGCGCCGCGTTTCTTCGAGGCCGCGCTGGCGAGCGAATGGGTGCATACGTTCCAGCATGCGAGTTTCCTCGGCAGCGCGCTGCTCTTCTGGTGGACCGTCTTCCGTCCCGCTGCCGCCGATGGCTCGCGCACGCACAGCGCACACGCCATGCTCTCGCTCTTTACGACGATGGTCCATACCGGCGCGCTCGGCGCGCTGCTGACGCTCGCGCCGGCCGTGTGGTATCCGTCGTGCATCGAAGGCACGCTTGCGCTCGGCTTCGATCCGCTGCAGGACCAGCAACTCGGCGGCCTCGTGATGTGGGTGCCGGGCGGTCTGGCCTATCTCGTCGGCGGGTTATTGATCGGCGCACGCTGGCTGGCGAGACGGCCGGCCCGCGACCTGACGAGCGTGGTGCGAACCGCCGTGCCGGCGCACGAGGAGCCCTGACATGCACGCGATATCACGACTCTGCCGGCAGGCGATCGCCTTCGCCGTTCTGGCGACAAGCGCCAGCGTGACGCTTGCGGCGCCATCGGCAGATCTTGTTGCGCGCGGCGCGTACATCGCGAAACTCGGCGACTGCGCGGGTTGCCATACCGCGCCGAACAAAGGCGCGCCGTACGCGGGCGGCCTGGGCATGGCGTCGCCGTTCGGGACCATCGTCAGCAGCAACATCACGCCCGATCCGGAGACGGGAATCGGCAAGTACAGCTACGAAGACTTCGCGAAGGCGCTGCGTGAAGGCGTCGCGCCGGGCGGCAAGGGGCTTTATCCGGCGATGCCCTACACGTCCTTCGTGAAGATGACCGACGACGACATGCGCGCGCTCTACGCCTACATGATGCATGGCGTGCCGCCAGTGCATTACCGTCCGCCGCCGACTGACGTGCCGTTCCCATTCAATCAACGATGGGCGCTTCGCGTATGGCGCGCGGCGCTCGCACCGAAGGACGTCTATACGCCGCGTCCCGATCGCGATGCGACGTGGAATCGCGGCGCGTATCTCGTGCAGGGACTCGGGCATTGCGGAGCGTGTCATTCGCCGCGCGGCCCGGCGCTTCAGGAGCGCGGCTACGATGAATCGTCGAAAACGTATCTATCGGGCGGCGTCAACGACAACTGGTTCGCGCCGAATCTTCGTGGCGATCCCGGCTCGGGACTCGGGCGGATGTCGCGCGAAGAGATCGCGACCTTGCTCAAGACCGGACAGGGCGGCGGGACGGCGGCTATCGGCAGCATGGTGCAGACGATCGAGGACAGCCTGCAGTACGTTAGCGACGACGATCTGCTCGCGATCGCGACTTACCTGAAGAGCCTGCCGGCGACGGGTGCGGCGGACGGCTCGTATGATCCATCGAACGCGAAGCCCGGCCACCTCAAGACGCGTGCGCCCGACGTGCCGCCGGGTCAGGGCGCGGGCGTCTACGCGACGTTCTGCGCGCAGTGTCATCTGGACACGGGTGAAGGCGTGCCGAAGGTGTTTCCGAAGCTGGCGGGCAATCAGGCGGTCATCAGCGACGATACGACTTCACTGATTCGACTGCTCGTCGAAGGCGGGAACAGTCCCGCGACCAAAAATGGACCGCCGCGCCAGAACATGCCGGGGTTTGCGGGCAGACTGTCGGATTTGCAGATCGCGCAAGTGCTCAGTTACGTCCGTTCGTCGTGGGGAAATGACGCACGCCCCGTGACGACGAACGACGTGGCTTCGTTGCGCAGCAAGCTGCATAAGTGAGCGGGAACAGCGGGTACGGACCGGCTTACTTGCGCCCCTTGCGCCACTCCGCATACTCGCCGAGCGTCGCCTCGTTCGGCGGATACGTGCCGCGCAATGCCGCGCCGGCCTCCACGCGCATCGCGATGAATTCTTCGAGCCGTTCCTGCTCCGCCGCATCCTTCGCCACCTGCTCGGCCATATGACGCGGCACGATGACGACGCCATCCACATCGCCGACGACGATATCGCCCGGATACACCGCCACGCCGCCGCACGCGATCGGCACGTTCATATCCACCGCGTGATGCTTCGCGAGATTCAGCGGCGCGCTCGCGCCCGCGCAGAAGAGCGGCAAGCCGATATCGCCGATGGTTCCGCTATCGCGCACGCAGCCATCCGACACCATGCCCGCGACGCCGCGCACCTTGAGGCGCGTCGTCAGAATCGAACCGGTCGATGCCACCGTGCGATCGCCGCGACAATCCTGCACGAGCACGCTGCCAGGCGGCGCGCTTTCGACGGCCTTGCGCTGCGGATGATCGGGATTCTGAAACACGCCGAGGTGATCGATATCCTCGCGCGCCGGGATGTTGCGCAGCGTGAACGCCGGTCCGACGAGATTCGGCGCGCCCTTGGCCGGTTTCACGAGCGGCGCGATGCCTTGCAGGAATACGTTGCGCAAGCCGCGTTTGAAGAGTTGCGTCGTGAGCGTCGCGGTGCTGACGTGGCGCAGCAGTTCGAGCGTCTCGCCGGAGACGGCGATGTCTTGAGTCGTCATATCGATGATCTCGTTCAGTGGATTTCCGGCTCGCCGCCGTCCGCGACGGAGCGTTCTTCGAGGAAGTCGAAGTCGCAACCCTTGTTCGCCTGCGTCACGTGCAGTTGATGCATCACGCCGAAGCCTCGTTCGAACGGCCGCTTGGGCGTCACCCACGCGGCGCGACGGGCGGCGAGTTCATCGTCGCTTACGTCGAGATGCAGCCTGCGCGCGGGCACGTCCAGTTCGACGATATCGCCGTCCCGCACCAGCGCAAGCGGCCCGCCGACGAACGATTCCGGCGCAACGTGCAGCACGCACGCGCCGTAACTCGTGCCGCTCATGCGCGCATCGGAGATGCGGACCATGTCGCGCACGCCCTGTTTCAAGAGCTTTTGCGGAATCGGCAACTGGCCCCACTCCGGCATGCCGGGCGCGCCGACCGGTCCCGCATGCTGGAGCACGATGACTGAATCGGCGGTCACGTCCAGTGCATCATCGTCGATGCGCGCGGCCAGGTCCGCGTAGTCCCTGAACACGACCGCCGGCCCGCGATGCTGTAGCAGATGCGCTTCCATCGCCGCGGGCTTGATGACGGCGCCGTCCGGCGCGAGGTTGCCGGTCAGCACGGCGAGGCCATCGTTTGGCACCAGCGGGTTGTCGCGCCGGCGAATGACGTCGTCGTCGAAAATCTTCGCGCCCGCGATGTTCTCGCCGAGCGTCGCGCCATTGACCGTGAGCTGTGCGCCATCGATCAGGTCGCCCAGTTCCGCAAGCAGCGCGCGCAAACCGCCGGCGTAGAAAAAGTCCTCCATCAGATACTTGCCCGCCGGACGTACGTTGCCGATGACAGGCGTCACGCGCGCGAGTTCGTCGAAGCGCGCGGTCGTGAGCGGCACGCCCGCCCGGCGCGCGACGGCCACCAGATGCACGATCGCGTTGGTGGAGCCGGACAACGCGAGCACGGTGGTGACGGCGTTATCGAACGACTTCGCCGTGAGCATGTCCGACGGCTTCAGATCCGTCCACACCATCTCGACGATGCGCTGCCCGGTCAGCGACGCGAATTGCGCATGCCGCGAATCGACGGCCGGAATCGACGCGAAGCCCGGCAGCGTGAGACCGAGGGCTTCGGCGGCGCTCGTCATCGTGGAGGCGGTGCCCATCGTCATGCAATGACCCGGCGAGCGAGCGATGCCGCTCTCGACGCCCTTCCACTCGTCCTCGGTGATCCTGCCCGCGCGCAGTTCGGCCCAGTATTTCCATGTGTCGGAGCCGCTGCCGAGCGTGCGGCCGTTCCAGTTGCCGCGCAGCATCGGCCCGGCGGGGAGGAAGATCGCGGGCAGATTCATGCTGATCGCGCCCATCAGCAGGCCGGGCGTGGTCTTGTCGCATCCGCCCATCAGCACGCAGCCATCGAATGGATAAGAGCGCAGCAGTTCCTCGACTTCCATCGCGAGGAAGTTGCGGTAGAGCATCGTCGTCGGCTTCTGGAACGGCTCGGCCAGCGTCATCACGGGCATTTCGACGGGAAAGCCGCCCGCCTGCCAGACGCCGCGTTTGACTTCCTCGACGCGCTGCTTGAAATGCGTGTGGCAGGGGTTGATCTCGCTCCACGTATTGACGATGGCGATGACCGGCTTGCCCATGTAATCGGACGGGTGATAGCCCATCTGCGCCGTGCGCGAGCGGTGGCCGAAGGAGCGCAGATCGTTCACGCCATACCAGCGATGGCTGCGCAACGCTTCCGGCTTCTTGCGGATGGTCGGGTCGTAGGCCAAGCGATGTCTCCTCGCGCGTAACGTCTCCATCTCGATGTGGGCGATGGTAGCGTGGCCGACCGGCGTCGTCGCTTGGGGTTTTTGCGAGAACGCTTAATTTGCGACGAGGAAGGCTCGGGCGGCTGAATTCGAAGCCGGGCGCGTTATCCCGCTAGCAGCGGCGCGGTCAGAATCAGCGCGCACTCGGTGAGAAACGAACCGAGGCCGACGCCGATCAGCACGCGCGCCACATACGTCCAGACGCGGCGGTCGACGTTAGCCGCGCATCGCCACGCCGCCGTGCACCACGCGAGATACAGCGCGCCGCACCCGGCGAACAGGCCGAGCATGCCGGGCCAGAACCAGATGGTCATCAGAAGGAACGATTCCGGCGGGACGCCGGTGCCCCACAGGTACAGATAGACGGCCCACCATGCGAGATGCAACGGCAGGCCGAGCAGCCACCAGACTTTCCAGAAGCGTTCTTCCCCGCGCCAGGCCTTGCGCAACATGCGTCGTCTTATCGTGGAATGAGGTCCGCATTTTACTTCACGCGCGGCGGCGGACGGCCCGCCATCGGCGAAAGTAACGACTAGGTTCTTCAGGCTTTTCAGCGTATTGCGTTGCAGCAAGCCAAGCTTTCTTACGAATGACTTTCTACGCTCAGGCTCGCCGCCCGGTCAGCATCTGGCTCGCAAGATCGCCGTGATGCATGGCAAGCGCGCGCAGCGACGGCCACATGTGCATGTAGTGGACCATGAAGCTGTCCGGCTTCTGCAACTGATACGGCGTGTTCAACGTGATGCAGTCGGCGAGTTCCGCGTCGTTTGCCATGCCGTGCCGCGCGAGCACCTCGATGAACGCGTCCTGATCGCCGCCGCTCGCGTATGTCGACGACTTGTCCGCGACCCCGCCGATGGCCTGCTCGACTTCCCCGAGAGCATCGAAGTTCGCCTGCGTGCGTCGTAAGCTCATGATGCCCGAGTCGAACTGCCAGCTCATGTCCATCGCGATGAGGCGATCGCGATTCGCGAGCAGCGCATCAGCGGCGTCGATTGATCGATGACGAGCACGTCCGCATCGATCCACACGACCCACTCGTGCGCAGGCAAATGGCGGCGCAGCACCCACGGCTTCGGCCAGTTGCCGCTCGCGTTCTGTCCGGCCTCCTGCGGCGCATCGCGGTACGCATGCAATGCGTAGCCATGACGCGCGCAATAGCGACGCAGGTTGCGCTCGGCGATCTCGCCATACGCGCGGATGTTCGGCGTGTAAAGGACGACCAGCGCGATCGGCGAGTCGGCATTCAGCGCCTGGTAGGGCGTATCGACTGCTTGTGATTCGGACTGCGACGGAAGAGTCAGATAAGGCCGTCCTTTCGCCTGACACTCGTTGATGTGCTCCGCGAAGAGGTCGCGCAGATCCGCATGGACCGGCTGGCTGGGCGGCGCCGCGGGAAGACCCTCGAGCGCGATCGCGAAGGCGCGGCATTGTGTCCAGACCGGATCGATATGCCACGCCGCGGGCACCACGGATGCACGCCATGAAAGCACGTCGCAAACGCGAACGGCGACGTCGTGCGAAGCAACGCTGACTCGCTGACGGTCATCGAGCCGAACCCGGTGCGCGCGCCCAGTCGTTCCACCATCTCGCGCGATGCAGCCGTGTTGCGCCAAAGTTCGAACGCCCCGATGACCGTGTCGCTTTCGGCGTCGCCGGTCGATATCACGCACGATGAGGCAGTCCTGCGTCAGCAGCAGAACGAGCTCGCTTTCGGGCATTGCGCGCAGGGTGCGCAGCAACGTCTGGTATTTCAGCAGTAAGCGCAGATGCGCCCACGCGATACGGCTGGCGTCCACGAATTCGCGCAGTATCGCCGATGATTCTCGAAGAACGCGTGCGCGTCGCGGGTCGCAAAGAAACTGATCAGCTTCGTCGTCATAAGAAGCGCGGGAGAATGGCAGAGCAGGTCTTGATTCCGCGTCCCATTGGCGCCCGCACGCAAGGCGAAGGTCCGTTTGCTTCATGTGAGGGAACGGCAGCGCGGATCGTTACACATCGACCGCGCCGTGTGCTTCAAATGAAGAAGGGCTCCGCCGAGCCCTTCTCACATCGCGCCTTAGCGCTCCATCGTCCCCATGTCGATCACGAACCGATACTTCACATCGCTCTTCAGCATGCGTTCGTAAGCGGTATCGATCTCATCCATGCGAATCATTTCGATGTCCGACGTAATGCCATGCTTGCCGCAGAAATCCAGCATTTCCTGCGTCTCAGCGATACCGCCGATCAGCGATCCCGCGAGCGAGCGCCGCTTGAAAATCATGTTCATCACCGACGGCGACGGATGCGGATGCTCCGGCGCGCCGACCAGCGTCATCGTGCCGTCGCGCTTGAGCAGCGCAATGAACTGGTCGAGGTTGTGCGACGCCGCTACCGTGTTCAGGATGTAGTCGAAACTGTTCGCGTGCGCGGCCATCTGGTCCGGGTCCTTCGACACGACGACCTCATGTGCGCCAAGCCGCTTCGCATCCTCGGTCTTGTTCGGCGACGTGGTGAAGAGCACGACATGCGCGCCCATCGCCGCTGCGATCTTCACGCCCATATGTCCCAGGCCGCCCAGGCCCACGATGCCCACTTTGTCGCCCGGTTTCACGTTCCAGTGACGCAGCGGCGAATAAGTCGTGATGCCTGCGCACAGCAACGGCGCCACCGCGGCCAGTTCGAGATTCTCGGGGACGCGCAGCGTGAAGGCTTCATCGACGACGATCGACGTCGAATAGCCGCCGTAGGTCACGCCGCCCGACTTTTTGTCCGGCGAGTTATACGTTTGAATGAAGCCGTCCGGACCTTCGCAATACTGTTCGAGACCTTCCTTGCAGGATTCGCAGACACGGCACGAATCGACCATGCAGCCGACGCCCGCGAGATCGCCCGCCTTGAACTTCGTTACCTCCGATCCGACTTCCGCCACGCGCCCGACGATCTCGTGACCCGGCACGACCGGATAGTTCGTGCCGCCCCACTCGTTGCGCGCCATGTGCAGATCGGAGTGGCAGACGCCGCAAAAAAGAATGTCGATGCGCACGTCGTTCGGGCCGACGTCGCGGCGTTGAACCTCGAGCGGACCGAGCGGCTTGTCCGCTGCGGATGCTGCATACGAATACGCTTTGTACATGGACGAATTTCCTCTTCGATTTGGGTGTATCGGCATGAGACTCGCGTCTTCAACCGTTGCGAAGACGCGGCCAGATCAGGCGGGTCCGCGCCTGTTGCGCGGCATTTTATGTGCGGGAGCGAACCTTCGCCACCACGCTTTGCATCCGTTGCTGCTTCGTTGCCGATGCCGCCGATACTTCGGCGTCAGGACGCAACCTCATTACTGTATGCCTATCGGAATATCTCTGCATGAACGGCGGGGCGGCACCACATGCGCCCCTCCTTAAGCGGGACTATTCGAGAGCGAACGGGCGTCATAACGTTGTCACGAACGTGCCGGCACCGTATCGGAACCACAAAGAGGGCGAGACCATGCAAGCGAATGCGACGAGGGTGCACATCGATCTACCGGGCGGAACCGTCACCGCCGAGTTCCATCCCGACACCGGGCGGCTCAGGATATTGCAGGACGACATGCTGCGCGTCGAGCTGTTTCCGCCGCACTCGTGGTTCACGGTGGCGTCGGTGGCGGGCAACAGCCGCTGGGGGACGCGGCCGCGCGAAGCGGATCTTTATCTCGTGCTGGAGAGCTTCGTCATGCAGCGCTTCGGCATGGCGGCGCTGAACAAGGAGGTGCCCTGCGCACAATGGACGCCCGGCCCGCGCGGCTACGACTTGCGCGACGACCGCCGCGTGCGCTGATAGAAACCGTTCGGCTTCGTCTTGACCCACTCGACGAAGCCGCGCACGGTGTCATCGGCAAGCAGTGCTTCGACGGTGGAGAACTGCTGCGCCAGTTGCTTCTCGGTGAACAACGCATGCAGTTGCCGATGACAAATACGATGAAACACCGCCGTCTCCTTGCCGCCCTGCGACTTCGGCACGAGATGATGCAAGTCGCGCTCCGAAGGCGGCACGGGACGGCCGCACAACGCGCAGATTTCTTCCTGCGGCGGGTGATACCACGGTTCGGGCGTGCGCCTGGGCATCGTGCTGATCGGTCGGACAAAATGGACGATTCAGTCTACCGCTCATCGCGCGATGATGCCGCCGGCCGACACGTGGCATCATGGAGACGCTGTCGCCCTCCACGCATGCTCACGCCGGAGACGTCATGGAAGTGACCATCAGCGAATTGACAGGCCTGCTCGCGGAACTCGAACGGGAAGATCCCGTCGATTACGGCGATCTGCCGTTCGGTGAACCCGAATTGCGCAGCCTCGTGTTGACGTCGCTACTGGAGAAGCATCGCAACCTGCAGGCCAGCGGCCTCAATGCGGGCGATGTCAATCTCACCTACATGCTCACGACCGCGCTGCTTTTAATTGAAAACCTGGTATTGCACGCGCGGCTGCTTCTGCTGCAAGGGCAGCGCATCGACGTCAATGCGCTGCTTCGGAAATACTCGGGGGGATGAAGGCGCGTCAGCCGATCGCGCGCTTGGGCGGCGTGTAGCCCGGAATCTGGCTCAACGCCTGATGACACGCGGCCGACAATGCGGCCAGCCGATCCACGCTCTCGCGCATCTGCCGATGCGTCCGCGCAATGTCCTCGCGCAAAATCTCGAGCCGGGGCGTGATGGTGTCCGCCATCGCATCGCCTACTGCGCCGCATGCGAGCAGCGTTTGCGCGTCGTCGTGCGCCTCGCGCAGTTCCATCACGTTGACGCGATTCTGCGCGCACACGCGCGCATGTGTTTCAGCGAGACCGCCCAGGCCCATGTCGCGCATGCGCTCGACGAACTTGTACATCGACTTCATCGCGGTTTCGGCGGCGTCGTAAGCCATGAACTGCACCTCGTCGATATGCAGGGACAGACGGCCTTCCGGTGATTCGAATTCGAGCTTGGTGCGCATGGCGGGCAACGGGGTGAGTTGAATTGCCGAGATTCTAGGCAGCCACCCTGCGCCGGGACGTAGGAGCAGGACGAATACCCGGCGCGCGTTCGAATTCAGTCCGTTTCGCGCCGCGTCACGCCCTGGCCGCGGCTGGCTCGATCGATGTCGCGCCGTCCGCGACATCGAGGCCCCAGTCGCCGCACTCGTACCAGTCTTCGCCCAATAGTTCGGCCGGATGCTGCGTGCGGTTCGATCCGTTGCCGCAGCGCATGGCGTCCGCCGCGCAATAGTGGTCGCAGCCCCAGCAATTGCGCTCGGGGTGCTTCGGATGGAGGGGAAATCGCTTGGCCATGGTGTCGTACTCTTCGATTGATCGCCTTTAGCGTATGACGCTAGCGGCCCCGCGCCCATCGGACGACTTCCATTCGATGAGCGCACCTCCGAAACGCGGCGTTGCGATATGAAACGTCAATCAGCACCCGGCGGCCGCCGCCTTCGTCGTGCCCGTGAGCAGCAGTTCGATCAACTCACGCACGCTGCGAATCGCCGCGCCGAACGGCAGTTTTTCGCGGCCACGGAAGAAGAGCCCGTTGCCGACATCGCCGCGCAGCGCCGCCGCAAGCCGCGTATCGATACAAAAGTGACCGAACTTCTCGATGCCGTCGCGCAGACCGCACACGCTCAGGCATTCG
Organism: Caballeronia sp. RCC_10; assembly: GCF_041360715.1. NCBI lineage: Bacteria > Pseudomonadati > Pseudomonadota > Betaproteobacteria > Burkholderiales > Burkholderiaceae > Caballeronia > Caballeronia sp. RCC_10. Next base: position 54,878 of record NZ_JBFUPT010000010.1, read on the forward strand.
AGCGCCGTCGGGCAAGTCTGCTTGCGTGCGCCGATCTTCGTGCGGATGCGGTCCTCGTTGCGCAGATAGCGCATGAGCCACGGCGTCTTGACGGCACGCGCCGGCAATCCCGTGACGCTGACGAACTCGACGATGTCTTCCGGCGTCGCTTCCGCCAGCACACGCTTGAATTCCGGGTGCGCGTCGCCTTCCTCCGTGACGGCGAACGGCGTGCCGATCTGCACGCCGTTCGCGCCCGCCGTCAGCCATGCGCGCACCGCCTCGTGACTGTTGATCCCGCCCCCGACGATCACCGGCACGTTGGAGCGCGCGATGCCGAGTGTCGCGAACACGGCTTCCAGTTCTTCGAGCACGCGGGCGAATTCGAAGCGCTCGTTGTTCATATCGGCCACATCCGTCACGCCGAGGTGACCGCCCGCATGTGCCGGATGTTCGATCACGATCGCATCCGGCAAGCGCCCTTTCTTCATCCACTTCTTGAGGACGAGATTGACGCCACGGCTGTCGGAGAGAATCGGGATCAGCGCGATATCGTGGCCAGCCGTGAGATCGGGCAAATCGAGCGGCAGGCCGGCGCCCATCACGATGGCGTCCGCGCCTCCCTCGCAGGCCACGCGCACGTAATCGGCGTGCGCGCTGACCGCTTTCATCACGTTCACGGCGATCATGCCGCGCCCTTCCGACAACGCTCGCGCACTGCGAATCTCGCGTGCAAGCGCGGTGAGGTTGGCCTGCTCCAGCGTCTCGCGCGACGGATCGGCCTTGCACGCCGCCGTCAGATCGGCGTGATGATGACGCAAGTCGATGCTCGCGATCGTCCCGACGGCGCCTTCCCGCGCGACGCTGCCCGCGAGCCGGTGCGCCGAGATGCCGACGCCCATGCCGCCCTGCACGATGGGCAGCACGCTGCGCCCGCGAATTTTGAGCGGCGCGAAGCCGTAATGCGCGGACGTCGAAGAAGACGAAGTTTCAGCTTGATTTCGATTCATGATGTGACTGCCTGACAACGCGCTCATGACATGCCCGACGCATGAGGCGTTCAATTGGATTCGGAGAGCACGGACGCGGCATCGCGCCCGGCTGCATAGAGCGCGACCTGAACGCGGCTCGTGAAATTCAGTTTGCGCAGAATGTTGCGCACGTGGATCTTGACGGTGCTCTCCGCGAGCGACAGCGCGCGCGCGATTTCCTTGTTGCTCCCGCCGCGCGACAGTTCGCGGATGATGTCGCGTTCGCGCGAGGTGAGCGGATCGGCCGCCGCCGATGCGCTGACGACCGGCGCGGCGTCGCCTTGCATCGCTGGCGCTGGACGGCGCATGCTCGCGACGAGCTTGACGGTCATGTCATCGGCGATGACCGGCTGGCCCGCCGCCGCCTTGCGAATGGCCGCCGCGAGCGTGTCCGCTTCGATGTTCTTCAGCAGATAGCCGCACGCGCCGTCGCGGAGCGCGACAGTGAGTTCATCGACATCTTCGGAGACCGTCAGCATGACCACCGCCGTCTGCGGCAAGTCCTGCACGAGCAGCCGCAACGTTTCTAGGCCCGACAAACCCGGCATGTTGATATCGAGCAGGATCACATCGGGGCAGAACTGCTTCGCCCGCTTGATGCCCTCCAGCCCGTCCGCCGCTTCACCGACGATCTCGAAATCCGGCGTGCGCTGCAGCAGCGCGCGCACGCCCGAGCGGAACAGCGTGTGATCGTCGATGAGCAGGATGCGTGTGGCCATGATGAGAAGCGTCAGACGGCCTGACGCGCGTGAGTGGGCAGCACGAGTTCGACGCGCGCGCCGCGCCCCGGCGATCCGGTCAGTTGAAGCGTGGCTGACAGCCGTTCCGCGCGCTCTCGCATGATGTGAAAACCAACGTGCCTTTCGTCAAGGAAACCCATATCGTTAGGATCGTAGCCTTGGCCATCGTCTTCGACCAAGAGCCGGAATTCGCTATCGTTGACGATCGTCACATGAACCCGACTTGCTTCGGCATGCTTGCGCACGTTCGACAACGCTTCCTGCAGGATGAAAATGATCTGTAGCTGATGATCCGCCGCGAGCGGCGGCCCGCCCGCTTCGCGATACTCCAGCGTCACCGGTATGCCCGCCTGCGATCGAAAGCGTTCGATCGTGCTTTCCACCGCGTACCGAAATTTGCCGCTGCCGAGCTTCGAGCGGAAGTTGTCGAGCAGTTCGCGCACGTCGTCGTAGCTTTCCGCGACGCCGCCCTGCAGCAGCGGGACGATCTCGCGTATTTCGTCCATGCGTGCGTCGCGGGCGGCGGCATCGAGCAGATGCACCTGCATCTTCAGGAAGTTGAGACTTTGCGCGATGCTGTCGTGCAAGCCCTGAGCGACGAGGTTCCGTTCTTCCGATACCGCGAATTGCCGTTCGAGCGCCGCTAGCCGGCGATTCTTGAGCGCAGTGCCGAAGTGCTTGCCGAGCGTTTCCAGCAGCTTCATCTCGGATGCGGGGATCGGGCGCTTCGTGTCGAAGTGCAGCGAGAACGAGCCGAGCTTCTCGCCCTGCGACACGATACCGAACGCGGTCACGCCCGCCGATGCGTCGATCTGACACGGCCGCTGACTCATGCGCCCCGCATCGTGGACGACGCCCGCGCCTTGCGTCGCGGCATCGCCGAGCAGGCAATCGTCGACGGGCATGCAGCGTTCGGCGTCGAGCAGTTCGGGCGGCACCCCGTGAGATGCAACGAGATGCAGGCGATCGTCCTCGTCGGAAACCAGGCGGACGGTCGCACCCGATGCGTCGAACTGATGCGTCAGACGCGCGATGAAACCGTCGCATAACGCGGGGACGTCATTGGGCAAATTGAGGAACGCAGTCATCTCATACAGCGCGGTCAGCTCGCGATTCTGCGCCGCAAGCTCCGCCGTCTTCGCTTCGACGCGCCCGGCCAGATCGCCGTAAAGCGCCTGCAATTCGGCGGCCATCCGGTTGAAGCCTTCGGCCAGATTGCCGAACTCATCGTGCGATTCGACCGGCAGCCGTACATCGAAATCGCGCCGCTGGATGCGCGCGAGTCCGTCCTGCAAACGCTGCACGGGCGCGACGAACCACAGATACAACAGATACACGATCGCCACCGTGCCAAGACACGACAGCGCCGCGAGCGCCATCTGCGAGATGCGCAGCCACGCGGTCTTGCGCGCGTTCTCCTGTTCGATGAGCTTGACGAGCGTGTCGGCGCCCGCGACGAACGAAGGCAACGCCGCCAGATAGCGCGATGCGTTCGCCGTATCGCGCGCCGCAGGTTCCAGGCGCTTGTGCCACGCATCGGCGACGCTGCCGAATTGCTGGCGAATGCCAGCATCGTCGGGAAGGAAAAGCGGACGCGCTGCATCGCCGCGCCGCAGACGATCGAGTGTGGCGTTCATCAGCGCGATGTGTTCGTCCGCCGCCGCTGCGTTGCCATCACGCTGCGCCGAGAGCAGCGCAATGCCGACGGCGTTTGCGCGCATGCGCAAGCTGCCGGCATCGTTGATCGCGGCACCCGCGCCCTGAAGCTGCCACGAAAGCCATAGCGTGCCGCCGATCATCGTCAGCACGAGCACGAGCGCCACCGCCGACAACATGACGATGCGGGTCGCGAGCCGCTCGCGCATCGGTGGATGAACCGCGACCGTCTCCATGTTCAGCGGCTGCGCACGAGCTGCCACGCGCGCGCGACGTACGTCACCGACGCGAAGCCGCTCCATACGTGCACGAGGCGCGTGAACGGAAAGATCACGAACAGGCTCATGCCCATGAAGAGATGCACGCGGAACAGCAGCGGCGCGTTCGCGACATGGCTCGCCGCATCGCCCTGGAACGTGAAGATATGCTGCGCCCAGGTCATCAGGCTGACCATCATCGCGCCGTCCATGTGGCCGGCGGATTCGCCGATGGTCGACAAACCGAGCAGCAGCGTGATGAATATCCACAGCAGCAGCACGCGGTCGCCGGTCTTCGTGACGGCGGAAAGCCGCGCGCTCGTCAGACGGCGATGCAGCAGGATCACGAGGCCCGCGAGGCACATCGTTCCCATCACGCCGCCCGCGGTCATCGCGACTGCCTGCTTCACGCGATGCGCGACGCCGAGCCAGTCCCATACCGCGACGGGCGTGAGCAGGCCGAACAGATGCCCGAAGAACAGCCCCAGAATGCCGACATGAAAGAGGATGTTCCCGAGCCGCAGATTGCCGCGCTCGATGAGTTGCGTGCTATCGGCTTTCCAACTGTATTGCTCGCGCTCGAAGCGCATCAGGCTGCCGAACAGAAAGATGCACGCCGCGATATACGGATAGATGCCGAACAGGAAGGTGTTCATCGTGCCTCCTTTACGGTCGGATGAAAACGGATAGTCTGCGTCGAAGAACCACGCGACGGCACGAGCAGCGGCTCGACGCCATCGTGACCGGGCCCGAACATTTCGAGCGCCTCGTCCATGTCGCGCACGGGCGGTTGCGTGAGCGGGCGAGGCTCGACGGAAGCGAGCGGGCGCAGCACGTCGAACACGCCCGCATAAGGACTTTCGTTCTTCGCGAGCCGCTCGCCGATCGCGTTCAGCACGTGAATCGCTTCATCGAGCAGCGTCTGCGCCTTAGCGGGATCGATGAGACCGAGCACTTCGAGAAAGAGCGGCACGTAATCCGGCAATTCGTTGCTCGTCACTTCGAGCCCGAGCGCACGATATTCATCGAGCAGATCGACCATCGCGGGGCCACGGTCGCGGCTTTCGCCGTGCACGTGCTCGAACATATGCAGCGATTGCGACGGCGTGCGATCGAAGGTCGCGACGTAGATCTCCTGCGATTCGATCAGCGAGCGCGACTTCAGCGCATCGACGAGCGGCGACAGGCTCGCTCGCGCACGCGGCGACGCAGCGAGCGCGCCTTCGATTTCCGGCAGCGCATCGATCAGCGCGGCTTCCGGATAGTCCAGCAAAGCGGAAAGTGTGGGATAGAGCGACATCGTCATTCCTTCTTCAGACGGCTTTCTTGCGCGACTTCGGCAAGTGCGCGTAAGCGAACTCGCCCCGCACCTGCGTGCCGAACAGCGATCCATTCGATACACCCGACGAGCAGCCGTTGCCGAACGAGAATCCGCAACTGCCCTTCTCGTCGAAGCTGTCCTCGGCCATTTCCTTGTGCGACGACGGCACCACGAAGCGGTCCTCGTAATTGGCAATCGCCATCAGTTGATACATGTCTTCGACTTGCGACGCGGTGAGGCCCGCGTCGCGCAGAATCGCATCGTCGGCCACGCCATGCACCGTTTCCGCACGCTTGTAGGCGCGCATCGTCAGCATGCGGCTCAGCGCATCGACAATCGGCGCTTCGTCGCCCGCCGTCAAGAGATTGGCGAGATAGCGCATCGGAATGCGCAGGCTCTGAACATCAGGGATCATGCCGTTCATGCCCAGATGGCCGACGTCTGCGGCGGATTGAATCGGCGAGAGCGGCGGCACGTACCAGACCATCGGCAGCGTGCGGTATTCCGGATGCAGCGGAAACGCGATCTTCCACTCCACCGCCATGCGATACACCGGCGAGCGCACCGCGGCATCGAGCCAGCTTTGCGATATGCCCTGACGTAGCGCTTCCGCTTGCACGTGCGGATCGTTCGGATCGAGGAACACGTCCAGTTGCGACTGATACAGGCCCGTCGTCCGCTCGACCGATGCCGCGTGCCCGATGCGATCCGCGTCATACAGCATCACGCCGAGGTAGCGGATGCGCCCGACGCACGTCTCGGAACAGACGGTCGGCTGGCCCGCTTCGATGCGCGGGAAGCAGAACACGCATTTCTCCGCCTTGCCCGACTTCCAGTTGAAGTACATCTTCTTGTACGGGCAACCGGAGACGCACATGCGCCAGCCACGGCACTTGTCCTGATCGACGAGCACGATGCCGTCGTCCTCGCGCTTGTAGACCGAGCCGGACGGGCACGACGCCACGCACGCCGGATTCAGACAATGCTCACACAGGCGCGGCAGATACATCATGAAGGTGTTCTCGAAGCTCGAGTACATCTCCTTCTGCACGTTGTCGAAGAGCTTGTCGCGGCTGCGCGAAGCGAACTCGCCGCCGAGGTCGTCTTCCCAGTTCGGCCCCCAGTGGATCTTGTCCATCTTCTTGCCGGTAATGGCCGATACCGGGCGCGCCGTCGGCGGCGTCTGGGACAGCGGGGCTTTCTGCAAGTGCTCGTAGTCGTAGGTGAACGGCTCGTAATAGTCGTCGATGGCGGGCAGGTTCGGATTCGCGAATAGGTTGGCCAGCACCTTCAGCTTGCCGCCCTGGCGCGGCTCGAGGCGCCCGTCGCTTTTGCGCGCCCAGCCGCCGTTCCACTTCTCCTGGTTTTCCCATTCCTTCGGGTAGCCGATGCCTGGCTTCGTCTCGACGTTGTTGAACCACGCGTATTCGACGCCATCGCGCGACGTCCACACGTTCTTGCACGTCACGGAGCACGTATGACAGCCGATGCACTTGTCCAGATTCAGGACCATCGCCACCTGGGCGCGGATCTTCATGATGCTGCTCCTTCCTTGAGCGGGCCTTCGAGCCAGTCCACTTTCTTCATCTTGCGCACGATCACGTATTCATCGCGGTTGCTGCCCACGGTGCCGTAATAGTTGAAGCCATACGCCTGCTGCGCGTATCCGCCGATCATGTGCGTCGGCTTCAGCACCGTGCGCGTCACCGAGTTATGGATGCCGCCGCGCATGCCGCTCGTTTCCGCGCCCGGCACGTTGATGATCTTTTCCTGAGCGTGATACATGAGGCACATGCCGCGCGGCACGCGCTGGCTCACCACGACGCGCGCCGTCAGCGTGCCATTCGTGTTGAACACTTCGACCCAGTCGTTATCGGCGAGTCCGGCTTCTTTCGCTTCCGCCTCCGATACCCACACGTGCGGCCCGCCGCGCGACAGCGTGAGCATGCGCAGGTTGTCCGTATAGGTCGAATGAATACCCCATTTCTGGTGCGGCGTGATCCAGTTGAGCGCGAGCTCGTGCTCGCCGTTGGACTTCGCACCGAGCATCGGCGCGATGGTCTTCGTATCGATCGCGGGCTTGTAGACGCACGAACCTTCGCCGAAATCCAGCATCCAGCGATGATCCTGATAGAACTGCTGCCGGCCCGTCAGCGTGCGCCAGGGAATCAGCTCGTGAACGTTGGTATAGCCCGCGTTGTAGCTGACTTCCTCCGATTCGAGGCCCGACCACGTCGGCGCGGAGATAATTTTGCGCGGCTGCGCCTGCACGTCGCGAAAACGGATCTTGTCGTGCTCCCGACCCGCTGCCAGATGCGCATGATCGCGGCCCGTGATCTTCGAGAGCGCTTCCCACGCCTTCACCGCAACGTGGCCGTTGGTTTCGGGCGCGAAGGTCAAGATCATCTCGGCGGCATCGACGGCTGTTTCCAGACGCGGGCGGCCCTGCTTCTCACCGGACAGCGCCGCGAGTTCGCGCACTTCATGCGCGGTGTTCCAGTTAATGCCCTTGCCGCCGTTGCCGAGCTTCTCCAGCAACGGTCCCACCGATGTGAACTTGTCGTAAATCGCGGTGTAATCGCGCTCGACGAGCGTCATCGACGGCGCCGTCTTGCCGGGGATCAGGTCGCATTCGCCCGCGCGCCAGTCCTTCGGCTCGAACGCCTGACCGAGTTCGCCGGGCGTATCGTGCATCAGCGGCGTGGTCACGATGTCGGTGCGCGTGCCGAGATGCTTGCCGCCGATTTCCGCGAACTTCTTCGCGATGCCCTTGTAGATTTCCCAGTCGGTCCTGCTTTCCCACAACGGCTGCACCGCTTCGGACAGCGGATGAATGAATGGATGCATGTCCGACGTGTTGAGGTCGTCCTTCTCGTAGAACGTCGAGCTGGGCAGCACGATATCGCCATAGAGACACGTCGTGCTCATGCGGAAATCGAGCACGGTCAGCAGATCGAGCTTGCCTTCGGCGGCTGCGCGCAGCTTCACTTCGCTGGGCTTGATCGCGGTCGATTCATCATCGAAAAGCGCGTTCTGCGTGCCGAGCAGATACTTCAGGAAGTATTCGTGGCCCTTGCCCGAACTGCCGAGAATGTTCGAGCGCCACACGAACATGTTGCGCGGGAAATTCGCGGGATTGTCGGGATCGTCGCATGCGAAGTTCAGCGCGCCGGACTTCAGTTGCTCGACCGTGTATTCGACCGGATCGCGGCCTGCGCGCTTCGCGGCATCGACGATATCGAGCGGATTCGCGCCCAGTTGCGGCGCGGAGGGCAGCCAGCCCATGCGCTCGGACTTCGCGTTGAGGTCGATCATCGAGAGATTCGCGTATCGCGACCGATCCGCGCCCGGACCGAGAATCTCGCCGACGCTCACCTTCTCGTGCCGCCACTGGCTCGTGTGGTTATATAAGAACGATGTGCCGTTCATCTGACGCGGCGGACGCGACCAGTCGAGCGCGAACGCGAGCGGCGCCCAGCCGAACTGCGGACGCAGCTTTTCCTGGCCGACGTAGTGCGCCCAGCCGCCGCCGCTCTTGCCGACGCAGCCGCACATCATCAACAGGTTGATGATGCCGCGATAAATCATGTCGTTGTGATACCAGTGATTCAGCGCCGCGCCGACGATCACCATGCTCTTGCCCTGCGTGCGATCCGCATTGTCGGCGAACTCGCGCGCCACCTGAATCACGAGATGGCGCGGCACCGTGGTGTGCTTTTCCTGCCATGCGGGCGTATAGGGAACGTCGTCATCGAACGATGCCGCGACGTTCGGGCCGCCGAGGCCCTGATCGACGCCGTAGTTCGCGAGTTGCAGGTCGTAGACGGTCGCGATCAGCGCCGGCGACCCGTCCGCGAGCGTGATGCGCTTCACCGGCACGCGCCGCGCGAGCAAGGCTTCGTGTTCGCCGCAGAAGTACGGGAAGCTCACATCGACGACGTCATCGTGTGCCCCGATCATCGACAGGCGCGGATCGATTTCGCGGCCCGAGCCGGCATCGTTCTGTTCGAGATTCCAGCGGCCCGCCTTCGCCTGCTCGCCCCAGCGGAAGCCGATCGTGCCATTGGGCGCGACGATATCGCCGGTCTTCTCATCGATGACGAGCGTCTTCCACTGCGGGTTGTTCGCTTCGTCGAGGTTGCCTTGCAATTGCGAGGCGCGCAGGAATTGATCGGGCACGAGCGTGCCTTCGTGCTCGCGCAGCACGACGAGCATCGGCATGTCGGTGTACTGCTTGACGTACGCGCGGAAGTAAGCGGACTTGCCGCTCGCGTGAAATTCCTTCAGCACGACATGGCCCATCGCCATCGCGAGCGCGGCATCGGTGCCTTGCTTCGGCGCGAGCCAGACGTCGCCGAACTTCACCATCTCGCCGTAATCCGACGACACCGCCACCGTCTTCGTGCCCTTGTAGCGCACCTCGGTGTAGAAGTGCGCATCGGGCGTGCGCGTCTGCGGAACGTTCGAACCCCAGACCATCAGATAGGTCGAGTTGTACCAGTCCGCCGATTCGGGCACGTCCGTTTGTTCGCCCCAGATTTGCGGCGAAGCCGGCGGCAGGTCGCAATACCAGTCATAGAACGACAGGCACGCGCCGCCGATCAGACTCAGATAGCGAGCGCCAGCTGCGTAGGAGACCATCGACATCGCGGGAATCGGCGAGAAACCGATCACGCGATCCGGCCCGTACTTCGCGATCGTATGCGCGTTCGCCGCCGCGATGATCTCGGTCGCCGTGTCCCAGTCCACGCGCACGAAGCCGCCGATGCCGCGCACGCTCTTGTAACGCTTCGCCTTCACCGGATCTTCGCAGATGGATGCCCATGCCTCGACGGGATCGAGCGTCTTACGCGCCTCGCGCCACATTTCGACGAGCCTGCCGCGAATCAGCGGATATTTCACGCGCTGCGCGGAGTACACATACCAGCTATACGACGCGCCACGCGGGCAGCCGCGCGGCTCGTGATTCGGCAAGTCGGGGCGCGTACGCGGATAGTCCGTCTGCTGCGTCTCCCAGGTGATCAGGCCGTTCTTGACATAGACCTTCCACGAGCACGATCCGGTGCAATTGACGCCGTGCGTCGACCGCACGATTTTGTCGTGCTGCCAGCGGCTGCGATAGCCGTTTTCCCACTTGCGGTCCTCGTCGACGACCGCGCCGTGTCCATCGGCAAACGTGGACTTGACGCGCGACATGAACTTCAGCCGGTCAAGAAAGTGACTCATCCGATTCTCCGGGCTTTGCGGCCACGCGCGGCTCTGCATGAAGCGCGCGGCGATTGAATGTGTGGTCCGGGTGTAGGGGCGCTGCGCTCGCGCGCCCATTCACCGAAAGGAGCAGTTGATGTTCGTCAGGAGGCGTAGTCGTCGTGCCGATCGGCTACGCCTTTGGTAGTAGTCCGCGATCAGCAGGGCATCGGCGCGTTGCGGCGCGCGTACCACCACCACGTCACCACCGCGCAGACCGCATAGAACGCGATGAAGCAATAGAGCGCCATGTCGGGCGATCCGGTCGCGCTGATCGACGTGCCGAAGCTGCGCGGAATGAAGAAGCCGCCGTAAGCGCCGATCGCACCCGCGAAGCCGAGCACCGCCGCCGATTCCTTGCCGGCCTCGTGAAGCGCCTGCTTCCTCGCGGCGTCCGTACCGCGCGCCGATTCGCGCTGCTTCTGCGTGAGGAAGATTACCGGGATCATGCGGAACGTCGATCCGTTACCGATGCCCGTCAGCGCGAACAGCACGATGAACATCGCGAGGAAGCCGGCGAAGCTGCCGCCCGCGCCGCCGTGCGGCAACGAGAAGATGACGCCGATGACCGCCGCGATCATCGCGATGAAGGTGTACAAGGTCACGCGCGCGCCGCCGATGCGGTCGGAAATCCAGCCACCCAGCGGCCGCGTGAGTGCGCCGGCGAGCGGTCCGAGGAACGCATAGGCGGTCGGGTTCACGGACGGAAACTCCGCTTTCGTCAGCAACGCGAGTCCGGCGGAGAAGCCGATGAACGATCCGAACGTGCCGATATACAGCAGGCACATCAGCCAGTTGTGCTTGCGCTTGAAGATGACGGCTTGCTCGGCGAAGGATGCCTTTGCATCGGCGATATCGTTCATGCCGAACCACGCGGCGAGCGCCGACACGACGATGAACGGCACCCAGATGAAGCCCGCGTTCTGCAGCGAGATGCTGCGCTCGACGCCGTTGGCCGCGTAGCTATGCCCTTTACCGCCGAGCGCGCCGAAGACAGACGCTGCGATCACGAGCGGCGCGACGAACTGCACAACCGACACGCCCAAATTGCCGATGCCCGCGTTCATGCCGGTGGCGAAGCCCTTCTTCGCCTTCGGGAAGAAGAAGCTGATATTCGCCATCGACGAACTGAAGTTCGCGCCGCCCAGGCCGCATAGCAAGGCGAGCGCGAGCAGCGTCGGATAGCCGGTCGACGGATCGCGCAGCGCGAAGCCCATGCCGAGCGCGGGAATCAGGAGGCTCGCGGTTGAAAAGGCGGTGAAGCGCCGGCCGCCGAAGATCGGCACGAGAAACGAATAGAAGATGCGCAGCGTCGCGCCCGACAGCGCGGGCAACGCAGTCAGCCAGAACAACTGGTCCTTGGAAAAGTGGAAGCCGCCCTTGTCGAGATTGACGGCGACGACGCTCCACAGCGACCACACCGCGAAGGCCAGCATCAGCGCCGGAATGGAGATCCAAAGATTGCGGCGTGCGATGGTTTCGCCGGTCTCTTGCCAGAAGCCCGCGTTGTCGGGCTCCCATTGAGTGAGTAGATAGCGTGACATGAGATGTGCTCGATGATGACGGCGCGGCTTCGGTCAAGCCGCGCCCTCGGTTGCGTCAGGCAACGCGCCCGATGCGGTCTGACTTAAAGGTGAAATGCATGCAGATGAGACTGACTGCAGTTGCGCCGAACATCAGCATGAAACAGGTGGTGCGTATGCCGGTGATATCCATCAGGATGCCGAATAGAATCGGCAAGAGGAAGCCGGCAAGCCCGCCCGCGAGTCCGACGACACCAGAAACCGCGCCGATGTTCGACGAGAAATCGTCGGAGATGAACTTGAACACCGACGCCTTGCCGACGGCCATCGCCACGCCCACGACGAACATGAGCACGGTGTAGGCAGCCGGTCCCATCGCGATGTGGAAGGTGCGCGGGCCGCCGCTCGTGTGGATGGTGAAATCGGTGACCGGATAGCTCAGGACGAAGAAGCAGGCCAGCGTGACCCACATCACGAGCCATGTCGTGCGATGTGCGCCGAACCGGTCGGACATCCAGCCGCCCAGCGCGCGCAGCACGCCGCCGGGTAGCGAGAAGCACGCGGCCAGGAACGCCGCCTGTTCGATACGGAAGCCATACTGGTTCACGTAGTACTGCGGCATCCACAGCGACAGGCCGACATAGCCGCCGAACACGACGGAGTAGAACTGCGCGTAACGCAGCACGCGCCGGTCCTTGAGCACGGTCATTTGCGCGGCGAAGCTCTGCGCGTTCGCGCCGCGATGCGCCCGGTTCGACGCCGACAGCAGCCAGAACAGGATCGCGGTGACGGCCATCGCGATGGAATAGACCTTCGGCACGATGGTCCATGTGCCGGCGGCGAGCATCATCACCGGGGCGACGAACTTGTTCAGCGCGGCGCCGGAGTTGCCCGCGCCAAAGATGCCCATCGCAAGGCCCTGCCGCGACTTCGGGAACCAGCGCGCGACATAGGGCGTCCCCACGGAAAACGACGCGCCCGCTACGCCGACGAAGAGGCCGAGCACGAGGAACTGCCACAGTTCCGTGGCATAGGTAATGAGCCAGATCGGCACGATGGTGACGGCCATCGTGCAGAAAAACACGACGCGCCCGCCGAAGCGATCGGTCCAGATGCCGAGCGGCACGCGGGCAAGCGAGCCGGTAAGCACGGGCGTCGCGGCGATGAGGCCGAATTCGGTGTCGGTGAGACGGAGTTGCTGCTTCAGCGGAATGCCGAGGATGGCGAACATCATCCAGACGGCGAAGCAGATGGTGAAGGCGAACGTGCTCGCAGAGAGCACGCGCCAGGCAGTGGTATCGGTCGCGGCCGACGACGCGGCAGGCGGGTTGACGACGCTCATCGTCCTATCCTCGTGATGAAAGACTTCATCGCGAGGATAGGGATTGCGTCAGGGAGACGATATACGCCGGGCGGAGGGGCGCGGCGGTTAGTCGCTAGTCAGGAAGGAGTAGATGGAGCGGGCGCTCAGCCCTGCAGCCGCATGCCCTGCGGCACGTTGTAGTGGCCGTTGCGGTATTCGAGCGTGAAATCCTTCTGCTTCGGTGCGCCGTCCTGATTCACGCATTCGTCCTTCACCATGCGCGTGACGCTGTGAACCGTCTTCTCCGTCACCTTCAGCGACGCATAGCCTTCCCGGTTCGCAGGACCCGTTGCGACGGTTCGCTTCGTCGAGTCAGAGAAGCCCTCGCATCGATCGTCCCATTCGCCGTTGGCCTGCTCTACCGCCAACTTGTCGAGGACCGGCCGCAACGTCTTGTTCTCCAGTACATACAGGAGTAGTGAGGTCTCGCCGCTCGGGGCGACGCGCGACCGACCCCGGTAGCTCACACGCACGCCAAACGCGCGGGGCCCGGGGGAGACGTCATAGCGTGCGGTATCGAGCGCAATGTCGGTGAACGTCATTTCTTGTTCAACGATCGCATCCCTCTGGTAGAAATGCGCGATGACCGCGCCTGACGCGCTGTCCGCTACGACCAGTTCGGCATCGTGCCCGCTGACGCTCTCGTCGCTCGCATCATGCGCCAGCGCCATCACTGCCAGCGTCAACTGTGGATGGGCAGGCCACGCCTTGCAGACGCTGTATTCGGCGGCGAGTTTGTTATCCGGATGCAGCGTTTTGATCCACCGGGACATCATGTCTTCACAACCCGCATGAGCCAGCATCGGCGCCATCAAACTGGCGGCCACAATCAGCATTTTCTTTTTCATGTCGTTCAGTATCGAGCCTTTGACCTCCAGATGACTCACCGAAAAAGAGCCAGCCGGGGTTCGCATTTTGAAGGCTCTTATCTATCCGATAAACCGCCGCAACATGATTTGACACCTATGCGATTCAACACGCCGCCAATGCAAAATTTTGATGCCCGGCAAAGAGTGTGTTTCGCACGTACTCCTCAAGCCTGCGCCATGCTGTCAGAATGATAAGTTCGCAACGCTCAGCATGTTTCGACATGACTTATCGAAGCGACAATAGCGCGCGACACAGCGTCGCAATCCCCGTTTCTGAGACCAAATTCCATACATTCGCAACATCGCGATAAATCTCGCGTGGCATGATCGCGTCGCGGCGCAACGCCGTGAAACGGCGTTCTCCAGAGGACGCTTCGATCCAAAAAACCAGCGAATGCAATGAATGAAAATACTCACCGTTTAGCAGCGCCATTGTTATCGGGTTTGTTGGGCAGTGTCTGTCTCTCGGGATGCAAACTCGAGGTGCTCGACTCGAAAGGTCCTATCGGCGTAGCGGAAAGCGCGCTGATCGGCACCGCGACGTTCACGATGCTCCTCGTCGTCGTTCCGGTGATTCTGCTCACCCTGATCTTCGCCTGGCGCTATCGCGCATCCAACCAGAACGCGACCTACGCTCCGAAATGGGCGCACTCCACGGCCATCGAGGTCGTTGTGTGGACGATCCCCGCGGTCATCATCCTTTATCTCGGCATCCTGACGTGGAGGACTTCTCACGAACTCGACCCGTACAAGGAAATCAAGGTCGAGAACGTCAAGCCGATCAACGTCGAAGTCGTCGCGCTCGACTGGAAGTGGCTCTTCATCTATCCGGATCTGGGCGTCGCGTCCGTCAATCAGGTCGCGTTTCCGGTCGGCACGCCGGTCAACTTCCGCATCACGTCGGACTCGGTGATGAACTCGTTCTTCATCCCGCAACTCGGCGGCCAGATCTACGCGATGGCGGGCATGCAGACGAAGCTGCATCTGCTGGCCGATCACGCCGGCGACTACGCGGGCATCTCGGCGAACTACAGCGGCGCAGGCTTCTCAGACATGAAGTTCCGCGCGCTCGCCATGTCGCAAGCCGAATTCGATGCGTGGGTCCAGAAGGTCAAGACCGCGCCCGAAGGCCTCGACATGAACGTCTATGCCGGCGTCTCGCGCCCGAGCCAGAAGGAAGCGGTGCGCTACTTCTCCACCGTCGATCCGAAGCTGTTCAACAACATCGTCGGCAAGTACAACAACGGGAATGTCGCCGTTGGTGCGAATTGTGTAACCAAGGGGTAAGCCATGTTTGGCAAATTAACGCTTGAGGCGATCCCGTATCACGAGCCGATCATCATGGGGGCGACTGTCCTCATGGCGATTCTCGCGCTCGGTACGGTCGCCGCTCTCACCAAGTTCGGAAAATGGGGCTGGCTCTGGCGCGAGTACCTGACGTCGACCGACCACAAGCGCATTGGCGTGATGTATCTGGTCGTCGCGGGGTTGATGCTCGTGCGCGGTTTCGCCGACGCCGTCATGATGCGTGTACAGCAAGCGCTCGCGATGGACGCGCCGGGCTATCTGCCGCCGCATCACTTCGACCAGATCTTCACGGCGCACGGCACCATCATGATCTTTTTCATGGCGATGGCCCTGCTCGTGGCGTTCTTCAACCTCGTGGTGCCGCTGCAAATCGGCGCGCGCGACGTTGCGTTCCCGTTCATCAACTCGCTCTCGTTCTGGATGACGGCCATGGCCGCTATCCTGATCAACCTGTCGCTCTTCATCGGCGAGTTCTCGGCGACCGGCTGGCTCGCGTACCCGCCGCTCTCCGAGACGCAGTTCAGCCCGGGCGTCGGCGTCGACTATTACATCTGGGCGTTGCAGTTGTCCGGTGTCGGCACGCTCCTGACCGGCGTGAACTTCTTCGTGACCATCGTGAAGATGCGCGCGCCCGGCATGACGTGGATGAAGCTGCCCGTCTTCACGTGGACGGCATTCTGCTCGAACGTGCTGATCATGGCGACGTTCCCGATCCTGACCGTCGCGCTCGCGCTGCTCGGCCTCGACCGCTACATGGGGATGCACTTCTTCACGAATGACGGCGGCGGCAACCCGATGGTCTATCTGAACCTGATCTGGGCCTGGGGTCACCCCGAGGTCTACATCCTGGTTCTGCCGGCATTCGGCATCTACTCGGAAGTCGTGTCGACGTTCTCGAAGAAACCGCTGTTCGGCTACAAGACGATGGTGTGGGCCACGTGCTGCATCATGGTGCTGTCGTTTCTCGTGTGGGCGCACCACTTCTTCACGATGGGTTCGGGCGCGAACGTCAATGCCTTCTTCGGCATCATGACGATGATCATCTCAATCCCGACGGGCGTGAAAATCTTCAACTGGCTGTTCACGATGTTCCGTGGCCGCGTGCAGATGACCACGCCGGTTCTCTGGACCATCGGCTTCATCATCACCTTTACGCTGGGCGGCATGACGGGCGTAATGCTCGCCATTCCGGGCGCGGACTTCGTGCTGCACAACAGCCTGTTCCTGATCGCGCACTTCCACAACGCGATCATCGGCGGCGTGGTGTTCGGTTACTTCGCGGGCGTGCAGTACTGGTGGCCGAAGGTGTTCGGCTTCAAGCTCGACGAAAAGCTCGGCCGCAACGCGTTCATCTGCTGGTTCGTGGGCTTCTTCGTCGCGTTCGTGCCGATCTACATCCTCGGCTTCATGCGTATGACGCGCCGTCTGCAGCACTATGACAACGCCGCATGGCAGCCGTACCTGGTCGTCGCTGCTTGCGGCGTGGGCATCATCGCGCTGGGCGTCGTGTTCCAGGTTGCGCAGATCGTGGTCAGCGTGATTCGCCGCAATCAGCCGGCTTATCGCGATGTCACCGGCGATCCGTGGGATGGCCGCACGCTCGAATGGTCGATCAGCTCGCCTCCGCCGGTCTACAACTTCGCACACGTTCCTGCCGTGCGCGAACTCGACGACTTCGCTCACGCGAAGGAAACGGGCCGCGTCGAAACGCGTCCGCTGCGCGACATCCATATGCCGTCCAACACGAGCGCGGGCTTCCTGATCGGCGTCTTCGCGCTGGTCTTCGGCTTCGCGGCGATCTGGCACATCTGGTGGCTGGCTATCGTCGGTCTGATCGGTGTTGCAGCGGTTGCCATCGGCTACAGCTTTGCGGAAAACGCGGGCTACATCATCCCCGCCGCTACCGTCAAGGCAACCGAAGAGCGGAACCGCCCGCCCAAGGCGCCGGCCAAGACGGGCGCGGGCCGCGAACTGGAACTGGAGGTTCTGTAAATGTCGCAATCGACACTTTCCGCGCATCACGCGCACGAGCACGAACACCAGCCGTCTCATTCGGTGTTCGGCTTCTGGTCGTATCTGATGACCGACTGCCTGTTGTTCGCTTCGCTCTTCGCGACTTTCGCGATGTTTGCGAATCAGTACGCAGGCGGCCCGACGGCGAAGGACCTGTTCAACCTGAAGGATGTCGCGATCGAAACCGGCTTGCTGCTCACGAGCAGCCTGACGTTCGGCTTCGCGATGATTTCCGCGGTTCGTCAGAAGAAGAGCGGCGTGCTGCTGTGGTTGTTCGTGACGGCATTGCTGGGCGCGGGCTTCCTGTGCCTGGAACTGCAAGAGTTCTCGCATCTGGTCGCTGAAGGCGCGGGTCCGCAACGCAGCGCGTTCTGGTCGGCGTTCTTCACGCTGGTCGGCACGCACGGCCTGCACGTCACGCTCGGTCTCGTCTGGCTGGTCGTGCTGGCGGTGCAGATCGTGAAGAAGCCGGCAATGGGCGAGCGCGAACTGCGCCGGCTTGCTTGCCTGAGCCTCTTCTGGCACTTCCTCGACATCGTCTGGATTTGCGTGTTCTCCTTCGTCTACCTTGGGAGCATCGTCTAATGGCACATTCGCATACAACGCATGGCGATATGCCGCACGTCACCGTCGGCGGTTATCTGATCGGCTTCGTACTGGCTGTCGTGCTCACGGTAGCCTCGTTCTGGCTCGTGACGGCAGGCAAGCTGTCGGGCGAGCAAGGGCTTGTGTGGCTGGCGGTGCTGGCGGCGGTACAGGTCGTCGTGCACGTGGTGTTCTTCCTGCACGTGAACACGTCGAAGGGGCAGCGCTGGAACGCGATGTCGTTCGTTTATACGATCACGATGTCGCTCGTGGTCATCGTCGGTACCGTGTGGGTCATGCATAACGTCCACATGCTGATGATGGCGCGCTAGGCGAGCGCAATTCGGCAGCCGGTTCATCGGCGCTAAAAGCGGGTCCGGAAATCGGACCCGCTTTTTTTATACTCGCGTTTTCCCTGACCGCTACAAATCTTGACAATGAGGCTGCCGGGCGACAAGATTTGTCCATAATCTGATTAATTCATCCACATTATGGACAGAGGAGCCGCGATGCCCGCGCCCAAACCCACGGCCGACGCAATGACGCCGTATCAGTATCCCAATCCCAAGGAAGCGCAGAAGGAGATCGTCGTCGGACACGCGATTCCTACCGACGAGCGCGAGTGGGTCCCGCAAGCCGAGAATGTCTGGTTTCGCCCGCTGTGCCTGAACGTCTCGACCGGTTACTGGATGAATCTGCTGCGCGTGCGCAAGTCCGGCGTGCTGTCGAGGCATCGTCATCCGCAAGCGGTGCATGGCATGGTGCTGAAGGGACGCTGGCGCTACCTCGAGCACGACTGGGTCGCGACGGAAGGCAGCTACGTCTTCGAGCCGCCCGGCGAAACGCATACGCTTTACGTGCCGGAAGACGTCGAAGAAATGATCACGTACTTCCAGGTGAACGGCGTGATGTTCTATTGCGATCCGCACGGCAACTACACCGGTTACGAAGACGTGTTCACCAAGGTCGACATGTGCCGCAAGCACTACGAGTCCGTCGGGCTGGGCGCGGATTTCGTCGATCAGTTCATCCGCTAACCATTCGCCTAATCGCCACAGCCAACCGAAGCGCCATCGAAGCGCATTCGGAGGAGACAACATGCAGAGCAAATCACCGCGCCTCAAGCGCATTCAATGGGTCGCGCTCACCTTTCTGACGCTGGCCGGCATCGTCAACTATCTGGACCGCAGCACGCTGTCCATCGCCAATCACTCGGTCACGCAGGAACTCGGGCTCTCCGCATCGCAGATGGGCCTGCTGCTGTCCGCGTTCTCGTTCGCATATGCGTTTTCGCAATTGCCGATCGGCGTGATGCTCGACCGTTTCGGCGCACGCATCATGCTCGGCCTCGGCATGTTCGTGTGGTCGGTCGCGCAGTTGTTCGGCGGGCTCGTCACGAACCTGCAGCAGTTCCTCTTCGCGCGCATCGCGCTCGGCATCGGCGAGGCGCCGCAGTTTCCGGCCGGCGCGAAAGTCGTCTCCGAATGGTTCGCGCAACGCGAGCGCGGCAAGCCGACCGGCATCTTCGTCACGTCGTCGACGATCGGCCCCGCACTCGCGCCGCCGATCCTCACCGTGCTGCTGCTCAACTTCGGCTGGCGCAACATGTTCGTCATCATGGGCGTGCTGGGCATCGCGGTGGCGATCGGCTGGTACATCGTCTATCGCAATCGCAAGGATGTCGCGCTCGAGCCGCAAGAGCTCGCGCATCTGACCGAGGGCGAGCCGGCGCAGCGCAGCGAACGCAACATGAGCTTCGCCGAGTGGCGCGGCCTGTTCGGCAAGGCGACTACGTGGGGCATGATCTTCGGCTTTATGGGCGTCATTTATATGGTGTGGCTGTATCTGACGTGGCTGCCGGCGTATCTGGAGCATGAGCGGCATCTGACCATCGCGAAGACCGGCTGGATCGTGTCGATTCCCTATCTTGCGGGCACGCTCGGCATGCTGTCGTCGGGCTTCATCGCCGATGGCCTGATGGCCCGCGGCGTCGCGCCGATCCGCAGCCGCAAGTGGCCGATCTGCTCGGGCCTTATCGGCGCGGCGCTGTTCACCGTGCCGGCCGCGTTCACGCCGAACCTGACGCTCGCGATCGTCTATCTGTCGGCCGCGATGTTCTTCGTCAACATGGCGAGCGGCGCGGCATGGGCGCTCGTTTCGGTGGCCGCACCGCGCCACATGGTCGCGTCGCTCGGCAGCATCCAGAATTTCGGCGGCTACTTCGGCGGCTCGTTCGCGCCGTTCATCACCGGGCTCGTGGTCGACAAGACGCATTCGTTCGTGAACGCGTTCCTGATCAGCGCGGGCGTCGCGTTCGCCGCTGCGCTGGTGTACATGTTCGTCGTTCGTTCGCCGATTCAGGACAGCGAGCAACAGGCGTCGCCCGTTCCCGTCGTTTAAATTTTCCAGACATGACTTTTCAAGCTGATCTCTTCAAGGGCAAGACTGTCGTCGTGACCGGCGGCACGCAGGGCATCGGCGCGGGGATCGCGCAGCAGTTCGCGGCGCTCGGTGCGCGCGTGATCGCTGCCGGCATCGCGCCGACCGATGCGCAACGCGACGCGCTGGCCGGCATCGAAGTCGCCGCGCTCGATGTCGCCGATGCCGCCAGCACCGCTGATCTCTTCGCCCGTCTCGACACGCTCGACGTGCTCGTCAACTGCGCGGGCATGATCAAGCGCGGCGACGAGCACGACATCGAGACCTTCGAGCGCGTGATCGCCGTCAATCTGAACGGCACGATGCGCATGTGCGCCGCCGCGCGTCCGCTGCTCGCCAAAACGGGCGGCGCGATCGTGAACACCGCGTCGATGCTGACGTTCTTCGGCGGCGGCCTCGTGCCCGCGTACAGCGCGAGCAAGGGCGGCGTGGCGCAACTGACGAAGTCGCTCGCCATCGCGTACGCGGCGGAGGGCATTCGGGTGAACGCGGTCGCACCCGGCTGGATCGCGACACCGCTCACGCAGGCGCTTCAGGACGATGGCGGCCGCTCGCAAGCGATCCTCGATCGCACGCCGATGAAGCGTTGGGGGCTGCCCGAAGACGTCGCGCGTGTCGTGGCATTTTTGGCGTCGCCGGCGGCGTCGTTCATGACGGGCGCGATCGTCCCAGTCGACGGCGGCTATCTGGTGGCGTAAATTCGGGCGTCGCTTTTTTTTTCGTCGCATATGTCCATCGATCCCGCCGCTCTCGACACCGCCAAGGCAACCGGCACGGCCGCATTCTCGAAGTTCATGGCCGTGCTTCAGTTGATCGCCGATGCCGCCGAGCCGCCGACCATCGCGCGCCTCGTCACGCTGAGCGGCTATCCGCGTCCGACGGTGTATCGCATCGTCGGCGCGCTGATGGCCGAAGGGCTCGTCACCGGAGGCGCGCGCGTCGGCTGCTATGCGCTCGGCCCGCGTCTTATGTCGCTCGCGAGCCGGAGCTGGGAACGCTCGGATTTGCGCATCGCCGCCGCCGACGCGCTGCAGACCTTGCGCGACGCCACACAGGAAACGGTGCACCTCGCCGTGCGCAGCGGCGCGGAGATGGTGTACGTCGAGAAGCTTGAAAGTCCGCATGCGGTGCGGATGGCCTCGCGCATCGGCACGCGCGTCACGCTGTATTCGAGTTCCGTCGGCAAGGCGTATTTGTCGACGCTGCCGCACGCCGAACGCGATGCGCTGCTGCACGGCATCGCGCTCGAACGCTTCACGCCGAATACGATCATCGAGCGAAGCGCGCTCGACGCGGAACTCGATGCCTGTCAGGCGCGCGGCTATGCGGAAGATCGCGAAGAGAACGAAGCGCAGATTTTCTGCTACGGCAGCGCGATCGTCGGCGCGAACGGCGCGACGCTCGGTTGCGTG
The DNA here is from genome assembly GCF_041360715.1 of Caballeronia sp. RCC_10. Classification (NCBI taxonomy): domain Bacteria; kingdom Pseudomonadati; phylum Pseudomonadota; class Betaproteobacteria; order Burkholderiales; family Burkholderiaceae; genus Caballeronia; species Caballeronia sp. RCC_10. Next base: position 76,621 of record NZ_JBFUPT010000010.1, read on the forward strand.
AGCGTCAGCATTCCGCTGTTTCGCAAGAGCGCGACGCCGATGGAGACCTACGTCACGCCGCTGCGCAACGCGTGCCGCGCGATTGCCGAGCGGATGAGTCCCGGCACGCGCGTCTAGCCTTTTTGCGCCGCCCCGGCTCGTTTGGCGATGAGCGTCGGCAGACGCGGCAACATCCGCGGCCAGTGCGTCGCTTCCCGCGCGAGGTGCGCCACGAGACCGTGACAGCCGAACTGGTCCGCGGCGAGCCGCGCGATCACGCGGCGCGCGATCAGCCAGACATCGACATCCGGTGCGACGGCGTGCGCCATTCGCTCGATTGTCTCCATCGACCGCGACAGCAGCACCGCCCGCGATGCGATCCGGGAATGCGCCGCGCTGAATCGATGCTCGGCGGGCGCCGCGCCGAGGGCATCGAACAGATGCGAGACGTCCGTTCCCCTGCTCGCTTGCGGCGATGAGAACCGCTCCGCCTCACGCCGATACGTCGATTCCACCCGCACTTCGTGATGCGCCGCGTGCGTATCCGGCCTTCCGTGCTCGAGATGCGTGCGCGCCGCCGCCTTGTGATCGCCTTCGAGCAGCGCATTCGATACGCCGACGATGAACTCGCGCTCGTGCGCGGCGAAGAAGGTCATCGGATTGTCGGCTTCGAGCACGATCTGTCCGAGCGTCGCGGGCTCGATGCTCACGCGCGCGCCCGCCGCTTCCAATCCCGCGTGGTAAAAGCCCTGGCCGAGCGCCATCTCGAAGAACGCTTCGATGAGCGTCGCGACGAGATCGGCCTGCTGCAAGCCATGCGATGCGAGCGCGTGCGCATCCGATAACGGCACGGTGTCGATCGCACGCGTCGTGAGCACGGCGTCGCTGCAGAAATCCCAGAGCACCTCGGGCACGGCGATCCGGTCGTCGTCGCGCAGGCGATAGCGCAGATAGCTTTGGTCGGCGGCGCGCTGACGCAGGTCGATCATCGGATGGACATTTTCCTGGACCAGGCGCACGCATTCCGCCGCATGCAGTTCGCGCGCCGTGGCGGAACGCCGCTCCGCGAAGCGCGCGGCGGCAAGCGCGAGGTCGAGATCGTCGATGAGTTCCTGGCGCGCATCGGCGCGTAGCAGCGTGATGCGCACCGGAACGCCGTCGATGCGCGCGGCGTGCGTCTGCTCGGCGATGCCCGAGCGCACCGGCACCGGACTGATGCCGTCGATATCGGCGCGGGGCGCGGCGGCCAGTGACAAAGCGCACGCGGCGCGGAACTGGGCGGCATCGTACGGCGTAAAGAGGCCGTCCATCTCGGTCAGCGCCACGCGCACCGCCGTCTCCGCAAGCGCGGGATGGCGCGTAAGCACGCCCGACGCCACGGTCATCACGCGCGGCAATTGCGTCAACGCCGGCATGCCCGCGCTGAGCGGCGCGGCGCGCGCGCCATGCAGCGCGAAGAAGCGGGCAATGCGCTCCATCGACGCGCCGCCTTGCGTCGAATGGCTCTCGCGCACGAACGCCCTGCCAAGTCGCCACAGCGTCGCGAGTCGTCGAACGGGCACGGTTGGGTTCCTGAAAGAGACTGAATGATGAGATGCGGCATCGAGCTTGCCTGGTTATGTAGCACGATTCGGTCCTGTTGCAGCGTGGCACATCGACCGCGCGTTCCGACACGTCTATGCTTCGGGTTCCTACGCATATCGCATTGACGCCTGATTCCGGCGCGCTTAGAGTGAGGCAGCATCTCGCTCTCACGGGCCAACCATTACTCTTGTCATGCGAAGCAACCACGAAAGCGGGTCGAACGGCCGGCATCAGGAACGTCATTTCACTGCCTTGCGGGCCGCACTCGAAGCGGAAGGCAGCGGTGTGCGCACGTTCGTCGTCGTGCGGGACGGTCACATCGCGTTCGAGCATTATCGGAGCGACGCATCGCCCGATACGCTCGAGAACATCAACTCGGTCACGAAGAGCGTGGTGGGCCTCGCGGTCGGCATCGCGCTCGGGGAAGGATTGCTGCCGAGCGTCGATGCCCCCGTCTGCGACTTCATCGATGCGGCGCGCAATCCCGCGCTCGACGAGCGCCTGCGAAGCATCACGTTGCGGCATCTGCTGACCATGACGGCGGGCTTCGAATGGGAACAGAGCGACATCGACGACTGCGTGCTCGGCCCGTGCGAGCGCTTCGCCGGCGACGGGAACCGGCTGACCTTCGTGCTGTCGCGGCCCATCGTTCATGCGCCCGGCACGCAGTTCGTCTATGACTCGCATGCGGTGCAACTGCTATCGATCGCGGTCGAGAACGTCGCTGGAAAACCGCTCGCGCAGTACGTCCGCGAGAAACTGTTCGATCCGCTCGGCATCGATACCGACGAATGGATCGCCGATGAGGACGGCCACACGTTCGCGGGCCGCGGTCTCATGTTGCGCGCACGCGATATGGCAAAGCTCGGAACGTTGATGCTCGACCGCGGAAAGTGGCGAGACGCGCAACTCGTCGATGCGTCGTTCATCGACGACGCCATCTCCGTGCACAGCGAAGGCGGCCCGCCGATGCACGACGCGCGCTACGGCTACCTTTGGTGGATCGCGCCGCGTTACTTCTTCGCGGCGGGATTCGGCGAGCAGTTCATCTTCGTGGCGCCGGAGGAACGCATCGTCGCGGCGGTGACATCGGATAACGACGATGCCGCGAAGCGCGCGCGCGCGTTGTTCGAGCAGCATGTGCTGGGCATCGGCGGCGATTGATTTTCAGGCCGCGCGGCAAGCGTTTCCTTCTCGAATCGCTCATCTCAAAATTGGTTATTTTTTGTCGATAGGCGATGCGAAACATTTTCGATACGGTATCTTTATACCCTCGCGCAACAAGGTATCAATATCGAGAATGACGGGAGCGAGGCCCCGGCTCATTCCCGACCGCGCACGAGACACGCCGCGCCCCAACACAACACAACCATCAAAAATAAAGGACGCCATGCAGCCGCCGGCCGACCAATCTATCGAAAGAACGATGTACATCCTCGGCCAGATCGGCGCGATCATCTGTCACGAGCGCGGGCCGCGCCCTGACACGACGATCCTCACGATGATGGCGTCGCGCCCCGCCGAAGGTTTCTGGCACGCTGTCGCGCAGATGAACGAGCTTTGCCCGGCGATACGCGGCCCGCGCCGCACGCTGCTTCAATGGAAACGCAAGGAAGTTGTCCGGCTGAGCCGCATGCTGCCTCATCCGTTGCCGGGCGATGCCTGCTCACAGACGCAGATGCCGTTCTGGGCCGGCTACTGTCAATATTGGGACGACGTGCTCAGGCAACACGTCGAGTGCGAGACCGAACAGCCCGCCGTCGCGATGGACGAAGTGTCCGCGAGACGCATCAACGCCTGACTGCGCGGGCGTTCGAACACGTTTCGCCGGCGCACGTCTGCCCCAACGCACTTCACGCCCTTCAGCACTCACGCACCCGCCGATCCGCCTCGTGCGCCGAGTAATATGTCCGCATCACGCGGATCATGCGATCCAGTTCGGTCGGCTTGATGAAATAGCCATTGAAGCCGGTGCGCTGCGCACGCGCCCGGTCGTCCGGCGACGTGCGGCCGGTGTGCGCAATGAGCAGCATCGACAGGTCGAGCGCGCGGATCGCTTCGGCTGCTTCCCAGCCGTCGCCGAGCGGCATCATCAGATCGAGCAGCACCACGCCGGGGCGCCACTTGCGCGCGATCGTGACCGCATCGAGGCCGGTATGCACGGCGCGCACGTCGAAGTCGGCGTCTTCGAGCGCGAGACACAGCGCGCGCGTAGCGTCGAGATCGTCGTCGGCGACGAGGACGCGCGGCTCATCGTGATGAGCCGCGCGCTCTGGGATCTGCCAGACGGCTTCTTCCGGTAGCTGTGCCTGTCGTTGCATGGTTTGCATGTTCTAGCCTCGGATGGACCGTGTCGATGAGCAACCGGCGTACCGCGCCGCAGCATCCGTCGACGGTCCTTGACGGCATACGGGTCGCCGAACTCGCACTTCGGGAATACCCGGTGCCTGGGTACAGTTCTGTCGCATGCGGAATCGTGAAGGTTTTGCATCGGCGGCGCACAACGGCGAGCGTCACGCGTTCGTCACATTCGAGAGGAAACGATGTTCGTCGTCTATTGGCTCGATGGCGATCCGGGAGCGGAAGGCACCGCCCGCCATCGAAGATTCGAACCGACCGCGCTCGCGGAAGCCTTGCGCTTCGCCGAGGAGCTGCGCCAACGCCAGGCGAAGGGCGACGCGATCGGTTTTGTCACGCTATGCAGCGAGAATCCGCAGTCGGTCGGCAAGCCGGGCGTCGCCGATCCGCCCGCCGGCTACGACTGGAAGAAGCGCCGGCGCTAGTCGACGAGGATCGCTGTTCCCGCTCATTCACCGCTAACTCTCCCGGCCGATCATGCCTCCCATGCCGCTTCGACTCCGAGGCGGCGATTCGGACCGGAGGTCATCATGTACAAGCACATTCTCGTCGCGGTCGGCACGAGTCTCAGCCAGAGCGCCCTTTCCACCGCGATTGCCCGCGCCCGCGAGTGCGACGCGCGCCTGACCGCGCTGCACGTGGTGGATCGCACGCCGTGGTGGGCGGTCGTCACCGGCGATTGCAACGTGCGCGATACCGCCGCTCTCATCGACGATCACGCTCGCGCGCTTACCCGCTACAGCTTGCGGCAAATCGAAAGCGCAGGTATCGACGGAACGGGGGTGAGCGTAACGCTGCCGCCGGGCGTGACGGTCGGCGAGGCTATCGCGAAGGCGGCGAACGAAGCGGGCGCGGATCTCATCGTGCTCGGCGGTGAGACGGATTCGGGCTGGGGCCGGGGCCGCGAGCGTCTGCGCGATGTCGTCTGCACGCAGACGCGATGCGATGTGCTGATCGCCGCACATCGCGCGAGGGACGCTCACACGGACATCGAACGCGAGACGGGGAACGCGCGTGCGATGGAAGCGGCGTCGGCGGCGCGGGTATGAATGCGCGCCGGAAGACGCGGCGGCAATCGTGCATCAAGCGGACAACGCGCTTCTCAAATGCTCCGCAAGCTGCACGATGCCGATGGATATCTGCTTCTCGCGCCGTGCATCGAGCCGGCCAATCGGCATGCTCGTCGATACCGCGACGCGCTTGCCCGCCGGCGTCGTGCCGACATAGGCCGCGAAGCATGTGAGCCCTTCCGCGACTTCTTCGCGCTCGACGGCGAGACCGCTTGCGCGTATCGCCGCGAGTTCGCGCAACAGCGCGGCGCGGCGAGTGATGGTGCGCGGCGTTACCGCTTCGAGACGTTCGGGCAGGCGCTTGGTGACCCCTTCATCGGACAGCCCCGCGAGCAGCGCCTTGCCGAGCGCGCAGCAATGCGCGGGCAGCCGCGAGCCGAGATCGGAGACGAGCCGCACCGGACGATGCGCGTCTTCCCGCGCGACATACACCACCTGCACGCCGTCGAGCACGGCCAGTTGCACGACCTCGTTGTGCTTGTTGATGAACGCGCCGGCGCCCTCGCGAAACGCGGCCTGCAGCTTGTCGTGGCGCACATACGCGTTGCCGAGCTCGAAGAGGCCGACGCCGATCACGTAGCCGTCGTCGCGCTTCTCGATCCACTGCATGCGCGCGAGCGTTTCGAGCATCAGATACAGCGTGCTGCGCGACAGCCCCGTCTGCTCGGCGAGCGTCGCGGCACGCACTGGCTTCGCGGCGGCGGCGAGCGTTTCGAGGATATCGTTCGCGCGACGCAGCGCGGGAACGTCGTAGGCTTTTTCCATGAGAGTCGTCGTCTGAAGTATCGGCGATACTCCAACATATTGGACAAACATGCAACCCAATGGACAGTGACGGACACGCGGGATACGATCGATTCTCCTTTTTTCGACGCACGGTGATTGACTCATGCAGCCCGTTTCCATTGCTTCCTGCTTGCCCGAAGACCTGACCAATGCCGTGCTGATCGGCCGTGTATGGCGTCCCGCGCCGGTGGATGGCCCCGCTGTCGTCGCCGTGCGTAACGGCGAAGTGTTCGACATCACCCGCGCCGCGCCGACGACCGCCGATCTTTTCGACCGCCCCGACGCCGTCGATATCGCGCGAAACGCGCCGGGCGAATCGCTCGGGTCCGTTCAGGACCTGCTGCAAGCAACGATGGACGCGGCGCCAGGCGGCCCGCGTCTGCTTGCTCCGTGCGACGTGCAGGCGGTCAAGGCGTGCGGCGTCACGTTCGCGGTGAGCCTGCTCGAGCGCGTGATCGAGGAGCAGGCCGGCGGCGACGCGACGAAGGCGCAGGAAGTGCGCGACACGATCAACAAGCTGATTGGCGCGGATCTGTCGAAGATCGTCCCCGGTTCGGAAAGCGCGGCGAAGCTGAAGGCGGAACTGGAGCGGCGCGGGGCGTGGTCGCAATACATGGAAGTCGGCATCGGCCCCGATGCGGAAGTGTTTTCGAAGTCGCAGCCGATGTCGTCGGTGGGCTTCGGCGCGGATGTCGGGCTGTATCCGACGTCGCAATGGAACAATCCGGAGCCGGAAATCGTGCTGGCGGTGAATGCGCGCGGCGAGATCGTCGGCGCAACGCTTGGCAACGACGTGAACCTGCGCGATATCGAAGGCCGCAGCGCGCTGTTGCTCGGCAAGGCGAAGGACAACAACGCGTCGTGCGCGATCGGGCCGTTCGTGCGCCTCTTCGACGGCGGCTTCACGCTGGACACGGTGCGCGGCACGAGCGTATCGTTGCGCATCGAGGGCGAGGATGATGGCTTCGTGCTCGAAGGCGTGAGTCACATGAGCGAAATCAGCCGCGACCCCGCGGACCTCGTCGCGCAGACGCACGGCGCGCATCACCAGTACCCGGATGGGTTCATGCTTTTCCTCGGCACGATGTTCTCGCCGATCAAGGATCGCGACAGCGCGGGCGGCGGCTTTACGCATCATCTTGGCGATGTGGTGACTATTTCGACGCCGACGCTCGGCGCGCTCGTTAATACGGTGCGGCTGTCGACGGAAATTGAGCCGTGGACGTTCGGGGTCCGGGCGTTGTATCGGAGTCTGGCGGCGAGGGGAGTGTTGGGGCAGAGTGAGGGAATCTAGTCGAATTGCGTGTGTGGATGCGCTTGTTCCTTACACGGGAAAGCGCTTCTTTTGACCGCGTCGATTGAGACTCGCCGTGGCCTGCGTTGCCGTCCACGCTCGATACAGCACGTGAGTGAAGATTCTCTAGAAGTTGCCGAGCGTCGGGTGCTAGCGGTGATCTTTGCGTTTGCGTGCGATTTCAATGACGGAGGTGGCAACGGTCCGTTGGGGCCTAGCATGCGGAGGCCGAAGAGCCCTTATACGGCCTTCGGTCTTCCGCCGGGCGTCGGAAATTTCGGCTCAGGCGAAAGGGAGACTGCAACGCTAGCCGATGCGCAACGGTTCGCTTGCCAGCAGTCGTCGTGCGGCTCTGCTCGACGAGGGGCGTCGCGCCAATGCGGCGCACGAGCGGGAAGAAACCGTAACGCCACCGTTGATGATGTAAGTGTCCGATTTGCACTGCCGAGATCGGCGCTTGCGGCAGCAGCGTTTGAGGCCATGCCCCGATTCGTCGGCCCACAGCTTGACTATCCGACTCCACCAGGCAGCAATCCTAAACCGGCATCAGCGAAGTCGTTGAATGCTCTTGTGACCGAGTCCACCATTGCGCCTACGCCTTAGGCCGTGTCCCAAACCCCGGCCTGCAAACGCTTCATTCGAAGGGCATAGCCTTGGGCGTACCGCAGCATAGAGCGTTGATCTCACTTCCCCCCAAACCGTCCCCCCCGCCCCTTCGTCACCACCTGCACCGGCGTCTCCATAAACGGCGACAAGTCCCCCTGCCGCCGCCGTTCCACCAGCGCCTTCACCGCCACATCGATTCCGAACACCGCTTGCCGCGCGCCAAATTGTTCGACGGTCGCGAGCATCCGGCCGTCATCGAGCATCGGTTGGACGGCGTCGATATTGTTGTACCCGGTGACCAGCACCTGCCCCTTCTTGCCCGCGATGCGGATCGCATCGATTGCGCCCATCGCGATGTTGTCGTTCGCGCACAGCATGCCGCGCAAGGCGGGATGCGCGTACAGCATCCGCAGCGCGATGGACTTGCCGCTCTCGAAGGTCCAGTCGCCGGTGTCGAGCGCCGTGACGCGCATCTGCGCCGCCGTCATCGCTTCACGAAAGCCGGTGGTGCGTTGCTGCGCATTGCGATCGTTGGGCGGCCCTTCGATGATGCCGACCTCATCGCCCGCCTTCAGCTTCGAGCCAAGATACGCACCGACGAGCCGCGCGCCGCGCCGGCTGTCCGGGCCGACGAACGGAATCGTCACGTGAGCGGCGTCCTGCGCATCGTCGTCGAACGGATTGTCGATAGCGATCACGATGGTCCCCGCCGCGATCGCCTTCGCGACGACCGGCACGAGCGCCTTCGAGTCGGTCGGCGCAATGACAATCGCGTTCACCTTCGCCTCGACCAGCGATTCGATGATGCGCGCCTGGCCCGCGACATCGTTGTCGGTGAGCGTGCCGTGCGTCGTCAGGTCCAGTTGCGATGCGTAATGGCGCTGGTAGTTCTTCGCGCCGTCGATCATCGACGCGACAAACGGATCGCCGAGCGACTTCATCACGAGCGCGACGGTGGCTTTGGCATCGGGCAGCGCAGCCGCGTCGCGAATGGCCGCGAGTCCGCACGCGCTCAGGGCGCAGGCGGTGAGCAGACGGCGGCGGACAGGGCTTCTCATGGAGGCGAGACGGGAATCGGCGGTCGCCTCATTTTAGACGGACGAGGTCACGATTCGTCACGCTCTTCCCACGCCAGCGCGATGAACGCCGCACATAGCGCTTCCATGCCCGCCGCGTCTTCATCGTCGAAGCGGCCGGGGACGGGGCTGTCCACGTCCCACACGCCGATCAGCGTGCCATCGCCCGCGACGAGCGGCACGACGATCTCCGAGCGCGACGCCGAATCGCACGCGATGTGTCCGGGAAACGCATCGACGTCGGGGACGACTTGCGTCTTGCGTTCGCGCGCCGCCGTGCCGCACACGCCGCGTCCAAGCGCGATGCGCACGCACGCCGGCTTGCCCTGGAACGGGCCGACGACGAGTTTGTCGCCATCGAACAAATAGAAGCCCGCCCAGTTGAGGTCCGGCAACGTGTGATAAACGAGCGACGCGAAGTTGGCCGCGTTCGCGGTGAAGTCGATTTCATCGCCGATCAGAGAACGCGCCTGCTGCAACAGGTCGTCGTATTGCGCAGCCTTGGTCGCGTGAGCGGTAGTGGAAAGCGTGTACATGGCGGCATCCCGAAAAGTGTCGATGAAGATAGCACAGCAAATATCGCAAGCCGACTGCAAGCCCCGACGCCTACTGTAGTTCCGGCGGCTGCCGCTGCCGTCATGTGAAGCCGAATTCGGGATATCCCTCGTTTACAACAAGCAGCGATCGTTATTAAATAAATCAACTTGATTTAATTAATGGCCGCAGATTGCAGACGACGGCCAGTCACCCCCGGAGACGTCGCGTGAAATCCCTGAGCGGCAGAGGCAGCAACTCTGCAACCGTGCGCCGTTACAACGAGCGTTTGCTGCTGCAAACGTTGCGCCGCAACGAACCGGCGTCCAAGGCCGAACTCGCGCGTCACGCGAATCTGACGAGCACGGCGGTCGGCGGGATCGTCGATTCGCTGGCGCAAGACGGCCTCATCGAATACACCGGACGGCGGCTCGACGGCCAGCGCGGCCAGCCCGCGTCGCTGCTGCGGCTCGATCCGCGCGGCGCGTTCGGCATCGGCGTGCGGCTGGATCGCACGAGCATTGAGACGGTGCTCGTCAACTTCGCCGGCGATGTGCTCGCCCGCAGCGCGCTCGACACCGTGCTGCCGCATCCGTCGGACGTGCTCGGCATCGTGCAGCGCGACATCGCCAACATGCTCGGGTTGCTGAGCGCGGCGGAACGCGAACGGCTGACGGGCGTCGGCGTCGCGCAACCGTATAACCTCGGCGCGTGGCTGCGCGAACTGGGCGTCAGCGCAGACACGGTTAGCGCCGACACCTTCCGCGCCTGGGACGAAACCGATTTCCCCGCCGCGCTTTCGCGCGCCATCGGCCTGCCGGTATTCGGCGAGAACGACGGCAACGCCGCCGCGATCGCCGAACTGTTCTACGGCCACGGCCGCCGCTGCGACGACTTCGTCTATTTGTTCCTAGGTTCGGCAATCGGAGGCGGCATCGCGATCGACGGCGACTGTCTGCGCGGCGCGACCGGCAACGCGGGCGACATCGGCGTCATTCCGGTGCCGCCGAGCCGCCTGCCTTCAGCGCCGCAGCCGCCGCGCCAGTGGGACATCCTGTTGTCGCGGGCGTCGCTCAATGCGCTCGCGCGACATCTGCGCCATTGCGGCGCGGCGGCGGACAACCGCATCGACTTGCAGGCGTGCATCGAGCGGCGTCTGCCCGCCGTCGACGAATGGATCGACGACTGTATCGAAGCCCTCGCGCCCGCCCTGCGCACGACGCTTTGCGTGCTCGACGTGCCGATGGTCGTGCTCGACTCCGATGTCGACGGCGGCCTGCTCGACCGCATCATCGGGCGTCTTGTCGCGACGATGACCGCCAATGCGCCCGAAGCGCGCGGCACGCCGGCGATCGTGCGCGGCAGTTTCGGCCCGGACGCGGGTGCGATCGGCGCGGCCACGCTGCCGATGTTCTTCAACTTCTCGCCGCGCGTCGGGCTGCATCGCGGCGCGGGCGTCAAATCGCAGGAGGTCAACCATGCCGCATGATTCCCCCGGATCGCCTAAATCCGGCACGCCGCTGCTCGAAATGCGCGGCATCAGCAAGACTTTTCCTGGCGTGCGCGCGCTGAACGACGTGCGCCTGTCCGTCTACCCCGGCGAAGTGCATTCGCTGATGGGCGAAAACGGCGCCGGCAAATCCACGCTGATGAAAATCTTGTCCGGCGCGTATCAGGCGGATGCGGGCGGCGAGATTCTCATCGACGGCAAGACCGTGACCATCGACGGCCCGCTCGCCGCGCGCTCGCTCGGCGTCGCGGTGATCTATCAGGAACTGAGTCTCGCGCCGAATCTGTCGGTCGCGGAGAACGTCTACGCCGGGCGCGAACTGCGGCGCGGGCGGCTGGTCGATCGCGCGGGCATGGAGCGCGGCTGCACCGATGTGCTCAAGCGCCTGGGCGCAGCGTTCAAGCCGCACACGCTCGTCGGCGATCTGTCGATCGCGGAGCGGCAACTCGTCGAAATCGCGCGAGCCGTGCATGCGAACGCGCGCATCCTGGTGATGGACGAACCGACGACGCCGCTTTCCTCGCGCGAAACCGATCGCCTGTTCGAACTCGTGCGCCAACTGCGCGCGGAAGGCATCGCGATCATCTACATCAGCCACCGGATGGCGGAAATCTACGAGTTGTCGGATCGCGTCTCGGTGCTGCGCGACGGCGCCTACGTCGGCACGCTGATGCGCGACGAGCTGTCCGCCGAAAGTCTCGTGCGGATGATGGTCGGCCGCGACATTTCCGGCTTCTACAAGAAGGAACACGCGCCGTACGATCCGGGCAACGTCGTGCTGTCCGTCCGCGATATCGCCGATGACAACCGCGTGCGCGGCTGCAGTCTCGATCTCCACGCGGGCGAAGTGCTCGGCATCGCGGGGCTGGTCGGCGCGGGCCGCACGGAACTGGCGCGCCTGATCTTCGGCGCGGAAGAGCGCACGCGCGGCGAAGTGTCGATGCACGGCAAGCCGCTCAAACTGCGCACGCCGCGCGACGCCATCGACGCGGGCCTCGTCTATCTCACCGAAGACCGCAAGGGCCAGGGCCTTTTCCTCGACATGAGCGTGCGCGACAACATCAACATCACGGTTGCCGGACGCGACGCGAAGGCCGGCGTGATGGACATCGCACGCGGCAACAGCCGTGCGAAGGACGCGATCGCCGCGCTGACGATCCGTGTGCCGAACATGCGCGTGAACGTGGGCGCGCTGTCGGGCGGCAACCAGCAGAAGGTGCTGCTTTCGCGCCTGCTCGAAACGAAGCCCGAAGTGCTAATCCTCGACGAGCCGACGCGCGGCGTCGATATCGGCGCGAAGTCGGAGATTTATCGAATCATCAATGACCTCGCGCGTTCGGGCGTCGGCGTGATCGTGATATCGAGCGAACTGCCGGAAGTGATCGGCGTGGCGGATCGCGTGCTCGTGATGCGTGAAGGCGAGATTGCGGGCGAACTGGGCGGGCATTCGGGCAAGCCGATCTCGCAGGAAGGAATCATCGAACTGGCGACCGGCTCGCGGGCCGCGCTCGATCAGGCGGCGTAGGACATATCGGAGAGAGACATGAGCAACATGACCAAGCAGCACGACAAGGCCGCCGCGTCGAGCGTGGCGGAGCGGCAGACGCGCATCGAGCATCGCGAGCGCATGCAGGTTCTCATGCGCACCGCCGGCATGCTGCCGGTGCTGATCCTGCTGTGCATCGGCTTCGGCATCGTCACCGATGGCTTCTTCAGCTTGCAGAACATGTCGATCGTCACGCAGCAGGCGTCGATCAACATCGTGCTCGCGGCGGGCATGACCTTCGTGATTCTGACGGGCGGCATCGATCTGTCCGTGGGCTCGGTGTTGTCGGCGGCGGCGGTGACGGCGCTGCTCGCATCGAACCTGCAAGGCATGGGCTGGCTCGGCATACCCGCCGCGCTCGCGGTCGGACTCGGCTTCGGCGTCGTCAACGGCGCACTGATCGCGCTGCTGAAGCTGCCGCCGTTCATCGTGACGCTCGGCTCGCTGACGGCCGTGCGCGGCATCGCTCGGCTGATCGGCCACGACACGACGATCTTCAATCCGCAACTGCCGTTCGCGTTCATCGGCAACGACACCGTGCTCGGCGTGCCCTGGCTCGTGATCATCGCGCTTGCGGTGGTCATCATTTCGTGGTTCATTCTGCGACGCACGGTGCTCGGCCTGCGCATCTACTCGGTCGGCGGCAATCCCGAAGCGGCGCGGCTGTCGGGCATCAAGGTGTGGGGCATCCAGATGTTCGTCTACGCGATCTCCGGCCTGCTCGCGGGACTCGGCGCGGTGATGTCGGCGGCGCGGCTTTATGCGGCCAATGGCCTGCAACTCGGCCAGTCGTATGAACTCGACGCGATCGCCGCGGTCATTCTTGGCGGCACGAGCTTCGTCGGCGGCGTCGGGTCGATCGTCGGCACGCTGATTGGCGCGCTCATCATCGCGGTGTTGTCGAACGGGCTCGTGCTGCTGGGCGTATCGGATATCTGGCAGTACATCATCAAGGGGCTCGTGATCATCGGCGCGGTGGCGCTCGACCGTTACCGTCAGCGCGGATCGGCGCGGACCTAGCGTGGCCTTGCAAGTTGCAGCATCCATATCAACGAAACCAACGAAACAACCGGAGACACCCAACATGCGCAAGCACAACAGGCTGTTCGCGAGCGTCGCACTCGCGCTCGGATTCACGATGACGCTCACCGCTCACGCCGCCGACAAGCCGCTGAAGGCGATCGGCATCACGGTCGGATCGCTCGGCAATCCGTACTTCGTGACCATTGCGAAGGGCGCGGAAGCGAAGGCGAAAACGATCAATCCGAACGCGCGGGTGACGGCCGTATCGTCCGATTACGACATGAACAAGCAGTTCACGCAGATCGACAACTTCATCTCCGCGCACGTGGACATGATCCTCATCAACGCCGTCGATCCGAAGGCGATCGAGCCGGCGGTGAAGAAGGCGAAGGCGGCGGGCATCGTCGTGGTCGCGGTCGACGTCGCCGCGGCCGGCGCGGACGCCACCGTGCAGACCAACAACGTGCAGGCGGGCGAACTCGCATGCGACTTCCTTGCGAAGAAGCTCAACGGCAAGGGCAATGTCGTGATCGAAAACGGGCCGCAGGTGTCCGCGGTGATCGACCGCGTGAACGGCTGCAAGACGGTGCTCGCGAAGAATCCGGGCATCAAGGTGCTGTCCGACGATCAGGATGCGAAAGGCTCGCGCGAAGGCGGCATGAACGCGATGCAGGGCTATCTCACGCGCTTCCCGAAACTCGACGGCCTCTTTGCGATCAACGATCCGCAAGCGATCGGCAGCGATCTCGCGGCGAAGCAGTTGCAACGCAAGAACATCGTGATCACGTCGGTGGACGGCGCGCCCGATATCGAGACGGCGCTGAAGGCGGACACGCTGATCCAGGCATCCGCGAGCCAGGACCCGTGGTCGATGGCGCAGCAGGCGGTGAGCGTGGGCTACGGGCTGATGAATGGCCAGAAGCCGAGCAGCACGATGATCCTGATGCCGTCGACGCTCGTCACGCGTGAGAACGTCGCCAACTACAAGGGCTGGTCGGCGCCGCATTAATTGGCGATTCACCGCTGCATGCGCGGCCGGCGCGGCGTTCGCACGCCGGCCGCGCACACGGCGTATCCTGTGGCTTCTCGCCGTCCCCTTAGTCGATTGCGCGATAGCGCTCACAGGAGAAACTGAATGGCCAGGGTCGAAGTCAAGGTTCCGCAGCTTTCCGAATCCGTCACGGAAGCGACGATGCTGCCGTGGAAAAAGAAGGCGGGCGACCCCGTGACGCAAGACGAGATCCTCGTCGAGCTCGAAACCGACAAGGTCGTGCTCGAAGTGCCCGCGCCATCGTCGGGCGTGCTCGCGGAAGTGCTGAAGCACGAAGGCGATATCGTGCACGCCGACGAACTGCTCGCGGCCATCGACACCGAGGCGAAGTCCGCTGCGCCTGCATCTGACTCTGCGTCTACACCTACGTCTGCACCCGCTCCCGCTGCGACAGAAAAGCCCGCTGCGCAAGCGGCGCCCGCGCCCCAGGCATCGGGCGAGAAAGCCGACTTCGATGTCATCGTGATCGGCGCCGGACCCGGCGGATACATCGCCGCGATCCGCGCCGCGCAACTCGGCATGTCGGTGGCGTGCGTGGAAGAATGGATCAACCCGGCCGGCAATCCGAAGCTCGGCGGCACCTGTCTCAACGTCGGCTGCATTCCGTCGAAGGCGCTGCTTGCGTCATCCGAGCAATTCGAAAACGCGCGCTTGCATCTGGGCGATCACGGCGTCAACGTCGAGAACGTGACGCTCGATCTGGCCAAGCTGATCGGCCGCAAGGAAGCGATCGTCGAGAAGATCACGGGCGGCGTCGAGTTCCTTTTCCGGAAGAACAAGATCACGTGGCTCAAAGGACACGGCAAGCTCGCGGGCAAGAATGGCGGCAATTTCCGCATCGAAGTGAGCGGCGGCGATGCGACCGGAAGCCATACGGCGAAGCACGTCATTATCGCGACGGGTTCGAAAGCGCGGCATCTGCCGAACGTGCCGGTGGACAACCGCATCGTCTCCGATAACGAAGGCGCGCTCGCGTTCGACGCCGTGCCGAAGAAGCTCGCGGTCATCGGCGCGGGCGTGATTGGTCTCGAACTGGGCTCCGTGTGGCGCAGGCTCGGCGCGGACGTGACGATCCTCGAAGCCCTGCCCGACTTCCTCGGCACCACGGATGCGTCGCTACAGAAAGAGGCCGCGAAGCTCTTCAAGAAGCAGGGCCTGGAGATTCAGCTGGGCGTGAAGATAGCGAAGGTCGAGTCATCCGATGCCGGCGTGACCGTCTCCTATACGGACAAGGACGGCGCCTCGCAAACGCTCGAAGCGGACCGGCTGATCGTATCCATTGGCCGCGTGCCGAACACCGACAATCTCGGGCTCGATTCGATCGGCCTGGCTGCCGACGAGCGCGGCTTCATTCCCGTCGATGGCCATTGCGCGACCAAAGTCCCGAACGTCTATGCGATCGGCGATGTCGTGCGCGGACCGATGCTCGCGCACAAGGCCGAGGACGAAGGCGTGCTGGTGGCGGAGATCATCGACGGGCAGAAGCCGCATATCGACTACAACTGCATCCCGTGGGTCATCTACACGCATCCGGAGATCGCGTGGGTCGGGCAGACGGAGCAGGCGCTAAAGGCCGAAGGCCGCGAGTTCAGGAGCGGACAGTTCCCGATGATGGCGAATGGCCGCGCGCTCGGCATCGGCGAGACGGACGGCTTCATCAAGATCATCGCCGATGCGAAGACCGACGAAATTCTCGGCGTTCACATCATTTCGGCGAACGCGTCAGATCTGATCGCGGAGGCGGTCGTCGCGATGGAGTTCAAGGCGGCGTCGGAGGACATCGGCATCATTTCGCATCCGCATCCGTCGCTGTCGGAAGTGATGCGCGAAGCGGCGCTCGCGGTCGGAAAGCGGGCGTTGAACATCTGACGGACGCTATCGTCGGCTCAACCGCTCGCCTGCGACGATACGCACGTGAAGTTGACCGTCGACGTCTGTTCTTCCAGTGACCGCACGCCGCTCGTCGACTCCGAACGCAAGCGCATGGTTTGCTGGCGTTGCTTGCAATAGTCGCTGGCGGCGTCCATCGCCCGGTTGCGCGCGGTCACCCAGGACATGCGCGTGCCGGTCGCCTTGCCGGTGACGCTGTATATATCGGCTTGGGGGCCAGCGGTGATTTCGCTCGCGGTGCTGCATGCGGCCAGCACGAGAGCGAGCAGCGACGCCGCCATCGCGCGGCGTGAAATGAAGTGAGTCATACGGGGCGAAGCGACGATTCGAAAGGGCGGCATGATACAGCCGTCCGCGAATTTCTTCACGAATCGCTTAGACGCGGCCGGCGTGCATCGTGCACGCCGGCCGTTTTTGTTTGCTCAGGACGTTTCGATTCGATGCAGCAATCGCTGCAACCGCGCATGCTGCGACGGCATGAGTCCCGGCGTGGCTAGCGCCTGTTCGACGCGAGCGCGCCAGTAGGTCTTGGAGAACAGTGAATTCGCGCCATCGAAGTTCAGCACCTGTTCGAGATGCGCGATGGCCGAGTCGAGTTGGTTCACGTTATAGGGACGTGCGCCCGTGCAGGAATCGTCCATGGAAGCGATGCCGGAACGCGCCGTGGCGCGCAGAGCCGGCGATGTTCGTTTGAAGAAGTGACGACGGCGCGCGAAGTCATCGCTTCGCGCGCATCGGTGCATCAGTGCATGTGCTGACCGCCGTTGATCGCGATGTTCGAGCCGGTCACGAAGCCGGCGTCATCCGAACACAGGAACGCGACGAGCGCGGCCACTTCTTCAGGCTTGCCGAGACGGCCCGCCGGAATCTGCGGAAGAATCTTGGAATCGAGGATCTCCTGCGGAATCGCGGTCACCATCTTGGTCGCGAGGTAGCCCGGCGAGATGGTATTGACCGTCACGCCCTTTCGCGCCACTTCGAGCGCGAGCGACTTCGTGAAGCCGTGCATGCCGGCCTTCGCCGCCGCGTAATTCGTCTGGCCGATCTGCCCTTTCGATCCGTTCACCGACGAAATATTGATGATGCGCCCCCAGCCGCGCGCGACCATTTCTTCGCACACCGGCTTCGTCATGTTGAACACGGAGTCGAGATTCGTGCGCAACACGGCGTCCCAGTTCACCTTCGTCATCTTTTTGAACGTGGTGTCCTGCGTGATGCCCGCGTTGTTGACGAGGATGTCGATCGGTCCGACCTCGCGCTGAATCTTCGCGATGCAGTGCTGGCTCGCGTCGTAGTCGGCGACATCGACGGGATACGCGCGGAAGTTGCGGCCCTGACGATCCATCTCCGCGAGCCATTCCGACACGATCGTGTTGCCCGGCGAATGCGTGACGACGACGGCGAAACCCGCGTCGTTCAGCTTGATGCTGATTGCTTCGCCCAGACCGCCCATGCCACCGGTTACCACTGCGATACGCTTAGTCATGCTAATAGTCCTCTCAGGTACTTGACACTCGAATTAATCCCGGCGGCGCATCGATTGTTTTTTATGCTGCGACGCCGGGTGAAGGGCGGACTCGGACCGCCCTTGTCTTGCGCCCCGAATCAGGGACGCTCGACCGCCAGCGCGACGCCCATGCCGCCGCCGATGCACAGCGATGCCAGGCCCTTCTTCGCATCGCGCTTCTGCATCTCGTGCAGCAGCGTGACCAGAATGCGGCAGCCCGATGCGCCGATCGGATGACCGATCGCAATCGCCCCGCCGTTCACGTTGATCTTCGACTGGTCCCAGCCCATCTGCTTGTGCACGGCCAGCGCCTGCGCCGCGAACGCCTCGTTGATCTCCATCAGGTCCAGATCGTTCACGCCCCAGCCCGCACGCTCCAGACAGCGCCTCGAGGCCGGCACCGGACCCATGCCCATCACCTTCGGATCGACGCCCGCGTTCGCGTACGCCTTGATGTGCGCCAGCGGCGTCAAGCCCAGCGCCTCGGCCTTCTTCGCCGACATCACGACGACCGCCGCCGCGCCATCGTTGATGCCCGACGCGTTCGCCGCCGTCACCGTGCCTTCCTTCGAGAACGCCGGCTTCAGCCCCGCGAGCGCCTCGGCCGTCACGCCGTGACGCACGAACTCGTCGGTGGTGAACTGCAGCGGCTCGCCCTTGCGCTGCGGAATCGCGATCGGCACGATTTCGTCGTTGAATCGGCCGGCCTTCTGCGCGGCTTCCGCCTTGTTTTGCGACAGCGCCGCGAACTTGTCCTGATCCTCGCGCGAGATGCCGTACTCGCGCGCGACGTTTTCCGCCGTCGTGCCCATGTGATAGTTGTTGTACACGTCCCAGAGGCCATCGACGACCATCGAGTCGATGAGCTTCGCATCGCCCATGCGGAAGCCATCGCGCGAACCCGGCAGCACGTGCGGCGCGGCGCTCATGTTCTCCTGCCCGCCCGCGACGACGATCTCGGCATCGCCCGCGATGATCGCATTGGCCGCCAGCATCACCGCTTTCAGGCCCGAGCCGCACACCTTGTTGATCGTCATGCCGGGAACCATTTCGGGCAGGCCGGCCTTGATCACCGACTGACGCGCCGGATTCTGACCCGACCCCGCCGTCAACACCTGACCCATGATGACTTCGCTCACCTGCTCCGGCTTCACGCCCGCGCGCTCCAGCACCGCGCGAATCACCGTTGCGCCCAGATCCGGCGCCGCAATCTTCGCGAGCGAACCGCCGAACTTGCCAACCGCCGTACGCGCGGCCGATACGATCACTACGTCAGACATGTTTGATCCTCGTCGAACAACCAAGATAATTCCGAAGCCTGGTCCGGCCAGAACCGCCAGCCGGAGCACTGCGCCCCAAGAATAGAGTCCCGCACTAGGCGGGGCGTGAGAGGGCGCACGGCTGGAGCAGACTGGAGTTGTCTGCCCGGGCGGCGCCGCGCCTTGTTTCAAGGCGCGTTTGTGAAAATCGGCGGGAACAGCCAGCCGACGTGGGTATGCAGCGATTCTTCAATGCCGATACCCGCAGCTTCAAAGCTAACTACATGGTCCATTTATATGGGCCTTTAATAGACATCTCTCAGGTTAATCACCAGCCCTTCCCGCAGCCATGCCAATTGTGAATCGCAGCTATGCGTTTCTGCAGCGGCGCAATTCACAGGTCGTTTCAGCAGGGCTATAAGAAGATATTGTGGGAGACAGCTTGTGCGTCGCACCAACTGAAAGTCATTCTAAACGTAAACCATCGACAAAAATTTGCATATTTCTAGGTAATAACCCTAGTGACGGTACATTTTCCCGGCGCATTGATGCGAAGAACACCGGCTTCAATCGAACGTACGTACGGACTGATGCTTGAATGTGGCGAAAAATTGCACAGGTGATATGAAGAATACGTGCGTTGTGCGAATTTGGGCAACGAAAAAAAATGCGTCTTTAGTCTTATCGTTACTTCGCAGATTGCAATGGACACTTAATGTATCGGCGACAGTGAAAATCCCTCGAGCATGGCTTAATGCGCGCTTGTGACGCAGGGATGAATCGGTTCCATTTATTGTTTCATCCCCGCGACGCATAAGCGTGTGATCACATTTATAGCGCTAATACCAGTTTGGAACCTTTAGCGCGAGAACAACACGCCATCATTCTTTGATTCGTTTGCCGCTCGCTTTTAGTAAGGACGAGATCGCGGTGATCGATATCTCCGTCGATCACGCGAACCTCGCACGATCCGCACAGGCCTTCTTCGCAGTCGCTTTGAACATCCACGTTGGCGCGACGCAGCGTCGCGAGCAGCGTCTCTCCGGCGGGCACGGTCAGTGTGAACCCGGAATCTTTCAGTTCGACCTCGAACGCGTGTTCCTGCGCGGGATCGAGCGTCCCGAGCTTCGCTTCGAAGTGTTCGATCTTAAGCGCATCGTCGGGCCAGGCGGCGCTCGCGGCGATGAGCGCTTCGAGCATCCGCGCCGGGCCGCATGCATAGACCTGGGTGCCCTGCTCGACGCGCAAGGCTGCGATATCGTTGCGCGCGCCCTCTTCCGATGCGAACACGCGCAGACGGTCGCCGTGCAGCGCGCGCATGTCGTCGAGCAGCGCCATCGATGCGCGTGAACGTCCGCTGTAATGCACTTCATAGTCGATGCCCAGCTCGCGAGCGCGGCGCGCCATCGCGCTGATCGGCGTGATGCCGATGCCGCCCGCGATCAGCACGAGCTTGCGCGCGGTTTCATCGAGCCGGAAGTGGTTGCGCGGGCCGCGAATGCGCCACGACGCGCCGGGCTTCACGTTGTCGTGGACCCATGCGGAACCGCCGCGGCTCGCGGTTTCGCGCAGCACGGCGATCTCGAACGCGCGGGCGTCGGCGGGATCGCCGCAGAGCGAATATTGACGCGAGAGTCCGCTGTCGCCGCACAGCACGTCGATATGCGAGCCGGGCGTCCAGCGCGGCAACGGGCGGCCATCGGCGGAAACGAGCCGCACCCGCACGATGCGATCCGCGCACGCCGTCACCGATTCGACCACCACGGCGCGGCTCACCGCATGCGACGACGGCTCGCCGATACGCACCGCCGCGCGCGCCTCGCGCACGGATGGATCGGTGCGCTCCGGGTTCATCGACGGGTCCCATTCCACGAACAGATGCTCCGGCCCGCGAAACGACGTGTTCGGCACGTAAGTGAAGCGCTGCTCGGCGAGCCGCATGTGCGGCAGGCGGCGCGTGAGCTCGTCGAGGAAGACCTGCATTTCCATGCGCGCGAGGTTTTTGCCCATGCACTGATGCGCGCCGTAGCCAAAGGTCAGTTGATCGCTGGCGTTTTCGCGGCGGATGTCGAAGAGGTCCGCGTCCGCGAATCGATGCTGGTCGTGAT
Source organism: Caballeronia sp. RCC_10 (assembly GCF_041360715.1). Lineage (NCBI taxonomy): Bacteria > Pseudomonadati > Pseudomonadota > Betaproteobacteria > Burkholderiales > Burkholderiaceae > Caballeronia > Caballeronia sp. RCC_10. Next base: position 97,802 of record NZ_JBFUPT010000010.1, read on the forward strand.
TCGCCGACGATGTGACGATCAGCAGCTTCGCACCCGCTGGGATGTCGATGCCGCCGATCGTCACGTCCTTTGTCGCGAGCCGCCGCCAGGCCGCCACGGATCCGTTGTGCCGCAGGCATTCTTCGACTGCGTTCGGAATGAGCGCCGCGTCTTCGCAGATGTCGCGCCATGCGTCGGGATGCTGCAAGAGCAGCTTGATCGCATTCGCCGACGCGTTGGCCGTCGTTTCGTGCGCGGCGACGATGCCGGCCATCATCATCGAATGGAGATACGAGTCAGTGACAACCTCGGGCAATTCCTTCTGCTTGCGGATGCCGTACTGCATCCAGCCGTCGCCCGACGGGTCTTCGCGCATCTTGTCGAGCACTTTGCCCGCGTACTGCCAGAACTTGCCGACCGCGTGCGCGACCTGAACCTGTTCTTCGGGCTTCGGCCGGCCCCACGTGTTCACCGTATGCGCGATCGAATATTCCCGCAGCGTGTCCATGTCCTCTTCGGGCACGCCGAGAAAATGCAGCGCGACGGTGAGCGGCACCTCCCACAGCATTTGGTCGACGAGATCGGCGCGGCCATCGTCGATGAAGCGATCGACGTATTCCCGGGTGAGCGCGCGCACCATCGGCTCGTGGTGCGCAAGCGCCTCGGGCGTGAACGGGTCCATCAACGCGCGGCGGCGCGGCATGTGCGCAGGCTCGTCCTCGTTGACGAGCGTGCGGTTCAGCGCGAAGCCATACGATGCGAGGACGGCATTCGCTTCTGGGCCAGTGGGCGTGATCTTTTCCAGCGCGATCGAAGGACTGAACGTGAGGTTGTCGCGGAAGATGGCCTTGATGTCGTCGTAACGCGTGACGACCCAGTAACCGAGCTTCGGACTGTAGAAGACCGGCTCCTGCTCGCGCGCCCAGCGCACGTATTCGGGCGGGTCTTGCTGATAGCCGTCGCTGAACGGATCGAAGTCAGCGGCGCGCGTGCTCACCGGGCAACCGGTTGGCGCGTTCATGTGGATGGGGCACTGGGCCGCGTCGGTCATTCAATGTCTCCTCTTATATATATAGATGGGTGCGTCGGACCGGCGTGGCTTCGGTCAACGCCCGGTTTGGCCGCGTCTCGTCGGTAAGCTTGCGCGCCGATCTTCCGATGAAGTCGCCGGCTATCGCGCGCGTCTGCGGTTTCGCGAACTAGAAGAGCAGCGTATCGGCAAGCAGCTTTACGTTCAATACGATGATCACGCCCGTCACGAGCCAGGCGAGCGCGGCAATCCAGCGGTTGATCGTAAAGACGCCCATCTTGCGGCGGTCGGACACGAAGCGCACCAGCGGGACGACGGCGAACGGCAGTTGCATCGACAGGATGACCTGACTCAGGACCAATAGCTGGCCGGTGCCTTTCTCACCGTAAATCGCCGTGACGATCACTACCGGCACGATTGCGATCGCCCGTGTGATGAGCCGCCGCGCCCAACTCGGCAGGCGGAGTCGGAGGAAGCCTTCCATCACGATCTGGCCGGCGAGCGTCGCAGTGACCGTCGAATTCAGTCCCGACGCGAGCAACGCGACGGCGAATAGCGTCGACGCTATTCCGAGTCCAAGCAAGGGCGACAGCAGGCGGAAGGCATCGCCGATTTCGGCGACTTCGTTGTGGCCGCTCGCGTGGAAGACGGCTGCGGCCACGATCAGGATCGCCGCGTTGATGAAAAGCGCGAGCGTCAGCGCGATAGTGCTGTCGATGGTCGCCCATTGGATCGCGTCGCGCCGCGCCTCGACCGACTGCCCGTACGCGCGCGTCTGAACCACCGACGAGTGCAGATACAGGTTATGCGGCATGACCGTCGCGCCCAGGATGCCGATCGCGACGTACAACATCTCCCGGTTGGTGACGATCTGGGGCGACGGCACGAAGCCGCGCAGCACCTGCGCGATCGGCGGCGACGCGGCGACGATCTGCAACGCAAAACACACCGCGATAATGATCAACAGCGAGATGACGAAGGCTTCCAGCAGGCGAAAGCCTCTGTTGACAAGCAGGAGCAGGAGAAACGCATCGAGCGCGGTGAGCAACGCGCCTGCGATCAACGGAATGCCGAAGAGAAGTTGCAAGGCGATGGCCGTTCCGATCACTTCGGCCAGATCGCACGCGACGATTGCCGTCTCGCAGGCAATCCACAGCGCGAAGTTGACCGGTTTCGAGTAGTGATCGCGGCACGCCTGCGCGAGATCCCGCCCGGTCGCGACGCCGAGCCGGACGGCGAGCGCCTGCAGGAGAATGGCCATCAGGTTCGACAGCAGGATGACAGCAAGCAGCGTATAGCCGAACCTCGATCCCCCGGCGAGGTCGGTCGCCCAGTTGCCGGGGTCCATATAGCCGACCGAAATCATGTAGCCGGGACCGGCGAAGGCGAGAAAGCGCCGGAGCCATCCACCACCGACGGGCACCCTCACCGACGCGTACACCTCCGGCAGACTCGGGCGAAATTCATCGTTGCCCGGCTCTTTGTACGCGGGGCGTCGGGGGTCGCGCATCGGCACGTGCCTCCATCAGATTGCTCGGGAGAGTTGATCGGAATATGCTCCGCACGCGGCGAAGATTCAAGCGGGCGCTTCTAGACACGAGTCCGATTGCTCTACCTGATAATCCGTCTTATCAGACGTAGCGATTTAGCTTGTCAATCTGGACTGTACTTGATAACCTCGCGCCAAATGACTGATAACAAAGGCAAAAACTCCATAGACGGACAACCTCCGGTGCACACGACTGCACCGCGAAGACTCACGCGCCAGCATTTCGCTCTGTACCGCGGTTATCTCGACGGCGTTTCCGAAGTGCAGCTTCACGCGTCCTACGGCGAAGCCGGGTCTGACGTCCGCGGCACCCGGCGACTCATTGCCGCATTGCGCGACACGCTCTCCGTGATGGCCCGCCGCACACACGATGTCGAAGCGGCGCATCTGCTGCGATTGCGTCCAGGCAGCATTCCACCATCGTCCGACGCGCCTGCGCCCGAAACGCCGACGCTCGAAGCCTTCCGCGAGCGTATCGATCCTGACGGCGTCTATAGCGAGTCCGAACTGCTTGCGCTCTATAAGGAAGAGCATCGCGATAGCGTCTCCGCAGCGTCCGATCGACGCACGGCGCGTAACGCGCGGTTGCGGCGGCGGCAAGCCAACGCCCTCGCCCGCATGGAGGCGAGCCTCGTTCAGGATCCTAGCCAGGAGCATCCGATCGACGGATGGTTCGAGCCGGTCGTCACAGCGCGATTGGCGGACGCCGGGTTGACGACTATTGCGGATCTCATCGCGCTGATCGAGCGTCGACGGCATCGTTGGTATGCCTCCGTGCCGCGGCTCGGGCCTAAGGGCGCGCAGCGAATCGTCGATTGGCTGGTTCTGCACGCGGCACCGTTACGGCACACGCTTTCGCCGCTTGCCCTCGTGCCTCGGCGGCAGTGGCGGAACGAACAGTTGTCCACCCGGCCGGCGGATTCCGATGCCATCGTCGTCGCGCCTTTGGAGGCACTGCGCGTGCCGCGGGCGCTCGACGGATCGGCGGGCACTAACCGGGCGTGCATCGAGAACGGTGTCGGGAATTTGGACACGGACGTCATTGCCATCAAGGCCTGGCTCGACGCGCGCTCCGCCAGCGAGCACACGCGGCGGGCGTATCGGCGGGAAGCCGAGCGGCTGCTGCTTTGGGCGTTGATCGAAAAGGAAAAGCCGCTGTCGTCGCTCGACTCGGACGACTGTGCGCAGTTTGTATCGGAGTTTTTGACGAATCCGCAGCCGGCAGAGCGATGGATTTCCAGACAGCGCATCGAGCGATGCCTTCCCGGATGGAAGCCCTTCGCGGGCCCGCTCTCCGCTCGGAGTCGTGAAACGGCGCGCGCCATTCTGAATGCAATGTTCGAGTGGCTGGTCGACAGCGGTTATCTGTCGACGAATCCGATGCTCGGACACGATCGCGTGGTGACGCCGCCTGCCTTCGACGCAAAAGAGCGCGCGCTCAATGCGGAAGAATGGCAAGCCGTGCTTCGCTCCGCGACGCGGCCGCAGTACACGTTCGCCGAACACCGCGACCGCCTCGCCCTCCTCCTTGCCTACGCGACCGGCTTGCGGCGAGCCGAACTGGCAGGCGCCACGACGGACGCGCTATCAGTGGGCCGCTTACCCGGGATCGACACGCCGGTATGGCGGTTGAGCGTCGGTCAGACGAGCGCAAAGCGTTCGGTGAGGACGGTGCTCATACCGCCCGCAGTCATCGATGTCCTACTGGAGAACCTTTCACTCCGCGGACTACCGAGCCCGCTCGATTGTGCGGAAGGCACGCCCATCCTGGCTCAAAGCCGCGGAGGGCAAGCCATCACTCCCGATGGCATCGGTCGCATCATCAAGAATGCCTTCTCGAACGCGGCTGCCGAACTCGAATCGGATGCCCCGGGCGCAGGCCGGCCGCTGGCACGCGCGAGCACGCATTGGCTGCGCCACACCCATTCGATACACGCACTCGCTTTTGGCGCCGACCTGGCCGATGTAAGCAAAGGGCTCGGGCATGCTGATGCATCGACGACGGCGTTATACCTGCAACACGAGGACGCCAGCCGTTTACTCGGCGTCGAACAGTTCATTCGCCGCACATTGGCGCTAGGAAACGCCTCGGAATCGGCTTAAGGCAGAGGTTTACGCGGCCGCAGCGTTGTAATATCGCCCTGTAAAGACTTCAGAGTTTACTTGAGGTTTACCGGTTGGCCGTTTATTCTTCGGTTTGCAGTATGTTTTCCACAAACCGAAGAATTATTTGCTTACCCAGGCCCGCCAGTGACCGCGAATTCCATGCTAAGCGCTCGGCTTCCCGAAGTCGACCAATCCGTTTCGATCGAAACGCTCTTGGGGGTGGCCGCCCAAGCCACTGATATCCTCAACCAGATCCGCGATGCGATGCTGGAGCCGTATCCCCGCAAGAGCGCTCCGACGTTCACGAGCGCGCAGGTCGCATCGCTTTGCGGAATCGACAAGCAGCGGTTTCAATACCTGACCACCAAAGGCGAACTGCCTGCGGGGACGTCGAAGGGCGCGGGCCGAAGCAAGGAATTCACGCTCGAAGAAGCGTTGACCTGGATTCGCGCAACCAAGGAGCGTGTCCGTCGGCCGGAAGGTAAGCGCGGGCGCATTGTGACCGTCGCGAACTTCAAGGGCGGCGTCGCCAAAACCACGACGGCCGTGTCCGCTGCTCAGGCGTTGACGCTGCTGGGCCGACGGGTGCTCGTGATTGACTGCGATCCTCAGGGAACAACTACGCAGCTTTGCGGATGGGCGCCCGACGCCGAAATTTCCGATGATCAAACGCTGCTGCCGTTGATTTATGGCGATCAATCGACACTGCACTATGCCGTGCAAGAGACGTATTGGCACAACCTGGATCTCATACCGGCATCGTCGTCCCTCTTTGATGCGGAATTCGAGATTCCCGCGAAGGTGCTGAACGACAGCACCTTCGAGTTTTGGGAGATCGTGCGGCGAGGCCTGATGCCGTTGACGGAGGAGTACGACGCTGTCGTCATCGATACGCCGCCCGCGCTCAGTTATCTGACCATTAACGCACTGCTCGCGTCCGACGCGATTCTGCTGCCCTGCCCGCCCGAGGCACTGGACTTCGCCAGCTCGACTCAGTTCTGGCATCTCTTCGCCGACATCGCAAAGAAGTTGCCGGGCGTGCTCGAACAGAAGCGCTTCGACTTCGTCAACGTCATCCTTACGAAGGCCAAATCGGACGACGTCTCTCGCGTCGTCCGAGGATGGCTACAAAAAGCTTACGGCGATCGCGTGCTGCCCTTCGAGATTCCTGAATCGACCGTGCCAAAAGGCGCATCGGCGCAACTCTCAACGGTCTACGACCTGTCGAAGCCTGACGGGAGCACGGCGGCGTACAACCGTTTCAAGGAGCCGCTTGACCGGCTCGCAGAACATCTAGACGCGCAGTTCGTCCGCGCGTGGAATCAGGCGGAGGGGTAAATGGGCATCGGGGACAGGCTTCTCGCGAAGACCGCGAACATCGGCAGCAAACCGACCGAGCCGACGCAGCGCGCCACTAATTCGGAACCGCGCACGTCGCCCGGAAGGTTGATGGACGCGCAGCACCGAATTAACACGGCGCAGGCACGAATCAAGGAACTCGAATCACAACTCGAGGCGGGCGCCGCATTTGACGTGCGGCTGGACGCACTTGTCGAGGTCGACGGCAGACGGCGGAAGTTGACCGCTGAGCAATTCCAGGAATTAAAAGCGAATCTAGCGCAGCATGCGCTCGCTACGCCGATTTTGATCCGACCGCTCTCGGAGGGTCGTTACGAGATCGTGGCGGGGCACAACCGGGTTGCGGCGTATCGTGACTTGGGACGTAGCACGATTCGGGCGAACGTCGCTTCTATCGACGAGGGAGAAATTGAGTTTGCAGCGTTTTTCTCCAACCTGCTGTCGCCGTCCCTAACGGATTTCGAGAAGTACTGGAACTTCAAACGGCTTCAAGAACTGAGCGGGCTTTCACGCACGGAAATCTCGGAAAGCGCGGGTCTCAGCAAAAGTCACGTGACGCGCATCTTCTCGTTCGATTCCCTGCCGGATGCTGCGAAGCAAGCGCTGGCGGTAAAACCGGAACGGCTTGGAAGCAACGCTGCCCAGAAGCTCGCGGCTCTCGTCGAAGCTGGCAAGGCGGAGAAGGTCGTGGAGGCCGTTCGTCGGTTGGTCGACGACGAAAACTTTACGCAAGATAAAGCCGTTGCTTTCGCCGCCGAAAAGCCGAAGGCCGCCGTGCCTAGCACAACGGTGATTCGCTCAGGTAGAAGGAAAGTATGCGAGGTTTCGACGCGAAGCGGCGTCGTGGGCATTCGCTTCTACGACAAGGACACGAACGAGGCGGAAGCGTGGGCACAGCGAATTGCGGATTTCATCAATAGATCTATCGATGAATCGCCGCAGGATTGAGATCCTACTAGAGTTTTCAATCAAATCAACGGTTTAGCGCCGCCGAAATTTGAAACGAAAGAGGTTCTACTAGAAACTCCTTTCGAATCAACGCTTAAGCCCAACAGCACCGATGAGGTTGCCATGTAACGAACTTGCTCCAGAAAGACAAAAGCCTTCGGCGCCAACCGAAGGCTTTTGAATTCGGGCTTCACTGCTGCTTGCCCGTCCGCTTCCCGACGCCAATCGGGTCACGAGCTACACAACTCGAAGTTTAGCGGATAGCGATCGGCAGTCAAGCGTTTGTCCTCCATTTTTCGAAATGGATGCACTTGACATGCACATCGCGCAACTTTCCGTTGCAGGCGAGGTTGTTTTTCGCCCGCAAATCCCAGAAGACCGACCTGAGCGCGGGGATCAGCAAGCCCTCGACGAGTACGCCTGCGACCGCTCAAATCTTCCGTGGATCATTTTCAGAGCCGCTCATCGAGCGAATCATCTGTCCGCCCTGCCCGCTCGCGCTCGCGCGGTCCTCGCCGCATTGGCGCGGACTGTCGATGCTGCCCGCCCGTTCGCTGCCATCTTCGCCCGACGCGAACTGTTGACCGGACGCGCGCTTCAGTCGATGCGCACGTTCTATCGCAGCCTGGACGATCTCGAGTCGTCCGGCTTTATCACGAGGCCGCCTCAGGGTCGATATGGTGGTGCCGGACTTTTCGGGCGTGCATATCTGCATCTGACGAATAAGGCAGCAGTTCTCCTCGGCTTGGTCGATAAGCAGACGCGCCCCGCCGAAGTTGAAGCCGACACTCAGGAAGGCGCTCCTCGCCAAGCCGACCCTGCTTTTTTGAGTACACCGTCTGTCAGCGTGGCAGACGGCGCTATATATAAGGATCTAAGCCCTTCTACTCAAAAGAGACAACCAGGACGCCTCCCCGCCGACCTGGAGCGCCTCACCAGACTGGGATTTCGTCAATTTCTAATCTTCAAACTCATGGCCGAAGCGCGCTCGCAGGGCAAGCGGCTCTCTGACGTCGTAGAAGCAGCTTGGGAACACCTTCGACGTGCAACCCATCCGATCAGCTATCTGAGGACCCTCCTCCGCGTTCCGGTCGATTTCGCGCATAGAGTTCGCAGCAAGCGACTTGAAGCCGCTGAGCGCGATACTGCTTCCGCGCAGAACGCACAGGACCAGCTTGAAATTCGTACGCTGGCCGGACGAGCCTTCGCGAGCGAAGACCAGCTAAGGCGTTACGTGGTTGCTGGCGACGCGAAGACGGTCACCGTGCATCATCGCGACGAAGCACGTCCTCGCGTACATGCAGGCGAGTGGGCACGCGATTTCCTTGCGGCTTTGCGAACCGGACGGATCGTCGAAGTAGCTCACGATGCAGCGCTTCAAGGCTATGCGTCTGCGCTGCGCATCGAGAACAATGAACCGATACGCGCAAGACGCTCGGACAACGCCGCGCGCAACCTAGGCGCTCTAAAGGACTTCCTTCGATTGAAAATGGCCGGAGTCGTCACCACATCCGAACCAAGCGGAGAGGGAAGCGCTTATACGCAAGCGAGGTACATGATTCCTGCGCAGCACAGTGAAGCGTGCGCCGTCCCCGGCGCCAACTTCGCCTGTAAATAAACCTGCTGTGTCACAACAAACCCTGATATACTCTAAGGTTGCGTCTCTGATGGCGCTTTGTAATTTCGCGATCCGCGCCCTTAGCGTGGTTTGCGCGCTTTGCTCGATGCGATTCTCAGCAAGCCGTCCGTGGTCGAAGCTGTTGTCGATATTACGCGGGCTGTCACGCTCGCTCCCGGGGAACTGTCATCGCCGAGCAAACCTGTCGAGGAGAAAGTATGGCAAGTTTTGATCGGGAAGATTCGGAGCTGGATATCGTCGCGCCGGCGCGCAGGTCAGCGGGACGCAAGGCGGGTAAGAGCAAGGGCCAGGCCGGCACGATGCAGCCCGATGTCGTCATGACGGCGGAGCAAGACGAAGAGCGTCAGCGTCAGATGCGCGCGTTGATTCAACTCGGCAAGGAGCGTGGTTACCTCACGCATGCCGAAATCAACGATCACCTGCCGGACAACTTTGCACAAACCGCGGCGATGGAAACCATCGTCAGCACGTTCAACGACATGGGCGTCGCGGTGTACGAACAAGCGCCCGACGCAGAAACGCTGCTGTTGAGCGACAACGCACCCGCCGTGGTGGCAGACGAGCAGTCGGAAGAGGAAGCGGAAAACGCGCTTTCGACCGTCGACTCGGAATTCGGCCGCACGACGGACCCCGTACGCATGTACATGCGCGAAATGGGCGCGACCGAGCTGCTCACGCGCGCCGGCGAAATCGCAATTGCGAAGCGCATCGAAGACGGTTTGCACGAGATGATCCAGGCGATCGCTGCGTGTCCGTCGACGGTCGGCACCATCCTCGCGGACGCCGCACTCGTCGAATCCGGCGAGATGAAAATCGACGACCTCGTCGACGGCTTGAAGGAAGACGACACGGTAGAGGAAGATATTTCGGTTTCCGAAACAACGGAGTCCACCGATATCGATACGGACACCGATGAATCGGACAGCGACGACGAAGAAGACAGCGACCTCGAAGGCGGCGATGCCGGCGCGTCGAACGAGGCACGCCTCAAGCAATTGAAGGCCGACTGCCTCGAAATCTTCGCACGTGTACGTGATCTCGCCGAACAAGCGAGCAATCCTAAGGGAACGGGCGCAGCAGCGACCAAGGCGGTCGAGCGCGCACGCAGCGAAATCCAGCGCGAACTGGGTTCGATCCGCTTCACGGCGAAAACTATCGACCGCTTGTGCGCGGACGTGCAACAACAAGTCGCGCGAGTTCGCGAAATCGAACGCCGCGTTCTGCAGATTGCGGTCGATCGTTGCGGCATGCCGCGCGACAAGTTCGTCGAATCGTTCCCGGGTCACGAGACGGATCTCGAATGGACGGCGCGCACGGCGGCGGCTTCGCGTCAGTATGGCGCGTCGCTCGAGCGCAGTTTGCCCGCGATTCAGGCCGAACAGCAAAAGCTGATCGACATCGAAGGCGTCGTTGCATTGCCGTTGCAGCAACTGAAGCAGATCAACCGTCAGATGACGGCGGCCGAGCTGAAGATGCGTCAGGCAAAGCGCGAAATGATCGAGGCGAACCTGCGTCTCGTCATCTCGATCGCGAAGAAGTACGTCAATCGCGGCATGCAGTTCCTGGACCTGATTCAGGAAGGCAACATCGGTTTGATGAAGGCGGTGGACAAGTTCGAATATCGTCGCGGCTGGAAATTCTCGACGTATGCGACGTGGTGGGTGCGTCAGGCCGTGACGCGCTCGCTGGCCGATCAGGCTCGCACGATCCGCGTGCCGGTTCACATGATCGAGACGATCAACAAGCTGAACCGCATTTCCCGCGAAATCCTGCAGCAGACCGGCATGGAAGCGCATCCGTCGGTGCTGGCCGAGCGCATGGAGATGCCTGAAGAGAAGATTCGCGGCATTCTGAAGATCGCGAAGCAGCCGGTGTCGCTGGAAACGCCGGTCGGTGAAGACGCCGACGCCACGCTGGGCGACATGATCGAAGACCAGGGCGCGGCTTCTCCTGCCGATGCCGCCGTGCACGCGAACATGCGCGCCGCGATCGACGATGCGCTCAACGCGCTGTCGCCGCGCGAAGCGAAGGTTTTGCGCATGCGCTTCGGTATCGATACGGCTTCGGACTACACGCTCGAAGAGCTGGGCAAGCAGTTCGACGTGACGCGCGAGCGTATCCGTCAGATCGAAAGCAAGGCGATGCGCAAGCTCATGCATCCGAGCCGCGCCGACAAGCTGCGTCCGTTCCTCGATCGCTGATCTCCGACGCTTCATCGCGCAACGACAAGCGTGCCGTCCCTCAGGGCGGCACGCTTTTTTTTCGCCCTGCGATTTCAGCCGCGCGCAGCACCTTTCGGCGGCGCGGTCGCCGAGCACGCTTGCAACGCGACGATCGCCTTTCGCGCCAGGCTCAGCGTCTCTTCGCACGCGCGCTTGTTCGCGAAGATGGCACATCCGCCGCCCGAGTTGATCTTCGATACCGCGCCGCGCACCTTGTCCAGCGCCCCTTGCGGCGAACCGCTGTCCTTGATGATCGCGGCGATGTTGAAGGCGCTGCCGGCATCGGTTTCGACGTAGCCCGGACAGTCCGCGTGCGCGGAAACGCCGACTACGAGCAGTGCGACGGCAGCCGATAAGTAACGAGAGGGAAGGGCGATCATGGCGTCGGTGTCCGTTACCGCATCGCTTGTGAAGTCGCTCAGGCGTCGCGTTGTTGTCCACAGAAAAGTTGGACAAGCATGTGGATATCCTGAGCATCGCCGGGCCAACGCGTTGATGCGAAACGCATTTCGCCCGCCGTGCGAATTACGCGCGTCCGCTCATTGTGAACCAATCGAGCGGGCCGGGTAGGGCGGTCAAAATCCGGCCCAACCAAGGAGAGGCGCAACGCATCGTTGTCCACAGAAATTGTTCACAAGCATGTGGATATCCTGCGCATCGCCGAGGCAACATGTTGAAGCACAACGTATTTCACCGTGCGTGCGAATTCGACACAGCAACGCGGAGGCCAGTACACCGCGCAGCATCAAACCCGCTGAGGAATTTCCAACCCGCGCTGCACAGCCGGCCGCGCCAAGAACGCATCCAGCACCCGCTGCACATTAGCGAACTGATCGAACCCGACCAACTGGCGCGCCTCATAGAACCCGACGAGATTGCGCACCCACGGAAAAACAGCGATATCCGCGACGCCGTACTCATCGCCCATGATCCACTCGCGCCCGGCGAGGCGTCCTTCTAACACGCCTAGCAGCCGCTTCGATTCGGCAACGTAGCGATCACGCGGCCGCTTGTCCTCGTAGTCCTTGCCGGCGAATTTGTGGAAGAAACCGACCTGCCCGAACATCGGACCGATGCCGCCCATCTGGAACATCAACCACTGGATTGCTTCGTAGCGACGCGCCGGATCGCGTGGCAGAAACTGACCGCTCTTGTCCGCGAGATAGATGAGAATCGCGCCCGACTCGAAAAGCGCGAGCGGCTCGCCGCCCGGCCCGTTCGGATCGATGATCGCCGGGATCTTGTTGTTCGGATTCACCGATAGAAACTCGGGCGACGTCTGATCGTTCTGATCGAAGCGCACCAGATGCGGCTCGTAGGGCAAGCCGGTCTCTTCGAGCATGATCGACGCCTTCACGCCGTTGGGCGTCGGCAGCGAATAAAGCTGAATGCGATCGGGGTGTTGCGCCGGCCATTTGCGCGTGATCGGAAAATCGGAGAGCGTGGGCATACGTCGATCCTGTCTGAATGAATCGCTCAATATAACCACTTCGGGGCCGGAACGCAGACGCAGCGATTACGCGGTGACACGGCATTTGTAGGAATGACCTTGTGGCGCGAATCAACGGACAGCCTGCGAAACCCAAGCCCGCTGGCTCGCAAATTGCATCATGCGCGGTGCATCAAACAGAGCCGGTCCACACCGCAACCTGACAACCGTGTCTTGCCGCTGCCATGAAAAACGTTCCTCTCGCAAGGTCCATTACGCTGGCTGCCGTGGCTGGCGTTCTAGGAAGTGTCGGTCTTATATCACCCGGCACGAGCCAGGCGCATCCGCTCGAAAGCCAGCTCGATTGTCAGTCGAGCGCGCACCGCTTTATTGCGCCGCTGCGCGACGAGCGCTACATCGACGCCACGCCGATGCGCGTCGAAGCCAACTCCGTCAACGCTTTCAAGCCGACGCACGGCAGCGACCTCACGGCCTATGGCTTCCGCGTCTACGCGGTGCTCGGCTACGAACACGGCGACGCGATGTTCAAGCAGGGTTCCGGCCAGCCCATCAACGATTCCGCTTACGGCGTCGTCGTGATCGGTTCGAAGGACAACGTCGAAGCGCGCGTGCGCGAGGCCGGCAGCACGGCGGTCGTCCATGAGGTCGTGCCGATGCTGATGACCGCCGTCTTCTGCGACGGCAGCGCGCTGCGCAACACGGCGGGCACCATTCAGGCCGATGCGTCGACCAGTCACTGAAACGGCGTTGCAAGGGATTTCGTCGATAATGTTCTCCCGATCGCGATAACGACCGCGCGCACAGTCGCGCGGACACCAACAGGAGAACGGAGACATGCCCGAGGCAACCAACACATCTTCACGCATCGCAATCGTCACGGGAGCGGGCAGCGGCATCGGCCGCGCGGCGGCGCTCGCACTGCTCGCGGACGGCTGGTCGGTCGTGCTCGCGGGCCGGCGTGCCGCGCCCCTCGACGCTGTCGTCGCCGAAGCGGACGCGGGCGAGCGCGGATACGCCGTGCCGACCGACGTCGCCGATCCCCAATCCGTCGAGCGGCTTTTCGCGGCGGCGGTCGAGCGCTTCGGGCGAGTCGATCTGCTGTTCAACAACGCGGGCGTGAGCAATCCTCCCGGCCCGTTCGAAGACTGGACGCCCGAGCAATGGCAGGGCGTCGTCAACGTCAATCTGAACGGCATGTTCTACTGCCTTCAGCAAGCGTTCCGCACGATGCGCGCGCAGACGCCGAAGGGCGGCCGCATCATTAACAACGGCTCGATTTCGTCGAGCGCGCCGCGCCCGAACTCGGCGGCCTATACCGCGACGAAGCACGCAGTCGCCGGCCTGACGAAATCCGCGTCGCTCGATGGCCGCAAACACGACATCGCGGTCGGACAAATCGACATCGGCAACGCACTCACCGAGTTGTCGGAGCGCATGTCGCGCGGCGTGCCGCAGGCGAACGGCGAGATTGCCATCGAACCGATGATGGACGTGAAAATCGTCGGCCAGTCGGTGCTCTACATGGCGAATCTGCCGCTCGAAGCGAACGTCCTGTTTCACACGGTGATGGCGACGAAGATGCCGTTCGTCGGACGCGGCTAAGCGTTCGCCGCTGCCCGTCCTATTCGGTGCGATACCAGACGCGAATGCCCGAGTACCAATGGCTGACGCTGGTATCGTCGCCGGCGCCGAACGTCGAAAGGCTCTCCACGTTCAGCACGTCGATGCGATGTTCCGCAATCCACCGGTTCGCGCGTTCGACGAGCGCCGCGCCGTTCTCGTACACGTTGCCCTTAATGAGGTGATGCTGCACCACCTGGCGCTCGAAGTCTTCATAGGCGATCTTCGTCATGGGTCGTCTCCTTGTCGTTGGTATCGCGCGATAGCCATTCCGCCGTGCCGCAGTGCAGCAAGCCCGGCGCATGACGCGTCCTGCCGATTCGAGCATCATATGGCCTGAACGACGCCGCGCGCGGACGGGCTGGCCCCGTGTTTTCCCGACATCGAGCGGCGCCAGACGACGCATCCCCAAAATAAAAGTGCGTCGGCAGGAGACACTCAAGGAGAGCACGATGGACATGCGGCAACGCGAGCACATCGAGGCGGTCGTCGCGGCGACTACGCGGGCGCAGGTTCTGGCGCCGGCGCGCACGCACGAGGGCATCATCCAGAGTTCGTGGCGGCGTTGCGTGCATCAGTACGGACTCGATCCGTCGCGCATGCAGGAAGCGCGCATCCTGCCGCAGACGCGGCTGCGCGAGCATCAGCAGCGCATCGACGATTTCGCGCGCATCGCGCGTCACGGCCTGCAGACCTTGTACGGGCAGGTCGCGGGCATGGGCTACGTCGTGCTGCTCACCGACGCGCTCGGCGTGACGGTCGACTATCTCGGCGACGCCAATACCGATGCCGCGCTGCGCCGCGCAGGCCTCTATCTCGGCGCGGAGTGGAGCGAGACCGGCGCGGGCACGTGCGCGGTCGGCACCGCGCTCGCAACCGGGCAGGCGCTGACCGTTCATCAGGTCGATCATTTCGACGCCACGCATATTCCGCTCACGTGCACCGCCGCGCCGCTCTTCGATTCACGCGGCACGCTCGCCGCGATCCTCGACATCTCCGCGCTCTCCTCGCCGCAGCCGCGCGACAGCCAGCATCTGGCGCTGCAACTTGTGCGCATCTACGCGCGGCACATCGAGAACGCCAACTTTTTGCGGGCGCATCGGCAGGACTGGATTCTCAAGCTGCATACGTCGCCCGAATTCGTCGATGTGGACCCGGAATATCTGATCGCGCTCGATGCAGCAGGGCGCGTCGCCGGACATAACCGGCGCGCGCACGAGATGCTGGTGGCGGAGATGGGCCGGCCGCTTGCGCCGGTGTCTCCTGGCGAGGCGCCCGCCTCGCTGATCGGCGTACGCTTCGACGCGCTGTTCGATGCGCGTATCGAAGATCTGGGGCGCTTCGTCTATTCACGCCCGAGCGAGCTGCGCGCGGCGCCGCTCGCGAGAAGCGGCGCGCTGCTCTATCTCAGCGCGATGCCGCCCGCGCCGTGCGTAACACCCGCAGCGAGCGCAGGCAGTAGCGGAACTCGAAGCGCCGAGATTCCAGCGCCGCTCGCCGCACTCTCGGGCGGCGATGTCACGCTCACGCGACAGCTCGAACGCGCCGCGAAGCTCGTCGATTCGCCGATCAACCTGCTCGTCAACGGCGAGACGGGCAGCGGCAAGGAGTATTTCGCCAAGGCGCTGCATCGCGCGAGCGCACGGCGCGCGGGGCCGTTCGTCGCGGTGAATTGCGCGGCGATCCCAGAGACGCTCATCGAAAGCGAATTGTTCGGACACCTGCCGAACAGCTTTTCCGGCGCAGGCGCGAAGGGCAAGCGCGGGCTGATTCAGGAAGCCGATGGCGGCACGCTTTTTCTCGATGAAATCGGCGACATGCCGCGCGAACTGCAATCGCGCTTGCTGCGCGTGCTGGCCGAAGGCGAAGTGCTGGCGATCGGCGCGTCGCGGCCCGTATCGGTCGATGTGCGGGTGATCTCCGCGACGCATCATTCGCTCGACACGCTGATGCGCGAAGGCCGCTTCCGCGAAGACCTCTACTACCGGCTCAATGGCGCGCGTTTCACGCTGCCGCCGCTGCGCGAGCGAACCGATCTCGACTGGCTGATCCGCACGTTTCTCGACGCCGATAAGGCGCACGGTGCAGTCACGCTATCGCCAGCGGCGCGCGAGCGTCTGCATCGGCACGAATGGCCGGGAAATCTGCGCGAGCTGTGCAATGTGCTGCGATATGCGCGGGCAGTCTGCTCGCACGGAACGATCGATATCGACGACTTGCCCGAGGGCTTCGGCGCGCCTGCGCCGGCGGCGGACACGCGTGTTCAGCAACCCGCCGACGACTTCGACACGCATCGCCTGCCGCCCGAAGGCATGCTGCTGATGCAGTACCTGCGCGCCGCAAGCTGGAACCTGAGCGCGGTGGCGCGGCAGATCGGCGTGAGCCGGATGACGCTCTATCGTCGGATGGAGCGATACGGCATTCGCTCGCCCAACCAGCGCGACGCGGCCGGGCGATAAGGCACGCCCGATACGACTGTCCACTTCCGCGATACACCTGCGCTGTGACACCTGTCACGCGAGCGCGGTGCACTCTCCGGCTTTGCCCCGTGGCAACGACCTCTGGCGCATTGGCATACCCCTTGCCTTGATCCGCGCCACGACGATTCCAAAGCAGAGCACTCAGGAGACACAGGCATGCGTGACAGCGCGAAGGCCGGGCCGCCGCTCGTCGGCATCATCGCGAATCCCGTATCGGCGCGTGACATTCGCCGCGTGATCGCCAACGCGAACAGTCTGCAACTCGCGGATCGCGTGAATATCGTGCTGCGGATTCTGTCGTCGCTTGCGGCGTGCGGCGTGCCGCGCGTCGTGATGATGCCGGACCGCGAAGGGCTCAAAGTCATGCTCCAGCGGCATCTCGCACGACGGCAAGGCCCCGACGCCACGCTGCCCGCCGTCGATTTCCTCGACATGCCCGTGACCGCCCGCGTCGACGATACCTTCCGCGCCGCGCGCATGATGCGCGACGCGGGCGCCGATGCGCTCATCGTGCTCGGCGGCGACGGCACGCATCGCGCGGTGGTGCGCGAATGCGGCGCGGTGCCGCTCGCGGGTTTGTCGACCGGCACGAACAACGCGTTCCCCGAGATGCGCGAGCCGACCATCTCCGGTCTCGCGGCGGGCCTCTACGCAACCGGCCGCATTCCGGCAAGCGAAGCGCTCGTCGCGAACAAGCGGCTCGACATCGACATCCGGGACCGGAACGGCGAGCTGCGCCACGACATCGCGCTGGTGGATGCGGTCATTTCGCGCGAGCACTTCATCGGCGCGCGGGCGCTCTGGAAGATCGACACGCTCGCCGCCGTCTATGTGTCGTACGCCGATCCGCAGGCCATCGGCATGTCGGCGATCGCCGGTCTGCTCGAGCCGCTCGGCCGTCACGAGCCGGGCGGCCTTGCCGTCGAACTGGCGACGCCCGGCGACGGCGAATTCGATTTGCACGCGCCGATTGCGCCCGGCCTGACCGAGCCCGTGCCGATCGCGAACTGGCAGCGCCTGACCGATGGCGTGCCGCATCGCGTGAGGCAGCGCGCGGGCATCGTCGCGCTCGATGGCGAACGCGAACTCGCCTTCAACGCCGGCGACGAAGTGACCATCACGCTGCGCGAAAACGCCTTCCGAAGCATCGATGTCGCCGCGTGCATGCGTTACGCGGCGCGCGCCGGGCTCATGCGTCGAAGCACCACCGTTGTTCAACCAGTCGAAAGGAGACAGCAATGACAGCGTCGCAACAGCATGCGGGCGGCTTGCCTTTGTCAAAAGACGAGCTGCTGGCGGTCTATCGCAAGATGCGGACGATCCGCGATTTCGAAGAGCGTCTGCACGTCGATTTCGGACGCGGCGACATTCCCGGCTTCGTGCATCTGTACGCGGGCGAAGAGGCGGCCGGCGTCGGCATCATGCATCACCTGAACGATGGCGACCGCATTGCGAGCACGCATCGCGGCCATGGACACTGCATCGCGAAAGGCGTCGATCCCGTCGCGATGATGAAGGAGATCTACGGCAAGAAGGGCGGTTCGTGCAACGGCAAGGGCGGCTCGATGCACATCGCGGATCTGTCCCGGGGAATGATGGGCGCGAACGGCATTCTCGGCGCGGGCGCGCCGTTGATCTGCGGCGCGGCGCTCGCGGCGAAGTTTCGCGGCAAGGGCGAAGTGGGCATCACCTTCACGGGCGACGGCGCGTCCAATCAGGGCACCTTTCTCGAAAGCATGAACCTCGCGGCGGTGTGGAACCTGCCGGTGATCTTCGTGATCGAGAACAACGGCTATGCGGAGTCGACGGCGCGCGACTACGGCACCGCCGTCGATAGCTACGTGGACCGCGCGGCGGGCTTCGGCATTCCCGGCGTGACGGTGGATGGCACCGACTTCTTCGCCGTCCATGAAGCCGCGGGCGAAGTGATCCGCCGCGCGCGCGAAGGCGGCGGCCCGGCGCTGCTCGAATGCAAGATGATCCGCTTCTACGGCCACTTCGAAGGCGATGCGCAGACCTATCGCGCGCCCGGCGAACTCGACGATATCCGCTCGAACAAGGACTGCCTCAAGAAGTTCGCGCACGCGGTGACGAACGCCGATGTGATCTCGCCCGCCGAACTCGACGCGATCGACCGCGACGTCGCCGCGTTGATCGACCGCGCGGTGCAGGAAGCGAAGGACGCGCCGCTGCCCACCGCCGCCGATCTTCTCACCGATGTCTACGTGAGCTACTGAACCGCCGACAACAAGGAGACAATCATCATGGCCCGCAAACTGAGCATGAAGATGGCGATCAACGAAGCCATCGATCAGGAAATGACCCGCGATCCGAGCGTGATCGTGCTGGGCGAGGACATCGTCGGCGGTGCAGGCGCGGACGGCGAAAAAGACGCGTGGGGCGGCGTGCTCGGCGTGACGAAGGGACTGTACGCGAAGCATGGCGACAGGCTGCTCGACACGCCTCTGTCGGAGTCCGCGTACGTGGGCGCTGCGATCGGCGCGGCGGCGTGCGGCATGCGTCCGATCGCGGAGCTGATGTTCATCGACTTCATGGGCGTGTGCTTCGACCAGATCTTCAATCAGGCCGCCAAGTTCCGCTACATGTTCGGCGGCCGTGCCGAAACGCCCGTCGTCATCCGCGCGATGGTCGGCGCGGGCTTTCGCGCGGCGGCCCAGCACAGCCAGATGCTGACGCCGATTTTTACGCACATTCCCGGCCTCAAGGTCGTGTGCCCGTCGACGCCATACGACACGAAAGGCCTTCTGATTCAGGCGATCCGCGACAACGACCCCGTCATCTTCTGCGAGCACAAGAACCTGTACGGCTTCGAAGGCGAAGTGCCGGAGAACTCGTATGCGATTCCCTTCGGCGAAGCGAACATCGCCCGGGACGGCAAGGACGTGTCGATCGTCACGTATGGACTGATGGTGCATCGCGCGCTCGACGCGGCGGCGACGCTCGCGAAAGAAGGCATCGAAGCGGAAGTAGTGGATCTGCGCACGCTGTCGCCGCTGGATATCGACACGGTGCTCGAAACGGTGGAGAAAACGGGGCGGCTCGTCGTCGTCGATGAAGCGAATCCCCGCTGCAACATCGCCACCGATATTTCCGCGCAAGTCGCGCAGCAGGCGTTCGGCGCGCTGAAGGCGGCCATTGAAATGGTGACGCCGCCGCATACGCCGGTGCCGTTTTCGCCGACGCTCGAAGACCTGTATATCCCGAGCGCCGCGCAGATCGCCGACGCCGCCCGCAAGACCATGAAAGGAGGCAAGCACTGATGTCCGCAATCACACCGATCGTGATGCCCAAATGGGGCTTGTCGATGAAGGAAGGCACGGTGAACGAGTGGCTCGTGGAAGAGGGCGCGCAGATCACCGTCGGCATGCCGATTCTCGACGTCGAAACCGACAAGATCGCCAACGCCGTCGAAGCGCCGGATGCGGGCCTGTTGCGACGCCGGGTGGCGTCCGCCGGCGATACGCTGCCGGTGAAGGCGCTGCTCGGCGTGCTCGCGCCGGCTGAAGTGAGCGACGCCGATATCGACGCCTACGTCGCTTCGTACGTCACGCCCGCCGACGAGGAAGGCGAGGGCGAAGACGCGGCGTCGGCATATCACTTCGTCGATGTCGACGGCATTCGCGTGCGCTACGCGGCGCGCGGCGGCGATGATGCAAGCAAGCCTGCGGTGCTCTTCATTCACGGCTTCGGCGGCGATCTCGACAACTGGCTCTTCAATCTCGATGCGCTCGCGGAGCGCAACCGCGTGTTCGCGCTCGATCTGCCGGCACACGGACAATCGACGCCGCGTCTCGCCGGGACGACGCTGCCCGAGCTTGGCGCGTTCGTCGCGCGCTTCATGGATGCGGTGAATCTCGACCGGGCGCATCTGGTCGGCCATTCGCTGGGCGGCGGCATTGCGGCGCAACTCGCCGTCGATGCGCCGGAGCGCGTGTCGTCGCTGGCGCTGATATCGCCGGCCGGCTTCGGCGATGAGGTCAACAACGCGTACACCGATGGCTTCGTCAACGCGCAGTCGCGTCGCGATCTGAAGCCGGTCGTCGAGTTGCTGTTTGCCGATCCTGAACTCGTGAGCCGTCAAATGCTGGACGATCTGCTGAAGTACAAGCGGCTCGACGGCGTGAGCGAAGCGTTGACTGCGCTTGGCGGCGCGCTGTTCGCGGGCGGGAAACAGCGCGCGCAGCCGGGACGTGATCTGGAGGCGACTGGCAAGCCGCTGCTCGTGATGTGGGGCGGGCAGGATCGCATCATCCCGTCACGGCATGCGGAAAACGCACCGAAGGACGCGACCGTGCGCATTTTCGACGACGCCGGGCACATGAGCCAGATGGAGAAGGCGCACGAAGTGAACGCGTTGCTGAAGGAGCATGTGCAACGCGCCGCAAGCTGAACGGCGCACGTTGCGCGCATTTGGCCGCCGCCGCCGTTTCTTCGCTACCATGCGGATAGCGTCGATGGCGGCGCGGCCAACCATCCATCCCATGCCCTTCGAACTGCTCGACCCCGCTTCGCTTCCCGGCGATCCGCTCGACGCCGAAGAAGCACTGCTCGCGCGTGCCAGCGCAGGCGACGCCGTCGCGCACTTGTGGAGTGCGCCGGTATCGCTGATCGTGCCGCGCAGTTATCAGCGATACGCGCCGCTCGCCGACGCCCGCGCGACCTTCGCGCAACGCGGCTGCCCCGTGTGGCTGCGCTTGTCGGGCGGCGGGCTCGTGCCGCAAGGCCCGGGCATCCTCAATCTGAGCCTCGCTTACCCGGTCCGGGCGACGATGGGCGCGCTCGCCGAGCCGGTCTATCTGCACCTGTGCGGCATCCTCGCCGATGCGCTCAACACGCTCGGCGTCCTCACACATCATCAGGCCGTGGAAGGCTCGTTCTGCGACGGGCGGTTCAATCTGGCGTGGGGTCCGGGCGGCGATGCGCGCAAGATCGCGGGCACCGCGCAGTACTGGCGGCGCGCGCCGCGAACGTCCGCGCTGTCGTCCGGTGATCGCGATACGCCGCGCTATGCGGTGCTCGCTCACGCGGTGCTGCTCGTGAACGCCGATCCGATCGAGATAAACGACCGCGCCAATGCGTTCGAGGCGATGATCGGCAGCGGGCGCCGCTACGAGGAAATGAAAGTGGTGACCGTCGCGCAGGCGCTCGCTTACGAGTGCTTCGACATGCCCGCCGACCTGTTCGATCGCGTGCGCGGAGCCATCGCGGCGCGCGTCGCAAGAGCAGCTTTGCCCGAGGGAAGCTGAGTCCTCATTCGCATCGAGGTGGCCATGCCGCTCAGACGTGCATCGAACGGCTTCTTTTTTGCGCTGTGGGTCGCCGTCTGCGCCGCCGCGCCCGAATTTCTGTGGCAGGGTCTGTTATCCCTGTTCGGACATTTCTCGCTCACGGACGCCGCCGCGGCGCTGCTGATCGGCGCGATTCTCGCGTTCTTCGTCGATCCGGTGCTCGAGCGCGTGCGCGGACTCGCGTCGGATTCGTCGTCCGAACGCGACGCCAAGTCGCCGGCCTTTGCCGCCTGCGAGGCGCTGAGCTTCGCGTTCGTCGCGGTTTGTGTGCACGAGGCGATCACCGTGTATGTCGCGGCGAGCCATTCAAACCAGCAGGCATCCGAGAATCTCGCGAAGGCGGTTGCGCAAGCGGTGCAATGGGCGGCGCTGCCGTTCGTCATCACGATCGCGTGGCTAGCGGCGCGCGGGCCGGCGTGGGTCGCGTGGCCGGCGGCGATTCTCGCGGTCGTCGCCGTATTGCTATGCGGCCTCGTGTTCCAGTGGGAATTGCGGGTGCTCGTCACGAGTTTCGTCCCCGCGTTGCTGATTCTGCTGGCGGGCTGCGTCATCGTGCGGCAGCAGTGGGACGTATCGACGTTCGGCCGCTGCGCCCGCGCGACCGGCGTCATCGCGCTGACGTGGCTCGTGCTCACCGGATTGCTGCAAACCGCGCTGTGGCTCGCGCACGTCCAAGCGTTTCGCGTGTACGAAAACGCGGAGTTCTGGAGCGATTTGAGGTTTTATATCGGCTGGGTGACAGGGCTGCTCGTTGCGCCGGGGCTGGTCGCCCCGGTGCATCCGCGCTCGCGGGCCGCCCACGGTGCGCGCCGCTGACGCGGTCTCAACTCGACGGCGGCGGAGGCGGCTGAATGCCCGGCGGTGGAAGCGGCGGCGCGTAGGAAGCGCCGTTGGGTGGAGCGGTGCGCAGCGGGCCGTACACCGGCACCTTGTCGCCGGCGGCGTACATGCATTGCAGATAGGCGTGGTCGTAGTGGCGCTGCACGCCATAGCCCGATGTCTGCGCCGCACCGACGCCGAACGCGCTGCCCGTCAGCAGCCCCGCGCCCGCGCCGACGGCCGCACCCGATCCGCCGCCGAACGCCGCACCCGCCGCCGCGCCGATCGCCGTGCCGACGACCGCGCTGCCGACCGCGCTGTTCGTCGCCGCCTGATCGGCCGTGACGCCGCCGACTTGCTGAAACGCGAACTGCCTGCACGAGGCATCGTCGGCGCGGAACTGGTCGAACGTCTTGCCGCTGCCGGGCAGCGCCATCACGCTGGGACCGGTCGGCATCACGGTACATGCGCTCAGCCCGGTGAGCGCGAGAAGAATGACGAGCCTTCGGTAGTTCATAAAAAGTGACTCTGCTATGACTGCGTTCTCAGTTCGAAGGCGGGGGCGGCTGGGCGGGCACTTCGCGCCATCCGCCGGGACACTCCTTCGCATACGGGTAATACATGCGCGAGCCGTCGCAGTAGTACCACGACCCGGCGGGCTGCGCGGGCGCGGCGACGGGCTGACCCTGCTCGACGTAAGTCGTCGGCGCGGCGGGCACCGCGACCACCGGCGGCGGCGGGTAGTAGTAATACGGCACGGGCGCGACCGGGTAGTACAGCGGTGCGCCGAACCATACGCCGACGTGGCCGCCCGCGTGAGCGGTTGCGGCGACGCCCGCCGTGGCGATCACCGACGCCACCATTAAAGCCTTGAGGCGAATCACGACGTTCTCCAGAAAATTGCTTGCGCCGTTGCCTCGTGGCAGGAAGTCATTCGATTCCCGCGCGGACCCCGTCCGGCGCATTTTTCAACGCTATGCCAGTTGCAGCAAAAACTCAATTACAGCGCGGCGGATGATTTTTTCCGCCCGTTACCCGGTAATAATCTCTGCCGGGAAAGCTGCTCAAAGGAGAGCCGAATGAGTGAGGAATTTGCGACGAAGGATCGCGTGCGCGTCATCGATACGGTCGTCTTGTCGGACGACTGGTACGTGCTCAGAAAAGTGATCTTCGACTTCCGCCGCCGCGACGGCGTGTGGCAACGTCAAAGCCGCGAGACCTACGATCGCGGCAACGGCGCGACGATCCTTCTGCACAACCCGCGCGAAGGCAAGGTGCTGCTGACGCGCCAGTTTCGGATGCCCGCGTTCGTCAATGGGCACGACGGCATGCTGATCGAAACGGCAGCCGGACTGCTCGACGACGCCTCGCCGGAAGAGCGCATTCGCGCCGAAGCCGAAGAAGAGACGGGGTATCGCGTGGAGCACGTCGAGAAAGTCTTCGAGGCGTTCATGAGCCCCGGCGCGGTGACCGAAAGGGTCTACTTCTATCTCGGCGAATACGACGGCTCGATGCGCGTCAGCGACGGCGGCGGCATCGCCGATGAGGGCGAGGAAATCGAGGTGCTCGAACTGCCGCTACAGGAAGCGATGGCGATGGTCGAACGCGGCGAAATCGTCGATGGCAAGACGATCATGCTGTTGCAGCACCTCGCGCTCAGGCAAGCAGCGACACGGCCTTGACCTGCGCCCACACGCGCATGCCGGGCGCGATGCCCAGCCGGTCCAGCGAATAGCGTGTGAGGCGCGCGAGCAGCGGCGAGCCGTCGACGTCCAGCCGCACGACGGCTTGCGACGGATGCGTATCCGCAGCAATCGCGACGACGGTCGCCGGCAGCACGTTCAGCACGCTGCTTTGCGTTTCGCCGCGCTCCCCGGTGATGAGGCTCACGTCGCGCGCCTTGACGGTGACGCGCATCGCGTGGCCCATCGCGGCGGGCGCGTGGAGCACCGTCAGCGACGCGCGGCCGCCGGGCAGCGCGAGCGTCAGCAGTTCGTAGCGCGCGTCGTATGCGGCGACGACGCCTTCGAGCACGACGGACGCATCGTCGGCGAGGGCCATCGGCAGATCCAGACGCGCGAGCGTGTCGGTGATCGGACCGCTCGCGAGCGCGCGGCCTGCATCGAGCAGCACGAGATGATCCGCGAGCCGCGCGACTTCTTCTGGCGCGTGACTGACGTAGAGCATCGGGATATCGAGTTCGTCGTGCAGGCGTTCGAGATACGGCAGTATTTCGAGCTTGCGCTTTTGATCGAGCGACGCGAGCGGTTCGTCCAGCAGCAGCAAACGCGGGCTCGTCAGGAGCGCCCGTGCAATCCCCACGCGTTGCCGCTCACCGCCAGACAGCCCCGCCGGCATGCGTTCCAGCAGATGCGTGATGCCGAGCAATTCGGCCGCGTGCGCGAGGTCGACGCGCCGCATCGCACGCGGCACGCGATCCAGGCCGAAGCGCAGATTCTTCAGCACGCTCAGATGCGGAAACAGGCTTGCTTCCTGAAAGACGTAGCCGAGCGGACGCTTGTGCGTTGGCAGCAGGATGCGTCGGGCGGTATCGAGCCACACTTCGCCATCGACGACGAGCCGCCCTTCCGTCGGCCGCGCGAGACCTGCAAGGCAGCGCAGGAGCGTTGTTTTGCCGGAACCGGAATGGCCGAAGATCGCCGTCACGCCGCGCCCCGGCAACGTGAGATCGATATCGAGCGTGAAGCCGCCTTGTTCGACGACGAAGCGCGCTTCGATGTCCTTCGCATGCGCGCGGCTACGCATGGATGGCCGCCCCTCGACGCGTCGAATACAACAGCAGCAGCACCGCGAACGAGAACAGCACCATGCCGCCCGCGAGCCAGTGGGCCTGCGCATATTCGAGCGCCTCGACGTGATCGTAAATCTGCACGGAGACGACGCGCGTGCGGCCGGGAATGTTTCCGCCGATCATCAGCACGACGCCGAATTCGCCGACCGTATGCGCGAAACCGAGCGTCGCCGCTGTTACGATGCCCGGCCGGGCAAGCGGCAGCGCCACCGTGAAAAACCTGTCCCACGGACCTGCGCGCAGGGTCGCGGCGGCTTCGAGCGGACGGCGGCCCATCGCTTCGAACGCGTTCTGCAGCGGTTGCACGACGAAGGGCAGCGAATAGATCACCGAGCCGACGACGAGCCCCGCGAACGTGAACGGCAGCAGGCCGATGCCCGCCGCCGCCGTGAGCTTGCCGACGATGCCGTTCGGCCCCGCGAGCACGAGCAGATAGAAGCCGATGACCGTCGGCGGCAGCACGAGCGGCAGCGCCACCACCGCGCCGACGACGCCCTTAAGCCGCGACGCGGTATGCGCGAGCCACCACGCGATCGGCGTGCCGATGAGGAGCAGCAGGGCCGTCGTCAGCGACGCGAGTTCGAGCGTGAGCGCGATGGCCTGTAGGTCGGCATGGTCGATCGGCATGTTCGGATCAGAGCTGGTAGCCGTACGACTTGATGACCGCCGCGGCCTTCGGGCCTTTCAGATAATCGGCGAACTGCTTCGCGACGGCGTTGTCCTTGCCCTTCTGAAGGATGACCGCGTCCTGCCTGATCGGCTCGTGCAGCGAAGCCGGCACGAGCCACGCCGAGCCGCTCGTGATCTTGCCGTTCTTGTAAATCTGCGACAGCGCGACGAAGCCGAGTTCCGCGTTGCCCGTCGCGACGAACTGCTGCGCCTGCGAGATGTTCTGCCCTTCGACGATCTTCGCCGACACCGCTTGCGTCAGTCCCAGCCTGGCGAGCGCCTGCGTCGCGGCGAGGCCGTAGGGCGCGGCTTTCGGATTTGCGATCGCGAGATGGGTGAACGCATTCTTCTTGAGCACGTCGCCGTTGGCGTCGACGTAGCCGTCTTTCGCGGACCATAGCGCGAGGGTGCCCGTCGCATAGGTGAAGCGGCTGCCCGGCACGGTCAGGCCTTCGCTTTCGAGCTTGGCGGGCGTGGTGTCATCGGCGGCGAGGAACACCTCGAACGGCGCGCCGTTCTTGATCTGCGCATAGAACTGGCCGGTCGCGCCGTAGGAGGCGACGACCTTGTTTCCGGTGTCCCTTTCGAAGTCTGCGGCGATTGCCTGTACCGGCGCGGTGAAGTTGGCGGCGACCGCAACCTGGACTTCGGCCGCAAGCGCCTGCACGGAGGCGAAGCCGAAAGCGAGCGGAAGCACGGCGCAAAGCAGCGAGCGCATCGGACCTTTCTTCACGAGAGTTCCTTTTGAACGGACGGCGCGAATGCGCGCGAGGTTCGTAATATAGCCGACTATACGACGTCCGCGCTCGCGGGCTTCGTGACATCATGCTGATGGACGAAACGGAGCGCATCGTGTGAGTCGTACTCATTCGCCTGAGTTGACGATGCGACTAGTTTTCGCGGAGACTAGCCGCATAGAGACAACGCGCAACGCGCACCCGATTGAGCGACGCTCAAGCCACGCGCCTACGGAGAGAAGATATGAGCGACGCAATGAACCTGCAACGCCTGAAGCTCGCGGTCGATGGCCCCATCGCCCGCGTGACGCTCGATCGGCCCGACGTGCGCAACGCGTTCGACGACGCGGCCATCGTCGAGCTCACCGCCGCCTTTCGCGCGCTCAACAACGACGCCAGCGTGCGCGCGATCATTCTCGCCGCGAACGGCCCGGCGTTTTGCGCGGGCGCGGATCTGAACTACATGAAGCGCATGGCGGGCTTCACGGAAGCCGAAAATCGTGCCGATGCGCTCGGTCTCGCGACCATGCTCAACACCATCTATACGAGCGCGAAGCCGGTGATCGCGCGCGTGCAGGGCGATGCCTACGCGGGCGGCATGGGGCTCGTCGCCGCATGCGACATCGCGGTGAGCGTCGACTCGGCGCAGTTCTGCCTGTCCGAGGCGAAACTCGGACTGATGCCCGCGACGATCGCCCCGTACGTGATTCGCGCGATGGGCGCGCGCGCCGCGCATCGCTACTTCGTGACCGCCGAGCGCTTCGACGCGGCTGAAGCGTTGCGGATCGGCTTCGTGCATCAAGTCGTTGCGAGCGATGCGCTCGACGCAACCGTCGACGGCATCGCGGCCAGCATCGCGGCCAACAGTCCGAACGCGGTAGGCGAGTGCAAGCGGCTCGTCGCGGACCTGGCGGATCGCGTCATCGACGACGTGCTCATTTCCGACACCGCCGATCGCATCGCGCGCATTCGTGCATCGGACGAAGGTCGCGAGGGCGTGCGCAGCTTCCTCGAGAAGCGCAAGCCGTCGTGGCTCGGCTGAACTGATTGTTCGGAGGGAGAAGGTGATTACGCTGCATCACTGTGTCAGCGCGCGTTCGTTCCGGCCGCTGTGGGCGCTGGAGGAGACCGGCGTGCCTTATGAGCTTAAGATGCTGCCGTTTCCGCCGCGCGTGATGGCGCGCGCGTTTCTCGACACAAATCCGCTCGGCACCGTCCCCGCGCTCGAAGACGGTGCGTTGTTCATGACGGAATCGGCGGCGATTTGTCAGTATCTGGCGGCGCGTTTTTCGCCCGGCGTGCTCGATGTCGCATCGCACGAAGCCGATTTCGGGCGCTATCTCAACTTCCTGCATTTCGGGGAAGCGACGCTGACGTTTCCGCAGACGCTGGTGCTTCGGTACACGCATTTCGAGCCGCCGGAGCGCAGGCAGCCGCAAGTCGTCGAGGATTACGCGAAGTGGTTTCACGCGCGGCTGCGCACGCTCGCGCCGTTGCTGGAGCGTCAAGACTTCCTGTGCGCGGGCCGCTTCACGGCGGCGGATATTTCTGTCGGCTATGCGCTGATGCTGGCGGAGCATCTGGGTTTGAGCGATCGATTCGCCGAGCCCATCGCCCGATACTGGTCGCGGCTGCGTGAGCGCGAGGGCTTCATCCGCGCGTTGCGCGCGCAAGGTGCGGCTGCGCGGGCGCAGGGCGTGTCGCCGGTGCCTGCGCCCGATACGCGCTGACTCCCTCCTTCAAGTCCCTCCCTCCGTGGGGCTGTCTGTTCCGCTGCGGGACTCTACTCTGCACGTCAGGCGTCGGAATTCATGGGCGCCGATTCTGACGACGAGTTTCCTGCGAGGTGGCGGCGATGTACGTCTTTTCCTGGTTCTTATCGATGATTCTGGCGCTGATGGCAGCGGCCACCATCGCGTTTGCGATGCCCCGTTCAGCCGCCGATGAACTCAGCGCGGTGACGGCGCCGCAATCGGCGATCGGTGCGGAGATCAATCGGGTCGGAGCGATGGTTGCGTCGTGTACGGGTGGGGCCAGGTGAGCACTGCCGCCGCCGGGGTGCGTTGCGCAGCGCGGGCGGTTAGTGCTTTGAGATCAATGCGTTAGGCGATTGATCGGCAGGATATCCACATGCTTGTGCACGTTTTCTGTGGACAACCACCGATGCTCTTCGAGCACCGCCAAAAACCCCGTATCTCAAAATCGACAGCCAAAAAAAAGCCCGCTCATTGAGCGGGCTTGAATCCACATCGGTTGAGACATGGAGGAGACAAGAGCTAGTATAAACCCTTAGTCCGCCAAGTCAAGCGTCAACTTCAAAAAAATTCGACAGCGGGTAGCCGCCGTCGCGCGCACGCATCACTGCTTGCCGAGGCTGTGGTAGTAAGCCGCCAGATTCGCGATATCCGCATCGGACAGGCCCTTGGCCATCATCGTCATCATCTCGTTCTGACGCGCGCCGGAGCGAAAGTCGTTCAGCGCCTTCACGAGATACTCTTCCGTCTGACCGGCGAGATTCGGCGCTTCCGGCAGCTTCGACATGCCGTCCAGGCCGTGGCACGCCTGACACTGCGCGGCCTTGGTGCGGCCCGCCTTGACATCGCCGGCCGCGAGCGACGCCTGCGACAGCGTCACCAGCATGGCCCCGAGCGCGCCCGCCAACATCGCGGCCCTCATTTGGCCCCCGAGTAAGAGATGCGGTAGATGGCGCCGGCATAGTCGTCGGAAACGAGGAGCGAGCCGTCCTGCAGCATCTGGACATCGACCGGGCGGCCCATGTACTCGCCGCTTTGCGTGAGCCAGCCTTCCGCGAAGACTTCCGCCTCGCCGGCGGTGCCGTCGTCCTTGACCGGCACGTACATGACGCGCGCGCCGATCGGCTTCGTGCGATTCCACGAACCGTGCTCGGCCACGAAAATGCCGCCCTGATATTTCTGCGGGAAACTCTTGCCCGAATAGAACGACATGCCGAGGTCCGCGGCGTGCGCGGCGAATTCGACCTGCGGATACACCACGCCCGCCGGCGGGTTCTGATCCTTGTACTCCACGGTGCGCACCTTGCCGCCGCCATACCACGGGAATCCGAAGTTCTCGCCGGCCTTGGTCGCGCGATCCAACTCGCCGGGCGGCGTGTCGTCGCCCATGCCGTCGACCTGGTTATCCGTGAACCACAGCGTCTTGTCCTTCGGATTGAAGTCGAGCCCGACCGAATTGCGCACGCCATGCGCGTAGACTTCGCGGTTCTTGCCGTCCTGATCGACCCGGATGATCCCCGCCAGCCCGTTGCGATCCAGCTCCGCCAGCTTGTCCTTCGGCGGCACGTTCCACGGCTGCCCAAGCGCGATGTACAGCTTCTTGTCCGGCCCGATGCGGCACGCACGCGCGCCGTGGTTGAAGCTTTCGAACTGCGTCGGGATCAGCTTGCCCTGCGCGAGCACGACGGCCGCCGCCACGTCCGGGCCGCCTTCGCCGAAGAACTGCGCAGCCGGGAACCCGAGCACGCGATTTTGCTCGACGACATAAAGCACACCGTCCGGCGAGAAGCACACGCCGTTCGGCACCTTGAACGTCACCGACGACGCGAACTGCGCCACATCGCTCGCCACGCGTTGTTTGGTCCGATCCGTCACCTGCCACACGCGATTCTTCCGCGTGCCGACGAACACCACGCCCGTCGACGGCTCGATCGCCATGTGCCGCGCTTCGGGCACGACGGCATACAACTCGATCTTGAAGCCAGGCGGCACTTTGATCTGCTTGAGATTCTCGCGCAGTGCGTCGGCGGTCTTGCCGGTTTGCGCGATGGTCTCAGCCGGCTGCGAGTTGCCCGTTTGTCGAAAGTTCGACAGCTCGCTGACGTTGTCCTGCGCCGCGCGGGCGGCGGGCAGACAGGCGATCATCGCGCCGACGGCCAACGGCAAAAGCTTGAGCGTTGCGTTCATTCGTTGTCTCCAGTAGTTACCACTTAGGGAAGCTATTTTTCGAACAACACGAATACTTTCGCCGAAGCTGCGGCGGGGAGCCGACGCGTGCGTGCCAAGCCGCTGCCTACGGTGAGAAGAATCTTACGATACGAATCGCGCAAAGTAAGCGACGTGCGAATGATTTTGCAACGATTCGCAGGGAACGCCGGCCGATGTTTCCGCCTGCCGGCGCAGCAAACTCTTGCGGGATGCGCGCTCACGTAGTCTCGATCTTTCGACCCGGAGGCTCATTGCCCGACGCTTCTATCTCGACGCATGCAGCAAGGCCGATCATCGTGTTCGGCGCATTCGACCGTCACAACTTCGGCGACATGTTGTTCGCGCACGTGGTCGACCGGCTGCTGCATGAACATCGCATGGACGTGCTGCCGGTCTTCGCCGGGCTGGCGGCGCGCGATATGCGCGGCTACGGCGGGCACGACGTCGTCGCGCTTGCCACGCTCGCGGCGAGCTTGCGCTATGCACCCGTCAGTGTCATTCACGCGGGCGGCGAAGTGCTGACTTGCGATGCGTGGGAAGCCGCCGTGATGCTATCGCGGCCCGACGATGCGCAAGCGTGCATCGCCCGATACGGCGCGTGGGTGACGACCGCCGCGCGTGGGCGCGCTCGGCGCTCGGCACCCACGCGCTCGCGCCGTATCTCATTGGCAACGAGACGTTCGCGCAGGCGTCGTCGATCGGCTGCAACGCGATTGGCGGCGTGACGCTCGGCTCACGCGATGCGCCGTTTCGCGCCGAAGTCCTGACAAAGCTGCGCGGCGTCGATCACCTCAGCGTGCGCGACGCCCACACGCAGAGCGTGCTCCAGGCAGCCGGCATCGCAGCCCGGCTGATTCCCGATCCGGTATCGGTCATCGCGGAGTTGTTCCATGCGCGCATCCGCGCTCGCGCCCGCCACGATGCGATGGCCTCGTTACAACGCGCGTTCCCTAGCGGCTACCTCGCGGTGCAATTTAGCGCCGATTTCGGCGACGACGCGACGCTCACGCGCCTTTCCCATCAACTCGATGTGATCGCCGCGAGCAGTGGTTTGGGCATCGCATTGTTCCGGGCCGGCGCGGCGCCGTGGCACGATGACGTCGCTGTGTATCGACGGCTCGTTGCACGCATGAGCCATCGTCAGGTGACGATCTTCGAATCACTGGATATCTGGGACATTTGCGCGCTCATCGCGAACAGCGCGGGGTTCGCGGGCAGCAGCCTGCATGGGCGCATCGTCGCGATGGCGTATGCGTTGCCGCGCGTGAACGTGCTTCATCCCGACAATGCAGCGCAAACCGGCAAGCAGGCCGCGTATGCGGAGACATGGGAGATCGAGGCTATGCCGCGCGCCGTGAGTATCGACGAACTCGCGCTAGCCATGCGCGATGCGCTAGCTTCCGACCGCAATGCGCTGATGCGGCGCGCTCGCGAACTGGCGACGATGTATCGCGCGGGCGCGGCTTCGCTCGTGGCTCAGGCGCTCGAGGGTTGAAGCAAAAGCAGCCGCACGTGCACGATCAACGCGCGCTGCACAGCATCGTTCCCCGGCATTCCTTCGCGAGGCACCGGCAGGCGTAGAGCCGTTTGAGCGCCGCCGTGCGCCGTCCTTCGACCGTCAGTTGATAGTCGATGAACAACTCTTGCCCCTTGCTGATCGGACGTATCGCGCGGATGAACACGCGCTCGCCGTCCTGTTCCGCTTCGCAATTCGGCGCGCAACTGTGATTGAGCCAGCGCGCCGAGTTGCCGCCGCGTGCGCCGTCGATCACGCGGCCATCGTCGAGTCCGAAGAAGAAGGTGTGGCCGTCTTCCGCGTTCGATTGCTCGTACACGCGCTGCGCTTCCTTCCACGAAAGGCGCTTGCCCTTGTATTCAAAGAGCAGCGCGCCGGCGGGCAGATCGGCGAGGGCGAACACGCCCCGGCCATGAACGGGCGAATTGCGGACAATGGTTCGACGCATGGTGTGGCGGGTCGCAGTATCGAGTTTGAATGTTTGAGCGCGGGCGCGGCGATCGCCGTCATGCCCATGCCCGCAGTTTCCCCGCCGCAGCGTGAGACGCAGGGCGCGCAAGCCATTGAGCGGCACGCTTGCGCGCTATCGTAACCGCATCGTGGAAGGTTGGGGAGGGGCGCGCGGCAAGCATGTGATGATCCGCTCGATTCGTGACGACGGCGGACCTTCACGCTCCCGCTCGACCCGGAACGCTCCTGAGCGCCCTCATTCTTTGCTCATTCTCGCTAAGCACAATGCTCGCATCGACGAACCGATAGCCACTTCGAAAGGGAGCATGAGATGAAGACGATCGGAACCGTGACACTGGCGCTGGCAATCAGCATGGGATGCGTGACGGCGGCGCAGGCGCATCCGTTCATCGGCGTGGGCATCGTGGGCGGGCCGGTGTTTCCGGTCGCGTCCAGCGGACAGAGCGCACCGCCGTTGCCGGTGTATCCGCGTGCGACTGATTCTGGTCCCGCCCCGTTGCCGCTCGATGCGCCGCCGCCCGTCTATGTGCAGCCCGCCGTCGGCAACATCGAGGCGGTGATGCATGCGGCCGAAGGCATCGGCGCGGGCAGTTCGATGTGAGCGAGTTTCACATCAGCGTCAAAAGCATTCGTTTGCCCGCGTGCCACACGCTGGATTAGCCTCAGGCTTTGAAGGGAGCCGACGATGATCCAGCCCGTCACACTCGAAGCCATCGCCGCGACG
Organism: Caballeronia sp. RCC_10; assembly: GCF_041360715.1. Lineage (NCBI taxonomy): Bacteria > Pseudomonadati > Pseudomonadota > Betaproteobacteria > Burkholderiales > Burkholderiaceae > Caballeronia > Caballeronia sp. RCC_10. The sequence goes on from NZ_JBFUPT010000010.1 coordinate 131,203, forward strand.
GCGCGCGATGGCTACATGAACCGCGTGATCGCACGCAACAACGATCACGACATCCATATCAGCGTGATGCACGCGCCCTACGCGTGGCATGTCCATCCGGATTCGGACGAGACCTTCATCGGCGTGGCAGGCACGCTTTTGATCGAACTCGACGATGGCGTCGTCGAACTGCACGCGGGCCAGATGCTGACCGTGCCCGCCGGCACGCGCCATCGCACGCGACCGCTCGGCGTCCGCTCAGTCAATCTCACCGTCGAACGAAGCGGCAACGCCACCGTGCTCTGCGACTAACCGCGACGCTTTGAAGTAAATGCTGCACGGCATATAGACGCGTGTCCGTAGCGAAGCCTAGTATCCCGACAAAGCCAGCTTTCGCATGATCCACGAGCTTTCGGTTCCCTATCGGCAGTCTTCCAAGGAGACGTGTCATGAGAACGGCTGGTCTGTTGCGAGCTTTACCCGCGGCGCTCGTTGCATCGGCGGCGTTGCTATCCGCGTGCGGCCACGATCACGATTCCGGCATGACGCCCGCCAACGCAGCGGACGCTCCGCTCGCAGCCGATCCCGCGTGCCAGAGTCTCGTGCCCGCATCGCAGGGCGGGCCGCTTCCGCAAGGCGACACCGCCGTGCTCCGCTGGCTCGGCACCGCGAACTACGAGCTTGCGTATCACGGCGTCGTCGTCATCATGGACACCTACTACGAACGCCCCGCGCGCACGGCGTCGCTCGGGTTCACGGTATCGCAGGTGCAGAAGGCGAACGTGATCCTGATCGGCCACGCGCACTCCGACCATATCAGCGATGTAGCCGCCGTCGCGGCGCAAACGAAAGCGCAGGTGATCGGCTCCGCGATCACCACGAAGGAAGCGCAAGTGCTCGGCGTGCAGGCGTCGCAAACGACCACTGTCACGGGCAACAACACCGAGAAGTTCAGTTACGGCGATATCACGATCAGCCCGACGCACATCATTCACAGCACCATCGAGGCGGGATTGACGACGCAACTCGCCGCGCTCTATGCGCTCGATGCCCCGCCGCTCACCGCCGCGGAGCAGCAGCAACACGATGCGGTATCGGCGCGTGGATCGAGCGATCCCAACATCATCACGCAAGGCACGATGGGCTTCACGTTCACGTTTCCGAACGGCTTCAGGATCGTCTGGTTCGACAGCGTCAGCAACCCGAGCCCGGAAGAACTGCAACTGGCGACGAGCGTCGCGCCGGGCGTGGACGTCGGCATTTTTCCGTGGACGCCGCATCCGATCGCCGAGACGCAACTCGGCTACACGTTCCAGCATCTGCAGCTCTTCAAGCCGAAACTCTTCCTGCCCGACCATCACGATGCGATCTGGGGCGCGTGGCTCGACAACGGGCTGTCGCCGCTCTTCACGAAGATCCGCGACGAGTTGCCGGGAACGAACTACGCGGAGCCGCTGTATCGCTCGCCCATTTGCATTCGCACGACGGGCAACAGCCGTGACGAGTTCTATATGGGCGGGACGTAAGCCGATGACCAGCACGTGGCGGCTCGCGGCCGCCGCGCCGGCAAGAGCAGGCGGTGCTATAACTGTTGAGGCTGACTCGCACTCATGCGCTGCGACGCTGGATCGTCCTTTGCTAAAGTCGTCGCTCTCCGACAGAACGCGCGTTCACTTCGACGCCAGCTCCACGACATGACCACCCAGCTCAGTGACGAATGCAAATCGCGGCTCTTTCGCTTGACATTGGCGACGCCAGTGGAAGGCGTCGCATTCGTCATGGCCGATAGCCGCGAGGCGGCGTCGCGCATCGTTAGAACGGTGATCGCCGTGCTCAACAGCGTGGCCATTTACGACGTGACGCTCAGGGAAGTGAAGTCGTTCAGCGAACTGGTGCGCGGGGGCGAGTCCGATGATGAAGACATGCGCGTGTTCGAAGTCGCGAACGCGGATGCAAAGGCGCCCGCATGGACCGATACCCCTTATTTCCTCACCAACGATCCTTCGCTGCTCGGCAAATGGGCCGAGCTTCAGGCCGACATTGCAGCGAACGTGGCTCACGCCGTCATACGGCGCGCGAAGTAGGTAATCCGGGCAGGCTCGAGCGGATGGCCGCCCGAATAAGTCAGGCGGCGACGCGCCTGTTCTGGCGCTCTTGCGCGTCAGCGGCGGCCGATGCGGAGTTCAGCGCGGCATCGAGCAGGGCGAGCTTGCGTTGGAGCGACGCGACACGATGGCTCTGCGAGGGCACGAGTTCATATTCGCTGTCGAGTTGCGCAACCCGCATGTCCCAGTACTTCGTCGGCAAGCGTCCGGGTGCGGCGCTGCCTTCGACGAAACACGCCAGAATCGATTCGAGATGTTTCAGTTCGCCCTCTGCCAGTTGAGCAGGGCGTCGCTGTCGAGAATCGGGGGCTGTGCTTGCATCGGTGCTTCGCATGTATTTGATCCGGCTAGATTCGAGAAGCGACCATTAGAGCAAGCCTCATACCATTTGACTGTCAACGATACGCAAAAGATGTATCTGGATGAAACGTTCGTGCTCTGAACGTCCGCGGGGCGGGGCTTCCCCGATTTACTTTTTTTCATTCGGGGTAACCGGTTGACGCGGCGAGTTATGAAATTGCGTTCCGCGACGCGCAATCTTTTCATCGCTCGTGTGATTTATTCAAATGCACTCGCTGGGACTGCAGCTTGCTTGATGCCTTCGAACATCACGCGGCAGCTCTCTCCAAATTCGAAGCGTTTCGATAATGGCGAAGTCGCCGTTATCGAACGACGCTTGAATAAACTCAACCACGCGGCGCGCTTCATCCGACTCGACCTACATGAACGACACCACTCGCACCGCCACCACGCGCGCGCGCAAGCCGCTCGACCGCGAACTCGAAATCGCGCTACGTAAAGTTTTCGGTTTTCCCAATCTGCGACCCGGCCAGGACGAGGTCATACGCAGTGTCCTGGATGGCAACGACACGCTCGCCGTCATGCCGACAGGCGCAGGCAAGTCGCTTTGCTATCAACTGCCCGCATTGCAACTCGATGGCATGACGGTCGTCGTGTCGCCGCTCATCTCGCTGATGCGCGATCAGGCGGTGAAGCTCATCGAAGCGGGCGTCGCGACGGCGGTCATCAACAGCACGCTGTCGACGACTGAAGAGCGCGCGGCGATGGACGCGGTGACGTCCGGCGAGATCCGCATTCTCTTCGTGACCCCGGAGCGGCTCGTCAACGCGGAATTCACCGCGACGCTGACGGGCAAGAATATGCCTGCGGTGCCGCTCGTCGTCATTGATGAAGCGCACTGCATCTCGCAGTGGGGCCACGATTTCCGCCCCGCCTATGTCGAACTGATCCACGCGATCAGGACGCTCGGCAGACCGCCGGTGCTTGCGCTGACGGCGACGGCCACGCCCTCCGTCATCGACGATATCGTGCGCGAATTGCAGATGCGCCGCGCCAATGTCATTCATACGGGCGTGTATCGCGATAACCTGCATTTTGTGGTCGAGCAGTTGACGAACCCTGAAGAGAAGCGGGCGCGCGCCATTGAACTGGCTCGCACGCTCGAAGGCAGCGGCATCATCTATTGCGCAACGGTGGCCGAATGCGAGGCGCTGCATGCCGCGCTCGTCGAAGCGGAAGTATCGGCGGAACGCTATCACGGCAAGCTCGCCGCGAGCGCGCGTTCGCAGGCGCAAGACGCCTTTATGGCGGATGAAGTGCGCGTGATGGTGGCGACCAATGCGTTCGGCATGGGCATCGACAAGCCGGATATCCGCTTCGTCCTCCATGCGCAAGTGCCGGGCAGCCTCGACGCTTACTATCAGGAAGCGGGGCGTGCAGGGCGCGACGGCGAGCCCGCCAAGTGCATCCTGCTTTTCGAACTGAAGGACAAGCAGGTGCAGCAGTTTTTTCTCGGTGGACGTTACCCGAACGCTGAAACGATCCGTCGCGTAGGCGAAGCCGTGCGCGATCTTGCGCGCGAGAACGAGAGCCAGACCCTGGACAAGCCGCTCGAACGCCTGCGCGAAGCGTTGCCGCACGTCGGCGCGAACAAGCTGCGCGTGGCGGCCACCCTGCTCAACGATATGGGCGTGACGCGCCGCACGCGTCGTGGCGGCATGAAGCTCATCGACGACGGCAAGGCCATCATCGAGCTCGACAATGCGGCGCAAGCCTATGCTTCCCGCGCCGAACGCGATCGCGCGGTGCTGGAGCGCATGATCGGCTATGCGCAGAGCGCGCGTTGCCGATGGCGCATGCTGCTCGATTACTTCGCATCCGATGCAGAAGATACGCGCGCGCTGGAGGCGGCGAGCAAGGCGGAAGTGGAGTATCAAGCGCCCGACGACGAACTCGCAGGCGGCACGTGCGGCTCTTGCGATAACTGCCTGCATCCGCCGGAAGTGATGGAAAGCCCGCGCGAGGTGCGCGAGCACGCGATGTCGCAGGAACGGTCCAATGACGACGCCAAGCCGAAGCGCAACGTGCAAGCCTTCAATCAGGGCGATCGGGTTCGCGTGCGCCGCTATGGCGAGGGCACGGTGGAGATGGTGAGCGGGGATCGGGTGGCGGTGCGCTTCCCGGACGACGAGACGCGCACCTTCATTGCGCGCTATGTAAGGCGCGCGGCGTGATGCGTCGAGTGACGGGCGGGCTCAGGTATTGGTCGGCTCGCCCGGATCTTCGACGCCTTTCTCGATGTTGTCCTTCTGATCGGCGTAGTCCTTGCGGCTCGCACCGTTCGTAATTTCGACGTCGCCCTTCAGCTTGCGTTCTTCGTCGCCGGTCACGGTGCCGATGGCCGTATCGACCCAGCCCTTGACCTGCTCCTTGATGCCGTCCGTCTTGTCCTTGTCCATATGCGCTCCTTCGAGAGAGAGGTGATCCGCACGGAAAGGACGCAACCGTTATGCCCGGCTAACGCGAGCGGGACGATTTCCTCTCGCGAAATCGTCCCATGTCCTCAAGCTGCAACTCATGGTCAAGGCTTCAGACGGCGCATAGATTAGCAAGGGCGTCGCGCGTCATTAAGGCCGCGATCCGTAAGGCACCTCTGCAGATCCGGCATGAATAACGTCGCTCGTGCGCAACGCCGAATCGACGCTGCAAGACGCGCTAGAGGCCGTAAGCGACTGAGCTAAAACGCATATAAGTGTTCGGACTACTGCTATTTCTGTTTTAGCAAAGGATTCTTTCCGACGAATCCGCTGAAAAAAGGGCGACGCGATTGAAGCAGTCACATAAAGTGTGTCCGGTTTCTTGGGGCAAGCGCCGCATCGCCTTGAGAAGCCTTTGCTCTACTAGGACACATAGCAACCATGAAAAAAACTCTCCTCATCGCGGGCGTGCTCGGCGCCTTCGCTGCATCGGCTCAGGCGCAAAGCAGCGTCACGTTGTATGGCATGCTCGATGCCGGCCTCGTGTACACCAACAACTCCGCGGGTCACAGCAACTGGCAGCAAGGCAGCGGCACCGTCTCCGATACGTACTTCGGCCTGCGCGGCAGCGAAGACCTGGGCGGCGGGTTGCACGCGCTCTTCAGACTGGAGAGCGGCTTCAACCTGAATAACGGCGGCTTCGACGGCGACGGCATGTTCAACCGTCAGGCTTACGTCGGCTTGAAGAGCGACCAGTTCGGTACCGTCACGCTGGGCCGTCAATACGACTCGATGGTCGACTTCCTCTCGCCGCTGTCCGACGCAGGCGCCGGTTACGGCAACAACCTGGCCGCTCACCCGCTCGACAACGACAACCTCGACAACTCGATCTCGGTCAAGAACTCGGTCAAGTACCGCAGCGCGAATTACGCCGGCTTCACGTTCGGCGGCCTGTATGGCTTCAGCAACCAGGCTGGCCAGTTCGCGAACAACCGCGCATGGAGCGCGGGCGCATCGTATAGCAACGGCCCGTTCAACTTCGCCGCGGCTTACCTGCAGACCAACACGTCGCGCAACGGCAACACGAACGGCGCGGTGTCGGCAGGAAACAGCGACAAGACGAACGTGACCGCCGATCTGCAGCGCACGTTCGGCGCTGGCCTGAACTACACGTACGGCCCGGCGACGGTCGGCTTCGTGTGGACCAACACGCACTACGACAACCTGATTGCGGCCTCGCAAGGCGGCGCATCGCTCGTCATTCCGTCGGGCTCGAACCTGCATCTGAACAACTTCGAACTGAACGGCCGCTATGCACTGACGCCGGCACTGAACCTCGATGCAGCGTACACGTACACCGACGGCAAGCTGAGCGGTTCGAACGGCTCGGGCGATCCGAAGTGGCATACCGTGTCGCTGCAGGCGGACTACTCGCTGTCGCGCCGCACGGACGTCTACGTCGAAGGCGTTTATCAGCACGCATCGGGTCAGCTGGGCGATGCAGGCGCGAACGTCGCGATGATCAACACGCTGTCGCCGTCGACCACGCAGAACCAGGTCGCTGCAACGGTGGGTCTGCGTCACCGCTTCTAAGCACGTTTTTCTCAGAAGCAAGAACGGCCGCGATCGTAACGATCGCGGCCGTTTTCATTTGCGGGGTGAGGCGCTTACTTTTTGTCCTGCAGCGAACGCTTCACGAGCTGTTCGATGTCGTGCCCCGTGCCGCCCGTGCCCGCGGCGAGCCGCGCGAGCGCGGAAGCGGCCGTATCGCGCCGCACGCCGCTTTCGGGGCGAAGGTGCTTCGGCAGCGCCATGAAGAACGTCGCGCCTTCGTTCAGCGCGCCCTCGGCCCATACCTTGCCGCCGTGCCGCTCGATGATGCGCCGCACGTTCGCGAGCCCGATGCCCGTCCCCTGAAACTGCTCGTTGACGTGCAGACGCTGGAACACGCCGAAGAGCTTGTCGACGTATCGCATGTCGAAACCCACGCCGTTATCGCGTACGAAATAGACGGTGTGTCCGGTCAGTTCGCCCGTGCCGTCGTGCGCGCCGATCTCGATCGCCGGCTGCTCGCGCGGCGCACTGAACTTCACCGCATTGGCGATGACGTTCGCAAACGCCACGTGCAGAAACACCTGATCGCCTTCGATGGTCGGCAGCGCATCCACCGACCAGCGCACGCGCGACGAACTCTCTTCGTCGATGTCGTTCTGGATGACGGCATGAACGAGCGCATGCACATCCACGTTGTGCGGGCGCAGCGCGGCGCGGCCGAGTTGCGCGAACGAAAGAAGATCGTCGACGAGACGGCCGCCGAAGCGCGCCGACGTGACCACGCGTTCCAGATAGCCGCGTCCGCGCTCGGAGAGCTTGTCGCCGTCGATCTGACGCAGCAGATCGGCGAAGCTCACGATATGCCGCAACGGGGCGCGCAGATCATGCGACACCGTGTACGAGAATCCTTCGAGTTCGTGATTCGCGCGGCCCAGCTCGGTCGCGAGTTGCGCGATCTCTTCGGCCCGCCGCAAGACGATGCCGAGCATCGCCGCGCGGAATTCCAGCGCGATCTCGCGTTCGGCGGCGCGCCACGGCAGCGAGCGATTGCGCACCACGTCCGTCCACGTGTCGAAGCTCACGCGCGGCGAAAGCGAACTGGCGAGCGACGTGAGCTTCGCACGCGGATCGCCGGCCCATTCGATCGTCTGCACGACCTCGCGCCGAAACCACACCACGTAGTTGCGATACACCTTCGAAATGGATACCGCGAGAAAGCCCGCGATATCCGGCGAGTCTTTCAGCACCGCGCAGTCTTCCGACGCGCGATCCGACATCACGACGTCTTCGCTCTGATGATCGAGCCAGTCCACGAGCGCGTTCACGCTTTGCGCGTCGGGCGTCACGCCGATCAGCGACGTGCGTCCCTCGAAGATCACCGCTGCGCCCGATGAACGCGTGAAGCCGAGCAGATCGGGGGCATCGTCGACGAGTGCCTCGACGAAGCTGTCCGTGTTCGCCATCGACGAAAGCAGCTTCGACAGCATGCGCCGCAATTCCAGCCGATATTGCGATTCAGACTGTGTCTCGCGCGCTTCGAGCTGCAACGAAACGATCTGCGCGACGTGCTCGCATGCGGTGCGGACTTCGAAAGGCGGCAGGCGCGGCGTCGCGTGATGACAGGAGATGAGGCCCCACAGCTTGTCGTCGACGAGAATGGACATCGACATGGATGCAAGCGTGCCCATGTTGCGCATGTACTGCAAATGCACCGGCGAAACACTGCGCAAGGACGCGTAGGTGAGATCGGTCGGCCGGCCCGTCTGCGGATGCAGCGGCGGCACGAGCGGCGCGGCTTCGTAATGCGCGTTCGAGATCAGGCGAATCGGGTTGCGTCGATACAGCTCGCGCGCCTGAGCCGGAATGTCCGATGCCGGGAAGTACTGGTTCAGGTAGGACGGATAGCCGGGCTGGATCGCTTCCGCCAGCACGTGGCCGTGGCCTTCTTCATCGAACTGATAGACGAGCGTGCGGCCGAAGCCCGTGATGCGCTGGATTTCCGTCGCGGCGAACCGGCAAATCTGTTCGACCGTTCGCATGGACTGCACTTCGGTCACGAAGGAGCGCACGAGCGGATACATCGTCGAGAACGGGTCGGCGGTGTCCTGCGCGGGCTCGACCTCGACGAACAGCAAGCCTTCGTGCCGATGCACGACGACCGCGAGCGGTCCGGTATGCGCCCATCCGTCGATACGCACGTTGCCGACGTGAATCGCGGCGCCGTCGCGCGTCAGCTCGGCAAGCCGCGCCAGCGCGCGGTCGCTTGCCTGTTCGCCGAGCAGGTCCGATAGCGGCTGCCCGAGACACGCGTGCGGCGCGACGCGCGCAACCAGTTCGATGTTGCCGCTGACCTGAAGCACGACGCCTTCCGCGTCCACGCTGATGAGGACGCCGTGCGGCTGGATGCCGCCCGGAATGTGGATCGGTTCGCGGGCGCATTCGGCGAAAGCGGATACGTCGATAGCGCCGGTGGCGTTTGTCTCTGGAGGGGTGGTTTTGTCGATCATCGTCGGGAAGAGGCGTCGCGACAGGGACTCCATGCGCGAGACGTGGCAGTGTGCACGATTTATGCGCAACGCGTGCGCGAAATGTCATGCAACCGGCTCGGCGCACCGACGATAACGCCATGTCCATGTTTCGTCTGAGGGCCCGTCTCACGACGAGCCCTTCGTCGGCCATCGTTCATACGATCTTGCCCTGCCCCGAGCCGAGGTCCGCGCCGGTTGCGGGATCGGCGGCGGGATTGGACTCGGTGCGCGTCGCGAAGCTGGCGAGCGCCTGCTCTTCCGCCGCGCTGACATTGACGCTCGCGGTGCCATCGCCGCCATCGACGGCCGGCTGCGGCTGCTCGACATACTGCCAGTCGCCGCCTTCGTTCCACGGGCCGCGCATATCGTCGCCTTGTGACATGTTGAAGTACACGCTCGTGAACTCCGGCTTGCCCGGCAGCTTGCCTTGCGGGAAGTTCGGCTGAATCGAATGCAGCGCCTTTTCGAAGGACTTCTGATGCGCGATTTCGCGGGTCATCAGGAAGCCGAGCGCATCCTTGATGCCGGGGTCATCCGTGACGTTGATGAGCCGCTCATACAGGATCTTCGCGCGTGCCTCGGCCGCTATGTTCGAGCGCAGGTCGGCGGTCGGATCGCCGATGGTGTCGATGTACGCAGCCGTCCAGGGCACGCCCGCGGAATTCGTGAGCGGCGAGCCTGCGCCGAAAAGCAGGGACGTGGTATGCGAATCGTTGCCGTTGTTCGTGATCGTGCGATACAGCTCCGCTTCTCCTTCGACGGCCTCGGCAAGCGTCCCCTTCGCGCCCTTGTTGAGCATCGCGACGATATTGCCGATCACTTCGAGGTGGCTCATCTCTTCCGTGGCGATATCGAACAGCAAATCCTTGCGGCCCGGATCGTCTTCGGTGACTGCTTGCGTGAAGTAGCGCATCGCGGCGGCAAGCTCGCCTTGCGGGCCGCCGAATTGTTCGAGCATCAGATTGGCGAGACCGGGATTCGGCGTGGAAACGCGCACCGTGTACTGCAGGCGCTTGTTGTGAATGAACATGGCAGCCTCCTTGACTGTGATGTGAGGAACGCCGCCGTGTCGCGTGCAACATACGGCGGGCGCAATCATTCGGCAGCAGTGGCTATTCCCACGGCGTTTCAATTTGCCAATCGGATCGATAGCCATCACAGGTCACGCGCGTTGCGGCGCGTTGCTGCAGTGCACGCCTTTGCGCGCGCGCTCCATATGCCGTCTGCGCCGCCTTTCACGTTTGCAAGACTTGCTTTGTTTGCGGTGCGGAACACGCGTTGCTTAAAGCGGGCTACGGTCGTCGCCTGATACATCGAGCGATAAGACCCACGCGCGACACGACTACTCACTCCCGCAGGAGGCAAGCAATGAAGGCGCTGATATGGCAGGGCAAGAAGGACATTCGATACGAAACCGTTCCGGACCCGGTGATCGAGCATCCGCGCGATGCGATCATCAAGGTGACGACGTGCGCGATCTGCGGTTCCGATCTGCACCTCTTCGACGGCTTCATGCCCGGCATGGAATCCGGCGACATCATGGGCCACGAGTTCATGGGCGAAGTGGTGGAAGTCGGCAGCGAGAACAGCGCTTTGAAGAAGGGCGATCGCATCGTCGTGCCGTTCACTATCACCTGCGGCGAGTGCGAGCAGTGCCGCCGCGGCAACTTCTCCGTGTGCGAGCGCAGCAACCGCAACAAGGATGTCGCCGACAAACTTTTTGGCCATACCACGGCAGGACTCTTTGGCTATACGCATCTGACGGGCGGCTATCCGGGCGGGCAGGCGGAATACGTACGCGTGCCGTTCGCGGACAAGACGCACGTGAAGATTCCCGATGGCCTCACCGATGAGCAAGTGCTGTTTCTCGGCGACATCTTTCCGACCGGCTGGCAGGCTGCGGTGCAATGCGACATCGAACCGACGGACACGGTGGCGATCTGGGGCGCAGGCCCCGTCGGCCAGATGGCGATTCGCAGCGCCGTGCTGCTCGGCGCGAAGCAGGTGATCGCCATCGACTGGGTGCCGGAGCGGCTCGAGATGGCCCGTGCGGGCGGCGCCATCGTCATCAATTTCAAGGAAGAGAGCGTGCTGGAACGCCTGCGCGATCTCACGCAGGGCAAGGGCCCGGAGAAGTGCATCGACGCGGTCGGGATGGAATCGCACGCGACGCGTTCCATCGACGCCCTCTATGACCGCGCGAAGCAGGCCGTGATGCTGGAAACGGACCGCCCGCACGTGCTGCGCGAAATGATCTATGTGTGCCGGCCGGCAGGCACGCTGTCGGTGCCGGGCGTCTACGGCGGTCTCATCGACAAGATTCCGTTCGGCGCGTCGATGAACAAGGGGCTGACCTGGCGCATGGGGCAGACGCACGTGAAGCGCTGGACCGACGATCTGCTGCACCGTATTCAGGAAGGGCAGATCGATCCGTCGTTCGTCATTACGCATACGCTGCCGCTGTCCGAGGGCGCGGGCATGTACGAGACGTTCCGCGACAAGAAGGACGGCTGTATCAAGGTCGTGCTGAAGCCTTGATGGTGATCGAGCACGCGCGTCGTCCGGCGTGCGGGTGATTCGGGTTTCGTGCGTGTGGTGCTCGCCGGTCGATCGATGCCTCGACGCTCATACCGTCTCTTCCCCAGCTTTCTATCGCTAAGGGCCGGTCCTGCTTGACCGGCCACTTCGGTCGTGGTCTCCTTCGTTCATGCCGCCCGAGGCCGACGCGACCCTGGCCGCCTGCTACCGACGCAATGAGCCGATGAATCGATATCGGCAATCCGCTTCAAAAGTCCTGAATCAAGAGCCTGAATAGCTTTCGCCGCCGACGCGCGGTAAGGAGCGCAAATGGCCAGGATTCTCTGGATGTCGGATGCACCCGACCGCCCCAGCGGCTTTGGACTCGTCACACGTGAGCTTTGCGCTTGCCTGCAAAGGCGCGGGCACGCGGTCACCGTATTGGGCTGGTGGACCGAAGGCGCCCGGCCGCCAACGGACGATTTGAACGTAATCGCCTGTCCGGTCAGTCCTGAAAGCTGTATCGAAGAATTGCGCCAGGCCATTCGATCATTCCAGCCCGATGTGCTCGTCACACTCGGCGATGTGCCGTGGGTGTATTACCTCGCACAGCAATCCGTTCGAGATATGCTCGATGCGAGCGGGATAAGCTGGCTCATCTACTATCCCGTCGACGGCACATTGCCCGATGGTTCCCTGCCCGAAGCGTGGGTTCCCATTCTGGCGCAGGCGGACCAGCGCATCGCGATGAGCATGTTCGGCGTCCAATCGTCTGCGCGTTCAGGAATCGACGCGGCGTACGTGCCGCATGGCTGCGATGAGCATCTATTCCGCCCTCCGCCGGACAAGCACGCTGTCAAGCACCGCTTCGATCTCGATAGAAAGTTCGTCGTCCTATCCGATGCTCGTAACCATCGGCGCAAGTTGCTGCCGAGACTGCTCGACATCGTAAAGGCTTTCGCTTCGGGAAAGGACGATGTCGCGCTGCTGCTAAACACGAACATCGTTGCGGATGCCGAGCATGGCGCGTATCTCTACGATCTCCAGACCGACATCGATATCCTCTGTCTTCGCGATATGGTCAAACTGGCGAATACGCACAGTTGCAAGGCATTGACGATGGATGAAGTGGCCAGCCTGTATCAGGCTTGCGACGTTCATCTACTTTGTTCGTGGGGAGAGGGCTTTGGCCTGCCGACGCTTCAGGCGGCCGCTGCGGGCGTGCCAACCGTTGCGGGCGGCTTCAGCGCGACGAAAGAACTGGTGCAGCGTTGCGGAATGATCGTCGAGGATGCGGGAACCGTTGTCGATGAGTTCGGCATCGTCCGCCATTTCATCGACAGGGAATCGGCGGTGCGGGCCTTGGAGTCGTTGTATTTGGACGATACGCTCCGAAGTGATTTGAGCGCGAAAAGCGTGGCGTACGCGGGCGCGCTCACGTGGGACGCAGTCGCCATGAAGCTAGAGTCCATCGTCGCGTCATGCGAGCGCAGGACCGGCTCGAATGCGCCACAGCAGTGGTCGTTGAGTCATGTTGCCAGACCAACGGGCCACGACGCGACTTTTCTCCCGACGCCCACGATCACCGTTCCGGTGCGGCATGCGGTCCGTACGCCGCGCGCTGCCCCGATAGTCGTAACGTCGAGCGCGTTCAGCCGCGAACTGGCCCCGCTCGTTCGCCTCTTTCCGGGGCTGCTTATCGAAGACTGCGCGCCTGATGATGACCTTGGGTCGCTACTGGACTCGAACGCAGTGGTGCTCGTCGTGGACCCGGAAGGGCAACTCGAAGTCGGCGCTGATTTGCGGTGTGCGTTCGCTCGCGTCAGTTTCATCGGCCCTAGTGCTTACTGGACGCAACTAAACGGCGATACGATCCTGCTTCAAGCGCGTCTCGTGCTGACGGATCATCCGCTCGCGGCGGCGCGCTGGAATCACGCGCACGAGTTGGCGCAAGCGCGACAGAGCGTGTAATCTGCCTGAGTCGATCGCAGGGCCTTGTCACCGCCTCAACCAGGAGCGTCGGATGGAAGGAGCCTTGAAGGAAGTGGGCAACCTCGCCGAAATGATCGGCAGCCGCGCACGACTTCTTATCCTCGGCGTGCTGACGCCCGGCTTTCTCCTGCTCTGCGAGGCATTGGCTGTCGTCTTCTGGACCGACATCAGCCAGCAAGGCGCGCTCATCGCGTGGCTCACGAAAAATTTCGGGTCGCAATCCTTTGCCCTGGCCCTGCTCGTCATGCTGGTGCTGGCCGTCTCGTACGTGCTTGGCTATATCTCGCGCGAAACCACCTTCGCCCTGAGCACGGCATGGCTGCGGCAGGGCTGGCGTCCGGCTCGTTATGTCAGCAAGATGCTTGAGCAGATGCGCTTCATCTATGGAAGCGACAAGGTGGATAGCGTGATCGGCCAATACAAGGTTTTCGAACTGGCGAATCACGAAGCGGACTATAAGGAGCACGGCCTCATTCGCCCTCCGGAGTTTTATGTGCGCGAGTATTGCAAGCTGTGGCTTCGCACGAAGGTTCCGGCGCTGTCTACCGATCACATGGAAGCGGAAATCAATCTCGTGGTCGGGTTCATCGCCCCGGTTCTTTTCGTGGCGCCGTGCGTCGTTGTACGACACGGGCAGATCGGACCCTACTGGACTGCGGCGACGGCGGTAATCGCCTTGCTGTTCGCAGTAAGGCTGTTCTACACTATCAACGGAGTTCGGGGCCAGGAGACGGAAGAGGCCATCATCAACTTCCTTTACGCTCACTGGGAAGGTCTTGCTGACAAGCCCAAGCCCAGCCTGAGAATCTGCAAAGCCGCGTTGCCGCGATAGTTCGCAACGCACACGCGATCACGTGGTCAGACCGATGCATTGCCGTGGCCTAGACAAAAAGTGTTATACGTATCCATCGCCGGGCGTCTCCCTCGACCATTTCAATCTGCGAAAGAGGGCGCGCCAGTGGCGAAGTTCCAGATACCCGTTTTGCGAACGCGCTGGCGTTCCCGCAATCTTCATCGATGGTCGCCTCCATCGCGGTGGGCCATCTCCAGGCGCGGCGCAGGCTCGCCGCCCGCAAGAACCGCGGGCTTACGCACTCCCGATCTCGATGACACCGTCGGCATTCCGCGCCTGAGCCCCGATTCGGCTGGCGAGCCCGCGCTTCCCGCGTGGGATATATTCGGAAAGCTAAGCAATGCGGGCGATGATCAGCCAGATCCGCAACGCGCCGTCTCGACATCGTTCATCAGTCGGGCGGGTGCGTCGGCGCTCGTCGTCATTTCAAACGATGGCGACATCGACAGTGCAAAGAACGGCGAAACGGGATTCTATGTCGACGACATGCGGATCGTGTCACTGTTTCGCTTCCGGCTCAATGGCGCGGCGTGCAGGCTGCAAAGCTCCAGCACCGATTCGACGCTGTCGTATTTCGCTTTCACGTATTGCTCGGCGGCTCACGACCATATTGGTTTGACCGTCACTTATACGTTCGGAGAATCGGATCTGTGGATCAGCATGGAGACGACGAATAGCGGAAGCGGAATCGAAGACATATCCATAGATGTCGATTTCGCAGCCGACTTCTTCGATACCTTCTACGTCAGGTTCCCGCCGAAAGGCCCGCGAGGCACGCTCCATCCCGCGAAGCTCGAAACTTCCGGACAGAGCGTGGAGTACGACACCCTGGACGGGCGGCGCTTAGGCAGCGCAATCGAAGCATCGGAGCATCCGGTCGGCTCGCAAGCCGGAACGATGCGCTTTGCCAGAAGCGTGCAATCTGGCGAAACGTGGAAACTGGTCTTTCAGGCTGGAGCACAGGCAGCGACCGTGGACGTGGAATCGTGGGCGAAGGCCTGGGATGTTCTCAAACACAGCAGGCTTGCGGCGTTCGCTGGCGGCTGCAACGTCCGCTCCACGAATGCAGACGTGAACAGTTGGCTCACGCGGGCCGAAGCCGATCTGTCGATCATGACCGTGACGCTGGACACTGGCCCTTATCCTGTCGCCGGATTGCCCTGGTTTGCGGTGCCCTTTGGACGTGACGGCCTCATCACCGGGTTGCAGACACTGCAGTTCAGCCCGCAAATCATGAAGGGCGTCTTGCTCCATCATGCGAAGTATCAGGCCACGGAGATAGACACCTTCCGGCAGGCGTGGCCCGGCAAGACCATGCATGAAAGACGTCTGGGCGAGACATCGAGAGCGAGGCTCAATCCGTTTTACTGCTATTACGGCAGCGTGGACACGACGATACTTTTCGTCATCTGCGTTCATGCCTATTGGGTACGCTCCGGCGATGATGCTCTGCTGCGCAGCCTGTGGCCTCAGGTCGATCTCGCATTGCAGTGGATGAGCGACTACGGCGATCAGGATGGCGACGGCTTCATCGAATACGCAGCGGATCCGGGCCAGGGTCTCGCGAATCAGGGCTGGAAGGATTCGTGGGACGCCATCATGCACGAAGACGGTACGTTCCCTCGCGGGCCCATCGCTTTGTGCGAGGTACAGGGCTACGCATATTCGGCCTGGCGCGCCGGATGCGAGATGGCAACCGCACTGGGCTTTCAGAAACGTGCCGAGTTCTGCGGTTCCGCAGCGGAAGTGATTCTCGCGCGTTTCGACGCGTCGTTCTGGCAGGAAGACAAGGGTTACTACGCGCTGGCGCTGGACGGCGACAAGAACCCATGCCGCGTACGCGCTTCGAACATGGTCCATCTGCCGTGGTGCGAGGTCGTTCCCGCGCATCGCGCGGCGTCGATCCTGGCTGATGCGCTCAGCGCGCCGCTGTTCTCCGGATGGGGCATTCGCACGCTAGCGGAGGGCGAAGCGCGTTATAAGCCCGACTTGTACCATCGCGGTCCTTGCTGGCCGCACGAAATGGCGATCGCTGCGTGGAGCGCAAGCAGCGTGAGGTCTGGGGGAGCCGTCGAGAGCATTCTTTCCGCGACGCTCGAGACCGCAAAAGCGTTCAACTATCGCCTTCCCGAACTGTTTTGCGGATACGACCGCGAGGCCGGTGTTGCACCGGTCGAATACAAGTCGGCGAATCTGATTCAGGCCTGGACAGCCGGCATTCCTTTCTCGCTGATTCAATCGGCGCTGGGCATCGTCGTCGATGGACGCACGTCGCACGTGACGATCAACCCCTTGGGCTTGCCGCCCGACTGGGGCGACGTCACCGTCGAGAACGTTCAGGTCGGGGCAGGGTCGTTCAGCGTGAAGGTCTCGCGAGAGGCGTCCGGCAAGCATGCGGTGAAAATCGTTCGCAGCGAAGGCGCGACCTTCACCATCGCCGATAACGCACGCGAGTGAGCCTAAAAATTAGGGATGACTGATTAATCTATCGCGAAGGCCGCCCCCGCTGCGTCAACTCGATCACACATGCGCTGAAGATGCGCTGCACCACGGCGCTGTCGTAGTCGAGTTCGTCCGCCTCAATCATCTGCTCGATGGCGCCGCGGCCGGCGTCGGTATCAAGCATCGGACGAAAGCGCGATGCGAGCGCCTGCGCCTTCACCGATAGTTTTGCGGTCTCGATCCAGTCGGCGGCGCGTTGGTGCCGCTCCAGCCAGCGATGCGCCGCCCGCACCTGAAACGACGGATCGGGCCACGCGCCTTCGAGGTAATACGCGCCGAGAAAGCCGCATGTGAGCCAGCACAGGAGATGCACCCGATCGTCGGGGCCGAGCGGATAGCGGACTTGACTCATGATGGCGACAGCTTCGAACTTCCACGCGCGACGCTTTGAAGATAGCACGCCGCAGCGCCGGCGCGTGCCGCGCGTCAGTCCTCGTCGAACAAATCCCGATACTTGTGAGGCTGCGAGCGCAGATACTGCTTCGGCGCCCGCACGTGCGCGCCGAGTTCCGCCGCCGCGTGCCACGGCCAACGCGGGTCGTAGAGCGCGGTGCGGGCCAGCGCGATCATGTCGGCGTCGCCCGTGCCGATGATCCCCTCCGCCTGCTCGATGCCCGTTATCAGCCCGACCGCCACGACGGGCATCTTCACCGCCGCCTTGACCGCCCGCGCAAGCGGCACCTGATAGCTCGGGCCGACAGGAATCTGCTGAGCGGGATCGAGTCCGCCGCTCGACACGTGGATCGCATCGCAGCCGCGCGCGTCCAGCGCCCGCGCGAATGCAATCGTCTGCTCGATGTCCCATCCGCCATCGACCCAATCCGTGCCGGATACGCGAATCGTCACCGGGCGGTCGTCGGGGAACGCGGCGCGCACGGCATCGAATATTTCGAGCGGAAAACGCATGCGGTTCTCGAGCGAGCCGCCGTATTCGTCGTCGCGCCGGTTCGAAAGCGGCGATAAAAACTGATGCAGCAGGTAGCCATGCGCCGCGTGAATCTGAATCAGGTCGATGCCGAGCCGGGCGGCGCGCGCAGTGGACGCGGCGAACGCATCGCGGATGCGTTCAAGCCCCGCGCGATCGAGTTCGACGGGCGGTGTTTCGCTGGCTTCGAACGGCACGGACGACGGCGCTTCGGTCTGCCAGCCGTGCGGATCATCTGGCGGAAGCTGCGCTCCGCCTTCCCACGGCACTTCCGTCGAGGCCTTGCGCCCCGCGTGACTCAGCTGAATCGCGATCGGCATGTCTGACCAGCGGCGAATGCCCTTGAGCGTCCGGTCGATGGCGGCTTCCGTTTCGTCGTTCCATAAGCCGACGTCCGCCCAGGTGATGCGGCCTTCCGGCAGAACGGCCGTCGCTTCGATCGTGAGCAGCGCCGCGCCCGACATGGCCAGCTGCCCGAGATGAATCAGATGCCACTCGGTCATGCAGCCGTCGTCGGCGGAGTACTGACACATCGGCGCAATGACGATGCGGTTCGCCAGTTCCAGGCCGCGAACGCGCGCCGGTGTAAAGAGTGCGGGTGGTTGTGCCATGCGATTCTCCGGTTCGTTGCAGCGTCGCCAGCAAGACGACGCCGTTGCGTGAACGGCAGCAATCGCTATTCCGGCGCGGGAAGCAAAAAGGCCGCTTCGTAGGAATACGGAGCGGCCTTTGGCGTCACGGCGGACTACGTCAGAACGCGTGCCTCAACGCCACGCGCGCGACGAACTGCTCGGAATTCGACGACACGCCTTGCGCGCCCGGAATGTACGCATGATCGAGCACCGAGTCCGTCGACGATCCCGCGATCTTCTGATACACGCCCTGCACATACACGTCCGTGCGCTTCGACAACAGATAGTCGGCCATCACGCCCGCCGAGTGAATCTTCGGCTTCACCTTGCCGGCGGTGGAATCGTAGGTTTCCATCGAGTAGACGTACTGCGCGCCGACGAACAGCGCGGGGCTGAACTGGTACTTGCTGTTCACTTCGAAGTTTTGATAGCGCAAATTTCGCAGCGTATTGCCGTCGGCGGCGAGCGATCCGCCGATATAGCCGTTCGTCACGGGGTCGCGATAACTCGCGTTCGTGTACGCGAATCCCGCCGTGGCCGCGCCGAACGTGTAGCTGATGCCCGCGCCGAACACCTGCATGCGCGTCGCGACGAAGCTCGCGTCGTCGGCCGCGATTGCGCCGTTATCGGTCCGGCCGGGATCGTTCGCATGCAGATACGCCGCGCCCATTGCAAGGCCGCCGTTCGCATACGATGCCCCCACGCTGTATTGCCTGTTATTTGCAAAGCTCGACGCGTTGCTGAAGCTATACGTGCCGCCGAACCTGAGGCCGCCGAAAGAAGGGCTCGCGTACTTGACCGTGTTGTTGACGCGGAACGAGTTGTCCGTGTTGTCGTTGTCGAACGGATGCGCGAACAGATAACCGGCGAAGTTGCCGTTGGCCGTCATCGGTGCGAGATAGTCGACGACGGAATCGTACTGGCGTCCGAGCGTGACCGCGCCAAGCTGCGCGCTCTGCACGCCGACATAGGCTTGCCGGCCGAACATGCGTCCGCCCTGTCCGGCCGCGCCGTTGCTGAGATTCACGCCGCTTTCGAGCTGGAACACGGCCTGAGCGCCGCCGCCCAGATCTTCGACGCCGCGCATGCCCCAGCGGCTGCCCGACGCATAGCCGCTCGTCAGTTCGTACACGTCTTTCGACGCGACATTGCTCGTGTAGTCGATGCCCTCGTCGAGCACGCCGTATAGCGTGACGCTGCTTTGCGCGAAGACGGTGGAGGATACGCAGCCAAGCGCCGCGAGCAATAAGGTTTTGATTCTCATGAGTGTCTCGAACTCTTCTACTTATTTAGGAAAGCTAGCTTCTAAAGAAAGTTGATCGATCGGCGCACGCCGAGCGACGCATTGTGCTTCAGCGGTGCGTGTTCTTCAAAGGATTTGGTCGCAGGCCAAGCGTGAGTTTTTCGAATGCTTTGCCAGCGAAAACTTCGCTTGTCGTTGCAGCGCGAGGCGCGAAAGAATGGCCCGCCGCCAAGTGGACAAAACGCCGCAAGCCGGCCCGTCAACCGACAAGGAAGAACCGAGACGCATGAAGCCAGAACGCAATTTCGTGAACGGACGTTTTATCGAGCCCGCCGGCGGCGATATCGCCGCTGTCCTCAATCCGGCCACCGGCGAAGTGGCGGGGCACGTGCATCACGCCTCGCGCGACGAGGCGCTTGCCGCCGTCGCGTCTGCTGCCGCCGCGCAAAAGGGTTGGCGCGCGACGACCGCCGCTGAACGCGCAGCGCACATGCGCCGCCTGGCGGATGCGATCGTCGAGGCGTCGGGCCGCATCGGCGCGGCGCTCGCGATGGAATCCGGCAAGAGCGTGCCGGATGCCACCAACGAAGCGGTTTATGCCGCCGAGATCACGCGCTATCACGCGGAATGGGCGCGCCGCATCGAAGGCGAAGTCATTCCGAGCGACACGCCAGATGAGAACCTGGTGCTGCATCGCGAGCCGATCGGTGTCGTCGCGTGTCTGATTCCGTTCAATTTCCCGATCTACACGCTGATGCGCAAGGTCGCGCCCGCGTTGATCGCGGGCAACACCGTCGTCGTGCGTCCGAGCAACAACACGCCGCTGTCGGCGTTCGAACTGGCGCGCGCCGTCGAACGCGCCGCGTTGCCGGCGGGCGTCGTCAACATCCTGGCGATGGATCACGGGGCGGCCGGAGCCGTCTGCACGCATCCGTCGGTCGGCATGATCACGCTGACGGGCAGCGTGTCGGCGGGGCGCAAGGTGCTCGAGTACTGCAAGGCGAACATTGCGAAGCCGTCGCTGGAGCTGGGCGGCAAGACGCCCGCGATCATCGAGCCGGATGCGGACTTGCAGAAGGCGGCGCGCGAGCTGGTCGCCTCGAAACTCACGCATAGCGGGCAGCTTTGCACGGCCATCGAGCGCGTCTACGTGCACGAGCGCATCCACGATGAATTCGTCGGCCTGCTGAAGCAACAGATGCTCGCGAAGCAGATCGGCGACCGCGCCGACGACGCCGCCTTCATGGGTCCGCTCGTGAACGCGGCATCGCGCGACGGCATCCATGCGATGGTCCGCCGCGCCATCGAAGCCGGCGCAACGCTGGAAACGGGCGGTGAAGTGCCCGCGCGACGCGGCTTCTTCTATCCGCCGACGCTGCTTTCGAACTGCCGCCAGGACATGGAGATCGTGCAGGAAGAGACCTTCGGCCCGGTGCTCGCGGTGCTCTCGTACCGCACGCTGGACGAAGCCCTCGCGATGGCCAACGATCATCAATTCGGCCTGTCGTCCGTGCTTTACACGGAAAACTATCGCACGGCGATGAAGGTCGCCAACGGCATCGAAGCCGGCGAGCTGTATATCAACCGCACTCCGGCCGATCCCTATCAAGGCTTCCACGCGGGCTGGAAGCGCTCTGGCATCGGCGGCGATGACGGCAAGCACGGCATGCTCGAATTCACGCAAACCCGCCTCGTCGTCATGAAGTACTGACGTTTCCATCCATCATCAAAAGAACATGTGAAGGTCTGCACGGGCGGCGCTGCTGCCCGTGCCAACGGCCTGTCCAGGAGCACTGCCTTGTCTTTCAACCCAGCACGAACCAGCCAAAGCGTGGCCGCCGCGCCGCGTGAATCTTCCAACGCGAGCCGCTATCTGCAGCTCGCGTTGCTCGTGATCGCCGCAGGCGCAATCTATCCGATTCTCTATCTTCGGCAGGTCTATCAGCCGACGATGCTCGAAGTCTTCCATATCAGCGAAGCGCAACTCGGCTATCTCTATTCCGCGCTCGGCATCATCTTTCTGGTGTGCTATCTGCCGAGCGGATGGCTCGCAGATCGCATCGCGCCGCGGATGCTCATTTCGTTCTCGCTGATTGCAACCGGCGCGCTCGGCGTGTGGTATTCGACGGCGCCCTCGTTCGCATCGCTCGTCGTCATCTTCGGCGGATGGGGCCTCACTACCGGCCTCACGTTCTGGGCGGCGATCATCAAGCGCGTGTCGATGATCGCTTCCGCCGACGAGCAGGGCCGCTTCTTCGGCTTCCTCGATGGCGGCCGCGGCCTCATCGAAGCGATGCTCGCGACGATCGCGATCGGATTGTTTGCGTGGGTGACGTCGACGCACGGCGAATCGAATGCGGCCGGCTTCAAGCTCGTTGTCTACCTGTACGCGTTCCTGTGCATCGCGCTCGGCGTGGTGCTCGGTCTGGTGCGCGATCCGCAAGCGGGCGCATCGGCGCAAGCAGCGCGCAAGGACGGCAACGTGTTTCACGATCTCGCCGTGTTGTTCAAGAACCGCGAGTTGCTGCTGCTCGCGGCCATCGTGTTCTGCGGCTATCAGGTGTTCTGGGCGACGTATAGCTTCTCGGCTTATCTGCACGAGAAGGAGATCGGCTTGTCGGTGGTGACGGCGGGCGCGATCACGACGCTCAAGCTCTGGATGCGCCCGATCGGCGGCGTCGGCGGCGGCTTTCTGGGCGATCGTTTCTCCAAGGTCTCGGTGCTCGTCACCGCGCTTTTCTGCGCGTCGGCGGCGCTGCTCGTGCTGATCGCGGCGCCCGCCATCGCCAGTCACGCGCTGGTCGCCGTGCTGGTCCTCTTCATCGGCGTGATGACGTACGCGATTCGCGGCCTCTACTGGTCGCTGCTCGATCAATGCAAGGTCCCCGCGCAGACGATGGGCCTCGCCATCGGCCTCGTCTCCGTGCTCGGCTATATGCCCGATACGTTTCTGCCGCTCGTGAACGGCTATCTGACGCAGAACTATCCGGGCGTGCTCGGCTACCAGATGTATTTCGGCTATGTCGCGTGCATGGCCGCGCTGGGCGGCGTCGCGGGACTCGTCTTCAAACACAGGATCAATCGCCAGGGAGCGCAACAATGAAAATCGCCGCAATTGAGACGTATATCGTCGCGGTTCCGCCGCCGCACATCGGCGGCATGTACTGGATCTTCGTGAAGCTGCGCACGGATTGCGGCATCGAAGGCGTCGGCGAGATTTACTCGGCGACGTTTCATCCGAAGGCGATGACGCACATCATCGACGATGTCTTCGATCGCTATCTCCTCGGCCACGATCCGCATCACGTCGAGCGTTTCTATCGCGAGGCGTATTCGAGCGGCTTCACGCAGCGTCCCGACCTCACGATGATGGGCGTCGTCAGCGGCCTCGAAATGGCGTGCTGGGACATCATCGGCAAGGCGGCGGGCAAGCCGGTCTACGAACTGCTCGGCGGCCGCGTGCATGAACGGCTGCGGTCCTATACGTATCTCTATCCGAAAAACAGCCGCGGCGAGTACGACTACGACGATCCCGATCTCGCGGCCGAATGCGCCGCGCAGAATGTCGCGCTCGGCTTCACGGCCGTGAAATTCGATCCCGCTGGCCCGTACACCGCGTATTCGGGACACCAGATTTCGCTCGACGTGATGGATCGCTGCGAAACCTTCTGCCGCAAGGTGCGCGACGCCGTGGGCAGCAAGGCCGACCTGCTGTTCGGCACGCATGGGCAGATGGTGCCGTCATCCGCGATCCGTCTTGCCGAGCGTCTCGCCAAGTTCGATCCGCTGTGGTTCGAAGAGCCGGTGCCGCCGGGACAAGAATCCGCGATGGCGCAAGTCGCCGCGAAGACGAGCATTCCGATTGCAGCGGGCGAACGCCTCACGACCAAGTACGAGTTTCACAAGCTGCTCGAAGCGCGCGCCGCGTCGATTCTGCAATTCAACGTAGGGCGTGTGGGCGGCCTGCTCGAAGCGAAGAAGATCGCGAGCCTTGCCGAAGTCCATTACGCGCAGATCGCACCGCATCTCTACAACGGCCCGGTCGGCGCGGCGGCCAGCGTGCAGATCGCCGCATGCTCGCCTAACTTCCTGATTCAGGAAAGCATCGGCACATGGGATGGCTTCCACGCCGAAGTGCTGAGGACGCCGATTCGCTGGGAAGACGGCTACATCATTCCGTCGCGCGAGCCGGGCTTGGGCGTCGAACTGAACATGGACGTGGTGCGCGCGCATACGCCTTATACGGGCGATCGGCTGCATCTGCAGATGGCGTCGAAACCCTTCGACGTGAAAGACCTCGCGCCCGCCAAGGGCTGACGGCTAAAGACTAAACGCTCACGCAATCCAACATGAATCGTCAACAAGACATGGAATTCGACTACATCATCGTGGGCGCGGGCTCGGCGGGCTGCATTCTCGCGGACAGGCTGTCGGAGTCCGGACAGCATTCGGTGCTGCTGCTCGAAGCGGGCGGCGAGGATGCATCGTTCTGGTTCAAGGTTCCGGTGGGCTTCACGAAGACCTACTACAACCCCGAGTACAACTGGATGTACTACAGCGAGCCCGAAGAGCAGCTCAACGGCCGCTCGCTGTATTGTCCGCGCGGCAAGGTGCAGGGCGGTTCCGGCTCGATCAACGCAATGATCTACGTGCGCGGCCAGCCGCACGATTTCGATGACTGGGCGCGTGCGGGCAATTGCGGCTGGGGCTTTCGCGACGTGCTGCCGTATTTCCGCCGGCTCGAATCGCATCCGCTCGGCGACACGGAGTATCACGGCGCGCAGGGCAAGATCAGCATCTCGCCGATGAAGGGCTCGGCGCATCCGATTTGCGAGCGTTTCCTGGAAGGCGCGCAGCAGGCGGGCTATCCGCGCACCGACGATTTCAACGGCCCGGACTTCGAAGGCGCGGGCGTCTACGATGTCAACGCGCGCAACGGACAGCGATCGTCGAGCAGCTTCGAGTACCTGCATCCGGCGCTCGGGCGCAAGAATCTGCGCATCGAGCGCAACGTCACGGTGCATCGCGTGCTGTTCGACGCGAACAAGCGCGCGGTCGGCGTGCTCGCCTCGCGTGGCGGCGAGTCGCTCGGTTTCGGGGCGTCGCGCGAAGTGATTCTGTCGGCGGGTGCCGTCGATTCGCCGAAGCTCATGCAACTCTCCGGCCTCGGCGATGCCGCGCTTCTCGCGCAACACGGCATTCCGCTCGTGCATGAACTGCCCGCTGTCGGCAAGAACCTGCAGGATCATCTGTGCGTGAGCTTCTACTATCGCGCGACGGTGAAGACGCTCAACGACGAATTGCGCTCGCTCGTCGGCAAAGTGAAGGTGGGCCTGCAATATCTGTTGAAGCGCACCGGGCCGCTGTCGATGAGCGTGAATCAGGCAGGCGGCTTCTTCAAGGGCGATGCCCGCGAGAGCGAGCCGAATCTGCAACTGTATTTCAACCCGCTGTCGTATCGCATTCCGAAGAGCAGCAAGGCGCAACTCGAGCCGGAACCGTACTCGGGCTTCCTGCTGTGCTTCAACCCGTGCCGGCCGACGAGCCGCGGGTCGATCGAGATCGCGTCGAACCGCGCGGAAGATGCAGCGAAGATTCGCATCAACGCGCTCACCACCGAGAAGGATCTGCGCGAAGCGGTGCAGGGCAGCAAGCTGATTCGCCGCATCATGCATACGGATGCGCTGCGCCGGATCACGGCCGAGGAGATATCGCCGGGACCGGATGTGACGAGCGATGAAGCGCTGCTCGCGTACTTCCGCGACCAGTCCGGGTCGATCTACCACTTGTGCGGATCGTGTGCGATGGGACCGGACGCACGCACCGCCGTCGTCGACGAGCGGTTGCGCGTGCATGGCGTGGCGGGCTTGCGGATCGTCGATGCATCGATCTTTCCGAACATCACGTCGGGCAACCTTAACGCGCCGACGATGATGGTGGCGGAGAAGGGCGCGGATATGATTCTCGAGGATGCGCAGGCGACGGCGACGCAAGCCGCCGAACTGGCGGCAGCGTGATGCCGGTGTGCATGGTCCGGAGGACGCGACCGGCATAATTTGCCTCGATCCGTAAAATGCTGCGCGATGCGGCCGCAAGAGCCGCGACGAGCGTGTTAAACCGCTCGCACAGCAGATTGACCAGAGCGGCGCTGTGAGGCGCCCGCTTCGGCCGACAGGAGACACGATTGAAGCGAAAAATGCCCGCCCTGAACGCGCTCAGGGCGTTCGAAGTTGCCGGCCATACCGGAAGCTTCACGCGTGCGGCCGCCGTGCTGCACGTGACGCAAAGCGCGGTGAGCCGGCAGGTTCGCCAACTGGAAACGCAACTCGGCGAAACGCTCCTGTTGCGCCGGCATCATCATCTCGAACTGACTCCTACGGGGCGGCTGCTCTTGCAGGCGCTCAAGATGTCCTTCGACGGGATCGAGCTGACCGCGCGCAGCATCCAGGAGAAAAGCCATCTCAGGCGGCTGCGCATCAATGCGCCGCCGACCTTCACCAGCCGCTGGCTCATGCCGCGCCTGCAATCGCTGCGCGAAGCCGCGCCTGAACTGCAGATCACACTGACGACGAGCCTGCGCGACAACCTCGTCGAATCGGGCGCGCTCGATTGCGCGATCCGCTTCGGCAACGGCGAGTGGGACGGCCTCGACATTCAGTTGCTGATGCACGAGCGGCATATCGCCGTCTGTTCGCCCAGACTGCTGGGCGAGCGGCCGCAGTCGAGCGGCGACATCGACCTCAACGCCTTCACGCTGTTGCACGTGCTCGCCAGCAGCGACCAGCGCTATCTCACCTGTCAGCACTGGCTCAACGCCGCGCAAATCGACGATGTCGATCTCAACGGCGGCCATGAGTTCGATCTGCTCGATCATGCGATCCGCGCCGCAGTCGATGGCCTTGGCGTGACCATCGCGGACCGGCACATGATCGGGCCGGAGTTGCAGCGCCGCGCGCTCGTGCCTTTGCTCGATGTCGAAGTGGACGGACATCAGTCGTACTGGTTCGTTACGCGCACCGGTCAGCAGGACGCGCCGCAAGTCGCGCTGTTTCGCGACTGGCTGCAAGGCGAGATCAAGGCTCAGGCGCGCAAGCGTCAGCGGGGGTAAGCCGTGCGCCGCCTGCCATCGCTGACGGCGCTGCGGTTCTTCGAGGAAAGCGCGCGCCACATGAGCTTCAATCAGTCGGCGGCGGCGTTATGCGTGACACCCGGCGCGGTGAGCCGTCAGATCAGGTTGCTCGAAGATGCGCTCGGTACGAAGCTGTTCGACCGGGATCACAAGGGCATTCGTCTGACCGCGCAAGGCGTTGAGCTGCTCGAGTGCGTATCCGAAGCATTCGATTCGATCGAGCGCGTCACGCGCGCACTGTCGAGCGCGCAACGCAGCGAGCGCAAGCGCCTCACCATTTGCGCACCGCCTACCTTCGCCACGCGCTGGCTCTCGCCCCGTCTCGGCTCGCTGATGGACGCCGTGCCCAATATCGTGCTTTCGGTGCGAACGGACTCGACCGATGAACGGCACTGCTGCATCCGTTTCGGGCATGAGGCGCGTGCGGATCATCGTTCCGAATTGCTTTTCATCGAACGGCATGTGCTCGTCGGCGCGATGAAGTTCGCGGGACAGCCCGTCGAAGCGTTGCTGGCACGCCTGCCCGCGCTGCATGTCCTGCACAACGATGCACGCCTCACGCTGTGGCCGAACTGGCTCGACGCGGCGGGCCTGCCTCGCGCGTGCGCGGACAACGGCATCGAATTTTCCACGCTCGATCAGGCCATCCACGCGGCGCGCGCGGGAACCGGCCTGGCCGTCGTGGACCGCAACATGATCGCGGACGAATTGCACGATGGTTCGCTCGTGCAACTGTCGGCGGTGGAATCAAACGGGCCGTATGGATACTGGCTCGATATCGCATGGGCTGACGCGGCATCCGACGAGGTGCAGGCGTTCACCGAATGGCTGCGAGGTGAAGGCGCCAAAGCGGTGCGGCAGTGATGCATGGCAGTGCTACGCGTAATCTTTACGCTTCGGGATGCGAACCAGCGCAGCCAGGACGCCCGAGACAAACCGCGCTGTAAACCGGAAGAAATTGCTCGATGCAAGCCTGCCGAAAACGCCCGCCATCGATCATGTGCGACACCGCACACAGCCAAATCGATTAGGGATACGTGACGGTTTCTAATCTCCTAATGTCCTCTTGCAGCGGGCTAACGCCAGCCTTCATGCAAGGAGAGAAGATGAAAGCGCACATAGGCATGGTCGTCAGAACCGGACTGGCCATGTTGTTGACATTGGTGTTAGTCCCGACGCCCGGCGTTGCACAAAGCACCACGTCGCTGACCGCGCGTTCCTTCAGCGATCTCAGCGACGATACGGACGCATCCACCGATAATTCCGCCGTCTCGACAGCCGGCAGCCTGTCGTCGATTCTTCAGCGCCTGCAATGTCTACAGGGATTGAATCCATCGGGGAATTCCGGATCGGTGACGTTGAAGGTTCAGAAGGCGAACTATCGCCTCTACAATCCGTCGACCGATTCTTTCGATACCGTCTCGATGCGTTCGTACAACGGATGCCCGTCCGGCCCGACGATCAGCATCAAGCCGGGCGCAACGCTCAAGGTGTCGCTCAGGAACACGCTAGGCGCGAACGATCCGCCGTCGAATTGTCCCGACAATCCCGATCATTCGACGCCGCATTGCTACAACAACACGAACCTGCACACGCATGGCTTTCACGTATCGCCATCGGGCACCGCGGACAACGTGCTGCTGACCGTGCTGCCGGGGAAGTCGCAGGATTACAGCTTCAGGCTCCCCGCCGATCATCCGTCCGGCACGTTCTGGTACCACGCGCATCTGCATGGATCGACCGCGATCGATGTCGCGAGCGGCATGGCGGGCGTGCTGATCGTGCGCGGCTCGCGGCAGGCGAAGCCGGGCATGACCAACGGCGGCGCGGATATCGATACCATTCTGCGTCGCCGCGCGCTTTTCCTGTCGCTGCCGTTGCGCGAGCACGTGATGCTGTTTCAGCAGATCGAATACGGCTGCTTCAGCAACGCGACGTCGGACGTGCCGCTCGCCGACCCGACGACGGCGGAATGGGTCTGCCCGCAAGGCAGCGTCGGAGAGATTCGCGGCTATAACAATCAGCTTGGTTTCATTCTCGACCCGAGGCCGGGTCACACGGGCCAGCTCAATTCGACGTGGATCATCTCGGGCCGCTATACGCAGATCAATGGCGTCGTGCAGCCGGTGTTTCCGAGCGCGATCGGCTATGTGCCGGCTGGCGATGTCCGCCGCCTTCGCATGGTTCACGGCGGCAACCGCGACACCATCAACGTGAAGATCGTGCGCGCGAACCTCTCGGCGCTTGGCCTCGCGGATTCGGGATCGCTGTCGACGGCGCAGGTCAACACCGCGACGAACGCGGCGGCGTCCGCGCTCGCGAGGGCGCACACGAAGCCGTCGCAAACCACGACGCTCGATTCACTGTGCAGCGGTGAAGTGGTCAAGCAACTCGAGTTCGCGGAAGACGGCATCACGATGTCCTCGATGATCGAGAAGGATGTGAACTCGATGAACCCGGGATATCGCAGCGACGTGCTCGTGGCGTTCCCGAGGCCGGGGCTGTACTGCATCCTCGACGAAGCCGCCGATGCGTCCGCGACCATCAATTTCCGCACCAACTCGACGAAAGTGAAAGACCGCCGGCTGCTGTCGCTGGCGCGCGTGGGCCCCGGCGTCAACATGCCGAACACGACGGTCGGCAATCACTCGAAGTACTGGCAGTACATTCGCGATCAACTCGTCGCGGCGAATCCGACGCTCGCGCAACCGGCGAAGTCCGATCTGCAATCGCTGTCGCTGCGCGCGTTCGCACCGACGACTCCCGTCGATGGGACGGTGGCGAACGTCGTCGAGAAGCAGTTTCAGATCGTGCCGCAGCCCTTTCCAGCGCCGGTGCTTTTTTTGATCAACGGCAAGGCGTATAACCCGGATGACATCGGCTATACAGGCGTGCTCGGCAACATCGATCAGTGGAATGTCTCCGCTTCGGCGCTTGCCACGCATGTGTTCCACATCCATACGAATCCGTTCAGGATCATGGATATCAAGAACGGAGCGGGGAAGTCGATCTTCAACGGCAATGGCGGTTGCATCGCCGACGAGGGCGCGGACACGCAGTACTGCAACCTGCAGGGCGTCACGCGCGACACGCTGTTCCTCAAGGCCGGCTATACGCTTCAGATGCGAACGGTGTATCAGGACTTCACCGGCGACTTCGTGATGCACTGCCATATTCTCGATCACGAGGATCGCGGGATGATGGAGAACGTGCGCATCGTTTCTCCGGCGACGGCGTATCTGCGCGGCGTCACCGCGCCGATCACCGCGATGACGAAGGATGCGGGCCGCTGGTTTGCGAAGCTCGCCGGCCGCGATGAGACGAAGGTGGCGCTTGCCGCTTCGCTGTGCACGTCGAAGGATTATGCGAAACGGTGAGGGGGTAATGGTGGGTGCCGGCCCCTTGCCTTGATGGAGAGGGGTTTCGATCGGCGATAGGGCGGGGCGCGCGAGTTTCGGCCGAGCGAACGGCGCGAAGAATGAGTTTGGCGTCGCCGGACTCTCGCGATGTTAGGTTTGAGCGAAACGCACTGCGATTTGGTGCAATTGCTTGTTCTGGTTTCGAGCGGCCGCGTGCAGTCGTCTAACGGCGGCAGCCTCGATGCCGAAGAGGCCCGTTGGCACCGCCCACGTCCACTTTCGGCGGACAATTTGCCATTCGCCTCATTGCGGGCGTTCGGCCAGGACGCTTCCACTTCAGATGCCAATAGCGGACTCCTCGCGAAGCCCGCGTGCTTCACAGATGAAGGAAGACGCTCAACTCTGATCGCCCCAGAGATCGTCAACCGCGCGGATCCCCAGCAAGTAGCCGTTTGCGCCAGCCCCACAGATCACCGCCGTAGCCGCGACCGAGATCGTCGAGTGACGGTATTCCTCGGAACGCCGATGGATGTTCGAGATATGCACTTCCACCACCGGCCGACGAATCAGCTTGACCGCATCCAGCACCGGAATGCGCCCGAACGAGAAGCCCGCCGGATTGATGATCAGCGCGGCGTCCTGCAAAAACGCTTCCTGAATCCAGTCGATCAACTGGCTCTCGCTGTTGGTCTGACGGAACACGCAGTCGAACTTGAGATCCTCGGCCAGCGCGAGACAGTTCTGTTCGATGTCCTTGAGCGTCGTATGACCGTAGATGTTCGGCTCGCGCACGCCCAGCATGTTCAGATTGGAGCCGTTGAGAATGTAGAGTTTGCGAGTCATGGTTTCAGTGGGTAGCGCTGCGTTCGAGGGCGGTGTCTTTCGTTTCCCGCGACGTTGCGATCATGAGGAAGGAGAGCAGGTTCAGCGAGCCGCAGACAGCGACGATCGCCCACGGCGAACCGTTAAAGGCATTGAGCAGCGCCACCGCGACGATCGGCATCGGCCCGCCGGTGAGCAGGTTCGCGCCCGAGTACGACAGCGCGGACCCCGTATAGCGCGCTTCGGTCGGAAAGGACTCCGCGAACCACACAGGTTGAATGCCGCTCTGAAACTGCGTGAAGCCGAGGAAGGCGCCCATCACGGCCATCGTCATGGCGACCGAGTGCTGGTTGAGGATGGGAAAGTAGATCAGGCAGCAGACGAGCGTGCAGAACGAGCCGATCAGCAACGCGCGTTTACGCCCAATCCGGTCGCTCAGATAGCCGCCCGCCAGCGCGCCCACGATGGCGCAGACATTGGCGACCATCAGCAGCATGAAGCCGGTCTGTTTCGGCACGCCGAGGTTCTTCGTCAGATAGCTGAGCGAGAAGACGACGATCAGATAGAACAGCGCAGCCGGGCCGCAGAAGAACAGCGTCAGGCGCAGCGCGGTGCGCCAGTGGAATTTGAAGACGACGCCGAGCGGATTGGCGGCGCGCGCGCCTTCGCCTTTCTTCTTGAGCGCCTCGAAGGCGGGCGTCTCGCTGACCTTCATGCGGATGTAGATGCCGAGCAGCACGAGCACGAAGCTCGCGAGGAACGGGATTCTCCATCCGAACGATTCGAAATCATCGGCGGATAACAGACTGGACAGCGCGAAGAGGGCGAAGTTGGCGAGGATCTGGCTGAGCGGCGAACAGATGCCGAGCAAGCCCGAGTACAGCCCGCGTTTTGCCGGGGATGCGTGTTCGACCGCCATCAGTTGCGCGCCCGTCGATTCGCCGCCCAGCGCGAAACCCTGAACGATGCGCAGCGAGACGAGCAGAATCGGCGCAAGAATGCCGACTTGCTGATACGTGGGCAGCAGGCCCATCAGGAACGATGAAGCGCCCATCACCGAAACGGTGAGGAGCATGAGATTGCGCCGTCCCCAGCGGTCGCCGAGCATGCCGCAGATCACCGCGCCGAGCGGACGTGCAGCGAGTCCCGCCCAGAAGCTCGCGAGCGACGCGAGCAGCGAGGCGGTCGGATCGAGCGAGGGGAAGAACAGCTTCGGAAAGATCGTGGCGGCGACGACGCCGTACAGCGCGAAGTCGAACCATTCGAGCGCCGTGCCGACGGTAGCGCCCGCCACCGCGCGACGCGCCATCAGGTGAGCCTGCGCGGAGCGTTCGCCCGCGGCCAAGTTCGGGTCAGCGGTAACTGACATGGGTGTCTCCTGGATTTTCGGTGTATGTAACGTTCGCTTCTTGCGGCGAACAGATGCTATTGTTTGCGCTCTGAAAGCGAGGCGTTCCGCACCGGAACTACATTTCATATCACGAAATCGACGAACGATGTCGCTGAAAAACGGCCTGAGAATGCTCGATTTCCTCGCGTCGCAAGGCGAGGGTGCGGGGCTTGTCGAGATCGCGGATGCGCTGGCGATGCCACGCAGCTCGTGTCATCGCGTGCTCAGCGAGCTTGTCGAGAGCGGCTATGTGCGGCAATTGACCGATCACAGCCGCTACATCCTGACCATGCGCATGACGTCGAATGGCCTCGAATTCCTGAGCCTGACGGGCATCGCGGATATTGCCCAGCCGATCATCGAACGCGTCGCGGCGCGGACGGGCGAACTGGCGCGGCTGTCGCTGGTGGATGGCGAAGCGATCATCTGGGTGGGGAAGGCGGACGGACACCGCACCGGCTTTCGCTACGATCCCGATATGGGGCAGGCCGCACGGCTTTCCTGCACGTCGACGGGACACGCATGGCTCATGACGATGACCGATGAGCAGGCGGCTGCGCTGGTCCTTAAGCAGGGCTTTGGACAGCCGAACGAGTTCGGCCCCAACGCGCCGACGACGCTGAAGGCCTTGCTTGGCTTCCTGCACGCAGCGCGCGTGCGCGGCTACGCGATGATCGACGAAGTGTTTGCGCCGCGCATGTCGGCAGTAGCGACTCCGGTGATCAGCGGATCGCGCTGCGTCGGTGTCATCAGTCTGGCGGGTCCGCGCAAGCGGCTGACGGCCGAGAAGATTCACGAGTATTCGGTGCTGCTGCGCGAGGCGGCCAATGAACTGGCGCAGCTGAGCAATCTCGCGGGGTTTCCGAGCCAGCCGCCGCTCGGCAAGGGATGAGTGGACTGTGCGGATGAGCCGTTAGCGGTGTCTGAACGCTGGACCACATGAGCCACGGCAATGGATCGAAAGAGGTCTCTACTGAACTTAAATCGACAACAGCGTCGCCCCAACTTCGCTTCTCGGGTTGACTGAATTAGCCACCGCTGTCTGGTCGCGAGCATTTCTGCGCAGGACATCGGCGGGCACACCGAAGGTACGGATAAACGCGCGACGCATGCGCTCCCGGTCGGCAAAGCCCGTCTCTTGCGCAATCACGTTGATGGTGTGCTGGCCTTGCTCGATCATGAACCGCGCCGCCTCCAGCCGAAGACGTTCGACGGCCTTCGCGGGGGACTGTCCCGTTTCAGTCACGAAAGCGCGGCTGAACTGACGCGGGCTGAGATTGGCGACGTCCGCAAGTTCTTCGATGGTCAACGGATTCCGCAAATTGCACCGTATATGTGCGAGGACGGATGCGATCCGGTCCGACTTCGGTGTCATGTCGAGCAAGGCGGAATGCTGCAGCTGCCCGCCAAGCCGCCGCTGATTCATCACCAGAAGTTTGGCGACCAGTTTGGCGGCATCGGAGCCCAGGTCGTTATCGAGCAGGGCCAGCGCGAGGTCGATGCCCGCCGTCATGCCAGCGGACGTCCATATCGGGCCGTCGTTGATGAAGATACGGTCCTCTTCCGCGATCACCTGCGGAAATCGGGTCTTGAACTCCGACGCATGCGCCCAGTGCATCGTGGCGCGCCGGCCATCGAGCAGTCCCGCCTCTGCGAGCACGAATGCCCCGCTACAGATGGACGCCACGCGCCGCGACGCGCTTGCGGCCGCCTTCACGAACGAAGCCAGTTCTGGCTCGAACGGGGCGCTGCAGACGTCCGTGACGGAGCCGACGATGATCGTATCGAATTCCGGTTCCCCGAATGCTTCGGTTTGCAGCGTCATGCCGCCGGACGATTCAAGCGGCCCGCCATGTGGCGACAGCAGGTGAACCTCATAGCAAGGCCCTCGCGGCGGCATGTTCGCAAGCTCGAAGGCTGTCAGCGCGGCCAGACTCATCATCTGAAACCGCTGCGGCACGATGAAGCCGATTCGATGCATACCTGCTCCTTCGCGAATAGGGCGCTTGACAAGCGCTCACGTCCACGACGTTCGTGCTTCTCTAGCGCGCAAAGCGGATTCCGTCAGTTTCGTTCGATGGCACGAAAGGTGGCAACAACGACATACATGCTAAAGGCATGCGGCGCTAAGGTACAAGCACTTCCTCGCTGCCGGAAACCAAGGTCGATGGGCGTCGTACGGTCCGCTCCGCTCGAACGCCTTCGGTGCTTCACATCCGGGCCTGGTTCACCGAAGCATCGTCCGCAAATGTGCGGCATACAACCCCGGAGATGATCGAAATGACCTTCAACGATGTGATGCTCGAGCGCAATGCCGCGTTTGCCAACGACATGTTTTCGCCCGAACTCAAGATGATGCCGTCGACGGGCACGGTGGTCGTCGGCTGCGTGGACCCGCGTGTGGATCCAGCGAACGTGCTGGGCCTGAAGCAGGGCGAAGCAGCGGTAATCCGCAATGTCGGCGGGCGGGTCAACAAGCCGTTGCTTGAAACGCTGGCGATTCTGTCCGTTGTCGCGAAAGCGGCGGGACGGCCTGACGGGGCGCGCAATCTCGTACTGCTTCAGCATACGGACTGCGGAATCATCGGTTGCTATCGGCATGCACCGGCCATGTTGGCGAATCATCTTGGCGTTGAGACAGAAGCACTTGAACGTCTTGCCATTTCCAACCCGTACGAGGCGGTGACGATGGATGTCGCAGCGCTCAGGGCCAATCGCCAGCTAGCAGACGAACTGGTCATCTCGGGACTTGTGTATGACGTCAAGACGGGCCTCATCGAGACCGTCGTTCCAGCGGCGCGTCTGCGCGAGCCGGCGCATTGAGCGTCGGAACAGGCTAGCCGCCAAATCATGGTCCATCCGCTTCTTTTCGTAATTCGGAGTACAAAATGACGAGCGAACGCTATCTGATCACGGGCGCCACCGGTGCCACGGGCGGCGCTGCAATAGACGAGCTTCTTTCGAAAGGTGCACGGGTGAGGGCGTTGGTCCACAGAGACGACGAGCGCGCGGCTGCATTGCGCGCCCGTGATGTCGAGGTCTTCGTCGGCGACCTGCTGGACAGCCATGCGGTTCAGGCAGCGCTGAAGGATGTTACCGGCGCGTACTTCGTCTATCCGATCATGCAACCTCATCTGATCGACGCAACGGCATACTTTGCGCACGCCGCGAGGCATGGCGAAAGCGTCCGGTCGATCGTGAATATGTCGCAGATTTCGGCGAAGGCCGATGCGCGGAGTCACGCATCGCTTTCGCACTGGTACGGAGAGCGAATCTTCGATTGGAGCGGCGTTCCTGTCACGCATCTGCGGCCAACGTTTTTCATGGAGTGGCTGACTTACGGTTTTCAGTTGCCTTTGATTGCCAGACACGACTTGCTCAAGGTGCCAGCAGGAAAAGGCCGGCACGCGCCGATTGCGGCTGATGATCAAGGGCGCGTGATCGCTCGAATTCTCTTGAACCCCGGAGCGCACGCGGGGAAGACGTATCCACTGTTCGGGGCCGAAGAAATGGATCACCATCGGGTAGCCGAGATACTTTCGGATGCGCTTGGCCGCAACATTCGTTACGAGGCTGAAAGTATGGAGTCTTTCTCGGACCGCCTTGGAAAAGCCGGCCTCTCCGATCATTTCATCCAGCATATTACGTCTGTTTATTCGGGCTATCAGGACGGAGAATTCGCCGGACACGACGATACAGTCGAGCGTATTACCGGCCGCGTGCCGATGTCGGTTCGGGAGTATGTCGTCGCGAATCGGAAGCGGTTTGAGGCGGGCGCTTGAAGGGGGTGGTCTGAGCCAGGACAATCTCGACTCGTTCAGCGGAACGTATCAGGCTCGACCGGCAGTCGGGCATCCTTGCGTCGAGTGCTACTTCGCCGCAGTTGTAACCGAGTCACTCGATTGACGGATCAAGCCACGTAGGAGCCGTTGAGCTTGTCGAGTTCGGCGTCAATGACGCCAGCTCAGAGAGAAACTCGTTGAGCCCGGCTTGGGTGCGCGGGTGCTTGGCAGAGGATTTGCTTCACAGTCCGCCACCTCCGTTCGCTCATGAACCTTTCATGCCGAGACCGTCGTTTTCCACTCAGCTTCTCACGCTGTGGATTCTCATCGCTGTGCTCTGCGGCCTGCTGAGTGTCGCGGTATGGCTCATGTTGTCGTCGGCGCTGAGTGAACGCGTCGTCGCCGCGAAGCAGCAAGCGGCAGCCGCCTGCACGGCCGTTGCCTCGCGCTACGACTTGTCGATGCAGCGCTCGAGCGAAACCAATGTCGACTTGATGCACGCCGTGCTCGATCTCGTGCTGATCCAGACCGAAGGCATCGAAGGCGGCTTCTGGACCAGCGAGCCAACGTCGAAGGCGCTGAACGGTTTTATCGCGTACGCGTTTCCTACCTATGGGGGCAGCGGCGTCAAACGCGACATCCCTGAAGCCGAGACGCCGCTCATTTTGCGTGCGCTACGAAGCGCATCGAGCAGCGGGCAGTTGCAGGCCGATATCGTGTCGAGCGGAACGGACGCCGTGCTCGCGGTAGCCTGTCCCGTGCCGCGTCACGCGGACCTGCTCGCATGGACGCTCACGCGCGCGCGCCCTCCGCTCGGACCGTACGGCGAGCGCGCCACGGCCATTCTTGCGAGCGTGCTCGCCGTCATCGTCGTGCTCGCGCTGTTTCTGGCGCTGACGCTCAAGCGATGGAAACACAACCTCACGCAGCTTGAACATGCGCTCGCGCCCGACGGTGAATTCGAGCAGGGCAAGCGGCTGCACCGCATCGGCGAGCGCGATCTGGACCAGATCGTCGATGCGCTCAATCGCTATGGCGAGCGGGCCGAGCGGCTCAAGCGCGATGCCGACGCACTGAACCGGCAACTCGCGCAGGCAGAGCGGTTCGGCACGTTGGGAAAGATGGCGGCACAAATCGCGCATGAGATCCGCAATCCGGCGGGCGCGATGCGACTAAAGGCCGAAAACGCGCTGGCAGGCGACGGCGCACGCCGGGAAGCCGCCTTGAGGACGATCATCCAGCAAGTGGGACGCATCGAATTGCAGGTATCGAGCCTGCTTGCACTGACGCAATCGGTGACGGTCCACGCACGCGAGCTCGACCTGCCCGCGTGGCTCGACGATATTGTTCACACGCATGAGTCGCGGGCCGAAAGCAGGAATGTCGCACTCGGCGTGGAAGTCGCGCCGCACTCGACGCAGCCGGTATTCGATCCCGCTCAGCTTGCGCGCGCGCTCGACAACCTTCTCGTGAACGCGCTAACGCACACGCCGTCAGGCGGAACGGTGACGGTGCGGGCGTACGGCGGGGTAGCGGAAGAAGGCGAACGGCTCAGGCTCGAAGTCATCGATAATGGTCCCGGCGTGAGCCCGGCGGAGCGAGAACGGATTTTCGAGCCGTTCGTGACGGGCCGCCCCGACGGATCGGGCCTCGGTCTCGCCGTCGTGCGTGAGATTGCGTCGGCGCATGGCGGCCGCGCTTATCTCGCGGAAGATTCGAACATGACGCGCTTTGTCATCGACTTGCCATGGCGACCATCCTGATCATCGACGACGACGACGCTTTTCGCGAAGGTCTCGCGGAAACGGTGCAAGACCTCGGCTATTCACCGTCCGGAGCACGTTCGGGTGATGAAGCGTTCGAGCACTTGCGCGGGCGTTCTGCGCCCGACTGTATCTTTCTCGACTTCCGCTTGCCGGGCGCGGACGGGCTCGCGGTGCTGGAAACGCTGCGCAAGACGCCAGGCCTGCAGACCGTACCGGTCGTGATGCTCACCGCACACGCGACGAGCGACAACACCATTGGCGCGATGCGGCTCGGCGCGTTCGAGCATCTCACCAAGCCGGTCGGACGCGAGGAGATCGCCGCGTTGCTCGAGCGCATTCTGTCGGCGCAGCGCGACACCCCCGCCGCTCGCGGGTTCGCCGACGAGGCCACGTCGCGTGAGCCGCAACTACTCGGCGCGAGCGAGGCCATGCGCGAGGTGCAGAAGCGCCTTGGCCGCGCGGCTGGCGGCAATTCGACCGTGCTCATCACGGGCGAAACGGGAACCGGAAAGGAAATCGCGGCGCGGGTGCTGCATCGCGCGTCGGCACGTGCAAGCGGTCCGTTCGTCGCGGTGAACTGCGCGGCCATTCCCGACGATCTATTGGAAAGCGAACTCTTCGGGCACGGCAAGGGTGCGTTCACGGGCGCGCAGGCCGACAGGCGAGGGCGAGTCGAAGAAGCGCATGGCGGCACGCTGTTTCTCGATGAAGTCGGCGACATGCCGCTCTCCATGCAAGCGAAGCTGCTGCGCGTGCTTCAGGAGCGGCAAGTCACGCCCCTCGGCACGAACCGGATCGTGACCGTCGATGTGCGGGTGGTCGCCGCCACGCATCGCGATCTCGCCTCGATGGTCGAAGCGGGCACGTTTCGGCAGGACTTGCTGTTTCGTCTCAACGTGATTCCGCTGCACATGCCCCCGCTGCGCGAGCGAGTGGCGGACATCCTGCCGCTTGCGGAGCACTTCCTCGCGAGCGCATCGTCCGATGTTGTACGCAAACATCTTTCGGCCGATGCGCAGCGCCTGCTCGCCACGTTCACCTGGCCGGGCAATGTCCGCGAGCTTGCCAACGCGATAGAACGGGCCAGCGCGCTCGCCACGGGACAGGTGCTGACGCGCGATGACTTCGCGTTTCCGACCGCAACGCCAGACAGTGCGAATGACGCCATTCCCCTAGCACTGCTCGAACTTCCCCTGCCGCAAGCGGTGGCGCAACTGGAGCGTGCGCTGATCGTTCATGCGCTTTCGGCATCAGGCGGCAATCGCACCGAAGCGGCGCGGCGGCTCGGCATCAGCCGGCAGTCGCTCTACACGCGCATGGCGGCGCAGGGCATGTCCGAGGCTTCCGCATGAGGCTGAAACCGTCAAGGAACCGGACAGGTGCTGTCGGCTGTCTTGACACCGTCACGCCTGTTCATCACGTAACCCGTTGAGCCGTCGGCGTTTCCCGAATGGCATAGCCCTTGCAGATGACTCCTCGCTACGCGAAAGGAGTGAATCATGCAATCGACTCGATGCCCCAGCTTGCGAATTGCCGTGCTCGCGGCCTTGCTCACGGCGAGCGCCGGCTGCGCAGCACAATCCGCTGTAACGCCGACACCGCCTCCCGTCGCGGCCGATGCTCCACCGCCGCCGGGCGTCGATGCGCGTCCGCTTGCCGAAGCGGCTTCGATCACGACGACGCAGGGCACCGTCGCGCGCTTCCTGACCAATCCGGATGGCGATGTCGACGGTTTCATGACCGACGACGGAACCTTCGTGCGCTTTCCTCCGCATATGGGCACGCAACTGACTTCGGCACTTCGCCGTGGTGACCTCGTACAGGTGAATGGCATGCGCGAGGAAGGAGGCAGCTTCGCTGCGCAACGCATCACCGATACACGAACGGGCCGGCAAGTGGTCGACGAGCCGCCGATGCGCGGCCGGCCACCGTTGCCACGCACCGCGCGCGGAGCGGGTCTCTCGAGCCTGAGCGCGCAAGGACAGGTGGCCCATGTCACCACGGCGCCGCGCGGCGAACCCGACGGCGTGATCCTGGCTGACGGCACCGTCATCAAACTTACGCCACCCGTGGCTCAACAGTTCGCGACGTTGGTACGGACGGGCGCGACGGTATCGGCGCAAGGCTACGGCACGCGTAATCAATATGGCACCGCGCTTCAGGCGACCGCGTTCGGCTCTCCGGGCAACCTGACTCCGCTCTACGACCGCAACGCGCCGATGCGTTGAGGCAACGCCATCGAGAGTTTCAAGCTCACACTCATTAAGGACAATTGAAATGCATTGGATCGATCCCAGCAGCCTTCCCGAAACGCGCGGCAAGGTCACGCGTTTTCTATTGAACCCGCACGGTGAAATCGACGGCCTCGTCATCGGCGCGCGTCAGGTTCACTTTCCGCCGCATCTTTCGAAACAACTGGCGCGTCATGTCGCACCTGGCGATGCAGTGCGCGTGCGCGGCGTCAAGCCTCGCGACGCAGACATCATCGCCGCCGTTTCGCTGACGACCGCACGCGGCGTTCTGATTCTCGACGAAGGTCCGCATCACAACGGCGAGAAGCACCAAAAGCCGCACGTCGAACGCAAAGCCATGGACGCATCCGG
Organism: Caballeronia sp. RCC_10; assembly: GCF_041360715.1. Taxonomy (NCBI): domain Bacteria; kingdom Pseudomonadati; phylum Pseudomonadota; class Betaproteobacteria; order Burkholderiales; family Burkholderiaceae; genus Caballeronia; species Caballeronia sp. RCC_10. The sequence continues at coordinate 171,661 of NZ_JBFUPT010000010.1, forward strand.
CGAAGTGGTGCTTTCGCTCTTCGGCCCGAAAGGCGAATTGCGCGGGGCGCTGCTGGACGACGGCACCTCGCTGCGTATGCCGCCTCATGCCGCAGCGGAGCTGGCCGCGTATCTGAGTCCGGGCGCGCACGTGCACGCGTGGGGTCACGGCGTGAAGAACCGGCACGGGCGCACGATCGAGGTAGATGAAATAGCCGAACTCATCGACGCGCCGCAGGCGGCCTGACAAGGCTGCATCTCATCTAGGGAGCGCGTGTCATGTTGAGCTGGGTGCTCTTCGGAGATCGTCATGCGTCGAACGACGGCCGCTACCAGCGTCTCGCCATCCGACGTCGATGACCCAGCTAGCCAATCGCCACCTGTCCGACCGCTTGACGGTGACGGCTCTCACGGCGGACGGACGAAGTGCCAAAGAATCGATCTGGCTTCACGCAGCGGGCCACGCGGACGAACACCTCGAACGCCACTCGGCGCCCGGCACCGATGCGCACGCGGTGAAACCCGGGGCGGAGCACGGCATCGTCGGCTCGCAGCCTGGGCCCAACAAGAACGAACGCCATGGGTGAACCATGAATCCTCGATACGCACTCGAAGGACTGAATTTTTTCATGGCCGATGTGCAGGCAGGCATCGGGCCGTTCCTCGGCGTCTTTCTGCAGGCGCATGGCTGGCATCCCGGGGCGATCGGCACGGTCATGACGTTGGGCGGTATCGCGGGGATGCTCGCAACGTCTCCGGCGGGGGCTATGGTCGATGCCACCCATCACAAGCGCGGCATTATCGTCATCGCGGGGGTGATGACGACGTTGGCGCCGCTCGTGTTGTGGGTGTCGCATGGTTACTGGATGGTGGCTGCGTCGCAGATATTCACTGCCGTGACGGGGGCCGCGCTGGGTCCGGCCGTGGCCGGCGTGACGCTGGGCATCGTTCGCGAACAGGGCTTCGATCGGCAATTCGGCCGTAATCAGGTGGCCAATCACGCGGGCAACGTGGTCGGGGCCGCGCTCTCGGGCTGGCTCGGATGGCGCTATGGATTCGGCGCGGTCTTCGTGCTCGTCGGCGTATTCGGCTGCTTGACCGTCGTCTCGACGCTGCTCATCCGGCGCGACGCGATCGATCACGACAGCGCACGCGGCCTCGGCGGACCGGCGTCGGGTAAGCCGAATCACGAGCATGAGCAGGCGAGCGGGTTTCGTGTCTTGCTGACCTGCCAGCCATTGATGCTTCTTGCCGCGTCGCTTGCGCTGTTTCATTTGGGCAATGCGGCGATGCTGGCGCTTTACGGCCTCGCGGTCGTCGCGGCGCATCAGGGCGATCCGAGCGCCTTTACCGCCCAGACCATCGTGGTCGCGCAGCTCGTGATGGTCGTCGCGGCGTGTGTTGCGAACCGGCTGATTCGGCGGATTGGTTACTGGGGCGTCATCCTGATCACTTTCCTCGCGCTGCCGCTACGCGGATTGCTCGCCGCAATGTTCATCACCGCGTGGGGCGTATGGCCGGTTCAGGCGCTGGACGGCATCGGCGCGGGCTTGCAGAGCGTCGCGGTGCCCGCGCTGGTGGTGCGGCTGCTGCAAGGCACGGGACGGGTGAACGTGGGGCAAGGCGTCGTCATGACCGTGCAAGGCGCGGGCGCTGCGCTGAGTCCTGCGCTGGGTGGCGTGCTCGCCCAGCATTTCGGATACGCGAGTGCTTTTCTCGTGCTGGGCGCCGTCTCGACCGGATCGCTCGCGCTGTGGCTGCTGTTCTGCACCGCCCTCAAAAAAGCGTGCGGCCTTCGCCGCGACGTCACTAACGATGCGCCTCTGGCAACATGAATCCAATTTTTCTCTCGTGGGGCATTGCGCTCGCCGCCACTGCCGGCGTCATCCTGCGGCCTTTCCGCTGGCCCGAAGCGATCTGGGCCGTCGCCGGCGCACTCGTGCTCGTCGCGCTCGGCCTACTTCCAGCCAAGCTCGCCTGGCAGGCGGTGGGCAAGGGCACGGATGTCTATCTCTTTCTCATCGGCATGATGTTGCTCTCGGAGCTGGGACGTCGCGAAGGCCTGTTCGACTGGGTCGCGGTGCATGCCGTCAACTACGCAAAGGGATCGCCTCGCAAGCTCTTTACGCTGGTGTATCTCGTGGGCGTCGTGGTGACGACTTTTCTGTCGAACGACGCAGCCGCCGTCGTCCTCACGCCCGCGGTGTTCGCCGCCGCCAGAAAAGCGAAGACGAAGCCGCTTCCGTTGCTCTACGTATGTGCGTTCATCGCCAATGCGGCGAGCTTCGTCCTGCCGATTTCGAACCCCGCGAACCTCGTGCTCTATGCAAACCACACGCCGGCGCTCGGTCGCTGGGTCGCGCGTTTTGCCTTGCCGTCGGTGCTGTCGATTGTCGCCACGTTCGTCATGTTGCGCTGGACCCAGCGTGCGGATCTGGGCGGTGCGTGCGCGCGCGACCTGCCTGTGGAAAGACTGAGCACGAACGGCAAGGTCACGCTGGCGAGCATGGGCGTGACGGCGGTCGCGCTGCTCGTCGTCTCGGCCTTCGATTTGCAACTCGGTCTGCCCACGGCGATTCTCGGCATCCTTACGGCGCTGGTCGTGTTGGTCAAGGAGCGTCAGTCACCCGTGAAGCTCGTCAGCGAAATATCGTGGAGCGTATTGCCGCTCGTCGCGGGCCTCTTCGTACTGGTCGAGGTGCTCGATCATACGGGCGTCATACACGAACTCTCGGCGCTTCTGGCGCTGGCAACTCAACAGAATCAGCCGATGGCGGCGGCGGCGTCCGGTCTCGTCATCGCTTTCGGAAGCAACGCGATCAACAACCTGCCTGCCGGACTCATCGCGAGTGCGACGGCCTTGCAGGCGCACAGTCCGGAGCGCGTCATCGACGCTCTGCTAATCGGCGTGGACCTCGGCCCGAATCTTTCCATCACCGGCTCGCTCGCGACCATTCTCTGGCTCTCGTCGATTCGACGCGAAGGCGAGGAAGTCGGCTTCATGCAGTTCCTGAAAGTCGGCATTGTCGTCATGCTTCCCGCGCTGGTTCTCGCGCTCGGCAGCCGACTCCTTGCCGGACACTGACACGCACGCACGGAGACCAGAATGAGCAGCGCATGGATTTATCCCTTCATCATCTTGGGCGGCGTCCTCCAGGCTGCGGGCGCTCCGATCAATGGCGAACTCAAAGGCGCGCTGGTCAATCCGTGGCTCGCGTCGAGCGTGTCGTTTCTTCTCGTCACGTTTCTCGCCATCACCTTGTTCTGGATTCAGCCGACCCCGTTGCCGACACTCGATGACCTGCGCAGCATGAAATGGTGGGCGCCGCTCGGAGGCATCGTCGGTGCGGTCGCGGTGTTCGCGGGACTGACGCTCGTGCAGAAAGTGGGCGTTGGCGCGCTCAATGGGCTGACCATCTGCGCCAACCTGGTTGCATCGGTTGCTATCGACCATTTCGGTTTGATCGGCGTAGCCGGGCATCCCCTGAGTTGGCTGCGCGCGCTCGGCACGGTGTTGATGGTGGCGGGCGTCGCGCTGGTCATGCGATTCTGAGTGTCGAGCCGTGAACAGCCCTGCGGATAGCGTCAACGCCACCCCTTGCTCGACTGGCGAGTCGTAGTGCTCGTGGCGTTGGCACTCTCGCATCGGCGACGTCCGTTCGCCTGTCATCGCCTGTTGCCGATGCGATCCGGCGACTGCGCCGACTCCTGTCGATGACGAGAACCTCGCCGCGCCCGCCAACGCCGCGCGCTAATCACCCCCCACTAGCCTCCCTCAACGTGAGATCCTTGGTCTCCGGCGCCCACGCAATGGACACCACCATCCCCACTAGAAGCACCCCCGCGAGCGCAAGCATCGTCATCTGAATGCCCGCCTGTGCGATGCCGATCGGCAGCAGAAACGTCCCAATCGCCGATCCGAGCCGGCTCGACGCAATCGCCAGTCCGACGCCGCACGCGCGCGCCTCGGTCGGAAAGCACTCGGGCGGAAACACGCCGACGAGATTCGAGAACGCCGACATCGTGAGCGTGAAGACGCCGAACGCGACGATCATCGCCATAGTCGCCGATGACGGCAGCACTGCCAGGGCGAGCAGCGAAACGCACGTGATCGCGAACGATCCGATCAAAAAGCCGCGTCGCGAAAGCCTGATCGTCAGCCAGATGCCGATCACCGCGCCCAGCACGAGAAAGCCGTTGAGCAGCAAGTCGGCGCGCCAGCCTCCGTCGAGATGGATCGCAGACAGAATGCTCGGCAGAAACGTGTAGATCGCGAAGTACGGAATCACGAGACACACGAAGAACGCGCAATTAAATATGGTGCGGCGGATCAAGTCCGGCTGGAACAGGCGCGCGAAGCCGCCCGCAGGCGCGAAGTGCTCGCCGTTGTCCGCTTCGAGCGCGACGTTCTCGCCGAAGTGCTTGCGCACGATGCGATGCGCTTCCTCCGCACGTCCCTGTCCGAGCAGCCAGCGCGGCGACTCCGGCGTGCCGACGCGCAGCACCAGCACGAGCAGCGCGGGAACGCCCGCCGACGCGAGCAGCCATCGCCACGCATCCGGCGATGCGTCCGCGTAATGCATGCCGACGACGTTCGCGATGACATAGCCGATCGTCCAGATGACGCTGAACGATCCGAGCAGCGTGCCGCGATGCCTGCGCGGCGAGAACTCCGCGAGAATCGCGTGGCCCACGGCGAAGTCGCCGCCCATGCCGAAGCCGATCAGCACGCGCAGCGCGACCAGCATCGCGGGCGTCGTCGCATAGAACTGCGCGAAAGCCGCCGCTGTGATGATGACGAAGCTGAGCAAGAAAATCTTCTGCCGCCCGAGCTTGTCGGACAGCCAGCCGAACACGAGGCTGCCGAGAAAGATGCCGATCAGCGCCGATGAACCGAGCAGGCCGATCCAGAAGGCATCGAGCGGAATCTGGCGGTTCAGCGACGCGAGCGCATAGCTGATGGTGCCGAGCGCGTAGCCTTCGGTGAAGTGCGCGCCGAAGGTCAGGCCCGCGATCTTCACGTGGAAACGGTTGAGCGGAACGTCGTCGAGCATGACGCGCTGCATCGGCGTGCGGGCTGGCGCAGCCCCGTGCGGCGCGAACGCCCTCGGGTCGCTCAGGCTTTGGGTGTCCATAGGTATCTCCTCCACTTTGTTCTCGAAGCGGCGCATCGCGCACCAAAGGCGACCGATGCGCCGCGCGTGGACCGCGCAGGCGCGCTCAGCGGCCGAGGCCGGCCATCATCGTGTACTTGAGCTCGGTGTATTCATCGAGTCCGTACTTCGATCCTTCGCGGCCCAATCCCGAATGCTTCACGCCGCCGAAGGGCGCAACTTCCGTCGAGATGATTCCTTCGTTGATGCCGACCATGCCGGTTTCCAGCGCATCCGCGACGCGCCAGGCGCGGCCCAGATCGCGCGTGTAAAAGTACGCGGCCAGGCCGTAGGGCGTGTCGTTCGCGACGCGGATCACGTCCTCTTCGCTAGCGAAGCGGAAGCACGCCGCGACCGGCCCGAAGGTCTCTTCATCGGCGATCAGCATGGAAGGCGTGGCGTCGGCCAGCACGGTCGGCTCGTAGAACGTGCCGCCGAGCGCATGCGGCTTGCCGCCCGTCAGCACCTTCGCGCCTTTGTGCAGGGCATCGTCGACGTGCGCGCGCACCTTCTTCAACGCGGCCTCGTTGATGAGCGGTCCCTGCTCGAACGCGCCCAGCAGCCCGTTTCCGACGCGCAGCTTCTGCACGGCCCGCGTGAGCGCCTGCGTGAACGCGTCGTAGACGCCGTCCTGCACGTAGAAGCGATTGACGCACACGCACGTCTGCCCGGTGTTGCGAAACTTCGATGCGATCGCGCCTTCCACCGCCGCATCGATATCCGCGTCATCGAAGACGATGAACGGCGCGTTGCCGCCCAGTTCCAGCGAGAGCTTCTTGAGCGTATCCGCCGACTGCCTGGCAAGCAGCTTGCCGACGCGCGTCGAGCCGGTAAAGGAGAGCTTGCGCACGTCGTCCGATTGCGTGAGCGTCGCGCCGATGGCCGTGGCGTCGCCGGAAACGATGTTGAACACGCCCGGCGGGATGCCCGCTTCCTCCGCCAGCACCGCGAGCGCGAACGCGGAAAGCGGCGTCTCTTCCGATGGCTTCAGCACCATCGTGCAGCCCGCCGCGAGCGCGGGACCGGCTTTGCGCGTGATCATCGCGAGCGGAAAATTCCACGGCGTGATGGCCGCGACGACGCCAACCGGCTCCCGCGTCACGATGATCTTCGAGTTGGGCTTCGGGCTCGGGATCACGTCGCCATACGCGCGCTTCGCTTCCTCCGCGAACCACTCGAAGAAGCTCGCGGCGTAGGCGACTTCGCCGAACGCTTCGACAAGCGGCTTGCCCTGCTCGCCGGTGAGCAGCGTGCCGAGCGCCTCACGATGCGCGACCATTAGTTCGCCCCAGCGCTTCACGCGCGCACCGCGTTCCTTCGCGGTCAACGCGCGCCAGGCGGGAAGGGCTTTCCTTGCGGCGTCGATGGCAAGCTGCGTTTCCTTCTCGCCGCCGCGAGCGACGTTCGCGATCACTTCGCCCGTCGCCGGATTGCAGACGGCGTAGGTCTCGGCGCTCGCGCTCCATTGGCCGTCGATGTAATGACTCGTTCGTAACAGATCAATCATGCCGCACGCTCCAGCTTGTCCGCGAACACGCCTTGCGCCGCACGCGGCTCACGCGCAATGCGCTTGCCCGCCGTGTAGTCGTTGATGAGATCGCAGGGCGTGTAGTTGCGGTCGAGTTCGTGAAGCTCGTCGGCGTCGAGTTTCGTGTCGAGCGCGGCGAGCGCGCTGTCGAATTGCGCGGCGGTATCCGCGCCGACCAGCATGCTCGAAACGCCGGGGCGGGAAAGCACCCACGCCTGTGCGATCTGCGCGGGCGGCAGGCCACGCCGCGCCGCGACACGCGCGACCGACGCGGCAATCGCGAGCGACGCCGGATCGGCATACATTTGCGCGGTGAAGAAGTCGGTCTGATTGCGGGTGGACTTCGCATCACACGTGAGCAGGCCGCGGGCGAGCGGACTGAACACCGACACGCCCACGCCCTGATCGATGCAATACGGAATCATCTCGCGCTCTTCTTCGCGGTACGCGGCGTTCAACTGCAATTGCATGTTGATGGGCTTGTGCCAGCCGTGGCGCTCGCAAGCCTGCATGATCTTCGCGAACTGCCAGGTACACATCGTCGATACGCCGATATACCGCGCCTTGCCCGCGCGGACGATATCGTCGAGCGCGTGCATCGTTTCTTCGACGGGCGTGTTCACATCGAAGAAATGCAGCATGTAAATATCGACGTAATCCATGTCGAGACGCTTCAGCGACGCGTCGATGCCGTCCATGATGTGCTTGCGCGAATGGCCGCCCGCGTTGGGCGTGCTCGCCATGTCATAGCCGACTTTCGTCGTCACGACGATATCCTCGCGGCGCACGAGCCGCTTGAGAATGCGGCCGACGACTTCTTCGCCGGCACCCGTCGAATAGAAATCGGCGAGGTCGATGAAGTTGACGCCCGCATCGAGCGCGTGCCTGACGATCGGCTCGCTCTGTGCTTCATCGAAAATCCACGGCTTCCATTGCGGCGTGCCCATGTTCATCGTGCCGAGACACAGGCGCGAAACCTTGAGGCCGGACTGGCCGAGGCGCACGTATTCCATGTCGGTCTCCTTACTTTTTCTTGGGCGTGTAGAACGGGTTCGACACCTCGCGTGCGGCGGCGAACACGGCTTCCTTGCGAGGCAGACCTTCCATCGCCGCGACGATCGCGTTCTTGCACGCGCGATAGTTGTTCGCGAACACGGCGTCGAGATCGTCGGTCTTCGGATTGACCCAGTTCGCCGTCACGACGACCCAGTCGTTCTCCGCTTCGGGCGGCAGCGTGCCGTTTTCGAGCGATTCGGCCACCGCCTTCGCGATGCCCGCCTGCGATGCGCCCCACGTGGCGTTGCCGTGGAAGTCGCCTTCGATCTGCGCCTTGTTCACATAGAGCGTGAGCGGCTTGGTCGGCACGCCCGGCTGCGCGATGACGACGAACGGCGCATGTCCCGCCGAGGGTGTCGCGAGCGCGGTGGCGAATGCCTGACCGGCGGGACCGCTGCGCGGCCCGACCAGTACGTTGATATGGGCGAGATTGACGCCCGGCCCTTCGAAGCCTTCACCGATAAAAAGATTCTTCTGCATGAACTCATTCCTCTGTCGATTCCGCCTGATAGGTGGATGCGGCCATTCTGCGGCGGCGTTCGACAGCCAAGGAATCGACGATTTGTCAGCGCGGGTGTGAGATGCGATCAACTCCGGTGCGACCCGTAAGGGCTTCTCCCCGGTCTGATTCGGAGATCTCCGATGCGCCTAAGCATTTCTTAAGAATTCATTGCTGAGAATCGATAGCTGCCCGCTCGAGGCGCACATCGTCTAAAGAACACCGAAAGGAGCGCCGCCATGCCGCATGAAATCGCCGTGTCACTGGGACCGAATGCGTGATGCACGGCTCGGTCCCCCTGCCGCTGGAACTCGCGGACAACGTGGCCTGGCATTTCCACGATCTCGCCAAGTCCCGCACCGTCGACCGGCCGCCCGCCGAGGGCGAAGTCGGCCTGTGGCTCATCACGAGCGAGTTTCGCTTCGCGTCAGCCTCGAATATCGGAAGCTGGCTGAGCGTCGCGGAGCGCAAGCGGGCGCGGCTCTATCCGAACTCGGCGATTGGCCGCCGCTTCGGCGTCGCGCGGGCGACACTGCGGCTCGTCGTATCGCAGATGTTCGGCTGCCGCCCTCAGGAAGTGCGCGTGGAAGATGCGCCCGATGAGCGCATCGTCGTGAAGGACGCGGTCGGGGAGCGCAGCGTGGGCGTCGACGTGTCGTACTCGGGCATCTGGATCGTGATGGCGGTGGCGTCGGCCGATGTCGGAATCGGCCTCAGTGTCGACGCGCCCGGCGCTCAGGGCGCGCAGATCGCGCTGGTCGAAGCGGCGCATATCGCCAGGCAAAGAGCGGGGCGCGGGAAGGGCGCTGCATCGTCGACGTGGCATGGTCTCGTGCTGCCGATGCCCGGCGAGCTGCGCGGCGTCGTCGCGGTCGATCGGCCGCTGTCGGAGGTCCACGCGTTCGGCTGGGAAAAGCAGATCAAAGCGAATACGGACGTCTGATCCGCCGCGCCAAAGCAAAAACCCCATGCGCCGCGCATGGGGTTTTGCGTTTCAATCAGGACAGAATTGGCCGGCGAATCAGGCCGCAGCAGGCCGCCACTTCAACAATCTTTGCTCCACCGCCGTCAGCAGATAGTCCGCCGCCAGCGCGACGACGGCCAGCACGATCATTGCCGCGAACACGCCGCTTGCGTTGAACGCGCCTTGCGCCGTGGAAATCAGCAGCCCGATGCCCTGTTTCGATCCGAGGAATTCGCCGACCACCGCGCCGACGAGCGCAAAGCCGAAGCTCACGTGCAGGCTGGCGAGAATCCACGACAGCGCCGACGGAATGACTACCGAAGTCGTCACTTGCCGCCGCGACGCGCCGAGAATCTGCGCATTCGCGATCATGTAGCGGTCGGCTTCCCGCACGCCCTGAAACGCATTGGCGAACACGACAAAGAACACCATCACGACCGCGAGGGCGACCTTCGACGCCATGCCGAGCCCGAGCGCGATGACGAACACCGAGCCGAGCACCACGCGCGGAATCGAATTCGCAATCTTGATGTAGATGCTGAACACATCCGACAGCAGCTTGTTGCGCCCGAGCACGATGCCGCAAAACACGCCCGCCACCGAGCCGATGATGAAGCCGAGCCCGGTCTCTTCGAGCGTGACCCAGACTTGCGTGAGCAACGGCCCTTGCGACGTGCCCTCGACGAACCATTCGACGATCTGCTCATAGATCGCGGAAGGCATCGAGAAGAAGAACGGGTCGATCCAGTGCAGGCGAGCGGACAGTTCCCAGCCGCCGAGCACGATGACCAGCACCGCGATGCGCAGCCCGATCACGAGCGCATGACGTTGCCGGATGCGCCGTTGCGCCTCGCGTTCGACTTGCGCGAGCGCGCCGGCGTCGATGCCCGCGGGCATCGTCTGTTGAGGTGTTGACATGTTCGATGTTCCTTTCGGACAAGGTTCAGCCGATTTGCACTTCTTCGCGCAAGTCGTGCCAGATATCGCGTGAGATTTCGATAAAGCGCGGGTGATACCGAATCTCCGACGTAATGCGCGGACGCGGCAAGTCGATCTCGTAGACCTTCTTGAGCGTCGCGGGCCGCGCGGTCAGCACGAAGACGCGGTCAGCAAGCGCAATGGCTTCTTCGAGATCGTGCGTGACGAATACGACCGATCCCGCGTTCGCCGACCAGAGCTCCAGCAGTTCGTCCTGCATGAGCGTGCGCGTCTGCATGTCGAGCGCGGAGAACGGCTCGTCCATCAGCAGGATTTCGGGCTTATTGATGAACGTCTGCGCGAGCGCCACGCGCTTTCTCATGCCGCCCGACAATTGATGCGGATAGTGCTTGCCGAATTTGTCGAGGCCAACGCGGCGCAGCCACTCGTTGGCTTCATCATAGGCGGCGGACTTTGAACGGCCCCGGTACAGCGGCCCGGCGGCGACGTTGTCGAGCACCGAGCGCCACGGAAACACGGCATCCGCCTGAAACACGAAGCCGATGCGCGGATCGATGCCATCGACGGGCGCGCCCATCACGCGCACTTCGCCGGTGGTCGGCTTGAGCAGGCCCGTGATCATGCCGAGCGTCGTGGACTTGCCGCATCCCGTCGGGCCGACGATCGCGACGAACTCGCCCTTCGCCACCGACATGCTGAAGTCGCGCAGCGCGACGGTCGCGCGGCCATCGGGCGAGATGAAGCGGCAAGAGACGTTGCGAAGTTCGATCGCGGGTTGTCGTGTCGTGTTCATCGCCGGCCTCATTTCGATGCCGACGCCATCGCCGCGCCCGACACGTACTCGTTCGAATACGTGCGCGCCAGATCGATATGCTTGCCCTTCACCGAAGGATTGAACGCCGACAGCACTTTCAGCACGGTATCCGGGCCATCGGCGGGCATCTTGCCGTCCTTCGTGAACATCGGCAGCGAGGCCTTCAGCGCGCCTACGTAGAGTTCCTTGTTCTTCGCGTAGTAATCCTTCGGCATCTTCTCGGCGATCTGCTCGGCGCTGTGCGTCGCGATGAAGTTCAGCGTCTTCACGAAGGCGCGCGACAATTTGGCGGCCTCGGCCTTGTGCGATTCGGCCCACGCGCGCTGCACGTAGAAGCTCGACGCCGGGTAAGTGCCGCCGAGCGCGGCGCGCGTGCCTTCGATGGTCCGCATGTCGACCAGCACCTTCGCGTCGCCGGTCTTGAGCAGTTGCGACACCGTCGGCTCCGTGGTCATGCCCGCGTCGATGCGCTCCTGCTTGATCGCCGCGATGAAGCTGTTGTCCGCGCCGACCGGCAGCAGCGTGTATTCCTTCGACGTCACGCCCGCGCGCTGCGCCAGGTATTGCGTGAGGAAGCTCGTCGATGAACCGAGGCCCGTCACGCCGAGCGTCTTGCCTTTGACATCGGCCATGCTCTTGATCGTCGATGATGCCTTGGTCGACACCACTTCCACTTCGCCCGGCACCTGACCGAACACGACGAGCGCCTGCACTTCCTTACCCTTGCTCTGCAGGTCGATGGTGTGATCGTAGAAGCCGACCACACCTTGCACCGCGCCGGCGAGCAATTCGTTCTCGGCATCGACGCCTGCGGGCTGCGAGAGGATTTCAACGTCGAGCCCTTCGTCCTTGAAGTAGCCGAGCTGCTCGGTCAGCTTCGCGGGCAGATAGATGATCTTGGTCGCGCCGCCGACCATGATCGATAACTTTTCCGCGTGGGCGGATACGGAAGCGGCGGCGAGCGCGAAAGCGACACCGGATAAAGCAGTGATCTGGCGCAGAGTACGCATCAGGAGTCTCCTTGAGATGGGCCGTCGTGCGCGGCCCGCTTTTCGAATGTGTGCGGCGATTATAGGAATGCCAAACCTTCTGCCAGCTTTCTGAGCGGATGCCGGAACATGGGTGTTAACCCGATGCATCGCGCATTCGCGAGACGCCCTACAATCGCGCGGCATGAAGCTGCTCCTGATCGAAGACAACCCGACGCTTTCACTCTGGCTCGCCAAGATGCTGGAACAGGAGGCGTTCACGCTCGACGCGGTGCAAGACGGCGAAGCGGCCGATCAACTGCTGCGCGCCAATCACTACGATGTCGTCCTGCTCGATCTCAACCTGCCGCGGCTGTCGGGCAAGAACGTTCTGCGCCGCATGCGGCAGCGCGGCGACGCGACACCGGTGATGATCCTCACGGCGAGCGGTTCCATCGACGAAAAAGTGGAACTGCTCGGCGCGGGCGCGGACGATTACCTCGTCAAGCCGTTCGAGGTCCGCGAACTGATTGCACGCGTGAAGGTGATGATTCGCCGGCGCAGCGCCGCGACGGCGAACGAAGTGTCGTGCGGCGATCTGGTCTTCGATATGGACACGCGCCAGTTCGCGCTCAAGGGCGCGCCCCTCAACGTGACGCCGCGTGAGCGCAGCGTGCTCGAGGCGCTGGTGCTGCGGCTCGGCAAGACGGTGTCGAAGGCGTCGCTACTGGACGCCATTTTCACGCACGAGGATCAGCCGAGCGAGGACGCGCTCGAAATTTACGTGTCGCGGCTGCGCAAGAAACTCGATGGCAGTTCCGCCGCGATCGTGACCTTGCGCGGGCTCGGCTATCTGCTTCGAAAGAAGGACGATGACCAATAGCCTGCGCGTTCGCCTTTTGTGGTGGCTGCTCGTGCCGCTCGCGTTGTATGTGTTCGTGACGGGCAAGGCCGCATACGACAACGCGCGCCACACGGCCGACCTCTTGCAGGAGAACACGCTGCTCGCGTCGGCGCGGATGATCGCGGGCGAAGTCGAGTGGTCGGACGGCATGTTGCGCGTCGACATACCGCCAGCGGCGCTCGAAGTGTTCGCATCGCCTCATGGCGATCAGGTCTACTACAACGTGAGCGTCGACGATGGCCGCCTGCTCGCGGGCCTGCCCGACTTCCCGTCGAACCGTGCTGCCGCCGAAGCCGCGACGCACGATACCCCCATTTACTACGACGCGGCTTTGCACGGCGCGTCGATCCGCGTGATCGGCTACGTGCGCCGCATGTACGACAACGGATCGATACGCCAGGTGCTCGTGTCGGTCGGCAAGACGCAGGCATCGCGCGATGCGATGGTGCGCCAGCTTTGGCGCGGGCAGCTCGTGCGGCAGATCGAGATCGTCTTGCTCGCGGTGGCGCTGGCATGCATCGGCCTGACCTTCGAACTGCGTCCGCTCCTGAAGATCAAGGAAGAGGTGATGGATCGCGATCCGATGCAGCTCGAACCGCTGCGCGTCGAGCGCCTGCATGCGGAGTTGCGGCCTATCGTCGATGCGATCAATCAGTGCATTGCGCGGCTCGGCGTGCAGGTGGCGGCGCAGCGGCGCTTCATCGCGGATGCGGCGCATCAGTTGCGCACGCCGCTGACCGTGCTGGAGACGCAGGTGCAATATGCGCGGCAGCATCGTGCGCTCGAGCCGTCGCTGAGCGAAGCGCTCGCGGCGATGCAGCGCAGCACGCGCTCGATGGTCGGCCTGACCAACAAGCTGCTGCTGCTCGCGCAAGCCGAAGCGGCGGATTACACGCAACTGGCGACGCAGAAAGCGGACCTGTCGGGCATCGCGAAAGAGGTGGTCGAGGACCTCGCGCTGGTTGCCGAGAAGCGCGGCATCGATCTCGGCGCGGAACTGGGCGATGCGGCGTGGATCATCGGTCATGAGGGATTGCTTGCGGCGCTCGTGTTCAACGTGACGGAAAACGCCGTGCGCTATACGCAATCGGGCGGGCACTTGACCGTCGCGGTGGCGCGCGACGGCGAGCGCGTGACGCTCGCCGTTACCGACGACGGGCCGGGCATACCGGCGGAAGCGCGCAGCCGCGTGTTCGAACCGTTCTATCGCGCATCGGCGGATACCGAGGGGACGGGGCTCGGGCTTGCGATTGCGCGTGAGATCGTGCAGGCGCATCGCGGGGAGATCGCGATTTCGGCAAGCGAGCCTTCGGGGAGGGGCGTGGTGGTGGCGGTGCGGTTTGCGGCGGCGTGAGGATCAGGCGGCGAGAGGCGGAAGCGGGCCGGTTCCACGAATCCACGCGACATCGGCCAGTTCGGCCATTTCCTTGTCGCCCCGGCTATCGCCGTAAGCGAAGAGCTTCGCAGGAGGATCGTCGCGCCACCAGCCCTTAAGGCGCGCCACTTTCTCGGGACCCCAGCAATTGCCGCCTATGAAACGGCCCGTGAAGCCGTGGTCGCCGAGTTCGAGTTGCGTGCAAAGAACTGTACCGATGCCCGCCTTCTCCGATGCCCATATCTGCAAATACAACGACGGCGACGCACTGACGAGCACGACTTCGTGCCCGAGCGCCCGATGCGCGTCGATGCGCTCGATCATCTCCGGGCGGATCATCGCGATAAGGCGCGACGCACAGAACGAACGCGCGGCATCGGCCAGTTCGACGTGTGACAGGCCGCGCAAGGCATGACGTAGAAACGCGGCCTTCGCGACGCCACGGTCGCATGCGCCGATAGCCATGCCAAGCAATTGCGGCCCGGCAAGCACGCCCGCCGTCATGAATCGCGCGACGCCCGCTGTGTGCAGCACGAACGCCTTCAGGCTGTCGCCGGTGGTGATGGTGCCGTCGAAATCGAATGCGGCGATGGTTCTTGCGCGTCGTGTCATCGGAAAGTGTGCTTCGTGGCCTGGTGTGCCGCCAACGCGGCGGGCAGGGTCACGTTCATCAGTTGATCGGTGCGAGACAGCAGATTGACGATCTCCGCTTCGAAGCCGCGCGCCTGGAGCGAGAGCAGGTCCACTTGCTGAAACGCCTGCTGGACGATTGCGCGGCGATCGCGCAGCGCATTCGACGCAGTCGCATCGTCCGGATTGCCGTCGATATCGGCAACGGCGCACAAGGCCGCAAGACCGATGCCCAGCCCCTCGCGCGCCTGCATCACGGTCTTCTGTATCGCGTCGATGCGCGGCGGCATCAACTGCCGATCGCGCCTTCGATGCGCGGCCGATGCTTCGGATACCACTCGGGAAACCGCTGCATCGCCAGTTCAAAGCAACGGTCGAAGCGGATGGCCGCTTTCGCCGAGTAGCGCGCGTGCCGGCTTCATCGTTCTCGTCTCGTTCTTTTCTGAGTGATGCTGATCGATCTGCGCGCAAAACGCCTCCGAATTGCGCGGATGTAAGGCGGCATTGGACGATGGAAGAAAGCGAATCGCAATAGCGGAGACACTTTGAGTCAGAAATGCTCACTTGTTTGGCGACGACGCGTTGAACAAAGTGTCACGCCGGCGGGTCGTCGACTGCGAAAAGCGCGTGGTGGCGGAGTGCCTGAGCCCATGGCACCCTCCTTGCATCCCCTCTCCACTTCGCATAACCGACGACCCAAGGAGCCGCCTCATGCCTCAAGACCTCACCTTCCGCGCGGGCGAAGCCACCGTTTTCGCCGCGCCCGGCCAGGCCACCGACGCCATGCCGGAAATCCTGATTGGCCGTGTCGACGGCCCCGTCGGTCATGCGTTCGCGAACATGATGGCGCAGTCGAAAGGGCATACCGCGATGTTCGCGATCCGCGCATGCAATCAAATGGTCCGGCCCGCGACGATGATCGTCCCGAAGGTCACGCTGAAGGACATGCCGACCATCGAGCTATTCGGCGGCGTGGTTCAGTCGGCCACCGCCGATGCCGTCGTCGATTGCCTGATCGAAGGCATCCTGCCGAAGGAGCACGCCAACGAGCTATGCATCATCAGCCTCGTGTGGATCGATCCGCGCTGCGTGACCGACGCCAATCTCGACAAGAAAGACATGTATCGCACCAACTACGAAGCGACGAAGCTCGCCATCCAGCGCGCGATGAACAACGAGCCGAGCGTGGAGACGCTGATCGCGAACCGCCACAGCATCAGGCACGATATGGACGACTGGAGCTGATTCAAACGGCATCCTCACTAAAAGCGCGCTGCGGCGCTTCAAAGGGCGCAAAGGCGCGTTCACATCCTACGAAACACCTAGGCATAATAGGCAACACCCGAGAACACCGGAACGCGCCTGCCTATGACCCGCCCAGCACTGGAATGCCGCCGCCTTCATAAAACTTTCGGTTCTGGCAGAACCATTCTCGCGGGACTGGACTTCACGCTCGGATCGAGCGAATTCATCGCGATCATGGGCGACTCGGGCGTCGGCAAGTCCACGCTGCTGAATCTCATCGCGGGACTCGACGCGCCGGACAGCGGCGAAATCCTCATCGACGGCGTATCAATCTCCGCCTTGAGCGACGAAGCCGCCACCCGCACACGCCGCGAAAAGCTCGGCTTCGTGTTTCAGGCGTTTCACGTGCTGCCGCATCTGACGCTCGTGCAGAACGTCGCCGTGCCGCTCCTCCTCAATGGCATGCCCATCGCGCCGGCGCACGGCATGCTCGCGGCAGTCGGCCTCTTCAATCGTCAGGACGATCTTCCGCGCCAGCTTTCGGGCGGCGAACTGCAGCGCGTGGCGATCGCGCGGGCGCTGGTGCATCGGCCGCGCCTGATCCTCGCCGATGAACCCACCGGCAATCTGGATCCGCAAACTGCGCACGAAATCCTCGGCTTGCTGCGAACGGAAACGCGAGCGACCGGCGCCGCCGCGATCATGGTCACGCACTCGGAAGCGGCGGCAGCCTTCGCCGACCGCGTGCTGGTTCTCGCCGACGGCGCCCTGCACGAGGCCGCATCGCTTTCGGCGTTCAACGAAGCGCGTGCACGATGACGGCGCGCCCGGCCGCTCATCGCCTGCTGTCCCGCTGGCTGCTCGGCGCGCAATGGCGCAGTCATCGCGGACGCGCGCTCGTCGCCATTCTCACGATCGCCCTGGGCGTCGGGCTCGGCTATGCGGTGCAACTCATCAACAGCGCCGCGTTCAACGAATTCTCCGCCGCCGCCCGCAGCCTTTCCGGTCAGGCGGACTTGCAGGTGCGCGGCGTGCAGCCATACATCGACGAACGTCTCTACCCGATACTCGCGATGCGCCCCGGCGTCGCGATGGCGAGTCCCGTGCTCGAAGTCGATGTCGCCGTGCCGAAGCAGAGCGCGCCGCTGAAAGTCCTCGGCATCGACGTGTTCCGCGCGAAACGCATCGCGCCCGATCTGACCGGCGTGCCGTCGCCGCAAGCGCCGCTCGACGTCTTATCGGACGATGCGATCTTTCTTTCGACCGCCGCGCAGCAATGGCTGCATACCGGCGTGGGCCTGCAGGTCGATTTGCAAAGCGGCACGTCGCCGGTGCCGCTGCGCGTGGCGGGCGGCGTCGTGCGGGCGTTGCCGGGGCAGCGCATCGGCGTGATGGACATCGCCGCCGTGCAGTCGCGCTTCGGCATGCAGGGCCGGCTGACGCGCATCGACCTGCAACTGGCGCGCGGGGTCGATCGCGAAGCGTTTCAGCGCGCGTTGCAGGACGAACTCGGCGCGCGCATCGTCGTCGGGCAGACGCGGGATATCGAAAGCCGCACCGACAGGCTGTCGCGGGCGTATCGCATCAATATGAACGTGCTGGCGCTCGTCGCGTTGTTCACGGGCGCGTTCCTCGTCTTTTCGACGCAGGCCGCGGGCGTGGTGCGACGCCGCGCTCAATTCGCGATGCTGCGCGTGCTCGGCATGACGCGCGGGCATCTGGTTCGGCAGATTATGACGGAAGGTGCGTTGCTGGGCGTCGCGGGCGCGGTGCTCGGCATCGCGCTGGGGTTCACGGTCGCGGGCATCGCGCTGCGCTTCTTCGGCAGCGATCTGGGCGGCGGATACTTCCCCGGCGTCCAGCCGCGCGTTCACTTCGAGCCGGTCTCGACGGCGGTTTTCCTCGCGCTCGGCATCGGCGTGGCGCTCGCCGGCACGCTCGTTCCGGCGCTCGAAGCGGCTCGCGCACGGCCCGCGCCGGCGTTGAAGGCGGGCAGCGAGGAAGCCGCGCTCTCGCCGCTGTCGACGCCGTGGCCCGCGCTGTTCTGTCTTGCGCTCGGCGCGGCGCTGACGCAGGCGCCGCCCATCGACGATGCGCCCTTCGCCGGCTATGCGGCTGTCGCACTGTTGTTGATCGGCGGGATCGCGCTGATGCCGCGCCTGACCGCCATCGTCTTCGGCACGGCGAGCATCACGCATGGGTGGCTGCGCGCGAAGCGCAAGCGCAGCGCGGTCGCGACGCTTGCGCTCGCGCGGCTCGCGAACGCGCCGGGGCAGGCGTCGATTGCAATGGGCGGCGTGCTGTCGAGTTTCACGCTGATCGTCGCGATGGCGATCATGGTGGCGAGCTTTCGCGTGTCGGTCGTGGACTGGCTGGAGCATCTCCTTTCCGCCGATGTCTACGCGCGCGTGGTGTCGAGCGGCGACACGGGCGGCCTCACGCCGGACCAGCAGGCGCAGATCGCGGCGACCAACGGCGTGGCGCATGCGGCGTTCTCGCGGGCATCGCAGGTCACGCTCGATGCATCGAAACCGCCGGTCGCGCTGATCGCCCGCGAGATCAACGAGTCCGATCCGGGCGCGATGCTTCAGATGACCGGCGCGACGCTGCCGCCCGAATCGTGGCGCACCGATGAAACGCCGGTCTGGGCGTCCGAGGCAATGGCGGACCTGTACGGCTACCGCACCGGGCAACGGCTGACGCTGCCGGTCGGCGGCGAGAGCGAGCGCTTCGTCGTCGCGGGCATCTGGCGCGACTATGTGCGGCAGACCGGTGCGCTGCAGATTCGTCTCGCGGACTATCGGCGGCTGACCGGCGACATGGGCGCGACCGATGCGGGCATCACCCTGCGCAAGGGCGCGTCGGCGGGACAGGTCATCGCGGCGCTGCAGAAGCTCCCGTTCGGCGATGCGCTCGAGTTCTCGCAGCCCGGCGATATCCGCGCGCGCACGCTGACCATTTTCGATCGCAGCTTTGCGGTCACGTATCTGCTCGAGGCGGTGGCGATCGTCATCGGCCTGTTCGGCGTGGCCGCGACGTTTTCGGTGCAGACGCTCGCGCGCTCGCGGGAGTTCGGCATGCTGCGGCATGTCGGCGTGACGAAAAAGCAGATTCTCGCGCTGCTCGCCTCCGAAGGCGGCCTGCTCACGGTGCTCGGCATCGCGGTGGGCTGCGTGCTCGGCTTCGCGATCAGCCTGATTCTCGTGTTCGTCGTGAATCCGCAATCCTTCCATTGGACGATGTCGCTGCACGTGCCGTGGACGATGCTGCTCATCATCGGCTGCGTGATGCTGGTGTCCTCGTGTACGACGGCGGTGCTGGCCGGGCGGCGCGCGGTTTCGGTCGATGCGGTTCGCGCTGTGCGGGAGGACTGGTGATGCGCGCTTTATCGACGATGCTCATCGCGCTCCTATCGACTGCCGCGCTCGCGGCCGAACCGCAGTTCGCGGCGGTCGTGCCTGGGCGAGCGATCGATTGGCCGCAGGACAGCGGCGCGCATCCGCCGTATCGCACGGAATGGTGGTACGCGACCGGCTGGCTGGAGACACCGGACCACAAGCCGCTGGGTTTTCAGATCACGTTTTTTCGGTCGAGCACCGGAAAGGGCGGGGGCGACGGCGCGTTCGATCCGGCGCAACTGATCGTCGCGCACGCGGCGTTGTCCGATCCGGCGTATGGACGGCTCGTGCACGATCAGAACATCGCGCGGCAGGGCTTCGGGCTGGCCTATGCGAACGCGGGCAATACCGATGTGAAGCTCGATGCGTGGCGCATGGTTCGCGATCCGGATGGCCGTTATGCCGTCGACGCCGACGCCGATGCCGCGGGTTTCGCGCTGCATCTCGTCTTTACGCCGACGCAGCCGCCGATGATCCAGGGTGAGAGCGGCTATTCACGCAAGGGTCCGCAGCCGCAGCAGGCGAGCTATTACTACAGCGAGCCGCAATTGCAGGTGAGCGGCCGGGTGACGCGGCCGTCGTCGTCGGGGAAGGGCGAGACCGTCGACGTGAAGGGCAGCGCGTGGCTCGATCACGAGTGGTCGAGCACGCTGCTTTCGGCGGACGCATCGGGCTGGGACTGGCTCGGCGCGAATCTGGACGATGGCGCCGCGCTAATGGCCTTCAAGGTCCGCTCCCGCGATGGCCGGGCGGTCTGGTCACACGCTGCGCTGCGCGGCAGCGATGGCCGCACGACGCAATACGGCCCCGGCGATGTGGAATTCACGCCGGAGCGCCAGTGGCGATCGCCGCGCACGAACACGGAGTATCCGGTGGCGATGACGGTGCGCGTCGGCGGGATGCGCTGGCGTCTGGCTCCGCTGATCGACGATCAGGAGCTGGATTCGCGCGAATCGACGGGCGCGGTGTATTGGGAGGGCGCGGTGACGGTGACGGGCGAAGCGCAGAGCGCCGGGCGGAGGGGGAGAGGGTATCTGGAGCTGACGGGGTATGCGAAGGCGGTGGAAGGGGGGAAGCGGTGAATCAACGCCGGCTGCCCGGTTCCGACAGGCAATGATCCCTTTTTGATTCAATCCCGCTTTGTTCTTTCGCTTGCCCGGCGTGAACGCAAAAGCGCGAGTTGCAATGGGTGGCATGAGCGAAGGTCTCATTGACGGTGCCGCAACCGGCTCAATGCTCGCCCGCGGAACACGCAATGCTTCCAGAAAAGCACTTCAGCCCGTGCGCCAGCGCGCCTCCCCCAAAACCCGCACAATACCGGGTTAACCCTCTACAAAACCCAGAAAGTCATGTCCGACCTGTGCTTTACCACGCGGCGTTCGGCTTCACTTCCGCGTGGCGCGTCTTCATCGCCGATGGCCGCGGCGCCGGTCTTCGCGCGCAAATGGTCATGCTCGCTGTCGGCGTCGCGCTGTTCTTCCCCGCGCTCGCCGCAGGCACGCTGTTCGGCATGCCGGTGACCGGGCTCGTATCGCCCGCAGGCACGTCGGTGGTCGTCGGCGCGTTCATCTTCGGCATCGGGATGCAACTGGGCGGCGGCTGCGCGTCCGGCACGCTCTATACCGTCGGCGGCGGCAGCACGCGCATGATCGTGACGCTCCTCGCGTTCATCGCCGGATCGGTGATCGCGACCGCGCACATGCCGTTCTGGACCGCACTCCCTTCGCTTCCACCGATATCGCTCGTCAAGTCGATGGGTCTCGCGCCCGCGCTCGCCTTCAACTGGATTCTGTTCGCGTTGATCGCGGCATTGACCGTGTTCATCGAGAAGCGCCGGCACGGAAGGCTCGTCGCGGCGCACGTGCAGCCCGCGCATACGTCGCCGTGGCTGCATGGGCCGTGGCCGTTGCTGGCAGGCGCGCTCGCGCTCGCCGTGCTCAACTTTGCGACGCTCGCGTTGTCCGGACGGCCGTGGGGCGTCACGTCGGCGTTCGCGTTGTGGGGCGCGAAGGCGGCTTCCGCGATGGGCGTCGACGTCGCAAGCTGGCCCTACTGGATGAGCAAGGCCAACGCCGCGACGCTCGCCGCGCCCATCTCGCACGACGTGACCTCGGTGATGGACATCGGCATCGTGCTCGGCGCGATGCTCGCCGCCGCGCTCGCCGGACGCTATGCGCCGATCTGGCGCGTGCCGATGCGCTCGCTGATCGCCGCCATCGTCGGCGGGCTGCTGCTCGGTTACGGCGCGCGGCTCGCCTATGGCTGTAACATCGGCGCGTATTTCAGCGGCATCGTGTCGGGCAGCCTGCACGGCTGGCTGTGGCTCGTGGCCGCGTTCTTCGGCAACGTGCTCGGCACGCGGCTGCGTCCGGTGTTCGGACTGGAAGTCGAGCGGCTCAAACCCACGTCCTGCTGATTCTCACTCGCGCGGCCACCGGTTCTCGAAGACGCATTCCTCCGGCGGCCGCCGCTTCGCCCAGCCTTCCGTTTCGAGCATCGGCGCGTCGTAGAAGCGGTCGACGTGGCCAATGCACAGGATCGCCACCGGCCGCGCCCCTGCCGGCATCGCGAGCAATTCGGCAATTTCTCGCGGGTCGAACAGCGATACCCATCCCATGCCGATACCCTCGGCGCGCGCCGCGAGCCACATGTTCTGAATCGCGCAGGCCACCGACGCAAGGTCCATCTCGGGCAACGTGCGGCGACCGAACACGTGGTGCTCGCGGCCGTCCATCAGCGCCATCACGAGCAATTCCGCGCATTCGCGCATGCCTTCCACCTTCAGCTGCATGAACGCATCGCGGCGCTCGCCGAGCGCGTCGGCGGTGAGAAGCCGCTCGCGTTCCACCGCTGCATGCAGCTGCTCGCGAACCTGCGCGCACGTGATCCGCACGATCCGCCACGGCTGCATGAAGCCGACGCTCGGCGCGTGCAATGCGGCATCGATGAGCCGCTGCATGATCTGCGGCGCGACGGGATCGCTCACGAAGTGGCGCATGTCGCGTCGTTGCGCGATCGCGCGGTAGACGGCGTTTCGTTCTGATTCGCTGAAAGTCTCGTTCATTCGTCGATAGGCATGCATGCGCGGTAGCGCAACTGTATCCGCATCGAGCAATCGCGCACAGCCGTGACACGCGCAAAGTTGCGCGACGGTGCGGTACGCCACCATCGCCGCCGGGAAAATAGGCGAGCATGTCCGATGCCGTTCGGCACGCTCGCCGTCCGCATCCTCATCGACCAGGCAGGCACATGACATTCGATCACGGCGTATTCACCGTCTCGCTCGACTTCGAACTGCTGTGGGGCGTGCGCGAGACGCGGACCATCGAAAGCTACGGCGAAAATCTGCGCGGCGGGCGGCGCGCGATTCCGCAGATGTTGAGCGTCTTTGGCAACAGCGGCATTCATGCGACATGGGCGACCGTCGGCTTCATGTTTCACCGCGATACCGCCGAACTCAAAGCGAGCCTGCCGGCAGCGCGTCCGCACTACAAGCGGCCCGGAATATCGCCGTACGAATATATCGATGCCGCGCATGAACTCGATCCGCTCTATCACTTCGCGCCCGACCTGATTGCACGCATCGCCGCGCAGCCGGGCCAGGCCATCGGCACGCACACGTACTCACACTATTACTGTCTGGAAGAAGGGCAGGGCGTGCGCGAGTTCGAAGAGGACATCGCCTATGCGGTGGACGTGGCGCGGCGCTCGGGCGTGAACATCACGAGCATCGTGTTTCCGCGCAATCAATGCAACGATGCGTATCTCGCCGTGCTGATGAAGCATGGCATTCTTTGCTATCGCGGCACGCAAGGCGGACACGCCTATGCAGCCTCCGACAAGGCAGGACAGAGCCGCGTCAGGCGCGCGAGCCGCCTGCTCGATGCCTATGTCAACGTGTCGGGCCACAACACGCACGCGCTCGAGGACTGCTTTCGTTCGATGCCGTTCAACTTTCCGGCGAGCAGCTTTCTGCGGCCCTTCAAGCGCAAGGTCGCGATGCTGGACACGCTGCGCCTGAACCGGATAAAGGATGCGATGACGCACGCCGCGATCCACAAGCGGCTCTATCACCTGTGGTGGCATCCTCATAACTTCGGGCGGGACACGGCGGAGAACATCGCGTTCCTGCAGCGTATCGCGGATCACTACGTCGTCCTTCGCGAGCGATACGGCTTCGTTTCGCTGAACATGGAAGAACTGTGCGCGCTCGGCGGGCGTCTTTACGCGGATGGACGTGCGTCCAGCGCGCTCGAAACCGCCGTGTGATCCGGGCGGTTCCGAGTCTGAATATTAGCGGCGCGTTTCGTGCGACGTGGCCGGCGTGATCGAAGAATGGCCGAGCAGGAAGCGCGGCGTCTTGAAGCGCACGATGCACGCATAGAACCACACGTACGCGCCGACGAACACGATGTCCGTTGCGAACAGCACGACCGGCTGATTCCAGAAGAACGATGCTGGCACGACGCCCACCGAGCACAACGCCCACAGATACGGCGATGTGCGCGCGTTGCGCCGGCCTCGTTGGCGGGCGTCGCGATAATCGGCCCCGCGCAGCGCGATGCGCCGATAGATCAGCGTATGAAGATGCACGCCATCCGGTTCGCTGACGGGCCGCCCGCGAACGAACTTGCGCCGGTAGATCGAAAAGATCGTCTCGAAGAGCGGGTAGATGGCCACCACGGCCGCGTACCACGCCGATACGTTCGGATGCCGTGCGATCAGCAGCACGAGCAGCTCCGCCATGAGAAAGCCGATGAAATACGCGCCGCCGTCGCCGAGGAAGATCGCCGCGCCGGGGTAGTTCCATACCGCGAAGCCGAGGATGGTGCCGATCATCGTCAATGCAACGCTCATGATGAGCCAGTCGCCGACCTGATGCGCGACAAAGCCGATCGAGCCGAAGATGAGGATAGCCGACACCGACGCAAGCCCGTTCATGCCGTCGATGAGATTGATCGCATTGGTCAGGCCCGACACCGTGAGCACGGTCAGGCCGATGGCGACCGGCATGAGCGCGAGGCCGCGATCGACGATAGGCAGATCGACGCGGCCGAGCACCGCGTTCAGTGCATAGACCGCGCAGATCGCGCCGGCCATCGCGGCGAGCAGCCGGATACGCGGACTCACGCGCTTCGTCACGTCTTCGACGCTTCCGGCAAGAAACGGTATCGCCGCACAGCCGAGCAGCAGCAGCGACTCGCCCGGCGGGTTGGCGTCGAACATGCCGCCCACGATGAACGTGATTCCAGTCCCGCCCACGATGGCCACGCCTCCGATGCGCGGAACAGGGACGGTGTGCATCTTCTGTACGCCCTTCAAGTCGGAGTCGAGCCATCGAGAACCGGCGCGAGTCGTGTATTTCACGATCCAAAGAGTCAGACAAAACGATGTCAGGCAACCGAGGGCGAGATTCAGCATTGTCGTGTGCTCATGGTCAACAGCGCGGACGGTTGATCGGATCGCGAAGTAAGAGCCTACTCCGATATGGCAGGCCGATGCGTCGGCCCACGAGTCTTGCAATGAAGCTGCTGCGTCAGGCGATGTTCCGGATATGCAATCGGCGAAACGAGTGAATAACCCTTTTTATTCCCGCGTTTTTTATGATTAATCAGGGATATCCCGCTAAGCGAATCATGTTGGGAGTCCGAATATCATCTCTCGACACGCCTTTTTAATGGCACGTTTTTTTGTTGGTGAAATGTTGGCTAGGCCGCGTATCGGTCAACAATTGGCCGCTCTCAAAAGCCTTCTTTTGTGCATTGGAGGCATGGCAGACGCAGCGTATGTCGATATTATGACGGCGACTTTACGTGGCGCTCACGCAGTCCATCGTCGAAGCACATATCTGCCCTCCCGATTGCGCGCGAGGTCATCGCTCAGCACGCGCGCAGGCACGCCCGCAACGGTGACGTTGGCCGGTACATTCGTGGTTACGACACTGCCCGCGCCGATGGTCACTGAATCGCCAATCACGACGTCTTCGACGATGCACACATGCGGCCCGATATACACGTTATCCCCAATGGTGGCCGCCTGACCATGATTCGAGCCGATGGTCACGCATTGCGAGAGATTACAGTTCGCGCCAATTACGGCTGTTTCGTTCACCACGATATTTCCGAAGTGCCCGATAAAAAGGCCCGGCCCCACGATTGTGCCGGCCGGAATGACGATTCCGAACTGACGCTGCTTGCGGCGAAGAATAATTCTCAGGAGTACGCCAAGTACTCCGCGCGGTCTCGACGAAGCCAGGCGGAACCACACGGAATAGTTGAATCCTTCGGAGGATACGAACTTCCGAACGAGCGTGCCCGTATCGACTGCCCCCGCATAGCGGTACAGATCGCTTCTGATCAGATCGATCGCTTTCATCGGTAACCTAACGAAGGTGCGGTGCGCGGTAGCGTAACGGGCTGTTCATCGCGTATAAGTTTGAGAACTAACATTTCATTCGATGTCTTCCAACGACGCAAAGAGGAGTTTGCCGCGTCATGCGAAAAAGAAGGCTTGCACTAAAACTCATTGCCTCCGGCGCGCTGGTGAAAACCCTTGCTGAAACGCCCGTTCGTGCAGCGGATATCGTGAGGTCGAGCGCGTTCGGCGTAAAGGGCGACGGAACCAGCAACGACCGCTTGCGCCTTCAGGCCGCTATCGATGCATCCGTCGACAAGACGCTCGTCATCGATGGCCGTTGCCGCATCGACGCGAAGGGCCTCGATTTGCGCAGCGGGTCGCGCGTGCGCTTCGAGCCGGCCGCGTCGATCAAGCTGCTTGCGCACGATACGCCCTTTTACCAGATCATTCGCATCTGGGACGTGACGAACGTGGTCCTGGAGAACGCTGCGCTGGATGGCAGCAAGGAACTGAACGCCGCAACGCCGAAGCGTCGCGATGAAGGCTACGGAATGGGCATCTCCATCGCGGGCAGCACGAACGTAACGATTCGGTCGGCGGTCACCACCGGCTGCTGGGGCGATGGCGTCTACATCGCGAGCAGTTATCGCTCGCCGCACGTGCCGCCGGAAGACATTCGCCTGATCGAGCATCGCGCGAGCGATTGCAGGCGGCAGGGCGTATCGATCATCAGCGGCAGGAACATCACGCTCGAGCGGTGCACGTGGCAGAACATCGCAGGGACGGCGCCTTCAGCGGGGCTGGACATCGAACCGAATTCCAACCGTGACGTGCTCGAAAATATCCGCGTGGTCGATCCGGTCACGCGCAATTGCAAGATCGGCATTCTGGTCTTTCTTGCGGAGATTCCGGGGCCGCTTGCGAAGCACGTCGATATAACGATCAGCGGTCATCGCGATGAAGGATCGAGTGACAATGCTTTCAGCGTATCCGGCCTCGATACGAAAGGCTTCATCGTGAAAGGGCGCGTGGAAAGCCGGTCGCCTACCTGGATCCAATCGCGGCTCGCGTCCGTGGAAAACGTCGACTACGACAAGCGCGGGCCAACTATCGTCGTGACGGGATTGCGGCTGATTCGTTAGAGCTTTCGAGATGCTGTGGGACAGCGCACAGACTGCGCGCGCGCATGAAAGCACGCTGTTCGACGCCACTAGACGCGAGGATTCTCCGATGAGAGCAAGAGCGATGCAGGGCCGAAGCGCGTCGAACTGGCGTGCCGTGCATCGTGCGCAGCATTTTCTCGCGACGCCGGGCGGCTGGCTGTTCGTCACGCTCGCGGTCGTCATTCTGGTCATCATGGCGACGACGCCGCGTCATGTATCGAGCGTGCTCGACCAGGACAATTACCTCGAGTACTTTCGAAGAACGACCTGGGACTGGTTCGTCAGCACCTACAAGGCGCGCACGTCGACGCTTTCATTCGTCATCAGCACGGTCACCGAGGAATTCGGCTGGCGCGCCTGGGTGGTCGGGCTGAATGCGCTGGGATTCACGCCTGAAACGGGCGTCCGCATCACGGTCGTCATGCTCAATGCGCTCGTGTTCATCGCGCTGCTCGAGGTGAGGCGGCCGCTGCTCGGCCTCGTCCTTTGGGCCGTGGTGCCGATGGCGCTCGCGACGGTCGGCACGTTCCAGATTCGTCAGGGCATGGCGTTCGGCATCGCAATGCTTCTCACGCTGCGTTATCACCGCCCCGTCACCGGATGGGTGCTCGCGTGCTTCATTCACACGACCTTCGCGATACCGGCGCTGCTTCTGCTGACCATACGGCTATGCGGCGACCGCAGGCGGCTCGCCTTCGGCAGCGCGAGCGCGATGGCTTTCATGCTGGTGTCATCGGCGGGTTTCCTGTTCAGGAACTTCGGTGGCAGGCGAATCGAGGAATACTCGGGATATCAGAACGATTTCACGATCAAGCTCGTCGTGCTGCTCGTCATCTACATGACGGCTTCGATCGTGTTTCTATATTCGGAATGGAAGAACCGCCCGGAGGCAAAATCGACTGTCTGGACCGAGCTATGCACCATGCATATCGTTCTGGTGCTTTATTTGTTGCTTGCGTTTTTGCTCTTTCCGTTCGGCAAGGGACGCGTATGGTACTGCATCCCGTTGATGATGACTTTCATCGTGCCGCAGATTCGTTTCAGGAACGCATTCTCGATATGGTGGGTAGTAGGGATAATGCTGGTGCTGTCCGCTGAAGTGATCAAGAGCTATTACGAAGGCGTGTACGCGTACTTCATCGGCAGTTAGAACGAATCGCGCGATTTGTCATCGACGGCATCGAGCCGCCGATGACGAACGCGGTATCAGGGCTTTTCGAGCGGCGCTTTGCGCAGGCGTTTCGCGCCGGTCTTGCTTGCCATCTTCTCGCCGCGAAGCACGGTGCGCAGCGCGCCGTAATCCGCGCGCATGCGTTCGATTTCATAGCGTGTCACGAGCCGTCCGCCGAAACCCGATAGAAAGTCGAGTATCGTCGCGGTGGAGATGCCGTCCAGGTCAAAGATCAGCTTCTTCTCGCGCGCAATGCGCGCCGCTTCCCAGATCAGCAGACTGATTGCGCCGCCGTGTGCATCCGCGCGGCGCGACGACAGCATGTAATACACCGCACGGTCGTCCCAGACCAGCGCGGTTTCCGCGACGAGCATGCCGTTGTCGTCGAATGCGCCGAGCATCACACCCGCATTGCGCGTTCGCACTTCACCGAGCACGCGCCGCATGATCGTCGAGCCGTAGACGTTGTTGCGTTTGCGAATGGCGAGGTTGCTGTCGTAGAAGTCGACAAAACTATCGGGGCTCGCAATCTCCCGTATCGTGAGGCGTTCGGTCGCACGCCGCACCCAGTTGCGCGTATTCCGGCGAAGCGCGGACCACGCTTCGCTTTCGGTGCGTTCGGGGGGAATCTCCATCGTGTAGCCGATGGAGACATCGTAGCCATGCAACGAAAATGCGATGGCCTCCGCTTCCGACATGCGCGTGTCCATCAATTGATGAAAGTGGGCGCACGGCGGCAGCTTCGCGACGAGTTGATCCGCGATCTCCATGCGATAACACCACTCGCGATCACTGCCGCCTGCACGTTGCGGCTTGATGACGGGTCCGAGCGTGCGCGTCAGCGGCGGCAATTCGGAAATGCGCCACAAGCCTTTGCGTTCCAGCATATAGGGCATTTCACCAATGACGTCGTCGCCCTGTTTGACTTCGACAACGCCCCATTTTCCGTCTGTCGCTGCTTCGAGCCACCACGGTTCATGGAAGATGGATCGCGCGGTCAGACCTTGCGGCTTGATATTACCCGCCGGGACGGTCTTCACGCTCTCCTTCGCTTTATTCGGTTTCGCTTTCGTCGGCTTCGGCTTCGTTGCAACAGTGGAAGCGCTGACTGAATAGCATTCGTTGTCCATTGTCCCTCGCAACTCGGTTCATGATGCAGTTCGCTACGCGTTTAAATCTGCGAAAGGCTTTGAGACGCAAGCGTTCCTACGCAGTCGACCGCGCTCGGATGCTGGTGAATCGGGTGACGAAGCGTTGTCGACGTTGTATGTCAGAAGAGGCAATGCATAAGTTTCGACGATGTCAAGCACGGTCGTCGCGCGACTTATTACAAGCGATTACCGCAGGGTAATGGACCACTCGCGTGCACCACTGTACGGCATCGCACGTTGCGCCGGTTGCTTTGCGATGCAAGATGCGCAAGCACAGGACAGCCAACAGTTTGCTTCCCATGCGCGTTTCGGGACACTGTTCGAGGCACAGATATCGTAACCCATGCATCGCCGCAGAGACACTCATGATTGCACCAGCCTACCGTATCGACATCATCAAAACGACAGAGGAATTCCATGCGCTCGCCGACGAATGGCAGGCGTTGTGGCGTCGCGCCGGCGGACGGCATCACGAATCGTTCGTGACGTGCTGGCTGAGCTGGGAGCGCGTGGCGAAGCCGATCGGACGTTCGTTGCGCATCGTTGCGGTTCGTCGCGATGAGCGGCTCATTGCGGTGTGGCCGCTCGTTCGTTCGCGCAACCGGCTGTGGACCGTGCTACGGCCGTTGAGCCCGGAATCGGCGGACTATACGACCGTGCTGATCGACCCCGAACATGTATCAGTTGAACTGATTGAATCGATATGGCGTGCGGCGCTGGAGCGGTGTCCGTCCGATATCTTTCTGCTTCCGTATCTCGATCACGACGACACGCTGTTCCGCCTCGCCAGCAGCCATCAGGGATTGATGACGTCGAAGGCGCATCCTTATGCCATCGCGCGCTTGTCGCGTGAGAAGGACTGGGAGAGCTTCGCGGCGTCGCTTGGCACGCTGTCGGGAAAGAAGCCGGGCGCATTGCTCAGGCGTCTGGAACGGCAGGGCAAGGTCGAGATGCGGATACTCGGCCCCGGCGACCAAGAAGAGAACGCACGGATGATCGACTGGATGCTCGCGTGCAAGCGCAGTTGGGCCGAGCGCGTGGACAAGAAGGGCGCATGGCTCTACTCGCAGGCGTTCCGCGATTATCTCGTCGCGCTGGCCAACCACCCCGCCGATAGCGACGGCAGGCCGTACGCCCGCGTCATGGTGCTGATGCTCGACGGCGCACCGGTCGCGGCGAACATGGTCGGCCTCGGCAGAAGCATCATGCTCGGCGTGATGGCGGGATTCGACCGCGACCACAGCAAACTCGCGCCCGGAGCGATCACGACCGAAGCTTGGGTGCGCTGGGCGGTGGAAAACGGCATGGACTTCGATCTCGGCGTCGGGTCGGAGACATTCAAACCCTACTGGAGCAAGGGGAATATGTCGGCGGCGTCCAGCATTCAGATCGCGCGATCGTCGTGGGGACGCGTGGCATTCGCCGTCAACGACGGGATTAGCAAGCTCGCGGCGCTTCGCGCTGAAATGCGACGCGGCAAAGCGAAAGTCGCGTCGGAAAAACTCTAAAGAGCGATTTTCGGGGAATAGAGCAATCAAATCAGATTTCAGCCAATAAATTCATAAGAATATAAACGGCAAGATATTCACTTTTCTTCATACTTGAAACCCGTGGTTCGGTAGCCACGACGGGTTTCATTCTCACCAACCACGATTTATTTTCAATCGTCGGATCAATAGACCAGCGTTTTCCCCAATCCCACGTCTGGCGGGGGATTGCGCGAACGTACGTGCCCGCCATTTCGACCTGTCCCCACTCGATTGTTACATCGCGTTACGAAACGTTCGGAATTGTCATACCACGTTCTGTATCATACGGACCCGGTATCGGTATTAGATACTTTGCGCGTAAGCGTTATGAAGTAAGTTTGACCGGCATTCGTGGCCTTGCATGCTTTGGGCAACTTTTTCGCCCCGGTTGAACGGCTTTGCATTCGTCCGATTTCGGTCTCGACGGACATTCCTTTTCCTCAGTCGCCTATTAATAACGTCAAGCACAATGCTATTTTTCAAAGATAATCACGTTTCTTCCGATCAAATTCACAACCCGCTTTTCACCCGCCGCAAATTGCTGAACGCAGTTGCCGCCTGCACCGGTGTGATGGTGCTCGCCGCTTGCGGCGGCGGCAGCGCCGATGATCTCGCGGCCACCGACAAGCGGTGGCGTCGCAGCCCGGCCGCGGCGACCACGGCGGCGGCATCGAGCACCAACGTTGCATCGTCGACGCAAGCAGCGGCCAGCACCGCGACGTCCGGCACGGTCGTCGACGCAAGCTCGTTCGGCGTAAAGGCCGACGGCGTCACCAACGACCGCGTCGCGCTGCAGAAGGCCATCGACGGTTCCGTCGGCAAGATCCTGCTGATTTCGGGCAAGGTCCGCATCGACTCCGCAGGCGTCGACCTGCGCACGAATTCGCACATCCGCTTCGCAACTGGCGCGTCGATCAAGCTGCTCGCGCACAGCACGCCCAGCTACCAGATCATGCGTATGTGGGACGTGAACAACGTGCAGATCGAGAACGCCTATCTCGACGGCAGCAAGGAACTCAATTCCGCGACCAACGATCCGAACGAGGGCGGTCAGGGCATGGGCCTTTCCATCGCCGGCGCGACGAACGTCACGATCACGTCACCGACCACGATCAATTGCTGGGGCGATGGCGTGTACATCGGCAATTCGTATCGCACGCGCACGACGGCGAGCAATGGCGTGACGATCACGAAGCACGTTTCGGACGGCAACCGCCGCCAGGGCGCGACGATCACGAGCGGCAGCAACATCACGTTCGATACGCCGACGTGGTCGAACACGAAGGGCACGATGCCTTCGGCCGGCCTCGACATCGAGCCGAACGACAACAATGCGGTGCTGCAAAACATCAAGGTCATCAGCCCGACGACCAACAACACGCGTTACGGCATCCTCGTGTATCTCGGCGCGTTGCCGGGCCCGGTCGCCAAGAACGTGTCGATCGACATCACCAATCACCGCGACAACGCCGCTTATCACGTGGCGTATGCGGTGGGCGGCCTGCAACTGAACGGCCGTACGGTGACGGGTCACATCACCAGCGACAAGCCGGTCTACATGCACTCGGCGCTCGGCTTCAGCAAGACGGACTGGGACAACGCCGGTCCTTCGGTCGAAGTGACCAACATGACGTACACGCGCTAAACGAAAGCGTTTAGCCGTTGATGGGAGGCCGGCGCGTCAGGCCGGTCTCTCTTTCACGCAACTGTCTTTTTCTGACAATCACCTGCACCCACCCTCAACTTTCGGCGGAAAATGCCGAAAACTAATGGCATGGATGCTGCTCTAAGTAGTCCCGGCTGCGGGATTACCCAGCGTCGATCCGTCTGGAGAGGGAATGGACTTCGCCACTACTGTCGGCACGATAGTGTTCTTTGCTGTCGTCGCGCTCGCCTTGCTGGCGGCGGCCGACGTGCTGCTGCCTTCGCGCCGGCGGCATCGGCGCGCCAAGGGCAGCGACGAAGGCGGCGGCGAGCGATCGCCCGGTCTGCGGAGCGGCCTGCGCGGCCGCATGCACGAGCCGGACGAACTCGAGCCCAAGGAAGCGGGGCATTCATCGCGCTCCAGTCATCAGAAATGACTCTGCCTGTGCAAATTCTGCGTTCTTGACAGCACGCCATGCCGCAATCGGTGGCGCATGCGCAATCCTCAGTCTGTCAGTCGACGCCCGACGCAATCTCCACATCCAGCCGTTCAAGCATTGAGCCGTTCAGCGCGCGATTCGCGCAACGCGTTCGTCGTACGGATGTAGGTCTCCTCATAGCGGCGCCAGCTCGTTTCGATCGAAAACACGCGCTCGATCCGCTCGCGAGCCGCCAAGCCTAGCCTCGAGCGTTCTTCCGCAGGCATCGTCAGCATGTCGATGAGTGCGCGCCCCAATGCGTCCGCGTTTTCAGGCGGCGTCACCAGACCCGTATCGCCGATGAGCCATGCCGTATCGCCTACATCAGTGGCCACGCAAGGCACGCGGCAGGCCATCGCTTCGCCGACGACAGTCGGCAGTCCTTCACTGCGCGACGACAGGCAGAACACGTCGAGTCCCGCAAGCATCGTCTCGGGATGACGCAACGCGCCGAGCAGACGCCCCGCATGCGCGACGCCTGCCTCATCGAGCAACGACACGAGTTCGCGATTGTCGCGATCGAGCCCGCGTCCCGCCATCACGAAACGGCAGTGCGGCAACACGTCGAGCACGCGACGCATCGCGGCGATGAAGTTCGGATAATCCTTCACGGCGTGATATCGCCCGACGATGCCGACCACCGGCGCATTCGCGTCGAAGCCGAGATCGCGGCGCAACGCATCGCGCGCTTGCGGCATCGGCCTGAAGACATCCAGTTCGAAGCCATTGGGAATCACCGTCATCTTTGCGGCGCAATAGCCGCCCTGGACATGCGATCGCATCGCCGCTTCACCGCAGCACACGATCGAATCCGGCACGCGCGAGGACAGCACGGCGCACGCCTTCGTGACCCAGCGCGTCATGCGGCTGCTGCCAGTCGAACGCAGGTCCGTATGATGGATGCCCCATACGAGCGCCGGACGCGGCGCGCGTGATCCGCGCAGGCGTCGCCAGGCGTTGGCGGCATGCAGGGCGAGACCGCCCATCAGATCGCCGTGATAAAGCCAGCTTTGCACGACATCGGGTTCGAGTTCGTCGAGCCAGCGCACGAGCGTCGCGAACTTCGCCGGCCCGGGCGCACCGGGCCGCATGCCGAGGATACGCACTTCGGCGCCGGCTTCGCGGATGCGCTCAGCGAGCGTGTCTTCCGGCGACAGCGATATGACCGTGTGCTGTACCCCGCTTTCACGCGAAGTGCGTATGAGCCGATACAGCAGCATCTCGGCGCCATCTGCCGGCAGCGCGGTGATGACGTGAACGATCTTCACGGCGCAATGCCGACGGACGAAGGCGCGGCCTGACGCACCGGCGCAAGCGTCTGATAGACGCCGAGCGTCTTGTCGATGACGATGGCTTCGTCGAACTCGCGCAGCGCCTTGTCGCGTGCGGCGAGGCCGAGCTTGCGTGCGAGCGCGCGGTCGTCGTCGATGAGACGCATCGCATTGGCGAGCGCGACGGCATCGCGCACCGGCACGATCAGCCCGTCCTCGCCGTTCACGCTGACGACTTCGCGACAGCCCGGCGCATCGGTGGTGATGAGCGGCAGTGCGCACGCAGCGGCTTCGATCAGCGATTTCGGCAAGCCTTCGCGATAGCTCGGCAGCACCATGACGTCGGTGTCGGCGAGCAGCGCGGGCATGTCGCTGACGTGGCCCCGCCATTCGACGAGCCCTTCGGCGACCCAGCCTTCTATCGTCGCGCGATCGATGGACGCCGGATTGCCCGCATCCGGCATCCCCGCGAGAATGAAGCGGATCGTGCGGCCCTCGCGCTTCAATAGGCGCGCTGCATCGATGAATTCGGCAATGCCCTTGTCCCACAACATGCGCGCGGCAAGCAGCGCACGCAGCGGCTCGCGGGCGTGCGGCGCGTCGCCGGAACGCGCCTGGAAGCGCGCGCAGTTCACGCCTGAGCCCTTGATGAGATGCACGGCGGTGTCGTCGACGAGGCGCGCCTTCCTGAACATCTGCACGTCATCGGGATTCTGAAGGATGAGCGCGCAACCTTCGCCGTCGAGCGCGAGCCGCAACACGCGGCGCACGACCGGACGCAGCAGCCGCGCCTTGATATCGCGGCTCGTGAACACATAGCCGAGTCCCGCAACCGAGTTCACGCGCGCCGGCACGCCCGCGAGCTTTGCACCGAGCGAGCCATACACGGCGCTCTTGATGGTGAAGCCATGTACCAGCGTGGCGTGTTCCTCGCGAAACAGCCGCGCGAGCCACAGCACGAGACTGAGTTCGCGGAGCGGATTGAGGCTGCGGCGGATCATCGGCACCGCATGCCAGCGAAAGCCCA
Organism: Caballeronia sp. RCC_10; assembly: GCF_041360715.1. Taxonomy (NCBI): domain Bacteria; kingdom Pseudomonadati; phylum Pseudomonadota; class Betaproteobacteria; order Burkholderiales; family Burkholderiaceae; genus Caballeronia; species Caballeronia sp. RCC_10. The sequence goes on from NZ_JBFUPT010000010.1 coordinate 206,905, forward strand.
GTTCGCGCAGACGCGGGCCGTATTCGCCGGGCGGCGATATCAGCACGACTTCGTGGCCCATGTCACGCAAGCGATACGCGAGCGACAGGCGAAAGTTGTAGAGATACCAGTCGGTGTTGGCAAAGAGAATGACTTTGTTCATGGCCCGGATCTCCGTTCAAAGCACTTGCCGCTGATGGTTCTGCATGCCGATTGCCGCAGGCTGCTGTGCGTTCCCTGTGCATGCGCCGACGCGTGCGAAGAGGTCGTCCCATATGCGAAGAATCGCGTTGACCGCGTATCGCTCGCGAATCGATTGCGCGCCCTTGCGTGCAAGGTCTGCGCGCAAGGCTTCATCGCCGAGCAGGCGAGCCAGAGCGTCCGCGAGCGCATCGCGGTCGTGCGGCGGCACGAGCAGCGCATCTTCGCCATCGCGCGTGATATCGCGCGGGCCGCTCGGACAATCGACGGCGACCGCCGGCACGCCGAGCGCCATGCTTTCGGCAAGCGCAAGCCCGAAGCCTTCGAAGCGCGACGACATCGCGAACGCCTGCGCGCGCCGCATTTCCAGCCACGGTTCGTTCGTTACGCCGGGCATGAACACGCGCTCTTTGAGGCCGAGCTGATCGATTTTCGCCTGCAACGCAGGGCGTTCGGCGCCTTCGCCCCAGATGGTCAAGTCCCACTGCGGGAAGCGTTGCGCGATCGAGGCGAACGCATCGATCAGTAATCCGTAGTTCTTCTGAGGATGCAGCCGCCCGAACGATACGAGGCGCATGCGGCCATCGGCGCTCGCGGCGGGCGCGGGCTGCGAGAAAAGTTCCGGCGGCAGCGGATTCGGCATGACGGTCATGTGCCGCACGCCCGGCACCATCGCGCGGAACGGTTCGACGACGTTCTCCGTCAGCACCGTCACCGCGTCCGCGTACGGATACGCGATGCGCGTCGCGAAATTCCAGAACGCGGGGCGGCCATCGGCGGAAGGATCGTTGTGCTCGCAGAGGATGAGCGGCACGCGCTGGCCCATCGTCGCAAGCACGCTCGCCACGTTGACGTTATAGAGAAACGAGATGACGACATCCGCGCGGCTTTCGCGTATCAGGGTGCGCAAGGCAAACTGACGTTCGATATACCCGGCCACGCCGCCACGGCTTTTTCGCACGCGGTCAGCAAGATGAATGAAGCGGACCTTGTCCGACAGTGCATAAAAGCACGGGCGCTTGCGGCTATAAGTAGCGATCAGCGTGACGGTATCGCCGCGCTCGCTCCATGCGTTCACGAGCGTGGCCGCGACGCGCTCCGCGCCGCCGCTTCCCATCGAGCTGACCAGCAGCGTGATGTTCATCGAACGGCGCCTCCCGTGAGATTGGCTGGCGGCACGCGCCGCGTGATCATCATCGTTACGAAGAATACGGTCGCGTGCATGAAGCCGGTGGCGACCAGCACGCCCGGCATGCCGATCCACCGCGTCAGCAGCGCATTCGCGACGACCTTCACCGCAAAGCCGAGGGCGGTGACGATGGCCATGTCCTTGTAGCGGCCTTCGACCGACAGCAGGTTCATCATCACGAGCGACGCGAAGTAAAACGGCAACTGCACCAGCGCGTAGCGCATCAGGTCGGCGACGAGCACCGTGTTCTGCGCCGTGAACGCGCCGCGCTGGAACAGCACTTCGACGACCCACGGCGCGAGCGGATACGCGATGACCGCGGCGCCCGCGCCCGCGCCGAGCGCGAGCAGCGACCACTGCAACGCGGTATGACGTGCGCGATTGACGTCGTCCTTGCCGAGAATGTCGGACAGAACCGGCAGCGTGCCCTGCGCGATCGCGAGCGCGCCCATGCTCAGCAGCAGGCCGAACACACGATTCGCATAGCCGAGCGTGGCGACGGCGCCATCGCCCAGATGCGCGACGAAATACTGGTCGATGGCCGGCGAGCAGCACACGACGAGCTGTCCCAGCATGTAGACGCGCACCGCGTGATAGATCGGCTGCCAGCGGCGCGACCTGAACGTCAGGCTCAGGCGGCTGTACCTGCCCTCGACCTTGCCGGCGAGCGGCCACAGCACGAGCACGAGCGCCATATAACCGAGCAGCGTGCCGTACATGAGCGGCGTCATCGCGTTGTTGCCGGTGACGAAGAGCACCAGCAGCAGCGTCATCACGGCGGGCAGTCCGTCGAGCAGCGTCGCGATATGGCGTTCGCGCGATTGCAGCCGCGTCGAATACGCGGTGACGACCATGATGAGCACGCCGATAGGCGCCATCACGATCATCATGTGATGCGCCATCTCGCGCGTCTGCGCGGATAGATTGCCGGCCATGAAGTTGATGACATACGGCCAGACGATGTAGATGATCGCGGTGAACACGACCCCGACGACTATCGCCCACGTGAGCAGTTCGCCGAGAAAGCGCGTCTCTTCATCGGCGGATTCACGGCGCAGATCGACGAACACCGGCACGAGCACGATCGCGAAGACGGCCGAGCAAGCGGCGGGCAACCACGAGACGAGCGTCAACGTGATCTGATAGGCATCGACGACGTTGCTGATGCCGTAGCGATACGCAATGACCATCTCCTTCGCCGCGCCCGCGCAGCGTCCGAGCAGAACGAAGATGGCCACCCGCGCCATGCCCCGCGCCGCGCGCAGATGGTCCGGGTGAAGCTGCAAGAGGCGGTTCTTCAGTGCAGCAAATTGTGAGATCAACGCATCTGCCTCATGTCCCGCTGCGTGCGGCCGAAGGCGCATGTGCGCCGATTGGTCCGCGATCAGCTTGTTCTGAAAGGAAGCGGATGTACCACGGCATGGCGCGTTCGATGCCTTCCGCGAAAGCCACCTTGCGCCCGTAGCCGAGAAGGCGCTCGGCTTTGGAGACATCGGCTTGCGAATGACGCACGTCTCCCGCGCGGAATGGCCCGTACTCGGCTTCCCGGCGGCTTTCGATGCCATGCTTGGCGAGTGCCCGCTTGAGTTCCTGATACAACTGCCTGAGCGTCGTGCGATCCCCGACCGCGACGTTGTACACCTGTCCCCGCGCCGCTTTATCCGCCGTGGCCGCGAGAATGTTGACCTGCACCACGTTGTCGATGAAACAGAAATCGCGGCTCGTTTCGCCATCGCCATTGATGGTGATGCCTTCGTCCTCGATCAGCGCGGCGGTCCATTTCGGTATCACTGCCGCATATGCGCCTTCGGGGTCTTGCCGCTTGCCGAACACGTTGAAATAGCGCAGGCCAGTCGCATGAAAGTCGTAAGTGCGCGCGAAGACGGATGCGTACAACTCATTCGCATACTTCGTCACCGCATACGGCGATAGCGGCTGCCCAATGCGGTCCTCCACCTTCGGCAGGCCCGGATGGTCGCCATACGTGGAACTCGAAGCGGCATACGTGAAGCTCTCGACTTGCGCATCGCGTGCGGCGCACAGGATGTTCAGAAAGCCGCTCAGGTTGACGTCGTGCGTCGCGATGGGGTCGCGCACCGAACGCGGCACCGAGCCGAGCGCCGCTTCGTGCAGCACGTGATGGACGCCTTGCATCGCGCGCCTGCAGTCGTCCATGTTGCGGATGTCGCCTTCGATGAAACGGAAGCGCCGCCACTGGCGCTCATCGACGGCGCCGCGCACTTCATCGAGATTGCGTTGATGCCCGGTCGCGAAGTTGTCTAGCCCGACGACATGCTGATCGAGCGAAAGCAACGCCTCCAGCAGATTCGAGCCGATGAAGCCGGCCACGCCGGTGATCAGCCAGGTTTGCGGACGCGTGCGCAACGCTTCGCACACGGATTCGTATCGGTCGGGCATCGGGGTCTCCGAACGTGCGCTCGCTTGAACGTGGGTCACAGGCGCAGATCGCTTGCATCGGCGGGAAGCACGTATTTGAGGTCGTAGACCACGTGCTGATCCTTGCCGAACGCATGCAGCGCCGCTGCGCCCATCTCCGCGAACTCGCGATGCGATACCGCGAGCACGATCGCGTCATACACGCCTTTGACCGGCTCTTCGATTGGCTGAATGCCGTACTCGTGGAACGCATCCTCGCGTGAAATCCAGGGATCGTAGACATCGACGTTAGTGCCGTATTGCTTCAGTTCGGTGACGATATCGACCACGCGCGAGTTGCGCATGTCGGGGCAGTTCTCCTTGAACGCGAGGCCCATCACCAGCACGCGCGCACCGGGAATGTAGATGCGCGCTTTCGTCATCGCCTTCACGAGTTGCGAGACAGCGTAGGTGCCCATGCTGTCGTTGAGGCGCCGTCCCGCGAGGATGATCTCGGGGTTGTAGCCGATGGACTGCGCCATGTGCGTCAGATAATACGGATCGACGCCGATGCAATGCCCGCCGACGAGACCCGGCCTGAAGTTGAGGAAGTTCCACTTCGTACCGGCTGCAAGCAGCACGGCTTCCGTGTCGATGTTCATCTTGTTGAAGATGATCGACAGCTCGTTGACGAGCGCGATGTTCACGTCGCGCTGCGTATTTTCGATAGCCTTGGCCGCTTCCGCCACGCGAATGCTGCTGGCCTTGTGCGTGCCTGCCGTGATGATCTGACGATAGAGCGCATCCACCGCTTCGGCCACTTCGGGCGTCGAACCGGACGTGACCTTCTTGATGTCCGGCAGGCGATGCAGCTTGTCGCCCGGATTGATGCGTTCGGGGCTGTAGCCGGCGAAGAAGTCCACGTTGAAGCGCAGCCCCGACACGCGTTCGAGCACCGGCACGCATTCCTCTTCGGTCACGCCGGGATACACGGTCGATTCGTAGATGACGACGTCACCGGGCTTCAGCGCCGAGCCGATGGTTTCGCTCGCGCGCAACAGCATGCCGAGGTCCGGGCGCTTGTGTCGATCGATCGGCGTCGGCACGGTCGCGATGAACACGGTGCAGTCCTTGAGCGCGGCGGGATCATCGGTGAAGGCGAGTGTCTCGGCGGCGTGGAGTTCGTCGTCGGCGACTTCCAGCGTCGCGTCGTGTCCTTCCCGCAGCGCGTCGATGCGATGCCGGTTCACATCGAACCCGACTACCTGATGATGCTTGCTGAACTCGACGGCGAGCGGCAGGCCCACATAGCCCAGGCCGATCACAGCGATTTTCTGGTCAGTAAGCGAACGCATGAAGTCTCTCCAGTCTCGTAGCAACGCGTAGATAGGATGCTGCGGGTGTCCTGCTTCGCGCCCGGTGCGCTTATTCGGGCGCGGATTCGTAGTTGTGCGCGACGTAGGCGCTGCTGCCATAACGTCCCGCGAGCGCCTTGTCCGCCGTATGCAGCGAGACGCCGTTGAGCAGCACGCCGGTCACGCGTGCGCCGGTCTGGTTGAGCCGCTTCATCGACTCCTTGATCTCTCCGACGCGCGTCCGTCCATACAGGCCCACGAGGAAGATCGATGCGGCGGCCGGGGCGATCGCGCCCGCATCGGAAACGGCCAGCACCGCCGGTGCATCGACGAGCACGATGTCATACAGTGACGACGCTTCCTGAATGGTCTCGCGATACTTCGCGCTCAACAGCAGTTCGGCCGGACTCGCCGGATACGGGCCGCCTTGCAGCACATCGAGATTGGGCAACACCTCGCGATGGATGGTGCCTTCGAGCGTATGCGTGCCGAGCAGGATGTTCGCGAGTCCCGGCCCCTGCTGAATGCCGAATTGCCGATGCAGATAGCCCTTGCGCAAGTCCGCATCGACCAGAAGCACGCGCGTGCCGCCCGATGCGAGCACCGTAGCGAGGTTCGCGGACAGAAACGACTTGCCGACGCCCGGTAGCGGGCCGGCGATCATCACCACGTTGTTGCGCGCGCCGACGAGGGTGAACTGCAACGCCGAACGCAGAATGCGCAACGCTTCCACGGTCGGGTCTTTCGGAAACTGCGACGCGAGCACCGCCTGACGCGGCGCCGTGCCGTTGGCGACGCTCGACAGCGCCGGCTGACGCGCGCTTTGCGGGATCGTCGCGAACACGCTCAGGCCGGTCTCGATCTCGATCTCCTGGGTATCGGTGACGCCCCGGAAGATGCGATCGAGCAGCATCGCAAGGCCCACGGCGAAGAACATGCCCAGCGCGAGCCCGATTGCGATGGCCAGCCACTTGATCGGCTTGACCGGCAGCTCGGGCACGTCGGCGGTGTCGATCAGTTGCACCGATGCCGCCTTGCCCGCCTTGATCAGCATCATCTCTTCGATGTTGTTGCGCAGCGCCGTATAAAGGTCCGTGCTCACGCGGACGTTGCGCAAGAGACGCAGCGCGCCTTGTTCTTCCATCGGCATCGAACGGGTACGGTCGTTCAGCTTCGCGAGAAACTGTTCCGTTGCGGCGATCTGCTTGTCGATGGAGGTGATTCGCGGGTGCGCGGTCGAAAACGTGGTGGTGAGGTCGTCGCGCGTGTGGCGCAAGGAGAGCAATTGCGCGTTGGCGTCGGCGGTTTGCTTCAGCAACAGGCGATTGGTTTCGTCCGTATCGAGCATCGCGTTCTTGTCGCGATACGAGTTGTACGCGTTTTCCGCGTCTTCCATCTGACGCTTCAGCACCGGCAACTGCTTCTGCAGATATGTCAGCGAGTTCTCCGCGATCACGGCCTTGCGATCGCCATTGAGCCTCACGTACTGGCGTCCGATCTCGTTGATCGTTGCGGCCACCTGCACAGGGTCAGCGCTTTCGAGCGTCACTTTCAGCACGCTCGACTTGTTGCCCTGTTCGCTGATCTTCACCTGACTCTGAATCGCGTCGATGGTCAGTTGCCGCGAATAATGCACGACGTCGAAGCCCACGCCCGGATTGCCCTTCATCGCGGTGACGAGAAGCCTCACAGGACCTTGCGGCGTCTGCACGAGCAACACTTCGCCGACGGTGCCGACGACCGGCGTGCCGAGCGCGGGATTGCTCAGTTCGTACTGGCCGTCCGTGCGTGCCGTGACGATGAACTTGGCACCTTCCAGCTGGCGCGGCACGTCGAAGTCAGGAACGCTGATCGATTCATCGCCCCAGGCGTAGTTGCCGAAGCCGAACAAGCCCGGTTCCGACAGCTTGCCGTCGTGATGCGCGAGACGATTGCCGATCACCGGGAAACGTCGCGGATAGGCGCTGATATAGAGCTTGAGCGCATCGACGGCGCGGGAGACGACGAGCTTCGAACCGAGCACCTGCATCTCGCCTTCAGCCGACGAGCGGTCGTCGAGCGTCGGAAGCATGTTGCTCAGCGGGTCGCCGGGGCGCGAATTCGATACGTCCTTGTTGTCCTCGACCTTGATGAGAATCGCGGACTGATAGATCGGCGGACTCAGATACGCGTAAGCGGCGGCGAGCAGGACGGTGAACAGAACCACCAGCGCGATCAATACGCGATGGTTGATCATTGTATCGATTAGCGAAGCAAAGGGGATCTCATCACCGTTATCTGAAACGGCTTCATCAGACGTTTTGACTTTGGAAATCATGTTGAGCAGGTCCCGGCGCGTGTGGTTGGCTCAAACGGATATGGGTGGACCTAATTCGGCGCTTTCCCTTTCGCGTTCATAAGGAAAGCAAATAATCCAGGCCCCGATGCGTGAGAGAAAATTGCGCGTGGTGAAACCGTAGCAGCCTGCATTTTGCGGGTATGCGCGGAAGCCCACATTGCAGCCCGCGGCCGGGTTTTGGCGGGCGAATAAAGCTCGCGAAGCAATTAATGTGGGTATGCCTAAACTATTTTCCGTGACAGAAGCAAGCGCATTCAGTATCGGTATTTATCCGTATCGGGCATTTCATCTAAACAATCAGGTTTTCGTTGTCCAGATGAATACGTCCTGCCGGGTCTCCGCGCCGTAGCCTATCTCTTCTTCTGCGTAGTCGACCGATGAAGCGAAGCGTCGCTCGAGCAACGGCGAGGAATCGAACACATGTGCGCAAATCGGATTGAAATAAACCACCGAGAACGCCTCGATCGAACCGCTCTGATATGCAGCCGAAAGATTCGCGAGGAGCCGCGCCATCAGTTGCGCGCCGAAAGGATTGAACATGAACACGACGAGCTTGCCCGGCGGGAATTCGAGTTTGAGCGCGTCGGCGGCATAGGCGTGCATCGGCACGCGTTCTGGGAAGCGTCGCGCGACGATCGCCGCATTGCGGTTGGCGATATCGACCAGATGCGCCGCCAGGTCATAACCGATGACCGCGCGAAACGGAAACTCGGTCGCGACGATCATCGGCCGGCCTTTGCCGCAACCAATGTCGATGAAAGTGTGATCGCGCAGGTCGCCGAGTTGAGCGAGCGCGCAGCGAATGAGGCTCGGTTGCGAGCCCATATAGGGAAAACTCGTCGCATCGGCGCCGTCGCCGTAAATCGCTTCGGGAGGCTCGATGCCGCCGGTATTCGTGCCGAGCATCCTGTCGATGGGATGCGTGCGATAGCAGCCGGAATAGACTACCTTGAGAATCGGCACACGCTGCGCGTATTTGCGGATTGACGGCGCAAAGAGCAGCGTCTGCACCGGATCCGGCAGCGATGCCACAGCAGCGATCAAAGGCCACTTGATGCTGCGTTTCACGCGCGTCTTGAATCCGCCGATCGAAGTCGTGTTCATTGCCGATGCCCTCGGTGAGTGATCGCTCAGTGAGTGATTAATACGGACGAACGAGATCAACGACTAGCCGGCAGAGCGCGGGCTTCGCACGTTATAGCTTTCGGGTTCCTTCATGAATGTGCCTTGGCGCACAGAGCGTTCAGGCCCGCTGTTCGTGTGAGGAATAGCGGCGTCGAATCGTAGTCCGTATCAAAGCCTAGACTATCGACGTAACTCGCCCGGCCCCTTTCCCGTCCAGCGCTTGAGCGCCCGGCGAAAATTCGCGGCGTCGCTGAAGCCGAGCAGCATGGCGACGTCATCGGTGCTCATCTTCGTGGTCTTCAGATATTCGAGCGCGAGGGAGCGGCGCACGTCGTCGACGATCGCGAGAAACGACGTGCCTTCCGATTCCAGACGCCGCCGCAAGGTCCGCGTCGTCATGTTGAGCATCTGGGCCACGGCCTCCATGCCGGCGAAGGTGCCGGGCGTGCTCATCAGGATTTGATAGACCTCGCCCGCGACGCCCGCTGACGTCTTCGCCTGCCCGATCAGCCGGTCGCACGTCTCCTGCAACAGCGTGGCCGTGAGCTTGTGCGCAAGCTGCGGCTTGCGATCGAGAATCGCGCTGTCATAGACGAGTTCGCATTGCGGCTGATCGAAGAAGCACGGGCAGTCGAGATACTTCGCATACAGGTCGGCGTGTGCGGGCGCGGGATACGAAAAGCACGCCTTGACGGGCGGGCAGCGGCTTCCGGCGACATCCTGAAGATGCGTGACGTGCTGCGTGTACTGCTGCTCGATGATGAACTCGCGCAGTTCGCGTGAAGGGCTCGACACGAACGCATCGGGAAAGGTCCAGACCATCCTGTCCGGATACTCGGTCCATTCAATCGCGACCGTGGGCGTCGCGAGACGGTGATACTTCACGCCCAGTTTGAAGTACTCGCGCAGCGATAGGCACGACATCAGCGCGTATCCGTACATGCCGTAAGCCGACAGATGCAGCCGCGTGCCGACCTTGAACGGCGTGGCGGGATCGCACGAAAGCAACACCGCGTTTCTGCATACGGTCGCATATTGTGCGACCGAGGTCAGCACCGCGGCGTCGTAAATCTGGTCGGGACGCACGTCCGTGCCGCGCAGGCTGTCGGCGGGCGCGATTCCTTGCTCCGCCAGCACTTCCACCAGCGCGGCGATCTTGTAGGGCGCGTAGATGCGCTCGTTGTACGGCGGGCGGCTCGTGGCCACGGCATCCCTCTGCGTCGTGTTTTTGCGGTCGTGTTTTGCGTTGTCCTCGGCGGACTCTCGCCTGTCCGAAAATGACCTTTCGAGCGCGATGCTATCCCACTAATATCGCCCTCACAAGATGCCGCGCGCGATCGACGCGCGGCACGGACAGTAGATAGGAGGGACGCAAGATGAACACGAGCGACCGGAAGGTCATCATTTCGTGCGCGGTCACAGGCGCGACGCACGTTCCGTCGATGTCGGAGCATCTGCCGCTCACGCCATCCGATATCCGCACGCAGGCCATCGAAGCCGCCGAGGCCGGCGCGGCGATCATCCATCTTCATGCACGCGATCCGCAAGACGGACGGCCCACGCCGAGCCCGGACGTGTTCCGGCAGTTCGTGCCGCAAATCGCGGAAGCCACCGACGCGGTCATCAACATCACGACGGGCGGCAGCACGCGCATGACGCTTGGCGAACGCCTCGCGTATCCGCTGCTCGCGGCGCCGGAAATGTGCTCGCTCAACATGGGCTCGATGAACTTCTCGATTCATCCGCTCGCCTCGAAGATTTCATCGTGGCGTTACGACTGGGAGAAGGATTTCGTCGAAGGCATGGAAGACATGATCTTCCGCAATACGTTCAGGGACATCAGGCACATCATGCTCGAGCTTGGCGGCAAGGGCACGCGCTTCGAGTTCGAATGCTACGACCTCGGGCATCTGTACAACCTCGCGCATTTCGTCGATCAAGGGCTCGTGAAGCCGCCGTTCTTCATTCAGTCCGTGTTCGGGATACTCGGCGGCATGGGTCCGGACCCGGAGAACATGACCGTCATGCGCTCGACCGCCGACCGTCTGTTCGGGCGCGAGAACTATCACTTTTCCGTGCTCGGGGCGGGGCGTCATCAAATGGCGCTGGTCACGATGAGCGCCATCATGGGCGGCAATGTGCGCGTCGGTCTGGAGGACAGCGTGTATATCGCCAAGGGCGTGAAGGCGGAATCGAATGCGCAACAGGTGCACAAGATTCGGCGGATTCTCGAAGAGCTGTCGTTCGAGATCGCGACGCCCGACGATGCGCGCCGAATGCTCGGCCTGAAAGGGCCGGACAAGGTCACGCCATGACGTGACATCGAGCACCGCATCACGAATATCGATAAAAAAGACACATACGGAGACACCATGACATCCTTATCGATCGACGAAACTCACCGCATCGCCACACGCAAGGCGATGCTGCGCCTCATTCCCCTGATGTGCGCGATCTACTTCATGTCCTTCCTCGACCGCACGAACGTCGCGCTGGCGAAGACGCAGCTCGCCATCGACGTGGGCATCAACGCAGCGGCGTTCGGGCTAGGCTCGGGCATCTTCTTCATCGGCTATGCACTGCTCGAAGTGCCGAGCAATCTGGCGGCGCATCGCGTGGGACCGCGACGCTGGGTCGCGCGGATCGCGGTCACGTGGGGCATTCTTTCCACCGCGATGATGTTCGTGCAGGGCACGTGGTCGTTCTATGTGCTGCGCGTGCTGCTCGGCATCGCGGAAGCCGGACTCTTTCCCGCGCTGATGTACATGGTCACGCTGTGGTTCGCACCGAAGGACCGGCCCGTTGCCGTGGGCTGGATCTACACGGCGCCCGCGCTCGCGCTGATGCTCGGCAATCCGCTCGGCGGCGCGCTGATGCAGCTCGGCGGCATCGGCGGACTGCACGGCTGGCAATGGATGTTCATGATCGAAGGCATTCCGAGCGTCATCGTCGGCATCGTGCTGTACTTCAAGCTGCCCGAGCGGCCGCGCAATGCACGCTGGCTGTCGAAAGACGAAGTCGATGCGCTCGAACAGCGCGCCGTCATCGACGCGCATGGGCATCCGGAACTCACGTCGGCTGACTGGATCGGCGCGCTGAAGCGCCCGACGACGGTGCTCATCGGCCTCATCTATTTCCTGAATCAGGTGGCGTTCGTCGGCTTGTACTTCTTCACGCCCGCCATGATCCAGCAGATGCAGATCAAGACACCGTTCATCGTGGGCCTGCTGTCGAGCAGCGTGGGTGTCGGCTTTCTGCTGGGCGTGCTCGTGCTGCCGCGCATTCATCGCCGCTATGGAAAGGACTGCACGTATCTCGGCGTGCTGACGGCGGGTCTCGTTGCCGGTGCGTGCGCGTTCGTCGCGACGTCTAGCCCGGTCGCGCGCATGGTGCTGCTCGCGGTGACGGCGTTCTTCGCGGGCGGCGTGCTGCCTTCGTACTGGGCCATCGCGATGAAGCGGCTGCAAGGCATTCAGGCTGCGGCGGGGCTGGCGTTCATCAACACGATCGGTCTGATCGGCGGATTCGTCGGACCGTATCTCTTCGGCATGACCGAGACGGCGACGGGCCGCAGCGATTCGGGCTTCATGGTGATCCTGGTCGCATCGGTGCTGGGCCTGCTGCTGGTACCCTTGCTTGCACGCGCGATCAAGCGCGAAGCGGCCCCGAGGCCGGCTGTCGGCGCCGCAGCGGGCGCGCACTCGTGAACGTATGACCAACAACAAGGTGGAGACGATGCGGTTACAGGGAAAAGTAGCGATCATCACCGGAGCGGGACAAGGCATCGGCGCGGCGACGGCATTGAAGTTCGCACGCGAAGGCGCGATCGTCGCGGCCTGCGATCTAAACCACGATGCGGTCACGCGCGTCGCCGATGCCTGCCGTGAAGCGGGCGGCCAGGCGAGCGCGTTCTGTCTCGACATGTCGGATCGTGCGCGCGTCGATGACATGGTGGCTGCAGTGCGCGAGCAACACGGACGCATCGACGTGCTCGTGAACAACGCGGGCATCACGCGCGATGCGCGCTTGCAGAAGATGACCGTCGAACAGTTCGATGCGGTCATCGACGTGAATCTGCGCGCCGTCTTCCATGCGACGCAGGCGGTCTCGGACCACATGGTCGCGCGGGGCTCGGGCGTGATCCTGAATGCGAGTTCGGTCGTCGGCATCTATGGCAACTTCGGGCAGACCAACTACGCCGCCGCGAAGTTCGGCGTGATCGGCTTCACGAAGACGTGGAGCCGCGAACTGGGTCCGAAGGGCGTGCGCGTGAATGCGGTCGCGCCGGGCTTCATCGATACGCCCATTCTCGCCACCATCCCCGAGGAAGTGCTGGCGAAGATGCGCGCGCAAGTGCCGCTCGGCCGTCTCGGCAAGCCTGAGGAAATCGCGAATATCTACGCGTTTCTCGCAAGCGACGAAGCCAGCTACATCAACGGCGCGGTCATCGAAGCGTCGGGCGGCATGACGCTCTGACCTGGCGGCACCTTCAACGTAACAAGGCATGGCAGCATGAACACATTCGATTTATTGAAGCCCGCGCCGGGACTGCGCGTCGTCGTGTCGGGCGCGGCGAGCGGCATCGGCGCGGCGATTGCCGAGGCGTTCATTCAGGCGGACGCGCAGGTCTTCATCTGCGACGTCGATGCTTCGGCGGTCGAGAAGGCGAAGGCGGGTGAGCCGCGCCTGCACGCGAGCGTCGCGGATGTCGCGAACATCGAACAGGTGGATGCCGTCATCGACGATGCGCGCCGCACGCTCGGCGGAATCGATTTGCTCGTGAACAACGCGGGCATCGCGGGACCGACGGGCGCGATCGAGGACATGGACCCGGCGCAGTGGGAACGCACGATCACGACCAACCTCAACAGCCAGTTCTATTTTCTGCGGCGCGCGGTGCCGGTGCTGAAGGAGACATCGGACCGCGCCGGCATCATCGCGATGGCGTCGGTGGCGGGCCGGCTCGGCTACGCGTTCCGCACACCCTACGCGGCGACGAAATGGGCGATCGTCGGGCTCGTGAAGTCGCTCGCCGTCGAACTCGGCCCGAGCGATATCCGCGTCAACGCCATCCTGCCGGGCGTCGTGCAGGGCGAGCGCATGGATCGCGTGATCGCGGCGCGCGCCGAATCGCTCGGCATCGGCTTCGATGAAATGCGGGAGCAGTATTTGCAGCGCATCTCGCTGCGCCGCATGGTGACCGTCGACGATATCGCCGCGATGACGCTGTTCCTCGCATCCCCCGCGGCGTGCAACGTCACCGGTCAGGCGATCAGCGTGGATGGCAACGTCGAGTATCTCTGATGCTTTGACGCTTTGATGCTGCGATAACTCATACGATTCATATCGCACACCGAACCCTAAACTTCTGCATTGCCGTGCCGAAATAGCGGTGTAACCGATTGCGCCATGCGCCCCTTATGCGTTACAACGATCCGACCATAAGGGCGCTTCGACGCTGGCACACACCGCCGCACGCATGCATTACGCTGGCGCGGCATTTCATCTTGGAGACGGGGGAATGAGGGTTCGGGCAACGGCGCTGCTGGTGCGCCAACACGCGGTGCTGCTCGTCAAGGAACGCGGCGGCCCGTGGTTTCTCCCGGGAGGCGATCTCCGTCCCGGCGAGCTGGCAATGGCCGCGGCGATCCGCGAGCTGCACGAGGAAACGTGCGTCGAAGCGAGCGCGGCCGCTTTCCTGTGGCAGCACGTCTCGGCTCATCACATGCATCAGGTTTTCCGCGTCGCCGTTCCCGGCGATGCCCGGCCGCGTGCGAACGTGCGTGCGGGTATCGACGATTTACGCTGGGTCGAGCTTTCGCAGCTTGCCCGGATGTCCGTGACGCCTGGCACGCGGGCGATCCTGGAACGCGCGGCCGGCGTCACCGGCAGCGTGTCGCGGCCCGACTGGCGCGGCAGCGCGGGGGCGTCGCCGGGGTTCTGAGGATTCGGCGCTTGCGTTAGGATCGGCATGTTGCGCGGTGCATCGCGCATTACGGGAATTGTCTCCGCAGCGCGGAGACATTCATCGCCGCCGATCCAACCACGCTTTATGACCGACTTCATCCCATCCTCGCTGTTCGACGAAGTCAGGCGGCTGATCGATTCAGCGCGCGAACGCGCCGCCGCCGCCGTCAACGCCGAACTGACGCTGCTCTACTGGCAGATCGGAAGCCGCGTGCGCGCCGAAGTGCTGCGCGGCGCGCGGGCCGAATACGGCCGGCAAGTCGTCGCGACGCTCGCGCGTGAGCTCAGCGCCCGCTATGGACGCGGCTGGAGCGACAAGCAGTTGCGCCATTGCATCCGCCTGGCGGAAGTTTTCGCCGACGAGCAAAGTGTCTCCGCAGTGCGGAGACAATTGAGCTGGACGCATCTCAAGACCCTCATCTACATCGACGATCCGCTCAAGCGCGACTTCTACATCGAGCTGGCGCGCGTCGAACGCTGGTCGTCGCGGCAGTTGCAGGAACGCATCCAGTCGATGCTTTTCGAGCGCAGCGCCATCTCCCGCAAGCCGCAGGACGCCATCGCGCACGATCTCGCCGTGATGCGCGACGAAGGGCGCGTCGCACCCGAGACGCTCCTGAAAGACCCCTACGTGCTGGACTTTCTCGGCCTCAACGACCATTACCTCGAAAAAGACCTCGAAGACGCAATTCTTCGGGAGATGGAGCAATTTCTGCTGGAGCTCGGCGCGGGTTTCACGTTCGTCGCGCGCCAGAAGCGCTTGCAGATCGACGAGGACGATTTCTACATCGACCTGCTGTTCTACAACCGCAAGCTGAGACGGCTCGTCGCGATCGAACTCAAGCTCGGCGCGTTCAAGGCCGAGTACAAGAGCCAGATGGAGCTTTATCTGCGCTGGCTCGCGAAGCACGAGCAGGAACCGGACGAGTTGCCGCCGCTCGGCATCATCCTGTGCGCGGGCAAGAAGCAGGAGCAGATCGAGTTACTGGAGCTGAACAAGAGCGGCATCCACGTGGCGGAGTATCTGACCGTGCTGCCGCCGCGCGAGACGCTGGAGGCGAAACTGCACCAGTCGATCGAAGCGGCGCGGTCCAGGTTGCTCGACAAAAATGTGGAATAACTTCCTGTTTCGTCGCGTGTGCAACGTTTTCGTCCGGCGAAATTCGGGAAGCTTGCCAAGTTGTTGGATAATTCGTCCTTTCGTCCGGCACCCCGTGCCCGATGCCTGTAACTGAGGCGTTTATGTTTACTGAAGCAGACACCATCACCGATGAAGAAGTCATCTCGATCGCCCAGCGTCTGACCGACGAAGGGCGGCCGGTCACCCCCGTCACCGTCTGGTCGGAGCTGCGGCGCGGATCGGCCGTATCGATCGCTGCGGCCCTGCAGCGCTGGCGCGACGCCAGCCAGCCCGCGATGCCCGCCGCGCAACTTCCCGCCGAGATGCCGCACGAATTCGCCGACGCGCTGCTGAACGCGGCGCACCGGATCCGGAAGGCGTCCTGGGACGACGCGCACAGCGCGATCGCGCAGCACACGGACAGCCTGAGCCAGCGGCTGCAAACGGCGCTCGCGGAGCGCGACGAAGCGCTCGCGGTGTATCAGACGGCCGAAGGCGCCGCCGCCGACGTGCGCCGCCAGCACGACGACCTGACGCGCGGTCTGCGCGCGTCCGAGGAGACCGTCGCGCGCCTGCAGGCGCAGTTGGCCGGCGCCACGGAGCGCGCGGAGGCATCGCAGGCGCGTGCGGCGGAACTCGCGGAACGCACGTCGACGCAGGATGCCGTACTCGCCGCCGCGCGCCTGTCGCTCGACGAGGAGCGCAAGGCGCGCGAAGCGTTGAAGGCCGAAGTGACGGCGAAGAGCGAAGAGACCGGCCGCCTCGCTCGCGAGCGCGACGAAGCCCGCGAGGAAAGCGCGGCGACATCCCAACAGGCGGAGCGGGCGACGCAGGAGGCGCAGGACAGCGCCGCGCGCATCGCCGCGCTGGAAGCCGAACTGCAGGCAGCGCGCGCCGAACTCGCGACCGAACGCGAAGCGCACACGGCGCGCAACGCCGACGCCGCCGCGCGGGACGAAGAGTTGCAGCGCGTCAAGCACGAACTGGACGAAACGCGCACACAAAATGACGGAAGCCGTGCGCGCGTCGCGGAGCTGGAAGCCGAACTTGCAGCGAATCATGAAGTGAACGCGGCCCGTCAGGCCGAGGCATCGGCGCGAGAAGAAGCCTTGCAGCGCGCTACCAGCGAACTCGAAGAAGCGCGCGCGCAGATCGACGAAAGCCGGTCGCGCGTCGCCGCGCTCGAAGCCGAGCTCGCCACCGAACGCGAAGCGAACGCGGCGCACGGCGTACAGGCATCGGCGGGACAGGAAACACTCGCGCGCATCAGCCGCGAACTCGACGAAGCCCGCGCGCAGTTCAACGCCGCCAACGAAGAAAAGTCCGCTGCACAAGCCGAACTGGCGCGCGTGTCGCAAGAAGCCGCCGCCGCCGTGACGCGAGCGGACGAGGCGCAGCAACAAGCGGCGCGGCTCGCGGAACAGCTCGCCGAGCGCGAAAAGAGCGAAGCCGCGATGCGCGACGAGTTGCGCGATCACAAGATCGCATTGCAGACCGCCGGCACGGCCAAGGAAGAAGAGCTTGCCGCCTTGCAGCGCCGCCTTTCGGCGCAGGCGCAAACGCACTCGAAGGCCTACGACGAACTTCGTTCCAACGCCGAGCAATGGGTCACGTACGCACGCGACCTCAAGCAGCGTCTCGATGTGGCCAACGAGAAGATTCTCTTCATCGATGCCCGCAGCACCGGCGAAGTCGCATTGCTGCGCCGTCTTTCGACGGAGCTCGAGCGCCTGAAGCCCGATCACGAACTGGTGTTCCGCGAGGCGCAGCAGCGCGTCATCGGCGACAAGATTGCGCAGCAGCTTGCGCAAAAGGGTTATCGCTACGATCCGGCGACGGCCGTCATGTCGAAGATCGAAGGCTAAGGCCGATGTCCCGCGCGCATCGCTCCGGCTTCTTGCTGGAGCGATGCGCGTCGCGGACGTGATGTGAGACCATACGCACGAGCCTTGCCACGCAAAGGACCGTTCATATGGAAAGAACCGACCTCGCCGGCGTCTATCGCGCCTACATCGCCTGCCTGAACGAACAGAACTGGCCGATGCTCGGCGCCTTCGTTCACGACGACCTCCATTACAACGGCCAGCCCATTCACCTTGCCGATTACCGGCAGATGCTCGAACGGGACTTCCGGCAAATCCCCGACCTTCGCTTCGACATTCGGCTTCTCACCGCCGATTTCCCTTATGTCGCGAGCCGCTTGTGGTTCGACTGCACGCCGGCGCGCGATTTTCTCGGCCTCGCTATCGACGGCAAGCGCGTTGCCTTCGCGGAGAACGTCTTCTACGAATTTCGCGAGCGGAAGATCGTGGAGGTGTGGTCCGTGATCGACAAGGCCGCCATCGAAGCCCAGCTTCGCACGCTCTCATGATCGACGCCTCCTGCCACTGCGGCGCGGTGAGCTTCACCGTGGACGCCCCGCCCGAGGAAGTCAATGCCTGCGATTGCTCCCTGTGCCGGCGATACGGCGCGCGCTGGGCCTACTACGATCCGTCGCGCGTGCGCTTTGCGCCCGACTGCGGCCCGACGGATATCTATATGTGGGGCCCGCGCAGGCTGGAGTTTCATCGCTGCGCATCGTGCGGATGTGTGACGCACTGGCGCGCGGTGGATCCCGGCCGGCCCGTCATGGGCATCAACACACGGATGATGCCGCCCGGCGCGCTGGCGAACGCACGCGTGCTCAGAAACGGCGAGCCCATCGGCTGACGCGGTCCGACTCTTGCGGAGCGCGATGACAGCAGGGCGTGATGATAGACTCGATCCGTTCCGCGGCCGCCCGTGCTCGGCGCTGCCCGAATCCAACGCAACGACAGCAAAAACAGCAAAGAAAACAAGCATGAAACGTTTCTCGATGATTCGCGATTTCCATCTCGCCGACTGGTTCACACTGGGCAACGCGGTCTGCGGCACGGGCGCCCTGTTCTCGACGATCAGCTACATCGACGATTCCGACGTCATGCATATCTATCTGGCGTGCGCGCTCGTGTTTGCGGCGCTCGTGTTCGATGTGCTCGACGGCCGCATCGCGCGGTGGCGTCAGAAGGCGTCGCTGCTGGGCAAGGAGCTGGATTCCCTTGCCGACGTAATTTCGTTCGGCGTCGCGCCGGCGATCATCGGCTATGGATGTGGCATGCGCGGCCTTTACGACCGAGTGATGCTGGCGTATTTCGTGGCGTGCGGCGTGTCGCGTCTCGCGCGCTACAACGTGACGACCGAAGAGATGTCCGGCAGCGCCGGCAAGGTCACGCATTTCGAGGGCACGCCGATTCCCACATCGTTCGCGATCGTGCTGATGCTCGGCATCGCCGCCTGGTTCGATGCGCTCGGGCCGCGCATGTGGTTCGGTGAATGGCGCATCGCCGGTTTCACGCTGCATCCGCTCGTGCTCGTCTACGCGATCTCCGGCTCGCTGATGATCAGCCGCATCCGCATTCCGAAGCCGTAAGTCTCTCTGCGGGCGCTATCAAGTTTCGATCAGCCCCGCCGTTTACACGTGGATGAAAGGGCGCGGCATATTCGCCGCGTCCAACCCCAGGCGCCAGGCTCGCCGCGTCGACGCACACGTCGCACCGGCACTCCCACTGCGGCAAACGGGAATCTCATGGACCCGTTTCGAGAGCCCGTCCACGTAAATGCAATCCATCCGCATGACCGCGAGCCTGGCTGGCGCAGTAGCCGCGCTCGTCTTGTACACGCCGTCCGCCCTCGCCGACGACGCCCCGGGCGCGCCGGAGCTGCCGGCCGTGCCGCTCACCAGCGGCAAGCTGCTGCTCACGGGCGGCGTATCGCAAATTGAAGGCGCGGCGGGCGGCGGCCTCGCGCCGTGGGCCGTCATCGGCGGCTACGGCACGGCACGCCAGCTTGGCGCGAATGTTCACGGCACCTACGTCCACACGCAGGACTACGCGCTCGGCTCGTGGGGCTTGACCGTGGGCGTGGCGAACCGTGTCGAGTTCTCGCTTGCCCGCCAGCGTTTCGACACGCGCGATGCCGGCGCGAAGCTCGGCCTCGGCGAAGGCTACGCGTTCAATCAGAACATCTTCGGCCTGAAAGTGCGTCTTTTCGGCGATTCCGTGCTCGATCAGGACACGTGGATACCGCAGGTCGCAGCAGGCATCCAGTTCAAGCACAACGAAGAGGGCGGCGTGCTGAAGGCCATCGGCGCGGCGAGCAATTCGGGCACGGACTTCTATCTGTCCGCGACGAAGCTGCTGCTCGCGCAAAGCCTGCTGCTCAACGGCACCGTGCGCTTCACGAAGGCGAACCAGTTCGGCTTGCTGGGATTCGGCGGCGACAAATCGAACGCGTACAAGCCGGAATTCGAATCGTCGGTGGCGTATCTGTTGACGAAGAACATCGCAATCGGCGCTGAATACCGCATGAAGCCCGACAACCTCTCGTTCGCCCGCGAACAGGATGCCTACGATGCGTTCGTCGCGTGGGCGCCCAACAAGCATGTCTCGCTGACGGCCGCGTATGTGTCGCTCGGCGATATCGCGACCATCCGGAATCAGCGCGGGCTGTACGTTTCGCTTCAGGCGGGATTCTGATGATGACCATGACCATTCGACACGCCGCGTTCGCGGCCTGCATGCTCGCCGCATTGACGAGCACGAGCGCCCGCGCGCAGGACGACGCGCTGTACCGGCAATTCGGGGAGAAGGAAGGGCTCGTGCGCATCGTCGACGACATGTACGCGAGCGTGACCGTCGATCCGCGCACCGCGCCGTACTTCGAGAACGCGCCGATCGGGCGCATCAAGACCAAGCTCGTCGAGCAATTCTGCGTGCTGCTCGATGGCCCGTGCGTCTACACCGGCCGCCCGATGCGACGCTCGCATGAAGGCCAGAACATCGATCGTGCGGCGTTCAATGCGCTCGTCGAAGACTTGCAGGCTGCGATGGACAAGAACGGCGTGCCGTTTCACGCGCAAAACAAGCTGCTCGCGAAGCTCGCGCCGATGTACCGCGATGTACAGGACCGTGAATGATGAAAGCCTACCGATTGTTCTTCGCGCCGTTGCTGGCGCTTTGTGCATCGCTTGCGCAGGCGGCGAGCGTGCGTGTTCAGGTCGTCGATCAGGCGGGCGCGCCGGTCCCTAGTGCCGTGGTCTATGCGACGCCCGTGGCCGGCAAGCCGCCCGCGACGAAGCCTGCCGGCGCGATCATCGATCAGGTGAAGCGGCGTTTCGTCCCGCTCGTGTCCGTGGTGCAGACAGGCGCGTCGGTGACGTTTCCGAACAAGGACAACATCGAGCATGACGTGTACTCGTTTTCGCCCGCGAAGCGTTTCGAGCTGAACCTGTATCACGGCATTCCGTCGAGTCCGGTCGTGTTCGACAGGCCCGGCCTCGTCGTGATGGGCTGCAATATCCACGACCAGATGGTGTCGTATCTGCTGATCGTCGATACGCCGTGGTTCGCGAAGACCGATGCAAACGGCATGGCCGTCATCGACAACCTGCCCGCCGATGCGCTCAAGCTCTCCGCATGGCATTTCCGTCTGGGCGATCCGAACGCGCAGCCGACGCAGAAGATCAACGCTGCGGCGGACGTCTCCGCGAAGTTCGCGCTGCAACTGAGGCCCGCCGAATAGCATGCGCCTGCACAGCCTGCGGGCGCGCATCGCGCTCGTGTTCGTCGTTCTGATGCTCGCCGCGCAGGCTGCGGCTTACGTCGTCATCAACTCAGTCATCCTGAAGAATGCGCACGAGAGCGCGGAACAGCAATTGTCGGTGGCGGAGCGCGTCTTCGGGCAAGTGCAGCGCGGCAATAGCCAGCAGTTGACGCAGGCCGCGAGCGTGGCCGCGTCCGACTTCGGCTTTCGCGAGGCGGTCGCGACGCACGACAGCAAGACCGTCGCTTCCGCGCTCCAGAATCACGGCGATCGCATTCATGCGGCCGTGGTGATGCTCGTCGATCTCGATGGCAAGCTCATCGCCGATAACGAAGGCGCGGCGCACGAAGGCATGGCGTTTCCGTTTCCGCACCTGATTCGCGCGGTCGCGCAAAAGGGCGATGCGTCGTCGTTCGGCATCATCGGCGGCAAGGCGTATCAGCTCGTCGCGGTGCCGGTGAAGGCGCCGATCGTCATCGCGTGGGTGGTGATGGGCTTCGCCATCGACGACGCCCTGGCACGCGAGATGAGTTCGCTGACATCGCTCGATGTGTCCTTCCTCACCGTCGATGCACGCGGCCGCTGGGACGTGGTCGCCAGCTCGCTGCCCGATGCGTCGCGCGCCAAGCTGACCGATCAGGCGCAACTGGCCGAAGATGGTTACGCCACGCGCGTGGTGCGTCTGCATTCCGAAGGGCGCACGGTGGTGGTGCTGCTCGAACGTTCGCTGAAGGAGGCGCTTGCGCCGTTTCACCGGTTGCAATCGACGTTGCTGCTGATCACGATACTCGGCGTGATGGTGTCGATCGTCGGCAGCATGTTGACGGCGCGCTCGGTGACGCGGCCGCTCGCGGCGCTCGCGCGCTTCTCGCGCCGCGTCGGGCAGGGCGATTACAGCGGCTCCATCGAGGTGCGTCATCACGACGAGATAGGCGAACTGGCGAACGCGTTCAATCAGATGCAGGAGGGTATCGTCGAGCGCGAGCGGCGCATCACCGAGCTTGCGTACATGGACCGGCTCACGGGCTTGCCGAATCGCGCGTTGTTCGCCGACCGCCTGCAACAGGCGATCGCCGCCGCCGGACAAACGCGCCAGCCGTTGTCCTTGATGATGATGGACCTCGACCGCTTCAAGCTCGTGAACGATACGCTCGGGCATCCGATCGGCGACATGCTGCTGTGCGAAGTCGCCGGGCGTTTGCGTGCGGCGCTGCATCAGCCGACGGACACGGTCGCGCGTCTCGGCGGCGACGAGTTCGCGGTGCTCCTGCCCGACAGCGATCTCGCGGCGGCGCGCATCGTGGCGGCGCGCATGCTGCGTGCGCTGGAAGAGCCGATCACGATCGAAGGGCAACTCGTCGATGTCGGCGCGAGTATCGGCATCGTGAGTTTTCCGGACAACGGCACGGACATGAACGTGCTCTTGCGACGCGCGGATATCGCGATGTACGTCGCCAAGCGCGCGAACCTCGGCCACGCGCTCTACGACGAGCGGCACGATCACAACAGCGCCGAGCGTCTTTCGCTGATGGGCGAGCTACGGCAGGCCGTCGAGCACGATCAACTCACGCTCTACTATCAGCCGAAGGTGGACCTGGCGACGCATCGCGTGAAGTATGTGGAAGCGCTCGTGCGCTGGGATCACCCGACGCGCGGCTTCGTGTCGCCCGACCAGTTCATTCCGTTCGCCGAGCAAACCGGCTACATCAAGACCATTACGCGCTGGGTGGCGGACAAGGCCATCGCGCAGTGCGCTGCGTGGCAGGCGCAGGGCATCGAGCTTCAGGTATCGGTGAACGTGTCGGCGCGCGAGCTGATCTTGTCGTCGTTGCCCGACATGTTCCTCGGCCTGCTTGCGAAACATGGCGTGTCGCCCGATTGCATATGGATCGAGATTACCGAGAGCGCGATCATGGACGATCCGAATCACGCGATCGAAACGCTCGACCGTCTGCATGCGCTCGGCATTCACTTGTCCATCGACGACTTCGGTACGGGTTATTCGTCGCTTTCATATCTGAAGCGCATGCCCGTGGATGAGCTGAAGATCGACAAGTCCTTCGTGATGGGCATGGCGCATCACAAGGACGACGAGACCATCGTGCGATCGACGATCGATCTCGGGCACAACATGGGCCTGAAGGTCGTCGCCGAAGGCGTGGAAAACGAGGCGATGATGCTGCGTCTGAAGGCGCTCGGATGCGATCTCGCGCAGGGCTATCATCTGAGCCGGCCGTTGCCGCCGGCGAGACTCCTCGACTGGCTTGCTGCATGGCCGGCGCAAGCCGGCGCTGCGGCTGAATTGCCACTGCCCGCTTAAGCTGCTTTACTCGCTGCACGCCCGCATAACGATGCAAAAGACCCGGGCCATGCAGCGCATCGAGTCAGTTCGTCTCCGGCGCATCAACAGTTGCGATGCCTGTTCATCGCGCTGGCTGCGCCTTTCAACGCCGCGCTGACTAGCTGCGGGTTTTCGACGTCGTTCTATATGACGGCCTACGTCCCGGCTTTATCGTTCCGGCAAGTCGCGAACAAAGACGTACGCGACGAAGGCGCGTCCATGCCGTCGTGACGACGCGGCAGCCGGATGCGTTCCCTTCCCGCTGCACGCCCGTCAAGCAGCGGGCCGAACGTGAGACCTGCGACAGCAGTTGATGAGCGCCTCCACAGGCGTCAGGAGATAACCATGACGAGACGTGCGAAGGTTGCC
The DNA here is from genome assembly GCF_041360715.1 of Caballeronia sp. RCC_10. Lineage (NCBI taxonomy): Bacteria > Pseudomonadati > Pseudomonadota > Betaproteobacteria > Burkholderiales > Burkholderiaceae > Caballeronia > Caballeronia sp. RCC_10. Next base: position 230,884 of record NZ_JBFUPT010000010.1, read on the forward strand.
GTTGTCGACGATCATCCGCTCGTGCTATGCGGACTTCGCAAGGCGCTCGAGGGCGCGGGCTTCGATGTGTCCGGCACGGTCACGAGTCCGGCGGAATTAGTGAAGTTGCTGAGCGCTTCCGAATGCGATGTCGTCGTTACCGATTACTCGCGCCCCGGAGATCAAGGTCTCGACGGCTGGCGGTTTCTCGCTTCCGTATCGAGCCAGTATCCGCAAGTCCCTGTGCTCGTGTATAGCGAGTTCGACGATCCCTTTCTGGTTGGCAGTCTCGTCCAGCGCGGCGTCGCGGGATTCGTCAGCAAGCGTGACGAGATGCATGAACTGCTGGCGGGTGTGCGCGCGCTCGCGATGGGCGACCGTTATCTCTCGGCGATTGCGCAGGCATCGCTTCGTCAGTTCGGGGCACTGCCTCAATATCAACGCTTCGCGCTGCTCTCGCGGCGGCAGATGGAAGTGACCGGGCTGATGTTATGTGGACTCTCGGTATGCGAAACGGCGCGTTTGCTACAGCGGCGTGCAAATACGATCAGTGCGCAGCGCACTGAGGCTTGCCGGCGGCTCGGGTTCTCCGGGGAGTCGGAGATGTATCGGTTCGCCGTCGGATATGGGTTGTGGCTGGATCGGTCTTGCTCGTCGTCGGACCATGAATCGCGGGCGACTTGAGCTTTTTGGCGGCGAGATCGATTCGTGTCGGTGTATTAGTACGCTGCGTCTTCCATCCCCTTCTGGCTCGTCAGCACGGAGCAGTATTACAAGATACCAGTACATTTAAGAATCCTTCTATCGGTCGTGCTCGCCCTGAAAGGGGCGTCTCCTTTCGGATTTCTCCTATAGGCATGCGGCATGGCATCTCTCCCCTGAGTGCCACGTGTGGATGATGACGCCGTCGTCCATCACGTTGAGCGTGCCTTCGAACAGGGTGGCCAGCGCACCGTGATCGTCGGGAATCCGGACGTCCATCTGCTGGACCTGCGAGGGCGGCCTGTTGCGTCACATGACGTATCGTGACGGCGCCGATGGCTCGAAGCACTACACGTTTGAAGACGATAAGTCCGAGACTAGGGCAGTCTGTCAGTGAACAGGCAGGCGCGCGAATAGTTCTACACGAAGAGCGGCGTGGTGAACGGCAAGCCGTACGTCGTCAAGTCGCATGGTTGGTTGACGCCGCGCATGGCCAATCAGGGTCAAGCTGCTCAAGTGGCGAGCACGCCGGACATCTAAGCCTGAACGTCGAAACGGCTCAAACAACGCGCGTGCAGAAAGCCTGTCGTGAGAGCAGAAGGCGGCGCAACGCTGCCTTCCAAATGCGGTGCCTGGCCCGGCCACAGCGCCGGGCTTCTTTACGCCTGGATGTTTGGTAGCGGAGCGTGGTTCGTATCGCTCGATGAAAGACGCTGTTTCGCGCACGCATCGCCGGCGATCCGAAACCGATCGCACACGCGCTAGGACATATCTCAATTTTCTCCCATCCCCTTCGTGCATACGCCTCTGCGCGCTCCGTCCTGCCGTAATCGGGCGTAACACGGGTCTCTTCCATCCAGCCCAGTTTCGAATTCCTTCGATATGGACGCGCGTCACTGGTCTTTAGGATTCGTTTTGTGGATTCGCCAAAAAAGGTCGCAGCAGCGGAAGTCAGACACTGCGGCTTCGCAATAAGACCCAAAGGGCGTCGCCGGATCCCAAATGTCACGTCGCTAGGTTGTCTCTCTCAAGTCTGCATTGGAGATCGCCGCTCGCGCGTTTGTTACCGCGGTCGAACGATCGACGCGGAAGTCTCATCTCCTCTCATTTTCGGTCTCTCTCATGAACAAGAATCGGTTTCGTCGTGTCTTCAGTAAGCGTCTCGGCATGTTGGTCGCGGTGGCGGAAGACGTCACAAGCCAGGGCAAGGCGCCCGGCGAAGGCTCGGCGGCTCAGGTAGCGCCTGCAAGCAGCGTCGTTGGCGTTATCTCTTCGATGACGGCCTTCTCTGTCGCCATCCTGGCGATGCAACCCGGCGTGAGCTTCGCGCAAGCATTGCCGACGGGCGGCCAGGTCGCGGCCGGTCAGGCGTCGATCTCGCAGAACAGCAACACGATGACCATCAATCAGGGTAGCCAACATCGATGGCAATTCGACGAATGGCACGGGTGTGATCGTCGATCCGAACGCTTCGCTGAACACGACCGACAACGGCACGCTCAACATCTCGGGCAATTCGACCAACGGCAGCGGTGCGGACATCAACGGCTCGATCAACACGAGCGGTAACGGTTCGACCAACATCGACGGCAATTCGACCAATGGCACGGGTGTGATCGTTGATCCGAACGCTTCGCTGAACACGACGGACAACGGCACGCTCAACATCTCGGGTAATTCGACCAACGGTAGCGGCGCGGACATCAACGGCTCGATCAACACGAGCGGTAACGGTTCGACCAACATCGACGGCAATTCGACGAATGGCACGGGTGTGATCGTCGATCCGAACGCTTCGCTGAACACGACGGACAACGGCACGCTCAACATCTCGGGCAATTCGACCAACGGTAGCGGTGCGGACATCAACGGCTCGATCAACACGAGCGGTAACGGTTCGACCAACATCGACGGCAACTCGACGAACGGCACGGGCACGGACATCGGACCGAACGCTTCGATCAACACGACCGACAACGGCACGATCAACATCTCGGGCAATTCGACCAACGGTGACGGCACGGACATCAACGGCTCGATCAACACGAGCGGTAACGGTTCGACCAACATCGACGGCAACTCGACGAACGGCACGGGCA
>NZ_JBFUPT010000010.1:233761-234868 GCF_041360715.1 Caballeronia sp. RCC_10
CCGGGCAATTCGACCAACGGTGACGGCACGGACATCAACGGCTCGATCAACACGAGCGGTAACGGTTCGACCAACATCAGCGGTAACTCGACGAACGGCACGGGCACGGACATCGGACCGAACGCGACGATCAACACGACCGACAATGGCACGACGAACATCTCGGGCAATTCGACCGATGGCACGGGCGTGATCAACGACGGTACGATCAACACGTCGGACAACGGTACGACGAACATCTCGGGCAATTCGACGAATGGCCAGGGCGTGATCGACGATAACGCAACGTACAACACGGACGACAATGGCACGTTGAACGTGATCGATAACGGCGTCGTCATCCACACGACGGGCGGCAACGGCACCAACACCGGCGGCAATGGCACCGACACCGGCGGCAACGGCACCGACACCGGCGGCAACGGCACCGACACCGACACCGGCAACGGCACCGACACCGGCAACGGCACCCAAAGCAGCGGTTCGCACGGCGGCTCTGACGCGGGTACGGCGGCAGCGGTGGTGGGCGGTATCGGTCTGGCAGGCGGCTTGTCGTACCTGATCTACGCGAGCGAGATGCACATGTATCTGGAGGAAGTGCAGCCGCTGACGATGGAACTGGGCGACGCAGCGTTCTGGGCCGATGCAAGCATCGACGAAGTCTGGGTCGATCTGCAAACCCAGGCCGCCGATGTGAACATCGTGACCCGCTCCGGAGATCTGTCGCGTCACATGGCTTACCGTGACGGCGCTGACGGCGTGAAGCACTACGCGTATGAAGACAAGTCGTCTGACACGAAGGCCGATCTGGCGGTGAACACGCAGACGCATGAGTACTTCTATACGGAAAGCGGCGTCAAGGACGGCAAGGCGTACGTCGTCAAGTCGCACGGCTGGCTGAAGACCGGCGCGCTCAACCCGGTGCATGCCCATGCCAAGGCGAACGCCGAAGTGAAGTAAGCATCAGGCAAGAGAAAGGCGGTGCAACGCCGCCTTTCCCAGCATCAGGCAGCACCTGGCCCGGCCGCAACTGAACTGACCCCCTGAAGTTGGACAGTAAAGGCTAGGCAGCCAAGGGCTGAGTCCTGTATTGCACGGGACTCAGCC
>NZ_JBFUPT010000011.1:0-204449 GCF_041360715.1 Caballeronia sp. RCC_10
TCGAAGCCAAGGTCGTAATCGAGCAATGGCGGCGCCACTACAATGCCATTCGACCGCATTCGAGCTTAGCCTATCTAACACCCAACGAGTTCAAGCAGCGGTATTGTTCAATTGAAGCAGCCAAGGCCGTTCTTCAAGATTGAAACGGTCCGGAGAAATCAGGCAGGTCACTCCAAGATGAAGCTTACGACTGTGGGAATTGACATTGCAAAGAACGTGATGCAACTCCATTACATCGACGCAGACACGGCCGAAGTTGTGAACAAGCCAGTGAAACGAGCGGCGTTTCTGGAGCACTTCGCGAATCTGGCCCCGTGTCTGATTGGGATGGAAGCCTGTGGAGGCTCCCAGCACTGGGCACGCAGGCTTATGGCAATGGATCATCAGGTCAAACTGATGCCTGGGCAGTTCGTCAAGGCGTTCGTAATAGGTAACAAAAATGATGCAGCTGATGCAAAAGCCATTTGGTTAGCGGTGCAGCATGCGAGTAAGTCAGTCGTGGTAAAGACTGAAGCCCAACAGGCCGTGCTTGGGCTACACCGGATGCGCGAGCAGTTGGTGAAGTTTCGCACGATGCAGACCAACAGCCTGCGCGGCTTGCTAACCGAATACGGTGAAGTGATGGCCACGGGCCGAGCAGCGCTGGATAAAACGATTCCAGCCGTACTCGGACGGTTGTGTGACCGTCTGCCGTCTATCCTGATCGATTCGCTGCGGGAGCAATGGATCGGTCTGGCGGAATTGGATAAACAGATTGCCCAGATCGAACGGCGTCTACAGACATGGATGAAAGAGGACAAGGCATGCAAGGCTATCGCTTCAATACCGGGTGTCGGCCTGCTGACAGCAACAGCGACTGTCGCGACCATGGGTGACGCGAAGTCGTTCAAATCCGGCCGGGAGTTCGCTGCCTGGATTGGGCTAGTACCAAGGCAGAAAGGCACGGGCGGCAAGATCCAGTTAATGGGAATCAGCAAGCGAGGCGATATGTATCTACGCAAGCTTCTAATTCACGGTGCCCGAAGCGTGCTGTGTCGCTCGAAGGACCCAGGTGCATGGGTGCGGGAAATCAAAAAACGGCGACCGATGAATGTGGTAGTCGTGGCACAGGCAAACAGGATGGCTCGGATAATCTGGGCCATCCTCGCTCACGACAGGCAGTACGAAAGGGACTACGTAAGCGTAAAACCGGTTTAACAACTCGGCTCTGAGTAGAGGAAACATCAACTTTTACAGGATGACACGTCAACAGGTTGCGCTGGCAATCGTATGTAATGACAAAACAGGTCGGACCGGGACTCGCCAAACCTGATTCGTTTTCGGAGCTTCGAGCTCGCGGGAGAAATAAGGTACGAGTCAGCGGATTTCATTGTGGGCCGCAGCGAATTCGGCTGCAAAAAGCCCGGATATAAAGCTGTAACCCATCCTGTCGAAGTCAAAACACACGAAAAACCGTCGCAAACGGGAGGCGTTCATATAAAGACGACGCTGGTTGATGCCCTGAGGGCGGAGGCGCGCGTGAAGTCAATTTCAATCTAACGGCCGCTTCAGATTGACCTGAATAATGTCGATCCGACAAAACTGATTTGGTCGTATCAGGGTTAGTACTGAGCTGCGACTGGCCTACACTGTTCTCCACGAGGAACCAGTGGAGAGACATCCTCCCGCCTGCAACGTTCCAGCGAATCGGAATACGGAGAGTCATCATGTCAAGTCGATTGTTCCCGCCCGAGCGCGGCTACAACCCGGCAAGCGACCGCGCGACCTACCCCGCCAACATCCAGGCTGCCCAGGCTCGCGCGAACGCGCAGCAAGGCGTCGCGGAATCGTCTTTCGGCGGTGCGGGGGAAGGCGCGTCGGCATCGGGTCGCGCGGCTGGCATCGTCAATACAGGCATCTACGATCGCCCGTAAGTCGACAGGCGGTTGCCGCCAGCGAAGCCCGGCTCGCGCGCCGGGCTTTTTCGCTCTCCGCAACGTCGCCCTAACGCCCTTCCAGTACGGTCGCGCCAGTGACCTCGCTGTAAGCCACGGATTTCACGACGATTTCGGATTCCGCTTTTTCATCGGACGGTCCGACGCACTACAATTTGTGTCTGCGTTGCCACACATTTCGTTTTTGCCGCCGCCCATGCCTATCTCGTCGTTGCGCCTCGCCGTTGTCTCCCTCGCTCTTCTCGCCCTCGCTGCCTGCGGCGGTCGCGCCGCCACCGCCCCGAGCTATCAGCAGGAGTTGTTCAGTTCTGGCGTGAGTCCCTACGCGCATAACTTCGACGCCACTGTGAAGGAAACCTGCGAAGCCGCCCGCCGCGCGCTGCTGTCGCAAGGCTTCCTCACGACGATGGCTCAGCCCGATACCGTCGACGCCACCAAGAATTTTCAGCCGAACGCCGACACGCACGCCGTGGTGTCTTTTCACGTGGTCTGCACGCCCGGCGAGAACACCGCGAACCAGAGCATTGCCTACGTCAACGCCGTGCAGGACGGCTACGCGCTCAAGAAAAGCGACACGTCGGCGAGTGTCGGCCTGAGCGTACTCGGCTCGCTTTCGCTGCCGATCCGCTCCAATAGCGACGCAATGGTCAAGATTTCGAGTGAAACGGTGCCGGCGGGGAAGTTCTACGACCGTTTCTTCAACCTGATGGGCCACTATCTGAAGACGGTGCCGCGCAGTTCGCCCGTCGCGGCCGACCAAGTCGAGAGCAAGCCGCTCGCACCCTCGCTGGTGCTGACTTCGCCCGAGCTCACGCCGACGCCAATCGTCGTGCAGGCGCCCGCCGCGGCCGCCACGGCGATTCAGGCATCGGATGCCGCAGCCGAAACCAAGCGCCAGGCGCAGGCAGCGGCGACCGCCACCCCCGTCGCGGCATCGGCGGCCGAGGCGGCATCCGCGGTCGCGCGTTGAGCGGCGGCATCCATCGAACGATAACGAAACCCGCAAGCACAAACGAAAACGGGCCCCGGCGACAAACCGGAGCCCGCTCGACATTTCCCGGCGGCTGCCCGCCGGAATACGCCGCTTATTTCCCGCCGTTCTGCGCGCTCAGCGAGAGCTTGTTCGACACCGACGTTACGCCCGACACGCCCTTCGCGACTTCTTCCGCCTGCGCGATCTGCGCGCCTTCCGGCACCGTGCCCGTCAGCGTGACCGCACCGCTGCGCGCACGGACGTACACATTCGACACGTCGAAGCCTTGCGCTTTCGACAACGCGCGGCGCACGGCATAGCCGAGCGAGCGGTCGGTCTTCTTGGTCGCGGATTTTTGCGCCTTGGTCGGTGCGCTGGCTTCGGTGCTCGTGGTGGCCGCCGCATCGCTCGACTGGGCATAGGCGCTCGACGCCACCGCCACACAGACCACGACGCCCAGAGCCTTCAACAGATCGACAACTTTCATGGTTTCTCCTTTTGTTTCGCTTGTTGACTTCGCACAGTTGCTACTTCGCTCGTTTGCACATCAAACCGGATCGCATCGCCCGGGAAGAGGCGACGGCATCGGGCGATCGTGGCCGCGCGAATCGTCGATGCCGATCGGCTGACGGTTGCACGGCGAAGAAGCCGCGATGCTGTGATGCCGTGCTGCGAGAGGCTGGCGAAGAAACGAATTCGGCCGATCGGTCGGGCTCGATGGCCCTCGGCTCGTCTATGAATGTCCAGCCGCACGGCGCATGCTCGATGCGCATCTGCGCCAGCGATGCGGCGCATGTCCTGACAGCCCAACTATCGGGTTTCGGACGGGTGATTCTCATCGTACGGCGGCGAACGTCAATTTAGCCCAGCGCGGCCGTTAGCGCAAAGCTTTTAACGACGCGGCGCGCGCCGGCAGCGGCCGCACGCAACAAGGTGGACAAAGCGCCGGGCGCGTCCACACGCGTGACACATTCGGCTGACCCGCGATGCACGAAACGCCCGTGTCGCTCCTTCGGGTAAGCTCTCGGCACAAATCGACTCGAAGCACTGATATGACCCAGCCCGACGCGCACAAGGAACCCGCAGCGTCCGACGCCACTTCCAGCTCCCGCCGCAAACCGCAACCGAAGATCGTTGCGCGCTTCGTCGCGATCTCCTGGCGCGACCTGGCGATGACTTTCGGCCCGATCGTCCTCGTGAGCATCGTCGCGCTGTACTTCGCCGTGCGCCTGATTCAGCCCGCGCCGCCGAGCGCGCTGACCATCGCCGCCGGTCCCAAGGGCAGTTCGTTCTGGAACAGTGCGCAGAAGTACAAGGCGATCCTCGCGCGCAACCGCGTCACGCTCAACGTGATCGAAACCCAAGGCTCGTTCGACAACCTCACGCGGCTCTCCGATCCGAAATCCGGCATCGATGTGGCTTTCGTGCAGGGCGGCATGACGAAGCCGGGCGCCACGCACGACGATCTCGAGTCGCTCGGCAGCGTGTCGTATGTGCCGCTTGCGGTGTTTTATCGCGGTGCGCCGGTATCGCGATTATCGGAACTGAAAGGCAAGCGCCTCGCGATCGGCGCGGAGGGCAGCGGCACGCGGCTGCTCGCGCTGACGCTGCTGAAGGCGAACGGCATTCAGCCGGGCGGCGATACGCCGCTGCTGCCGCTCGCCGGCGACACGGCCGCCAAGGCGCTGGAAGACGGCCAGATCGACGCCGTCTTCCTCACCGGCGATTCCGCCCAGCCGCCGACGATGGCCAAGCTCCTGCGCACGTCCGGCATCCGCTTCATGGATTTCTCCCAGGCCGATGCCTACGCGCGCCGCTTCCCGTACCTGACCGAAATCGAACTGCCGATGGGCGCGTTCGATCTCGCAGCCAACCTGCCGCCGCATCCGGTTCACATGGTCGCACCGACCGCCGAACTGGTTGCGCGCGACAGTCTGCATCCCGCGCTGTCGGACCTGCTGATCGAGGCCGCACGCGAGGTCCACAGCCGCGCGGGCTTGCTGCAACGGGCGAACGAGTTTCCCGCGCCGCTCGTCCACGAATTCCGCATCAGCGACAACGCCGAGCGTTATTACAAGTCGGGCAAGAGTTTCCTGTATCGCACGCTGCCGTTCTGGGTCGCGAGCCTCGCGGACCGCGTGCTGGTCGTGCTGGTGCCGCTGATCGTCGTGCTGATTCCGGCGCTGCGGCTCGTGCCGGGTCTCTACCGGTGGCGCGTCAAATCGCGCATCTATCGCTGGTATGGCGCGCTGATTGCAATCGAACGGGAAGCGATCAGCGGCCCCGACACCGCGCAGCGCGACGCCCTGCTCGACCGCATCGACGCGATCGAATCGGCGGTCAACCGGATGAAGATGCCGCTCGCGTTCGCCGATCAGTTCTATGTGCTGCGGGAACACATCGGCTTCGTGCGGGCACGGCTCGCGCACGCAGCCATCGCCGCGAGCGATGCGGATGCGGATGCCGATGCGGACCCGCCGCGCGAGCGCCTCGCCGCGTCGAGGGCTGCGTCGCGTGCAGACACGGAGCAAGGCAGCACGTAATATCGAATCATTCGGCCGTGGAAAGTGCACGCGGCCGGAAGGACACGCGGCGCTTTTTTGGCCACGAAGAATGCAGGACACGACGCCCGCGCCTGACGAAGCTGGCCGAAGCTCGCGACACCCGCACGATCGGACGATGAGCGGCGATGAGCGGCAACAGGCGACGAGGCCAGCGCCAGGCGCGCAAAAAGCAAGGAGAAACGACATGAGTGCCCCGCATTCGACCGCTGACGGTCGGCCGTACTTTTTCTTCGATTTCATCTCGCCGTTCTCTTACCTGCTTCTCGAGCAACACGAGAAGTGGCCCGACATGCCGTTTGAGTTCGTGCCCGTGCAGTTGCTCACGCTGCTCGACCGCTGGAAGCAGCCGCACGCCGCGACCATTCCGTCGAAGCGCGTCTTCACGTACCGGCACGCGCTCTTTCGCGCCGAACAATTGGGCATTCCGTTCCGGATGCCGCCCGCGCATCCGTTCGATCCGGCCAAGGCGCTGCGGCTCGCGGTGCTCGCGGACGGCGATATCACCGTCGTGCGCAACATCTTCCGCTTCATCTGGCGCGAAGGCCGCGATCCGTCGACGCCGGAAGGCTTTCACGCGCTGTGCGCGCACGTCGGCATGCCGGAGGCGGAATCGTGCATCGACGATGAAGACCTCAAGGCGAAGCTGCGCGACAACAACGACCGCGCCGTCGCGATGGGCGTGTTCGGCGTGCCGACGTTCATCGTCAACGACCAGATTTTCTGGGGCGAAGACACGTTGCCGATGGTGCTGTACGTCGCACGTTCGCCGAACTGGCTCGACGCCGCCGAAGTGAAGCGCATCAGCAATCTGCCGATGGCGCCGAAGGAAGCGGACTTCGGCAACGCGGCCGAAATCGGGGCATAGGGCGCGCCGAGCGACGCAATCGGCCGATGCCGCGCATAGGGCGTGCGCTATGGCGTCAAAAATCGGAACGCGGTTAACTTCGGTTGCGGCGTGGCGCGCGTGATGACGATGCGCGCGCCGCGCTTTCCGGTCTCTTGCCCTAAGTCATGAACGATCCCGCCGATTCCCTCGACATCTGGCTCATCCGCGTGTTGCGCACGCTGCTGCTGGAGCGCAGCGTCACGCAAACCGCGCAGCGGCTGAATCAGACGCAGCCGGCGATCAGCACCGCGCTGCGCCGTCTGCGCGAGATTCTGGGCGATCCGATCCTCGTGCGCGGCAAGCAGGGCATGGTGCCGACCGAATACGGCGAGGCGCTGCTCGCTCCGGCGCAGCGCGCGTTGCGCGAGGTCGAGTTCGTCGCGACGCCACACGGCGATTTCGATGCCGCCAGTTCCCGCCGCACCTTTCGCATCGCCGCGCCGGATTATCTGAACGATTTCTTCATGCCGACGCTCGTCGCCGCGTTCCGCGAGGCCGCGCCGAATGCGCGGCTGGAGATCGAATCGCTGAACCCGATGCGCGATCACGAGCGCGCGCTCGACGAAGGCGAGATCGATCTGATGGTCGCGAACTGGACGAAGCCCGAACCGCGTTTCGAACGCCACGACCTTTTCGCCGATGTCTTCGTCTGCCTGATGCGCGCGAATCATCCGCTTGCGCGCGAGCCGCTGACTGTCGAACGTTATGCGCTCGCGGCGCATCTCGCGCCGACGCCGTATAGCGGCGCGAAGCGTCATCCGATCGATATCGGCCTGGCGCGGGCGGGCATCCGGCGTCGCATCGTCACGACCATTCCGTACTTCGGGCTCGTGCCGCAAGTGCTGCTCCAGTCGGACCTGATCTTCACCGCGCCGCGCCGGTTCGCGCAGCATTATGCGGCGATGCTGCCGCTCGCCGTGCTCGATTCGCCGGTGCCGTTCCCGCGCATCAAGTGTTATCAGCTCTCGCAGCCGCAGCCGGATGAATCGACGGATATCGCGTGGCTGCGCGCGTTGATGTCGCGCGTGTCGGATTCGCTGACGAACAGGAAGGCCGTTGTCGCCGAGGATTGGGCGAGCGCGGGTTCAAAATGACATCGCGGTGACGATATGGACGCTCTCGACCGTTTGATTCAACTGGCGCATCTTTCGGGCGCGCTCGATTTGCGCTGTCTGCTGAGCGGCCCGCTGGAGCTCGACCATGCGTCCGCGCCCCCTGGCGAAGCGGTTTATCACGTGGTGTTGAGCGGCGCATGCCGGGTGTTGCGCGAGGGTCATGCGCCGGTCGCGCTGGAGGCGGGCGATATCCTGTTTCTGCCTCGCGGCGATGCGCACGTGCTTTCCATCGATGCAAACGCGCACGCCGGTTCCGGCCCGATGCAGGCGCGCGACAACGGCGCGGTCACCGTGCGAAGCAATTGCGGCGAGCAGGCGGCTTCGCTGGATCTGCTATGCGGACGCTTTCTGTATGCGCCGCGCGCGCTGTTGATCGATGTATTGCCCGATGTCGTGCACGTATCGTTCACGAGCGATTCGGCGCCTTATCTTGCGCCGCTCGTCGGCGCGATGCGGCGCGAAGCGGAGGAAGCCGGACTTGGCGCACCGTCGATCGTGGCGGCGCTTTCCACTGCGCTTTTCACGATGCTGCTTCGCGCGTGGCTCGCTGGGCAGCCGACGCTCGCGGGCGTGCTCGGGCTGCTGGCGAACCGGCGATTGGGCGCATCGGTGATTGCGATGCTCGAACGCCCCGCCGAACCGTGGACCGTCGAGATGCTGGCGAAGGAAGCGGCGATGTCGCGCGCCACGTTCATGCGCGCGTTCTCGGCGCATTCGGATACATCGCCGCTCGCGCTGCTGAGTCATGTGCGGATGCAGCTTGCAAGCACGATGCTCGCGCGCACGACGAAGAGCATCGCGGATGTTGCGGCTGAGGTGGGGTATCAGTCGGAAGCGGCTTTTTCGAAGCGGTTCAAGGAGGTGTATGGGGTCGCGCCGGGGAGGTATCGGGTGGGGGATGTGGCGGGTTGAGGCCACATCGCTCGACGAAAGCGCAAATTCCTACGCGACCGCGCGCATCGTCACTGATGCGCGCACAGCCTCCCGCACCCGCAACACCTCCGCCGCCACCGCCAGCGCGATCGACGGCGGCGCTTTATCGGCGATTCCTTCGACTCCGATCGGACACGTCATCTCCTGCAACCGCTCCGGCGCCAATCCACGTTCGACCAGTCTCCGCTCGAACTTCACGCGCTTCGTCTTCGACCCGATCAGCCCAAAGTAAGCGAAGTCCCGACGCCGCATGATCCGCTGCGTCAGCGCGAAGTCGAGCGAATGATCGTGCGTCATCACGATGAAATACGCCCCGGCAGGCGCTTCGTCGACGATAGCCTCTGGCGCATCCGTCGCTTCGATCTGCACGTTTGCAGGAACCTCGTCGGGGAACAGCTCGTCGCGCGCATCGACCCATTGGACGACGCACGGCAGCATCCCGAGCACGTTGGCAAGCGCATGGCCGACGTGGCCCGCGCCGAACAAGACGACGTGCATCATGACCGCGCGCTCCTCACCGCATTCACCGCGCGAAGAATCTCCTCCGCGGTGGCCGGCGCGTTCAACGGCGGATTCACCTTGTGATCGCCTACAGCCGAGACCGCATCGCGAATCGCGAAGAACACCGAAAACGGCAGAAGAAGCGGCGGCTCGCCAACCGCCTTCGAGCGATGAATGCTGTCCTCCGCATTCCGGTTGTTGAACAGCGACACGCGGAAGTCGGCGGGCATGTCGTTCACCGTCGGAATCTTGTACGTGGACGGCGCGTGCGTCATCAGCTTGCCGTTATCGTTCCACCAGAGTTCCTCCGTCGTGAGCCAGCCCATGCCCTGCACGAACGCGCCCTCCACTTGCCCGATGTCCAGCGCCGGATTCAGCGATGCCCCCACGTCGTGCAACGCATCCGCGCGCAGCACGCGCATCTCGCCAGTCAGCGTGTCGATTACCACTTCCGACACCGCCGCGCCATACGAGTAGTAGAAGAACGGGCGGCCCTGCATCGTCGCCTGATCCCAGTGCAGCTTGGGCGTCGCGTAGAAGCCATCGGACCACAACTGCACGCGCGCCAGATACGCCTTGGCGACGACTTCGCCGAACGGAATTGCGTCATCGCCGACGATCACGCGATCGTTCGCGAAGCGCACCTCCGCCGCCGATACCGCGCCGCCGCCGAACTTCTCCGCCGCGAACGACGCGAGCCGCTCGCGCAACTGACGCGCCGCATCCTGCGCGGCCTTGCCGTTGAGGTCCGTTCCCGTCGATGCCGCCGTCGCCGAAGTATTTGCCACCTTGCTCGTATCGGTCGCCGTCACGCGCACGCGGCCGAAGTCGATGCCCAACTCATGCGCCACCACTTGCGCGACCTTCGTGTTGAGGCCCTGCCCCATCTCCGTGCCGCCGTGATTCACGAGGATCGAGCCATCGGTATAGATATGCACCAGCGCGCCGGCCTGATTGAAGTGCGTCACGTTGAACGCGATGCCGAACTTCACCGGCGTGAGCGCGAGGCCCTTCTTGAGAATCTCGTTGTTCGCGTTGAACTCGCGCACGGCTTCGCGCCGGCGTCGATACTCGCTCGTCGCCGCAAGCTCGCCGATGAGATCCTGCAGCACGTTGTCTTCGACCGTCTGTCCATACGGCGTGCGATTGTTCTCCGTCTTGCCATAGAGATTGGCGAGGCGCACATCGAGCGAATCGCGGCCAACCGAACGCGCGATGTTGTCGATGATGTACTCGATCCCGAACGCGCCCTGCGGGCCGCCGAAGCCGCGAAACGCGGTATTCGACTGCGTGTTCGTCTTGCCGCAATATCCTTCGATCGCCACGTGAGGCAGCCAGTACGCGTTGTCGAAGTGACAGACGGCGCGCGTCATCACCGGGCCCGACAGATCGGCGGAGAAGCCGCAGCGCGAAGTCATGTCGACAGCGACGCCCTCGATCACGCCGTCATCGTCATAGCCGACCTCGAAGTCGTACACGAAGTCGTGGCGCTTGCCGGTGATCATCATGTCGTCGTCGCGATCGGGGCGCAGTTTGACCGGGCACGACAGCTTCCACGCCGCCAGCGACGCGCAGCACGCGAACAACCCCGACTGCGATTCCTTGCCGCCGAAGCCGCCGCCCATTCGCCGGCACTCGACGAGCACGTTATGCGACTGCACGCCGAGCACGTGCGCGACGAGATGCTGCATCTCCGTCGGATGCTGCGTCGAGCAATAGACGTGCATGCCGTCGTCGTCCTTCGGCACCGCGTATGCAATCTGCCCTTCGAGATAGAACTGCTCCTGTCCGCCGAGCTTCATCGCGCCGCGTTCGTGATGCATGGCTTTCGACATCGTGCCGCGCGCATCGCCGCGCGAGAGCTTCAGCGGATTGAGCACATACGATTGCGCGCGCCGCGCGTCCTCGGCGGTGAGCACCGCGGGCAAGTCCTCGAACGCGATATCCGCGCGACGCGCCGCGAGGCGCGCCGTATCGTGCGAATTCGCGACGACGATGAACATCGGCTGGCCGACGTATTGCACGACGCCCGGCGCGAGAACCGGATCGTCATGGATGATCGGGCCGCAATCGTTGACGCCGGGGATATCGTCGGCGGTGAAGGCGGCGACGACGCCAGGCGTCGCCCGCACGGCGTCGAGGTTCATCGAAACGATCTTCGCGTGCGGCTTCGGGCTCAGGCCAAGCGCGGCGTGCAGCGTGCCCGCGACGAGCGGGATGTCGTCGGTATAACTCGCGCGACCGCTGACATGCAGATGCGCCGACTCGTGCGGACGCGATACGTGGACCTGCTTGAAATCGTCGGCGGCATCGGCGGCGGATTGCGCTTCGGCGAGAAAGGCTTCGGCTTGCTGATTCATTTCGATATCCTCACTTCACTTCGACGAGTTCGATCGCGCGCACATCCAGCTTCGATTTCGCGAGGGGATCGTGCGGGCGCGTCTCCAGCCAGAAGCGGTACAGCAGGCTCTTCGCCGTATCCAGCCGATAGCCGCTCGACGCGCGCATGTCGGTGAGCGGCGCGTAGTCGTCGGCGAGCGCGCGCATCGCGGCTTGCGCGGTCGCTTCGTGCCATTGGACGTCGGCGAGCGCGGCTTCGGTGCGCGCGGCGCGCTTCGGCGTCGCCGCCATGCCGCCGAACGCGATGCGCGGCTCGCGGATCACATCGCCATCGGCGATATAGGCGAACGCGGCGCAGACGGCGGAGATGTCGGAATCGAAGCGCTTCGAGAGCTTGTAGGTCCGAAAGCGCAGGTTCGCACGCTTGCCTGTGCGCGTCGGCACCCGGATCGCGGCGATGAATTCGTGCTCCGCCATGTCCTTCTTCTGATAGGCAATGTAGAGGTCTTCGAGCGGCATCTCGCGCGTCCCGTCGATGCTCGCCAACACGACGCGCGCGTTCAGCGCGATGAGTCCGGGCATCGAATCGCCGATGGGCGAGCCGTTCGCCACGT
This sequence comes from Caballeronia sp. RCC_10, assembly GCF_041360715.1. NCBI lineage: Bacteria > Pseudomonadati > Pseudomonadota > Betaproteobacteria > Burkholderiales > Burkholderiaceae > Caballeronia > Caballeronia sp. RCC_10. The sequence continues at coordinate 11,861 of NZ_JBFUPT010000011.1, forward strand.
TGCCGCCGAGCGTGCCCGCGTTGCGAATCGGCAGCGACGCGAAGCGCAGCCACATTTCCTCGAGTTCCGGATACGTCTTCACGAGTTCGGCATACGCGCGCTCGACCGTCACGCCCGCGCCGATTTCAATCCACTCATCCGTCGTCTCGACGCGCTTCATCGCCTCGATCTGGCCGATGTAGATGACATCGCCGAGATCGCGCAATTGCTTCGTCACCCACAGGCCGACGTCCGTGCTGCCCGCGAGCAGGTGCGCGTTCGGCTTCCCGGCCTTGAGCTTCGCGAGGGCTTCGAGGGTGCGCGGGGCGTCGAACTCGCGGCCGGCGTGCTCGTAGTGGAACGTGTCGTCGCGCTGAAGCGTAGCGAGCGTCTTTGCCAGCGATTCCTTGTTGAGCGGCGCGAGCGGCGCGTGATCGAACATGCGCTCGGCGGCATCGATGATCGGGCGATACCCGGTGCAGCGGCACAGATTGCCGGTCAGCGCGTCGCTGATTTCCTGACGCGACGGCGGCGGCTTGTGCGCGCAACTCGCGCTCGCGTGGCCGTGCTTCTCGTAGAGCGCGAACATCGACATGGCGAAGCCCGGCGTGCAGAAGCCGCATTGCGAGCCGTGGCAATCGACGAGCGCCTGCTGCACCGGATGCAGCGAGCCGTCCGGCTGGCGCAGGTCTTCGACGGTGAAGAGCGCGCGGCCATCGAGCGTCGGCAGGAACTGCACGCACGCGTTCACCGCCTTCAATGCGACGCCGCCCGCGCCGTCCGGCTCGCCGACGACGACCGTACACGCGCCGCAATCGCCTTCGGCGCAGCCTTCCTTCGTGCCGGTGCAGCGCGCGTCTTCGCGCAGGTATTGCAGGACGGTGCGCGTCGTCGACGCGCCGCTGATTTCGCGGATGGCGTTGCGATGATAGAAACGGATGGGCTCGCTCATGGAATCGTGTCTCGCGGGGCTTCATGCGGCTTGCTGGTTGCGCGGGGTGCGCAGCCGGTGGCGGTGAGGTCGGTGGACACATTTTCAGACGTGTCGTACCGCCTCGATGGTTTGAAACCTATCACTGCCAAAATCCGCGACCCATAGCCGACATTGCATGAACGACATATTGGCGTCGCGATAAGTCCCGAAAGCCTTGTCCGGCAACGAAGAGGCGGAAAGCGAACGATCGACCGCATCGCCAGTTTGGACTATCCGGTTACAAAACGGCCGCGACGCTGCACCGCAACATATGGGAGAATCATGCCTTCCCGCCGAATTCAACCCCGCACTTTCCCTATGTCCTCCGACTCCCGCACTGCGGCCGCCCCGCAAAGCGATCTGGCTGTGACGCTTCGCATCGTCTCGGTCGTGCTGTACACGTTCCTCTGCTACCTGACGATCGGCATCCCGCTCGCCGTGTTGCCCGGCTTCGTGCATACCGACCTCGGCTATGGATCGGTGATGGCCGGCGCGGCGATCAGCGTCCAGTACTTCGCGACGCTCGTCTCGCGGCCGCTGGCAGGCCGCACCGCCGACACGCTCGGGCCGAAGAAGACCGTGCTTTACGGGCTGGCGGCGTGCGCGGCAAGCGGCGTGCTGCTGCTCGGCTCCGCGCTCGCGGCGCAATGGCATGCGGTGAGCCTCGTGCTGCTGGTCATCGCGCGGCTCGTGCTCGGCTTCGGGGAAAGCTGGGTCGGAACGGGATCGATCACGTGGGGCATTGGGCGCGTGGGCGTCGCGAACAACGCGAAGGTGATCTCGTGGAACGGGATCGCCACGTACGGCGCGCTGGCGATCGGTGCGCCGCTCGGCGTCGCTATCGATCATTCGCTGGGCTTCGGTGCGCTCGCGCTGATCGTGATCGCGCTCGGCGCGCTCGGTTACTGGCTCGCGACGCGTATGGCGAGCGTTCCGGTCGTGCATGGCGAACGGATGTCGTATCGCAGCGTGTTCTTCCGCGTGCTGCCGTATGGATTCGGCCTTGCGCTGGGATCGGCGGGCTTCGGATCGATCGCCACCTTCATCACGCTGTTCTATGCGGCGCATCACTGGCCGAACGCGGCGCTGTCGCTGACGGTGTTCGGCACGACGTTCGTCGGCGCGCGGCTTTTGTTCGCCAACACGATCAAGGCTTACGGGGGATTCCGCGTGGCGATCGTCTCCTTCGCGCTCGAATGCGCAGGGCTGTTGATGCTCTGGCTTTCGGCGGACCCGACGTTTGCGCTCGCAGGGGCGGCGTTGACGGGATGCGGCTTCGCGCTCGTATTCCCGGCGCTGGGCGTGGAAGCGGTTGGCCTCGTGCCGCCCGCGAGCCGGGGCGCGGCGCTGTCGGCGTATTCCGTGTTCCTCGATTTGTCGCTCGGCTTGACCGGGCCGCTCGCGGGGTATGTGGCGGGCGAGTTCGGGTATGGATCGGTGTTTCTGTTCGCGGCGGTCGCTGCTGCGGCGGCGGTGGCGTTGTCGGTTGCGCTTTATGTGCGGGGTGGCCGGGGCGTGGGTGGGGCGGCGACGGCTTGACGGCATCTTCGTCGCTCTAGCCGACACCTCCCGCTGATGCCGCTGTCGCGCGCTGGCGAAATCACGCCGGGCGCATGCGCAATGAGAGCGGCATCGTCAAGGTACTTCTTGCAGGCAGGCATCGAAACAACCGGCGATGTCTTCCTCGGTTGACGAACATTCGGTCGGCTTCCGCAGAGCGTCTCGATTCTCCAGTCGCGTCACTATTTGCTGAAGCATCACAAGATGCGCCAGCCTCTTGTCCCATGCGTCTCCCCCACGCATTCATCGACAAACGACGCAATCGCCCGCCCCTTTGCCTCCACCGTTTGTCTTAAAATCCCCGCTTAGCCCACAGCGTCCGATTTATGAACTCGACCTCGGAAGACCGCTGGCGCGACTTGCGCCCGGACCCGGACAGCGACACGCCGCTTTATCTTCAACTCGCCCGCAAGCTCGCCAACGCCATTCACGACAACCGCTGGCACGCCGGCGAAGCGTTGCCGTCCGAACGCGTGCTGTCCGAGGCGCTCGGGGTATCGCGGATCACGTCGAGAAAGGCCATCGCGCTGCTCGTCGAACAAGGGCTCATTCGCCGCGAACAGGGTGCAGGCAGCTTCATCCGGCCACGCTACGAGGACCCGCTCTCGCGCCTGTCGAGCTTCTCGGAGATGCTCCGGCGGCGCGGTTTCCAGCCAAGTTCGAAGTGGCTCTCGCGCACCATCGAACCGGCCAATCGCGAAGAGGTCATTCAGCTTGGACTGTCGCCCGCCGCCGCCGTCGCGCGCCTCAAGCGCCTGCGTCTCGCCGACGACACCGTCATGGCCGTCGAGAACTCCACCTTCCCCGCCTCGCTCGTTCCCGATCCGCTTTCCATCGGCGACTCGCTCTACAGTTATCTCGATGCACACGGCCTGTCGATCGTCCGCGCGCTCCAGCATTTCCGCGCCGTGAACGCGAGCCCGGAGATTGCTGAGCAAATGGGCATCGCGCCGCACGACGCGCTGTTGCTGATTACGCGCGTCGGCTATACCGCCGACCAGCGCGCCATCGAGCTCACCGATACCTACTGTCGCAACGAGTATTACGACTTCGTGGCCGAACTGCGCAAATAACGCCGCCCCGCTCATGACCGATACCGCCACAGCGCAGCCCGACGACCGATCGCTCTCCATCATGCTGTGGCTCGTCGCGACGGGCTTCTTCATGCAGACGCTCGATTCGACCATCGTCAATACCGCGCTGCCCGCGATGGCCAGAAGTCTCGGTGAAGCGCCGCTGCGCATGCAGGGCGTCGTGATCGCCTACTCGCTCACCATGGCGATGATGATTCCCGTATCCGGCTGGCTCGCGGACAAGCTCGGCACGAAGCGCGTGTTCTTCAGCGCGATTCTCGTGTTCACCATCGGCTCGCTGTTGTGCGCGAAGGCGCAATCGCTGCAGGCGCTGGTCGCGTATCGCGTCGTGCAGGGCATCGGCGGTGCGATGCTGCTGCCGGTCGGACGGCTCGCCGTGCTGCGCGTGTTTCCGGCGGAACGGTATCTGTCCGCGCTCGCGTTCGTCGCGATTCCTGGGCTGATCGGGCCGCTCATCGGACCGACGCTCGGCGGCTGGCTCGTGCAGATCGCGTCGTGGCACTGGATCTTTCTGATCAACGTGCCGGTGGGTGTGATCGGCTGCATCGCGACGAATCTGTATATGCCCGACAGCCGCAATCCCGCGACGCCGCGCTTCGATCTCGCGGGCTATCTGCTGCTCGCGGTCGGCATGGTCGCGCTGACGATCTCGCTCGATGGCCTCGCCGATCTCGGCCTGCAACACGCGATCGTGCTCGTGCTGCTGATTCTGAGCTTCGGCTGCTTCATCGCCTATGGACTGCACGCGACGCGCGCCGCGCAGCCCATTTTCTCGCTCGATCTCTTCAAGATTCACACGTTCAGCGTCGGCTTGCTGGGCAATCTCTTCGCGCGCATCGGCAGCGGCGCGATGCCTTATCTGATTCCGCTGCTGCTGCAAGTCAGCCTTGGCTATTCGGCATTCGAAGCCGGCATGATGATGCTGCCCGTCGCTGCCGCCGGCATGCTGAGCAAGCGACTCGTGACGCGGCTGATCGAACGGTACGGTTATCGGCCGGTGCTGGTGGTGAACACGGTGCTCGTCGGCCTGATGATGGCGAGCTTCGCGCTGACGAGCGCGCATCAGCCGCTTTGGCTGCGCCTCGTGCGACTGGCCGTGTTCGGCGCCGTGAATTCGATGCAGTTCACCGCGATGAACACGCTGACGCTCAAAGACCTCGGCACCGGGGGCGCGAGCAGCGGCAACAGCCTGTTTTCGCTCGTGCAGATGCTGTCGATGAGCCTTGGCGTGACGGTCGCCGGCGCGATCCTGTCGACGTTTACCGGGCTTCTGCCCCGCGTCACGGAGACGAACTCGCTGCCCGCGTTTCACGCGACCTTCCTTTGCGTCGGCGTGATCACGGCGGCGACCGCCTGGATCTTCGGCCAACTCGCGCCGGAAGTGCGCGGGACATCGAGGAAGCCGGACCCGTCGGAGTCGAATTGAATGCGTGCCGTACCGGAGCCTCGCGTGCATCCGCCATTCCGATGTGCGCGCCGCACCGCGCCGGTGCCATTCGCACCGCGACGCGACGCTCGCATGATGCTTGATTCATCGCTTATCCACCCCACGCACCGCTTCGTGCATTCGCATGATTTTTGCTCGAACGGTCGGACGCCCGATCTTGTAAACTCCCTCTATCCCAATAAGCCGGTTCCCGCGCGCCCAGACCATGAGCATGGTTGATATCGACCCTCCCCGCTTCCAGCCGCCGCGCCCTGTCGCCGGCGACGACGGCTCGCGTCGCACCGTGCTGTACGGCGAATACACGGTCTTCAGCGTGTTTCAGCCGGTGTTCTCCGTGTCGCACAGGCGGGCGATCGGCTATCACGCGTCGCTGCGCGCGCGCGACGATACGCATCGCCATGTGCCGTCGCACGAGGTTTTCACGCAGGCGGCGCGGCGCGGCGATCTGCTCGAACTCGGGCGGCTCGCCGAGTCGCTCCATCTGGGCAACTTCAACGCGTTCGACAGCCACGACGAATGGCTTTTTCTGAGCCTTCATCCCGCCGCGCTGATGGACACGAGCTACGGCGATGCGCTGCTCGCCGCGCTGAAGGACATCGGCTTGCCGCCGCAGCGCGTCGTGCTCGAAGTGCCCGAACAGGCCGGCGGCGAGACGGCGCGGTTCACGGCGATCGTCGATTCGCTGCGCAAGTCCGGCTTCCTGATCGCGCTCGATGGCTTCGGCGTCAAGCATTCGAACATCGATCGCGTATGGCATTTGCGGCCCGACATCGTGACGCTCGACCGCTGCATCCTTCAGCAAGCGACCGAGCATTCGCATATCGAGCGCGTGCTGCCGCGGCTCGTGTCGCTGCTGCATGAATCGGGGCAACTCGTGCTGATGGGCGGCCTCACGACCGAGCGCGACGCGTTGATCGCGCTCGAATGCAACGTCGATTTCGTGCAGGGCGCGTACTTTGCGCAGCCGAGCGTCGACGCGGTGCATCCGCAAGTCGCGGCGAGCACGATGGATGCGCTGTCGGCGGCGTCGCGCGAACGCGTCGTGGCCCGCGAGCGCGCACAAGCGACGCGTCTCGAGCCGTACGTGAGCGGGCTCGAGCGTGCGTCGGTCAGGCTGATGGAAGGCGAAACGCTGACTTCCGCGACGAGCGAACTGCTGCAACTCGCCGATACGGCGCGCTGCTTCCTGCTCGATCACGCGGGCCGGCAGATCGGCGATAACGTCGTGCCGGTCGTGCGGACGTCGCAGCGCGCGAAGCGCTTTAGTCCACTGCTGCATTCGGAAGGCGCGAGCTGGGAACGCCGGCCATACTTCATTGAGGCGCTGCGTTCGCCGGGGCGCGTGCATCTGACCGCGCCGTATCTGTCGATCAATGAAGCGCACTTGTGCGTGACGGCGTCGATCGCGGCGCAGACGCCGTTTGGCTTGCAGGTGTTGTGCGTCGATATCAACTGGGAATCGGCGCCGAGGCGGCGTTGATCTTCAACGCAAGCTGTCCGAAGCAAGTTTGCGTGGTTGCCGTGCTTAGAAGCTAGCGGGGCCTACGCGCTCTCTTCGAATCGGGCCGCAGCAGATCGAAGCCCGCCAGCACGAGCACGCCCGACAGCACGATGAAGGCAGCCGAATGCCGCCCGAAGTACAGCAGCGCGGCGGCCGACCAGGCCGTGAGGCATAAGGCTGCGAAGCGTTTCATGATGCGATGGTGTTGCGATGAAACCGGTATTTTAATGCCCCGGTCGAAGCGCGCCGTTCCTCGTGCTCGCCACACGGCACCACTGATACGGATACGTACCCGCACCGATGTGCGCCTTATATAAAACGCACGAGGCGGCATCGAGCGAGAAGGCATAGTCCGCGAGCACGGTTCCAGCGGCAGAAAGTTCCCGCGCGTTACGCGCTGCATCGTACTTGTCCTTGTCCCAATAACCAGGGATCAGCGCATAGACCGGCCCGCCACGCGAGCGTGCCATTTCATGCACTTTGTCATCGAACGCCGGCCGCGCCTGCGGAAAAGCGGATTGGATGGTCGCAAAAGCAAGAGACTGCGGAAACAAAGGCACCATCCAGCCAAGCGGCGGATCGCCCGCGGTCAGCAGGACCGTCGTCGTGTCGGGCGTCTCGAGGGGCGGTAGATCGATCGCAAACATCTTCCTGGCCCATGCGTCGTGCCCCCAGGAATGTGCGCCGCCAGCCACTACGAGTATCGAGCACGCGACGAGTATTCGCTTGCTGATCCGCACCGCGCGTTCATACGCGAGCCTTTGCGTCAGCAAGAGATAAATCACAAGTGGCAGGCAGACTTCGACCGCGACCAGATATCGCTGGATGCTGAAAATCTTCATCCATGTAACGAATCCAATGGCAACGTAAGCGATGACGTAACGACCACGCGCAGGCAACGGCGCACGCTCGGCGCGGCGAGACGCCTTTAGCGCGCAGAACACGACCCAGGACCAGAAGCACACGTACGCGACGGCCCAGATGACCTGGTGGAGGCGGGCTTGGCCGACCCTGCGCGGGTTGATCGAGAAGACGAACGGATAGACCAGCGCTTCCCATACGCTTTTTGGTAGCCACTGCGTATCGACGATCGAAACAGGCGACGTCAGCGGACTCGGAAAAACGGAACTGAATTGCGGATAGAGCGGATTGCCATACCGATGCCAGAGTTCAACGAACCAGAAGCCGCCAGTAGCCGCGAGGCCGGCGAGCACGCCGAGTCCGAACACGAAGGCGCAGCGCAGGCGCGCGGCGACCGTCAGCGGCGCGAACAAGAGACCGCCGCACAGCGCCACGGAATAAACGACCGTCGTCAGTTTTAGCCCGGCTCCCGCGCCGGACATCAGACCTGCGAGAAACAGAGCGGTATGCACTCTTACGTCGGCCTGCGCGAGGCGCGGCCAGCTTTTGAGCACGATCAGCACCGCGCCGAGGGTGATGAGCGACGTCGTGTTGTCGCCCATGCTGTTACCGATTGCAGAGAGGAAATTCGCCGTCAAACAACCAGCGAGAGCAAGCCAGAATGGCGTGCGATAACGAGCCGATTCCGGAAGGCCGGTAAGCGTAAGCCGGCAGATGCCGAGAAGCAGAACGAAGTTCAGGCCGTGAAGCACGCCCATGATGAAACCGACCAGCAACGCCGGCAGATGCATCGCCATTGCATAGTAGGGTACGTCCAGCAGCGGATTGAAATAGCTCTGCATGCCAGCGGGAGCCAGATCGATCGATAGTCTGCCGTGGAGAAACGCGTAGGCGTTGTAAAGGTGATAGTTGCGAAGGTCCCAGTTCGAATCTGCACCCTGAGCGATCGAATAAATGCCAAAGATCACCGGAACGATCCAGCAAGCGCGCATCAGCGCTCGCGGGCTGTTCATGTCGATGTTTGGAAACTTGAGCCAGGGCGATCGTTTCCCTGCAGTCGCGATGTTCATTCGGACACTTGAAGAATTCGGGCTACGGCCGGAAAGCCCAGAACTTGGCCGCAAAGAAGTTGACGAACATCCCTGCCACCGACCCGCACGCGACGCCGACGACAGGCGTCCACGCATGATGAGGCGCTGTCACAATGACGAGCGCGTAGACCGCGTAATTGACGCTCGCTCCGGTCAGCATCGACAGCAGATAGCGGCACCACTCGGCCCACGGCGACCGTTGAATGCGCTCGCGGAAGGTATAACGCCGATTGATTTGCCACGTGGTCCAAACGGCTGCGAGGAACGATACGGCGCGCCCCGTGAACGGCCCTAGACCGGCGGCCAGTGCAAGGTACAAGACGCCGGCATCGACCACGAAGCCGATGGCGCCCGCAACGGCGAACCGGATGAACTGCGAATGCATCATGCCCGTCGCGGACCCGGAATCGCCATATAGGCGAGGCGTTTCAGTTCAGTGCGTCCGTGAGTGACCGTGTCGAGGACGATTCCGCATACCAGCAGGATGGAGCCGAAGAGCATGAGTGCAACGCATAGCAGAGCGGTCGGCAAGCGTGGGACAAGTCCGGTACTGAGGTATGTCTCAAATAAGGGTATTGCCAGCACTATCGATAAGAGCGCGCAGAGCCCGAAGCCGAGTGAGAAGAAAGCAAAAGGCTTCTCCGACTTGAACAGTTTGGCAATGGTGACGAGAATGCGGAACCCGTCTCGATAGGTGTTCAGCTTGCTCGCCGAACCTTCGGGGCGGGACTTATACGGCGTCGGTATTTCAGCGACCGGCATACGCAACTCCAGCGCATGCACGGTCAGTTCGGTCTCCGTCTCGAAGCCGGAGGCATGAGCGGGGAAAGATTTCACATAGCGGCGCGAGAACACTCGGAAGCCGGAGAGCATATCGGAGAACGTGCGCCCGAAAATCAAGGACACGCACCGGGTAAGCAGTACATTGCCGAAACGATGCCCGAAGCGATACGCAGCTTGCTCTTCGGAGACACGGCTGCCCACCACCATGTCCAGGCCCTCGTCGACGAGCATCGCGACCATGCGCGGTGTTGCCTTCGCGTCGTAGGTGTCGTCGCCGTCCACAAGAATGTAGATGTCGGCTTCGACGTCCGCGAACATTCTCCGGATCACGTTCCCCTTGCCGCGAAGCGCGACGGTGCGGACCTGAGCACCTGCAAGCCGGGCAACGTCCCTTGTGGCATCGGTCGAGTTGTTGTCGAAAACGAAAATCTCGCAACCGGGCAGCGCTACACGGAAATCCTCCACCACGCGACCGATGGTCGAGGCTTCATTCAGGCAGGGAACGAGAACAGCGATACGAGGTTCGGTCTGTGCGGACATGCGGTGGCGGGAAATTCACGGATGAAGCCGGCAAGCGCGGCTTCGATGAGATCGGGCTTCGCCGCCATCAAGCGGCTCGACGGCGCGGTTAGCGGAGGACTATACGCATCGTTCTTGCGTAGTGCAACGGAAGCGGTGCCGCGCGCCCGAGCACAGCCTTGTGGCGTCCGTCACGGATTCTTCACCTCGACAAAAACGAAAGCCCTCGCGCGGAGGGCTTCTTCGCTTCAACCGGCATCATCGCGAAGCCGGTTTCGAAGCAACGCTACAGCGAACTCAGGCGCCGAAATTTTTGGCGGCGAAGTCCCAGTTCACGATGTTCCAGAAAGCCTCGATGAACTTCGGACGCGCATTGCGATAGTCGATGTAGTACGCATGTTCCCACACGTCCAGCGTCATCAGCGGCTTGCTGTCGGTGGTCAGCGGCGTGGCGGCGTTGCTCGTCGAGACGATGTCGAGCGTACCGTCGGTCTTCTTCACGAGCCAGGTCCAGCCCGAGCCGAACGTGCCCACGGCGACCTTTGCAAACTCTTCCTTGAACATGTCGAACGAGCCGTATTTTGCGTTGATGGCGTCAGCCAGCGCACCGCTCGGCGCGCCACCGCCGTTTGGCGACAGGCTGTTCCAGAAGAACGTGTGGTTCCACGTTTGAGCCGAGTTGTTGAACACACCGCCCGACGACTTTTTCACGATCTCTTCGAGCGACAGGTTCTCGAATTCCGTGCCCTTGATCAGCTCGTTGAGCTTGGTCACATAGGTCTGGTGGTGCTTGCCATAGTGATACTCGAGCGTTTCTTCCGACATGTGCGGAGCGAGCGCGTTCTTGTCGAACGGCAGCGGCGGGAGCGTATGTTCCATGATTGCGAGCTTCCTTTCTATGTGAATTGTGGGACTGTGAGGAGTGAAGCAGTGGAGCAATGGATTGTAGGCGAGTTGGGATAACCCCGCAAACCGCCAGCCTTTATGAGGAAGATCGCTTTCATACCGCTAAAAGCGGCGTAAAAAGTGCTCGCGACGACGTGCCGGCGCATCGCTCGACACGTCAAAAATGCGCCGCGTCCGCTTCAGAATTCGTCCGGCAGGCGCGGCTGGACATCGGCCAGCAACACATCCGCCGATCCTTCCGCGAGATGCACCGTAAGCGGCCGCTTCGGCTTCAGCGCATTCGGCGCACGCAGCGCGCGGCCCGTTTGCGCGTCGATCAATGCCGCATAGCCGCGCTCGAGCGTGCGCTGCGGACTGAGCACCTGCAAGCGCGCCGACAGTTCCGACAAACACGCTTTCTCGCGCTCACGGCGACGCTCGCTCGCGTTCTTGAGACGCCCCGCCAGCCGCAGCACGTGCTCGCTTTGCGCCGCGACATCCGGACGTCTGCGCGCCCATCGATACTGCATGAGCGCGAACCGCGCACGCGCATCGCGCACCGGCCGCCCGCCCGCCGCCGCGAGCCTGCTCGCCAGTTGCCGCAGATGCACGCGCTGCCGCGCGAGCCGCTCCGCCGGACTCACGAGCCGGCGCGCGAGCCAGTCGAGTTGCTGCGCGCGGCGCTCCATCGACCGGCCGAAGCCGCGTGCCAGCGCCGCGTGCCGATGATCCAGCTCGCGCAACAGCAGCACGCGCTGCGGACTGACGAGTTCGGCCGCGCCGGTCGGCGTGGGCGCGCGGACATCGGCGGCGAAATCGGCAATCGTGAAATCCGTCTCGTGGCCGACGCCGCTCACCACCGGCAGCTCGCTCGCGGCAATCGCCCGTGCGAGCACTTCCTCGTTGAACGCCCACAGGTCTTCGATGGCCCCCCCGCCACGACACACGATCAGCACGTCGAGCGCATCCGCTTCGCGCCGCGCGTTGGCGGCTTCGACCATCGCGGCGAGCTTCGCGCCGGCGCCCGCGCCCTGCACCGGCGCCGGATAGACGATCACCGGCACATGCGGCGCGCGGCGTGCGAGCGTGGTGAGCACATCGCGCAAAGCGGCCGCCTGCAGCGACGTGACGATGCCGATGCCGCGCGGATGCGTCGGCAAGCTGCGCTTGCGCTCGGCGGCGAAGAGTCCTTCGCTTTCAAGCTGGGCCTTGAGCCGCAGGAACGCTTCGTACAGACGGCCTTGGCCCGTGCGGCGCACCGCTTCGACGCCCAGTTGCAACTCGCCGCGCGGCTCGTACATCGTCACGAGGGCGCGGACTTCGATCTTGTCGCCTTCGCGCGGCGTGAATTCGGCGTACTGCGCGCGGCTGCGGAACATCACGCAGCGCATCTGCGCGTTGGCGTCCTTGATCGAGAAATACCAGTGGCCGCTCGCCGCGCGCGTGAAATTCGATACTTCGCCCGATACCCACACGAGCGGAAACGACCGTTCGAGCATCGTGCCGATCGCGCGATTGAGGACGGAAACGGGAATGACGGCGTCGCCGCCTGGCGTCGGCAAGGAGTCGGGAGTCATGGCTGAGAGTCGATGAAAGCGGGCCGAGGCAGTGTCTTCGCGCGGCCGGATGCGTGCCAGTGTAACAAGTGTCCACACAGAAAGACTTACCGAAGCGCGATCGACGCCGCCCTCGAAAGCCGATGAGTCCGTTGCAACCCATTGATTTTACTGAATTAAATATCGCTGACCACGCTCTGCGCCGAAGCAACTCTTGCTTGAAGCCGTTTAGCGGCTTTTCCGGCGCAAGTTCTTCACAGAGTTATCCACAGACCGCTTGCGTCGCGCGGCGACTGGCGCGCAGACCGCTCGCGCGCTAGAGTGCCGGGTTCGTGCACCGGCGCGCCGTCCCTGGCTGGACCTTTGGGCGGGCAGCGCCGGTCGAACCGTTCAACGAGAGACCGACATCGAAGGAGTTGCCGTTGCGCGCCCTGCCGTATCCGAAGTCTTTGCCGCATGCTCATGCAAGGGCGGTTCATGTCTGACTTCAAGCCGCCGATCGAAAACTTTCTCGCCCGCGAGTGGCGCCGGCGCGGTCCCGTCGCGTGGGGGCTGACGCCCTTTGCCTGCATCTTCGGTGCAATCGCCGCGACGCGCCGCGCGTTCTACGAACTCGGCTGGATGAAACGCGTCGATGTGGGCGTGCCGGTGGTCGTCGTCGGCAACGTGACCGTCGGCGGGACCGGCAAGACGCCGACCGTCATCGCGCTCGTCGAGGCGCTGCGGGCGGCGGGCTTCCAGCCGGGCGTCGTCTCGCGCGGATACGGCGCGAAGATCAAGGAGGCGACGAGCGTCACGCCGTCGAGCGCCGCCGCGCAGGTCGGCGACGAACCGCTTCTGATCGCGCGGCGCACGCACGCGCCGGTGTTCGTCTGTCCGGACCGCGTCGCGGCGGCGCGTGCGCTGTTGCAGGCGCATCCGAACGTCGATGTCCTCGTCAGCGACGACGGCCTGCAGCACTATCGCCTCGCCCGCGCGTTCGAGCTCGTCGTGTTCGACGACCGGCTCGGCGGCAACGGCTTCCTGCTGCCCGCCGGGCCGTTGCGCGAGCCGATGTCGCGCCATCGCGACGCCACGCTCATCAACAGCCCCTACGACCGCACGCTGCCGCCGTGGCCGAACACCTTCGCGCTCGAACTCGAATCGGGCGACGCCTGGCTGCTCGACGATCCCGCCATGCGCCGCCCGCTCGCCGCGTTCGCGGGCGAGAAGGTGGTCGCCGCGGCCGGCATCGGCTCACCCGAGCGATTCTTCGCGACGCTGCGCGCGGCGGGCATCACGCCGGCGACGCGCGCCTTTCCGGATCACTACTCGTATCGCGAGAATCCGTTCGCCGCCGTGGAGGCCGACGCCATCCTGATCACCGAGAAGGATGCAGTAAAATTCGGGGCCTGGCGCGATGCGCGCATCTGGGTCGTTCCCGTGCAGGCCGTGCTCAGGCCTCGCCTCATCGCTCTCGTTGTGGAGAAACTCCGTGGACGCACGTCTGCTTGAAATCCTCGTCTGCCCGATCTGCAAAGGTCCGCTCAATTACGACCGCGCGGCGCAGGAACTCGTCTGCAACGCGGACAAGCTCGCCTATCCGATCCGCGACGGCATTCCCGTGATGCTCGTCGACGAAGCGCGTCAGACGGTCGAAGGCACGCCCGTCGAGCCGCTAAAGCCGGTCAGCGACGCGTAAGCGCAATCGGGTCAATCGCCATGTCCGTGCCGTTCATCGCTGTCATTCCCGCGCGCCTCGCATCGACGCGGCTGCCGAACAAGCCGCTCGCCGATCTCGGCGGCAAGCCGATGGTCGTGCGCGTCGCCGAGCGGGCGCGCGAAGCGGGCGCGAGCCAGGTGCTCGTCGCGACCGATTCCGACCGCGTGGTCGAAGCGGCGCGCGAGCACGGTATCGAAGTGATGCTGACGCGCTCCGATCATCCGACCGGCACCGACCGCCTGGCCGAAGTCGCGACGCGCCTGAACTGGGACGACGACGCGATCGTCGTCAACGTGCAGGGCGATGAACCGCTCATCGACCCGCAACTCGTGCGCGATGTCGCCGCGCATCTGGCGGCGCACCGCGAGTGCGCGATCGCCACGGCGGCGCATCGTATCCACGATCCCGCCGACGTGTTCAATCCGAACGTCGTCAAGGTCGTGCTCGATGCGAAAAGCGTCGCGCTCTACTTCTCGCGCGCACCGATTCCCTGGTCCCGCGACGCGTGGCAATCGCAGTGGCCCGACGTCGCCGCACTCTCCGCGCTACCGGCCGTTTCCGAAAACGTGCTGCGACATATTGGCCTATACGCGTATCGCGCCAAGTTTCTGCGCGGCTTCCCGAATCTCGCGCAAGCGCCCATCGAAGCAGCCGAAGCGCTCGAACAATTGCGCGCGCTGTGGCACGGCGAACGCATCGCGGTCCGCGTCACGCATGACGCACCGCCGCCCGGCGTCGATACGCCCGCCGATCTCGCGCGCGTGCAGGCGCTCTTCGCCGGGGCGGACTGAAAGCGTCGCGCAACCGGTGTAAACCCCGCCAAACGCCCGCGCGACGGGCGTCATAGCTGTTTCCATACTCGCTATTAGGGCCGCGATCGTAATGAGCCGTGGCATAATCAAGCGATTGCGCGAGCCTCCCGGTCAGCGCCACGCTCAACGTTGCGCCGCTGTCCGCGGGTGCCGCGCCGCCTGTCGAATCGGCCGCGCCGCCCTGTCGTCGACGCCGCACGAGCGTCGCTACCCGATGTCATCCCCTCGCGCCGAGCGGTTTCTAGACGATTCGGAGATATCACCATGCGTTTGATCCTGTTGGGCGCGCCCGGCGCGGGCAAGGGCACCCAGGCAAACTTCATCAAGGAAAAGTTCGGCATCCCGCAGATCTCGACCGGCGACATGCTGCGTGCAGCCGTCAAGGCCGGCTCGCCGCTCGGCATCGAGGCCAAGCGCTTCATGGACGCGGGCGAACTGGTGCCGGACGAACTCATCATCAATCTCGTGAAGGAGCGTCTGCTCGAAAGCGACTGCACGAACGGCTATCTGTTCGACGGCTTTCCGCGCACCATTCCGCAGGCGGAAGCGATGAAAAGCGCGGGCGTCGTCATCGACTACGTGCTTGAAATCGACGTCCCGTTCGACGAGATCATCACTCGCATGAGCGGGCGCCGCGTGCATGCGGCATCGGGCCGCACGTATCACGTCAAGTTCAATCCGCCGAAGAACGACATGGTGGATGACATCACCGGCGAGCCGCTGATTCAGCGCGAGGACGACAAGGAAGAGACGGTGAAGAAGCGTCTCGACGTGTATGAAGCGCAGACGAAGCCGTTGATCGCCTATTACAACGACTGGGCGAAGAGTGGTCCGTCGAATGGGCTGAAGGCGCCGGAATATCGCCGCATTTCGGGCCTCGGTTCCGTCGATGAAATCCGCGCGCGCGTATTCGATGCGTTGAAGTAAAGCGTCGCACGCAGGACAAGAAACCCGCTCCAAACGAGCGGGTTTTTTTACGCCCGGATTCGCTACACTCGATGCGAATGCCTCACAAATCCGATTAGAAAGGAGACAAAAGATGGAGATGAAGGACAACGTCGTTCTGATCACCGGCGGCGCGTCGGGCCTTGGCGCGGCAACCGCGCGGCTCGTTGTCGCGAACGGCGGCAAGGTCGTGCTCGCCGACATGAACGAGGACGCGGGCGTCGCCCTCGCCCGCGAACTGTCCGGCGAATTCGTGAAGTGCGACGTGAGCCAGGAGAACGATGCGCAGAAAGCCGTCGATGCCGCGACGAAGCTCGGCACGCTGCGCGGACTCGTGAACTGCGCGGGCATCGCGCCGGCATCGAAGACGGTCGGACGCGACGGGCCGCATCCGCTGGACCTTTTCAGCAAGGTCGTCGCGGTGAATCTGATCGGCACCTTCAACATGATCCGGCTCGCGGCCAGCGTCATGTCGAAGAACGAGCCGAACGGCGCGGGCGAGCGCGGCGTGATCGTGAACACGGCGTCGGTGGCGGCGTACGACGGACAGATCGGTCAGGCGGCCTATGCGGCATCGAAGAGCGGCGTCGTCGGCATGACGCTGCCGGTCGCGCGTGACCTGTCGAGGGATGGCATCCGCGTGATGACCATTGCGCCGGGCATCTTCGAGACGCCGATGCTGCTCGGCATGCCGCAGGACCGGCAGGATGCGCTCGGCGCGATGGTCCCGTTCCCGCCGCGTCTCGGCAAGCCGGACGAATACGCGATGCTCGTGAAGCAGATCTTCGATAACCCGATGCTCAACGGCGAAGTCATCCGCCTGGACGGGGCAATCCGGATGCAGCCGAAGTAACGCGATGTGATGTGATGTGACGCGGCTTCAGTCGTCGTCGTGCTGCGCGCGCTGGCGAAGCTCGTGCAACTCCGATTCGACGACGGTCGCGTCTTGCGCATCCGGGCGCTCTTCGAGATAGCGCTCGAGGTCTTCCAGCGCCGGCCGCAGGTAGTCGAGCCGCGCGTACGCGAAACCACGGTCGCGCACTTCCTCGATGCTCCCCGGCAGCACGATCACGAGTCGCTGCTGCACGGCGAGAAGCCGTTGCCAACGCTCCGTCTGCAAGTAGATGCTCTTGAGATTGCGCAGCATCCGCGCAACGATCTCGCGGCGCGTCGCAGGCTGCAGCAGCACGCGCAACGCGCTGCCGATGGATTCGCCCGCGCGCTGCACGTACGGCTCCAGCATCTCGACCATCTGCGCTTCGGAAAGCGTCTGCCCGGTCGTCGGATCGAGCATCAGGTCGCCTTCCGGCGTGGTGACGCGCAACAGAAAATGGCCCGGAAACGACACGCCGCGTACCGGCAGGCCGAGTTGTTCGGCCATTTCCAGATAGATCACCGCGAGGGAAATCGGAATGCCCCGGCGACGGCGCAGCACCGCGTTCAGGTGGCTGTTGTCCGGATCGTAGTAATCGTTGAGATTGCTGGAGAAGCCCAGCTCGCGGAAGAAATAACGGTTGAGGGCATCGACTCTTCGACGAACATCGGCGTCCTCGGGCATGCGGCGGCGGGCGCGCAGAACAAGCTCGTCCATCTCCGCGAGCACCGCCTGCATGTCGAGGTCCGGATACGCATCCTGCGCCAGCGACAAAGCGGCCTCCGTGAGCGGCAGAGTTTCATCGTCTGCCATCAGCGAGGAGAAATAGTCGAGGATGCGCGTCGTCGTCATCAAAGCGTGCGTCTCTTGAAGTAGGCGTACTTGAAGCCCATCGCCGTCAGAATACCGAAATATAGCGCCGCGAACAGAACCAGGCTTGCTCCGAGCAGCACGATTCGTGCAAAGGGCGTCGCGCGCATGCCGATCCAGTCGAAGTTGAGCGACACCCAATGCATCGCCCCCGCGAGCACCAGGCACGCGCCGGTCAACTGCACGAAAAAGCGCAGCCAGCCCGGCGACGGCTGGTAGATGTCGCGGCGGCGCAGGCCGACGAACAAGAGGAACGCATTGGCGAGCGCGCCGAGACCGATCGACAGCGTAAGTCCCGCGTGCGAGAAGATCGGCACGAAGACGTAATTGCTCACCTGCGTCATGATCAGCACGCCGATCGCGATCTTCACCGGCGTCTTGATGTCCTGCTTCGCATAGAAACCGGGCGCGAGGATTTTGATCAGGATCAGGCCGATCAGCCCGATGCCGTACGCCGACAGCGCACGCCCGACCATCACGACCGAATGACCGTCGAACTTGCCGTAATGGAACAGCGTCGCCGTGAGCGGCTGCGCGAAGAAAAACAGCGCGACTGCGCTCGGCGCGGCGAGCAGGAACGTGATGCGCAAGCCCCAGTCGAGCAGTGCGGAATATTCGACGGGGTCGGCATCGACGTGCGCTTTCGAGAGACTCGGCAACAGGATGGTGCCGAGCGCCGCGCCGAGCAGCGCAGTCGGGAATTCCATCAGCCGGTCGGCATAGTTGATCCACGACACCGCGCCCTGCCCGATATTCGACGCGATATTCGTGTTGATGATGAGACTCAACTGACCAACGGATACCGCGAACGTCGCGGGCACCATCTTCGCGAGCACGCGCTTCACGCCCGGATGCGCCAGCGCGCGGCGGAAGTTGAGGCCGACGTGCGGCGTCATGTCGATCTTCCTGAGCCCCGGCACTTGCACGAGCAGTTGCAGCACGCCGCCCGCGATCACCGCATAGGCGAGCGCGTAGACCGGAATTTTCAGATGCGGCGCGACGAACACGGCCGCGACGATGAACGCCACGTTGAGCAGCACTGGCGCGAACGCCGGCAGTGAGAACTGCTTGTACGTGTTGAGCACGCCGGAGGCAAGCGTCGTCATCGAGATGAAGACGATGTACGGGAACATGATGCGCGTCATCTCGACGGCGAGCGGATAGGCGCCGCCATCGTGTTTCAGCCCCGACGCGACCGCGAACACGACCCAGCTCGCCCCCGCCATGCCGGCGAGCGACAGCACGACGAGGCCCCACGTCAGTACGGTCGACATCGCGTCGACGAGCGCCTTGGTCGGGTCGTGGCCCTTGCTGTTCTTGAACTCGGCGAGGATGGGCACGAACGCCTGCGCGAATGCGCCTTCCGCGGACAGACGCCGCAGCAAGTTCGGAATACGGAAAGCGACGTAGAACGCGTCGGTGTAGAGACTGGCGCCGAAGGCACGGGCGATCAGCGTTTCGCGGATCAGGCCGGTCACGCGCGACAGCAGCGTGAAGCCGCTGACCGTCAGGAGGGCTCGGAATAGATTCATGGGGCGCTTATTATACGGGCCATGCATGACCCTCCCCCGCACCGCTGGCGTGCAAGTCCGCGAGTTTGACGGATTGCACCAAATCCGTCGCCGGCCATAGACGCTAGCTGGAAGACAGCCCGCGCTTGTCATGTGTCGTATTCGCTTGCTATAATCGCGGGTTTCGAAGCTCCGTTTCGGCATTTTTGTGCCGAACGCGTATACCGTATCGGTCTCAAGCCGGTCTCAAGCGCGGTCTCGAACGCGATTTCGCACGAGCCGTACAGGTATCATGGCAGTAACGCTTTAACGTTTCGGGGCAATCGTTCCCCGGATTTCAGATCAAGGCAGCGCGCATCGTTCACCGCTTCCGGCCACCGCCGGCTTCGTGTGAAGCCGCTCCGACAAGTAACAGCAGAAACAGGACAAGGAACCGTCATGGCAAATACCGCACAAGCTCGCAAGCGCGCCCGTCAGGCCGCCAAAGCCAACTCGCACAACTCGGCGCTGCGCTCGAAGTTCCGCACGGCCATCAAGGCAGTTCGCAAGGCAATCGATGCCGGCGATCAGGCCAAGGCCGCCGAAGTGTTCAAGTCGTCGGTCAAGACGATGGACACCATCGCGGACAAGAAGATTGTCCACAAGAACAAGGCCGCTCGTCACAAGAGCCGCCTGGCTGCAGCCATCAAGGGTCTGCAGGCTTCCGCAGCCCAGTAATTCCGGCTCGCGTCCGGCGCATGCCTTCATCGCGAGGCGTTCGCCGGAACAGCTTCCTGTTTCCGCTGCGCAGTAACGAAAAAGCCCGCTTTCGCGGGCTTTTTTGCGTCTGTCGGCTTGCGTTTGTTTCTTCTCGCCGATCAGCCTTTCGGCGGCGTCGCTGTCTGCGTGCCGTGATGCGGTGGCAGTTCGCACGCTTCCGTCACCTGCAGATCGTTGTCCTTCGCGAAGTTCAACACGAAGTCGAAGGCCATCGGCTCGATCTCGCGCAGACGCGCATCGAGAATGACGACCTTGATGTCGCCGATCATCGTCGGACGGACGTAGATGGAATACTGCAGCCGCGCATTCGGCCCCTTCGCTTTCGGACCGTACGCCGACATGACTCCGCAGAGGCGCTCCGACCAGTCGCTCGGGCGAAACTTTCTCCCGTTCTTGGTAATGCCTTGAATGAAATACTGGGTCGGGGATGATTCAGCCATGTAGCGATACCTTTTGTCGGCCGGTGGCAGGCACCGGCGAATGCACACGCTCGACGCGGGATGCGCGCCGCCGGCACGCAACGGCGCCGGGCGATGCTTGCGAACCTGCCCGATGAGGACCGTTCACGCCCGCGACACGATGGCGGACTCGGCAGCACGGCGGATTCGCATACGCCAAGGCAAATGCAGCGGTCTCTTGCGAGCTTCGCCGGCTGAGCGCGTGAAACGGTGCTGGGCGTTACTGAGTGTTGCAGAGTTGCTGAGACAAGCGCCGGCGATTATACCGCAGCGCCCTCTTTTCCGCAGCGCACACGGACGCCCAACGGGCTGCTCAAGGGCCGGAGAGCGCCGTACGCCGGGCCTGTCGAAGGCGCACTCGCGTTTCGGCCAGCCTCGTAAAAGTTCGCAAAATCCTTTATGCTCGAACGCGATATCCACTCCGACGGCGGCGGCGCCCGGTCTGGCGACGCTCGCAGTTCGAGTCGCGCGGCCGGTTCGAAGCCGCCGCTTGCGTTTTCATGACCGCCAAGAAAATTCGCCACTATCTTCAGTTCAAGGATTTTTCGCTCGACGACTACGAGTACGTGCTCGAACGCGCCCGCATCCTGAAGCGCAAGTTCAAGAACTACGAGACGTACCACCCGCTGCACGATCGCACGCTCGCGATGATCTTCGAGAAGAGCTCGACGCGCACGCGCCTGTCGTTCGAAGCCGGCATCTTCCAGCTCGGCGGCCACGCGGTCTTCATGAACACGCGTGACACGCAGCTTGGCCGCGGCGAACCGATCGAAGATTCGGCGCAGGTCATTTCGCGCATGGTGGACATCATCATGATCCGCACGTTCGGGCAGGACATCATCCGGCGCTTCGCCGAAAGCTCGCGCGTGCCGGTCATCAACGGGTTGACCAACGAATATCACCCGTGTCAGGTGCTCGCCGATATCTTCACGTTCTACGAGCATCGCGGGCCGATTCACGGCAAAACCGTCGCGTGGATCGGCGACGCCAACAACATGCTGTACACGTGGATGGAAGCCGCGCAAATCCTGGGCTTCAAGCTGCGGCTGTCGACGCCGCACGGCTACAAGCTGGATCACGCGCTGGTGTCGGCGGATAGCGCGCCGTTCTATCAGGAATTCGCCGATCCGAACGAAGCCTGCCAGGGCGCGGACCTTGTGACGACGGATGTCTGGACCAGCATGGGCTTCGAAGCGGAAAACGAGGCCCGCATGAAGGCGTTCGCGGACTATTGCGTCGACGCCGAGATGATGGCGCGCGCCCATCCCGACGCGCTTTTCATGCACTGCCTGCCCGCGCATCGCGGTGAGGAAGTGAGCGCGGAAGTCATCGACGGGCCGCAGAGCGTGGTCTGGGACGAGGCGGAGAATCGCCTGCACGTGCAGAAGGCGCTGATGGAGTATCTGCTGCTCGGCAAGTTGAACCACTGACCCGCGTCTGCGGATTCAGAGGCAGACCGGCTCCATTTCCAGTTCGACGCCGAAGCGCGCGAGCACATCGCGTTTGATTGCTTCGGCGAGTTCGATCACTTCCGCCCCGGACGCATTCCCGCGATTCACGAGCACGAGCGCCTGCCGCTCGTGCACCGCCGCCCCGCCGATGCCGCGCCCTTTCCAGCCGCAGCGGTCGATCAGCCATCCGGCTGCGAGCTTCACCTGACCATCGGCCTGACGGTACGACACGACTCCCGGCTCACGCGCTTGCAGCGATTCGAACGAATCCGCGCTGACGACCGGATTCTTGAAGAAGCTCCCCGCGTTGCCCAGCACGGTCCAGTCGGGCAGCTTGGCGCGGCGCACGGCGATGACGGCATCGAAGATGGCCTGCGCGTCATGAGCCGATGCGCCTTCCAGCGCGCGAGCGACATCGGCGTAATCGGCACGTGGCGTCCACGCTTTCGGCAGCCGGAAGACGACCGACGTGATCATGTATCGCCCGCGTCCTTCCCGCTTGAAGAAGCTGTCGCGATAGCCGAACGCGCACGCGTCGCGATCGAATTCGGCGTGCGCGCCCGTCGCGAGTTCCACCGCATGCAGCCGCTCGAAGCGCTCGCCCATTTCGAGGCCATACGCGCCGATGTTCTGAATCGGCGCCGCGCCGACCGTGCCCGGGATCAGCGCGAGGTTTTCGAGGCCCGGCATGCCGTGTGCGAGCGTCCACGCGACGAAGTCGTGCCAGTTCTCGCCCGCGCCGGCTTCGACGAGCCACGCGTCGTCATCCTCGCCGACCACGCGTTTTCCCATGATGCCGACGATGAGCGCGACGCCATCGAAATCGCGCGTCAGCACGACGTTGCTGCCGCCGCCCAGCACGAGCTTCGGCATGTCGATGATGCGCGCATCGTTCGCGAGCGCGGCGGCGGCATCGACGCTGTCGATTCGCATTGCGTGACGCGCGCGCACGTCGAAGCCGAATGTGTTGTGCGGCCGCAGGGAGTAATCCGCGAGTAGTTGAGCGTGGGACATGGGAAACCGCGTGGAGAAGCCGGGAAACGCGCGCAGTCTTGGGGAAATCCAGGGCGCGTCGGTAGAATGACGTCAGGTCCGTGATTATAGCGATTGCGCGAGCCGCTCCCGGGCGCTCGCCTCAAGAAGGGGAAAACAGATGCCATCGTTTGACGTCGTCAGCGAAGCAAACATGATCGAAGTGAAGAACGCCATCGAGCAATCCAACAAGGAAATCTCGACGCGCTTCGACTTCAAGGGTTCCGATTCACGCGTCGAGCAGAAGGAGCGCGAACTGACGCTCTACGCGGACGACGACTTCAAGCTCGGTCAGGTCAAGGACGTGCTGCTCTCGAAGCTGGCGAAGCGCGGCGTCGACGTGCGGTTCCTCGACTACGGCAAGCAGGAGAAGATCGGCGGCGACAGGCTCAAGCAGGTCGTGACGATCAAGAAAGGCGTCTCGGGCGATCTGGCGAAGAAGATCGTCAAGATGGTCAAGGACAGCAAGATCAAGGTGCAGGCGAGCATTCAGGGCGACGCCGTGCGCGTGACCGGCACGAAGCGCGACGATCTGCAGAGCACCATCGCGCTTTTGAAGAAGGACGTGACCGACACGCCGCTCGACTTCAACAATTTCCGCGACTAAGCGCTTTTTCTGCGCATCAAGGAAGAAAAGCCGTTCCGCTCCTCGCGGAACGGCTTTTTTATTCGGCCGCCGCCGGCTTCTTCTTGTCGCCGATCCGGCTTTCCTTCCCCGCGATCAGCTTCGAAATATTCGCGCGATGCCGCCAGACGAGCAGCGCGCTCATCGCCAGCACGGCGAGCGAGACGCGGCTCGGCCCGAACAGGAACACCTGAAACAGCGGCGCGAATGCGGCCGCGACGAGCGCCGCAAGCGACGAATAGCGGAAAAAGAACGCGATGATCAGCCACGTCAGCAGCGTGGCCAGCCCGAGCACCGGATGAATGGCGAGCAGCACGCCCGCCGCCGTCGCCACGCCCTTGCCGCCCTGGAACTTGAAGAACACCGGGTACAGATGCCCGAGGAACACGGCGATGGCCGACAGCGCGACGACCGTGGCAAGCCCTGTCGCATCGAGGCCGTAACCCGCGCCGAAATGCCCGACGAGCCACACGGGCAGCCAGCCCTTGAAGGCATCGCCGACGAGGGTGAGGATTGCCGCGCGCTTGTTGCCGGTGCGCAGCACGTTGGTCGCGCCGGGATTGCCGGAGCCGTACGAACGCGGATCGGCGAGGCCCATCGCCTTGCTCACGACGACGGCGAATGAAATCGAGCCGATCAGATAGGACGCGACGGCGACGATCAGATAAATCATGTTGTCTCTTGTGTCTTAAAAAGCGCGGTCAGCATTCTAATCCACGCTCGCACACTGGACGGGTTTCGCGTCGAGCAGCCTGGTCAACACCGCCGGATCGAGGCTCACGAGATAACCACGCCGCCCGCCGTTGAGATAGATGGCGTCGAGCTCGAGAATGCTCGATTCGACGTACACGGGCATCGCTTTCTTCGTGCCGAACGGCGACGTTCCGCCGACGAGATAGCCCGAATGCCGGTTCGCCACTTCGGGCTTGCACGGCTCGATGCGCTTTGCGCCCGTCTGCCGGGCGAGATTCTTCGTGGACACGGTCCGGTCGCCGTGCATGAGGACGATGAGCGGCTTCGCGTGCTCGTCCTCCATCACGAGCGTCTTCACGACGCAATGCTCGTCCACGCCGAGCTGCCGCGCGGACTCTTCGGTGCCGCCGTGTTCGACGTAATCGTAAGGATGCTCCCCGAACGCCACCTTGTGACGGCGCAGGAATTGCGTCGCGGGCGTTTCGGATACGTGTTTGGATTTCGGCATGGACGCATTGTAGCGGCGCGCCCCGCGGCTCACCATCGGCCGTTGGCCGGGTAGTCGAGTGCCCGCGCGTGCCGTACGATCGTTCGCCAGGGAGGAAACCATCATGATCCGCGACACCGAAACGCAAACGCTGCTTGAAGACACCATCCGCCGATTCGTTCGCGAGAAGCTCGTGCCGCGCGAAAGCGAAGTCGACGAAACCGACGCCATTCCCGCCGATGTCATCGACGCAATGCGCGAAATCGGCCTGTTCGGTCTCACGATCCCCGAAGCGTACGGCGGGCTCGGCCTCACGATGGAAGAGGAAGTGCGGATCGCGTTCGAGCTCGGGCAGACATCGCCGGCGTTTCGCTCGATGATCGGCACGAACAACGGCATCGGCTCGATCGGAATCTTGCTCGACGGCACGGACGAACAAAAGGCGCACTATCTGCCGAAACTCGCGGCGGGCGAACTGATCGGCTCGTTCTGCCTGACCGAGCCGGACTCGGGCTCGGATGCCGCGTCGCTCAGAACGACAGCGAAAAAGGACGGCGACGCCTACGTGCTCAACGGCACGAAGCGCTACATCACGAACGCGCCGGAAGCGGGTCTCTATACCGTGATGGCCCGCACGAGCGATGCGAAAGGCGCGAGCGGCATCTCGGCGTTCATCGTCGAACGCGACACGCCGGGGCTCTCGCTCGGCAAGCCAGACCGCAAGATGGGCCAGCGCGGCGCGCATACCAGCGACGTCGTCTTCGAGAACTGCCGCGTGCCGGCGCGGCAATTGATCGGCGCCGTGGAAGGCGTCGGCTTCAGAACGGCGATGAAAACGCTCGACAAGGGGCGCATCCACATTGCGGCCATCGCGGTGGGCGCGGCCAAACGCATGTTGCGCGACGCCCTCGCCTACGCGATGGAGCGCCGCCAGTTCGGCCAGCCGATCGCGGAATTTCAGCTCGTGCAGGGCATGCTCGCCGACAGCAAGGCCGAACTGTACGCCGCCGAATGCATGGTGCTCGATGCCGCGCGCCGCCGCGACGAGGGCCGCGACGTATCGATCGAGGCGTCGTGCGCGAAGTACTTCGCCACCGAGATGTGCGGGCGCGTCGCGGACCGCGCGGTTCAGGTGCATGGCGGCGCGGGATATATCGCGGAGTACGGCATCGAGCGGTTTTATCGCGACGTGCGGCTCTTCCGGCTTTACGAAGGCACGTCGCAGATCCAGCAGGTGATCATCGCGCGGGGGTTGATGCGGGGCGTGGAAATCTAAAGCGCCGCCACGTCAACCGCGCGGATGATGCTCGCGATGCAGCTTCTGCAGCCGCTCGCGGGCGACGTGCGTGTAGATCTGCGTGGTCGAAATATCGGAGTGGCCGAGCAGCAGTTGCACCACGCGCAGGTCCGCGCCGTGATTGAGCAGATGCGTCGCGAATGCGTGACGCAGCGTGTGCGGCGAAAGCGGCGCATGCACGCCGCCGTTCAGCGCATGGCGCTTGATGATGTTCCAGAACTGCTGACGCGTCATGCCCTCGCCGCGTGCGGTGACGAAGAGCGCATCGGCGGCGCGCGGGCCGAGCAGCGCCGGACGCGATTCGCGCAGATATCGCGCGATCCAGCCGTGCGCCTCTTCGCCGAACGGCACGAGACGCTCTTTCGAGCCTTTGCCCATCACGCGGACGACGCCCTCGTTGAGACCAAGCTCGACGGTCTTCAGCGTCACGAGTTCAGTCACGCGCAGGCCGCTCGCGTACATCAGTTCCAGCATCGTGCGGTCGCGCAGGCCGAGCGGCGTTTCAATATCGGGCGCGCCGAGCAGCGCTTCCACTTGCGCTTCGTTGAGCGTGGACGGAAAACGCGGCGGCTGCTTGGCCGAGCGCAGCTTGAGCGTCGGGTCGGCAATGGCCCGATGTTCGCGCATCGCCCACGCGTAGTAGCGGCGAAACACCGAAAGACGCCGGTTCGCGGAAGTCGCCTTGTCGCTGCGGCGCGCGGCCATGTAGCCGTTCATGTCGGCTTCGCTGGCGGCGTCGATGGACGCGCCGCGCGTCTTCGCGAGCCACTCGGCGAAGAGCCGCAAGTCGCGCCGGTACGCGTCGAGTGAATTTTTCGCGAGCCCGTGTTCGAGCCACAATGCATCGCAGAAGAGATCGATCGCATCGCTGCTCGCGATCAGCTCAGGCGTTTGCGGTTCTTCAATGATTGCGCTCGTCATCCGATCGATACACCTTCATGCGCCAGCAGCCAGCGCTTCACGTCACGAAAAAAGCCGTCGCCGGGATGACGCGCAAATCCGCCGATCCCGCCCGACGCCACGACCCGGTGGCACGGTATCACGATCGGCAGCGGATTGGAGCCGCACGCCTGCCCGACTGCGCGCGGCACGCTGCCGATTTCACGCGCAAGCTGTCCGTAGGTCCAGACTTGTCCCGCCGCGATTGCGCCGATGCCGCGCCACACGCGCTGTTGAAACGCGGTGCCGCCGATGGCGAGCGGAAGATCGAAGCGCATCGTCGATGCATCGAAGTAACGGCGAACCTGCATCGCGGCTTCCTGCGCGAGCGGTCTGACCGGATCGACGTTCGACGTCTCGTGCGGCAAATAGACGATCTCGCGCACGAAGCGATCGTCGGCGCGGATGCCGACTTTGCCGAACGGCGCGTCGATGACCGCATCGAACGACACGTTACTCATGCCTGTCTCCCTGCTCCAGCGCCCACGTCACATGCTCGCGCACGAGCGCCGACGCATCGTCCGCGCGCGCGTGCAGCGCGCCAATGATCGCGCCGCGTTCACGCGCATCGAGCGACGCATCGCGCAACGCGTTGCCCATCGCCACCGCGATATTGCGCAGCCATCTGTCATGTCCGATGCGCCGGATCGCGCTGCCCTGCATCCGCGTATCGAAGTCATCGGCGCTCCATGCGAACAGTTCGACGAGCGTCGCGCGATCCAGCCCGTGGCGCACGTCGAAGTCCGCAACCGGCGCGGCCTGCGCGAACTTGTTCCACGGGCATACGAGCTGGCAATCGTCGCAGCCGTACACGCGATTGCCGATCAGCGGCCGCAGGTCTTCCGGAATGCTGCCGTGCAGCTCGATCGTCAGATACGAGATGCAGCGCCGCGCATCCACGCGATACGGCCCGACGATAGCCCCCGTCGGACACGCGCCGATGCAGCGCGTGCATTGCCCGCAGTGCGCGCCGTCGTGCTCTTGTTCGGGATCGACGGGCAGCGGCAGATCGACGTAAATCTCGCCGAGAAAGAACAGCGAACCGGCATCGCGATCCAGCAATAGCGTGTGCTTGCCGCGCCAGCCGTTGCCCGCCTTCTGCGCGAGCGCCACTTCGAGGACCGGCGCGGAATCCGTGAACACGCGATGCCCGAACGCGCCGATCTCCTTCTCGATACGCTCTGCCAGTTGCTGCAACCGGTTGCGCATGACTTTGTGGTAATCGCGGCCGCGCGCATAGATCGACACCTGCGCCTGCGCGGGCTGCGCGAGCCGCTTCCATTCGATCGCGCGCCAGTCGTTCTTCTGACCGTCCGCTGTCGCGACACTTTCATCGCCTGTCGACGCGAGCGTCGCGGCCGGCAGATAGGCCATGCGCGCGGTGATGACTCGTCGCGTGCCGGCCACAAGCTCGGCCGGCCTCGCGCGTTTCATCCCATGTTTGGCCATATAATCCATTTCGCCGTGATAGCCTGCTTCGAGCCAGCTGGCGAGGCCTTCCTCGGCGTCCGTCAGGTCGGTATCGCTGATTCCGACCGCACCGAATCCCAGCTCGCGCCCCCACGCCTTGATGCGCTGCGCGAGCTCCGCCAGCGCGGCATCGTCCCTTTCGAGGCGATGCAAGGCACGCGCCTCGACGGCGGCGTCGCTCGCCGCGGTCGTGACTTCATCGGAGTGTTCCGGCAATCGGTTCATCACGACATTTTACGAGCAATGCCCGAAAGCCCCGCACCATCGACATCCGATTCACCCGCCGCGCTCATCGAACGCCGCTTCGAACTGCGCGACGAAGCCGCGACGCTCGCGTTCGGTGAGCGCTTCGCACGCGCCATCGGCGAGACGCGAACATTAGCCTCGGCTGAACCATTCGACGGCTTGCAAGTCCAGTTGATCGGCGACCTCGGCGCGGGCAAGACCACGCTCGTGCGCGCGACGCTGCGTGCGCTCGGTCACGCGGGCCGCGTGAAAAGCCCCACTTACACGCTCGTCGAGCCATATTCGCTGGATGCGCCAGGCGGTCCGCTCGACGTGTATCACTTCGATCTCTATCGCTTCGCCGATCCCGCCGAATGGGCCGACGCCGGGTTTCGCGAGTATTTCGACCGGGGCGCGTTGTGCCTCGTCGAATGGCCGCAGCAAGCGGGCGGCTTGCTCGGCGTGCCGGACCTCGTTTTCGCGCTGACGCTGCCGGACAGCGGCATCGCACCCATGGAAACGACGCAGTCGAACGAAGAAGAAGGCCGCGTGCTGACCGCGCGGGCGTTTAGCGAAACAGGAAAGACATGTCTCGAAAGATGCTGATCAAGCCGTTCCACTCGATCGAATCGAGCGCGAGCGCGCCGCACAACTGGCGCCGACGCAAGGTGCTGCGCGCGGGCGCATCGACGCTCGTGCTCGCGCTCGTCGGACCGAAGCTCGCGCACGCCAGCTCCGTGCTCGGCGTGCGCGTGTGGCCGGCGCGCGACTACACGCGCGTGACCATCGAATCCGACCAGCCACTCACGAACAGCAACCAGTTGCTTCAGGGACCGGACAGGCTGGTCGTCGATCTGAACGGAATCGATCTGGATCAGGCGTTGCGCGAGCTCGTATCGAAGATCACGCCGAACGATCCGCAGATTCAGGCGGTGCGCGTCGGGCAGTATCAGCCGCATGTGGTGCGGATGGTGTTCGATCTGAAAGGCTCCGTGAAGCCGCAGGTGTTCACGCTCGGGCCGATCGGCAGCTACAAGTATCGCCTCGTGTTCGACCTGTACCCGGCCGTCGCGCCCGATCCGCTGATGGAACTGCTCGCCCAGACCGAGCGCAAGCAGGAAGCATTCGACCGCGCCAATCCGAATCCGTCGACGCCGCCGCCCGCGACGCTCTCCGGCCCCGCGACCACGCAGAAGCCGCTCGCGCAGGATTCGACCGACGAGTTCTTCCAGAAGTACGCGCAAGGCGATGTTTCGAACGACACACCCGCGCCGGCCGTGCCGAAGCCTGCGCCCCCGACGCCGAAGCCGCGCGTCGCGCCGCCCGTCATCGCGAAGAAGGACGACGACGACAACGACCAGTACGCGTTCTCCGCACCGAAGCAGGACCGCTCGGGCACCACGCGCCTTCTGACCGTCGCCATCGATCCGGGACACGGCGGCGAAGACCCCGGCGCGATCGGCGGCAACGGCACGTATGAGAAGCACATCGCGCTCGATATCGCGAAGAAGCTGCGCGCGAAGATCGACGCCCAGCCGAACATGCGCGCGATGATGACCCGCGACGCCGACTTCTTCGTGCCGCTCAATGTGCGCGTGCAGAAGGCGCAGCGCGTGGGCGCGGACCTGTTCGTATCGATTCACGCGGACGCGTTCACGACGCCGTCGGCGCGCGGCTCGTCGGTGTTCGCGTTGTCGGAACATGGCGCATCGAGCGCGGCGGCGCGCTGGATGGCGACCAAGGAGAATGCATCGGACCAGATCGGCGGCATCAACGTGAAGACGAACGACGCGAGCGTGAGCCGCGCCCTCTTCGACATGTCCACGACCGCGCAGATCCGCGACTCGATGCGTTACGGCAACTTCGTGCTGAACGAGATCGGCGGCATCAACAAGCTGCACAAGGGATCGGTCGAGCAGGCGGGCTTCGCCGTGCTGAAAGCGCCGGATATTCCGTCGATCCTCGTCGAAACGGCGTTCATCAGCAATCCCGAAGAGGAAGCGCACCTGAACGACGACGCCTATCGCGACAAGATGGCCAACGCGATCATGAAGGGCATCAAGCGGTATTTCGCGGCAAATCCGCCGCTCGCGAAGAGCCGGATGACCTGATGCTTGCGATGGCGGGCGCATTGCGCGCCCGCCCGACGATTACCGCGCCGCCGACGCGAACCGCTGCACGATCCGCCCGCCGAACACGTTCACGGCGAGCCCCGCCATCACGAGCGCGGCGCCGGCGACTTCCATCGAACTCATTCCTTCATCGAGAAACAGCGCCGCCGACGCCAGGCCGATCACCGGCACGAGCAGCGAGAACGGCGCGACTTGCCCCGCCGCATAGCGCGCGAGCAGTTTCCCCCACAAGCTATAACCGAGCAGCGTCGCGATGAACGCGAGGTAACACACCGCGAGCACGGACACGAGCGGGATCGACGCGAGGCTCGACTTGATACGCGCCGGGCCTTCGAAGATCAGCGACAGCACGAGGAACGGCAGCGGCGGAATCAGGCTCGCCCACACGACGAGCGACAGCAGATCGACCTTGCCCATGCGCTTCGTCGCGATGTTGCCGAGCGCCCACATCGACGCGGCCCCGAGCGTGAAAAGAAAGCCGGTGAGGGTCATCGCCTGGCCGCCGTGCATGCCGATCAGCGCGAGACCCGCCGCCGCGATCAGCAGACCGATCACGTTGGCCGCGCGAATGCGCTCGCCGAGGAACATCGCGGCGAAGATCAGCGTGAAGAACGCCTGAGCCTGCAGCACGAGCGACGCGAGGCCCGCCGGCATCCCGACGGACATGCCATAGAAGAGCAGCGCGAACTGCCCGAGCGAGATGGTGAGACCGTAGGCGAAGAGCCAACGCAGCGGAATCTGCGGACGCTTCACGAAGAATGCGGGCAGCGCCGCGAGCGCGAACCGCAGCGCGCCGAGCAGCATCGGCGGGACGCCATGCAGCCCCAGCTTGATGACGACGAAGTTCACGCCCCACGCAAAAATAACCACCGTTGCAATCAGCAAATCCCTGGGCGACATCGCCGTTCCCCTCTTGTCGTGCGCCGCATGCGCAATCCGACGAGTGTAGCGAAGGGCGCGCGCGAAGGATTGTCAAAACCTGCGGCCCGCGTGGGATTGAAAAGGAACGTAAAAAGCGCCCGCGCCGTTTGACGGCGCGGGCGCTCGCAGCCTTCGCGAACGAAGACGCTTTACTTGCTTTGGCCGGACTCGGTGCCCGCATTGTTGCCGGTTTCGGCTTCCGGCGTCTTCTTGGTCGCTGCCGACGACTGCGTGCCGTGCTTGCGCGCCTTGTGGTGCTTCTTGGTCGTGGAGCCGGAACCCGTTCCCGCCGATGCGTCGCCCTGAGTGGCCGTCGAGGTGTCGCCGCCCATTGCAGCCGACGAGTTGCCCGACGAGGTCTGCGCAAACGCGCCAGTTGCGGCAGTTGCCGTGAAAAGGCCCGCGGTGATGGCGATCAAAAGCTTGTTCTTGCTCATTGTTTCCCTCTCCTATCAAGATTGCGCGACCTGCACGCAGCTTCAAAAAGCGCGGCCGGTCACGACCGCACGGAACTTCGAAAGGATGAGCGCACGCCCGGAGCCCGGGCAATGCACCGCCTGGCGGCCACCGGTAGAATCGGCAGTTCTGGTGCGCCATTCCGGCGCCCGCCTTTCTTCGGTGAACCGCCATGTCCTCGACGATTCGCGCGCAGTTGAAACCTCATCAACACGACGTCGGCGGCCTCATGGTGAGGCGCGTGCTTCCCGCGCTTGCGGCGCGCACCGTCGGACCTTTCATCTTCTTCGACCACATCGGACCCGCAACCCTCGTGCCCGACAAGGGCCTCGACGTGCGGCCGCATCCGCATATCGGGCTTGCCACCGTCACTTATCTGTTCGACGGCGCGATCATGCATCGCGACAGCGTCGGTTCCGTGCAGAAGATCGTTCCGGGCGATGTCAACTGGATGACCGCCGGGCGCGGCATCGTCCATTCGGAGCGCACGCCCGACGAAGAGCGCGCGAGCGGCCAGACGATGCACGGCATCCAGACATGGGTAGCGCTGCCGGTCGCGAGCGAGGACGTGGAGCCCTCGTTCGAGCATCACGCAGCCGCGACGCTCCCGCAAATCGAGCGCGGCGGCGTCACCTTGCGCGTGATCGCGGGCACCGCGTTCGGCGCGACAGCCCCGACGCGCACGTTCTCGCCGACGCTCTACGTCGCCGCCCACTTCGCGCCGGGCAGCGAACTCACGCTCGACGCCGAGCACGAGGAACGCGGCGTCTATCTCGTCGATGGCGATCTGTCGGTCGACGGCGTTGCCGTCCCGCCGCAGCAGATGTCCGTGCTGACGCCAGGCGCGGCCGTGCAACTCGCGAGCACGAGCGGCGCGGTCGTGATGCTGCTCGGCGGCGCGCCGCTCGACGGCACGCGCTTCATCGAATGGAACTTTGTATCGAGTTCGCGGGACAAGATAGAAGCTGCCAAGCTCGCATGGAGCGAGCAGCGCATGGGCGAGGTTCCGGGCGAGACCGAGTTCATTCCGTTGCCGCCGCCGCGCCGCGAACAGCGCGCGCCGGAAGCGTGAACCATTGATACATGCGTCGGGCGTCCCCAACTAGGATGTCGACACAAATCACAAGCATGAGGAGAGAACGCATGGATACCACCCTTGCCACATTCGAGAACGACGTCATCAACGCGTCGATGCTCGCGCCCGTCCTCGTGGATTTCTGGGCGCCCTGGTGCGGCCCCTGCAAGACGCTTGGCCCGATGCTGGAAAGGCTGGAAGCCGAAGCCGGCGGCACATGGAAGCTCGTCAAGGTGAACGTCGACGAGAATCAGGAGCTTGCGCAGCACTTCCAGGTACGCAGCATTCCGCACGTGATCGCATTCGCGGAAGGCCGGCCAATCGATCAGTTCATCGGCGTGCTGCCCGAAGGCCAGTTGCGCGCGTTCCTCGACAAGCTCGTGCCCGACGGCGCCGATGCCGAGCGCAACGCCGCGCATAACGCGTGGGCCACAGGCAACCGCAAGGAGGCGATCGACCGCATCAAGGCCGCGCTCGCGCTCGATCCGGGCTATGACGACGCCCGCCTCGACCTGATCGAATGGCTGCTCGCGGAGCGGCGCATCGACGAGGCGAAGGACGAGGACAAGCTGCTGTCGCCGAAGACCACGCAAGGCATCGATGCCCGCTACAACGCGCTGAAAACCGAGCTGGACGCCGCCGAAGCCGCCGCCCAACTGCCGCCCGCCGACGCGCTGATCGGCGCGGTGAATGCGAATCCCGACGATCTCGAAGCGCGCTTCGCGCTGGCCAACCGGCTGATCGCCGGCCGCGACTATGAAGGCGCGCTGGAGCATCTGCTGGCGATCGTGCAACGCGACCGCGCCTTCATGGACGACGTTGGCCGCAAGACGATGCTCTCGGTCTTCGAACTGGCGTCGAATCAGCCCGATCTCGTGTCGCGCTGGCGGCGCAGGCTGAGTGCGGCGATGAATTGATCGTCGCTGTTCAAACGCAAACGGCCAGCTAAAAAGCTGGCCGTTTTTTCATCCGGGCTGATCCGGCGATCAAGCCGCCCGTTTGGCCAGTTCCCGAAGCACGAACGCCGCCGCCGCAAAACCGAAGCTCGCCGTCACGCAGACACTCGAACCGAAGCCCGCGCAATTCAGCCCCACCGGCCCCGCGTAGTTCGCGCCCGTCTCCAGATGCTCTGCGCCTTCGCTGATATCGCACGCGGGGGCATCGGGGTAAATGAGCGGCTCGTCCGAATACACCGCACTGACCTTGAAGCGCGACTTCGGCCCGCGCGGAAAGCCGTGCTGCTTGCGCAACTGGCCGCGCACTTTCGAGAGCAACGGGTCCTGAATGGTGAGCGCGAGATCGTCGATGCGAATGCGCGTCGGATCGAGTTGCCCGCCCGCGCCGCCCACGGTGATGAGCGCCTGCTTGCGCGCCACGCACCAAGCGATCAACGCCGTCTTGGTACGCACGCTGTCGATCGCATCGACGATGAAGTCGAAGCCGCCGCCGAGCGTCGCATCGAAGTTGCCGGGCTCGACGAAATCTTCGACCTGCCGCACATCGCACGCAGGATCGATCAACGCGATGCGCTCGGCCATCGCGCTCACCTTCGCCTTGCCGTAGTTGCCGTCGTGCGCGTGAATCTGCCGATTCGTATTGCTCTCGGCGACGTTATCGAGGTCGATCAGTGTCAGCGTGCCGACCGCACTGCGCGCCAGCGCCTCCGCCACCCACGACCCCACCCCGCCGATGCCGATGACCGCGACATGCGCGCGCTCGAACGCGGCGAGCGCCCCCGCGCCATACAAACGTGCGATGCCGCCGAAGCGCCGCTCGCGGTCGGCGGCGTCTTCGACGGAAAGCCTGACGGCGGAATCATGTGGAGTCATGGCGTTGGTGCAAAATGGGTGACGGACGGAAACGCCCGCTCATCAAGGCTTACAGGCGGCTGTCGATGCATGGTAGAGCGCAGTCCATTCATGCAAAGTGCCGCTGAATTGCGTATTCTGCCTTATCGATAACGAAGCCGTGATAGCCGCAACCGATGCGAACGAAGAATTATGTCCTCCCTCTTCGATGCCTTGACGCTGGTCATCGCAAGCCCTGGTAAACGGGGCAAGAACGTATCACCTTGGCTATACTGACGCGATTGTAGCGTTTGCATAAAAATGACGACCTTAGCAGACCTTCGAAAGAATTATTCGCGCGGCGCGCTGGACGCCGCTGACGTCGATCCCAACCCGGTGCGCCAGTTCCAAACCTGGTTCGCCCAGGCGCTCGATGCCAAGCTGCCCGAGCCCAACGCGATGACGCTCGCCACCGTCGACGCACGAGGCCGCCCGTCCGCGCGCATCGTGCTGATCAAGGGCGTCGACGAGCGTGGCTTTGTTTTTTTCACCAATTACGATAGCCGCAAGGGCCGCGAACTTGCGGAGAATCCGGCGGCGAGCCTGCTGTTTCACTGGATCGAACTCGAGCGACAGGTACGCATCGAGGGCACGGTCGTGAAAACGAGCAACGAAGAAAGCGATGCGTACTACGCGTCGCGTCCGCTCGGATCGCGCATCGGGGCGTGGGCATCCGACCAGAGCCAGCCGCTCGACAGTCGCGAGACGCTCGAAGCGCGCGAGCGCGACATGATCGCGCGATACGGCGACGCGCCGCCGCGCCCGCCGCACTGGGGCGGCTACCGGCTCGTGCCCGAGACGATCGAATTCTGGCAGGGACGGCCCTCGCGGCTGCATGACCGCATCGTCTATACGCGCGACGGCGCCGACGGCCCGTGGCGCATCACGCGGCTCGCACCGTAAGGCAGGCACGCCAGAAAGCATCGCAAGAAGCACGGCCGGCGCAAAAGGGGCAACGAACATGAGGGCGCGAGCCTTCACCTTGGATTTTCTTAGCGCGGAGAAACAAGCATGTTCTGGGAGAAGAAGCTGACGCAATGGGTTGACGAGGTGCGGGAAAGGGCCAATCTCCCCGCGCGCCTCGTGCTGTGGGACGGACAGCAGCATGACTTCGGCAGCTTTGCCGCGCCTCAGGTGACGCTGCACGTGAAGAGCGCGACCGCACTGCCCTACTTGCTGGAGCCGAGCCTCGACAATCTCGGCGAGGCGTATGTGAAGGGCAAGATCGATATCGAGGGCAAGCTCTCGGACATCATCGATATTGGCTACTCGCTTGCGAAGAGCACGGTCACGAGCGCCGGCAAGCTCGCCCGCGTGCGACGCTACTTCACTCATTCCAAGGCGTCCGACAGGAAAGCCATCCAGTACCACTACGATGTGTCGAACGAGTTCTATCAGCTCTGGCTCGACAAGAACATGGTGTACTCCTGCGCGTATTTCGAAAATGGCGACGAAGACCTCGCCACCGCGCAGATCAAGAAAATCGACCACATTCTCACCAAGATTCAGGTGCAGCCGGGCCATCGCCTGCTCGATATCGGCTGCGGCTGGGGCGCGCTCGTCATTCGCGCGGCGCAGAAGTTCGGCGCGAAATGCGTGGGCGTCACGCTTTCCGAGAATCAGTTCAAGCTCGCGACGCAGCGCGTGAAGGACGCCGGCCTCGAAGACCAGATTGAAATCCGCTTGCAGGATTATCGCGATGTGCCGGGACAGTTCGACCGCATCACGAGCGTCGGCATGTTCGAGCACGTCGGGCGCAAAAATCTGCCCGGCTACTTCGCGCGGATTCACGATCTGCTCGTCGATGACGGCGTGGCGATGAATCACGGCATTACGTCGTCGGATGCGGATAGCGGCGAGACGTCGCTCGGCGGCGGCGAGTTCATCGACAAGTACGTGTTTCCGGACGGCGAGCTGCCGCATATCAGCCTCGCGCTCGAAAGCATGCAGCGCGGCGGGCTGGAGGCTGTCGATATTGAAAGCCTGCGGCGTCACTACGCGCATACGCTCGATCTGTGGGCCCACAACTTCGAGACGCATGCGGAAGAAGCGAGAAAGCTCGTCGACGACGAGAAATTCCGCATCTGGCGCGTGTATCTGGCGGGCTGCGCCTATGCGTTCGAGAACGACGACGTCTCGATCTATCAGGTCGTCTGCCGCAAGGCCGGACGCAGCGCCCGGACACTGCCGTGGTCCCGGCGGTATATCTACGAGAAGCCGCTCTGAGTCACGGTGAAACGCTGAGCGACGCAAGCGCGGACGATCGCGACGACGAACAGTCCGATCTGTTCGGTTCAGCCGCGCCCGTACCTGCTGCCGCTTCGAAGAGCCGCGGCGTGCAGCCCGCCGTTTCGCAGCCGGAACTCGAAGCGCTGGCACGACGGCTACCGCCGGGCGTTCATCTCGGCACATCGACGTGGTCGTTTCCGGGCTGGCGTGGCATCGTCTACGGCGACGATTATTCGAACACCAAACTGTCCCGCGACGGCCTTTCCGCTTACTCCGCGCATCCGCTCTTGAGAAGCGTGTCGATCGACCGCTCGTTCTACGCGCCACTGTCGCTTGCGGAGTATGCGCGCTACGCATCGCAGGTGCCGGAGCATTTCCGCTTCATCGTGAAGGCGCCCGCCTCCGTCACCGACGCCTTCATTCGCGGCGAGCGCGGCGCGCCCGGTTCCGGGAACCCCGCGTTTCTCGACGCGCGCATCGCCATCGACGAGTTCGTGACGCCGTGCATCATCGGCCTGGGCGCCAAGGCCGGCGCACTCGTGTTTCAGATTCCGCCGCTGCCCGACGCGATGATCGTCGAGCCATCGCGCTTTACCGATCGTCTCGCGACGTTTCTCGGCGCGCTGCCGCCGCTCGAAGGCGATGCGTGCTACGCGGTGGAGCTTCGCGACGCGGTGATGCTCACGCCGCGCTTCACCCGCGCGCTGCGAGACGCGAACGTGCGGTATTGCATCGGCGTGCACGCCCGGATGCCGGACGTGCGCCGCCAGGCGAAGGCGCTTGCGCTGCTGGACGAACAAAAGAAGGGGCAGCTCATCGTGCGATGGAGCCTGCACAGCGGCTTCAAATACGAACAGGCGAAGGCGAAGTACGAGCCGTTCGACAGAATCGTCGATGAAGACATCTACACGCGCGCCGCGCTCGCCGAACTGGCGGCGCAGTACGCGATTGCCGGCCAGCCGGTGGTGATTGCGGCGAACAATAAGGCGGAGGGTTCCGCGCCGCTGACGTGCTTCGAACTGGCGCGCAGTATCGCAGAAGCGTGCGAGCGCGCGCAGTCGAACTAGCGATGCATCACGCCTTCAGCCGATGCGCGAACTTCTTGCGGAACTTCGCCACTTTCGGCCCGACGATCGCCGCGCAATATCCCTGATTCGGATGCTGCGCGAAGAAGTTCTGGTGATACGCCTCGGCGGGATAATAGTCGTCGGCGAGCGGCGTGACTTCGGTGACGATCTTGCCGCTGAAGACATCCTCCCGCTGCAGTTCGTCGATCACTTCGAGCGCGGTCTTGCGTTGCTCGTCCGAATGCGTGAACACAGCCGAGCGATACTGCGTGCCGACATCGTTGCCCTGGCGATTGAGCTGCGTCGGATCATGCGTCGCGAAGAAAATCTCCAGAACTTCGCGATAGCCGATGACGTCCGGATCGAACACGACTTTCACGACTTCCGCGTGGCCAGTGTCGCCGTCGCAGACCTGCTCGTACGACGGATTCACCACCTGCCCGCCCGCATACCCCGATTCCACCGACTGCACGCCTTCGACCGCCAGAAACACCGCTTCGGTGCACCAGAAACAACCGCCGCCGAGCGTCGCGGTTTCGAATCTCGCCTGCGCGTTTTGCTGGGTCATGCCTGCTCCTCATCAAGTGCATGCGGCGATGCCGCGGACCTTCCATATGGATGCGCCGACGCGCTTCTTCAATGACGACGAGCTTAACCGCGATTACAAAGCGGCGTCGCCCACACACTCCGTACTGGCTTATGGCGGCTTGCTGCGGCCGATTCCGCTAGAATCGACACAAATCTACAGCTTTTTCATGCTTTCAAGGAAAGTCGTTCCGACAAAGGCGCGACGCGCGGCCGGCTCGGTTGCACACAACAAACTCGACCGTATACTCGCCCGCCCAGTTGCCACATGACACGCGCCAAAACCCCGAATTTCGACCCGACCACTTTCCGCGCCGCACTTGGCCAGTTCGCGACCGGCGTGACGGTCATCACCACGCGCACGGACTCCGGCCAGCTGATCGGCATCACGGCAAGCTCATTCAATTCGGTTTCGCTCGATCCGCCGCTCGTGCTGTGGAGTCTGGCGACGCGCTCGGCTTCGATGCCGGTCTTTCGCGCCAATAGCCATTACGTCGTGAACGTGCTGGCGGCCTCACAGCTCGACCTTTGCCGGCGTTTCGCGACGGTCAAGGGCGA
Source organism: Caballeronia sp. RCC_10 (assembly GCF_041360715.1). Lineage (NCBI taxonomy): Bacteria > Pseudomonadati > Pseudomonadota > Betaproteobacteria > Burkholderiales > Burkholderiaceae > Caballeronia > Caballeronia sp. RCC_10. The sequence goes on from NZ_JBFUPT010000011.1 coordinate 51,130, forward strand.
CCGCTTCGCAGGCGTGTCGCACGCCGCCGGCGATACCGGCATGCCCGTGCTCGATGGCGCGCTTGCCTGGTTCGAATGCCACAACCGCAGCCGCTACGACGAGGGCGATCACGTGATCTTCGTCGGCGAAGTGGAACGCTGCGGGGTGCACGAGAACGCGTCGGAGATCGCGCCGCTCGTCTTTCAGGCGGGCGGATTCCATACAGTCGGACCGCTCGAATAAGGCTGCGAGGCGCGGATCAGCCGTTCGACACGCCACGCGCCGGCTGGTCGATCAACGCGACAGGCACGCCCGCGTCGTCCTTCATGGTTTGCAGCACGATGTTCGAGCGTATGTCGATGACGCCCGGCGCCTTGTACAGCTTCGTCAGAATGAAATCGGAGTAGTGCTTGAGGTTGTGCGCGAGCACGCGCAGCACATAGTGCGTGTCTCCGGTGACGACGAACGCCCCGACCACTTCCGGCCATTCGCGCACCGCCGCCGCGAACTTCTCATGCCAGTTTTCCTGGTCGTTGCGCATGGAGACGTGGACGAACGCCTCGAGTTCGATGCCTAGCCGCTCTCGGTCGAGGCACGCGCGATAACTCGCAATCACCCCTTCTTCTTCGAGCAGCCGCATCCGGCGCAGGCACGCCGACGGTGAGAGCGAGATGCGCTCCGCCAGGTCCAGGTTGCTAATCCGTCCATCTTCCTGCAAAACCGCCAGAATTCGGCAATCCGTTGCATCGAGCGTGAATCCGGTCACTTTTTAGCCTCCGAGCCCGTTTCATCGAATTATGTTCTAGCCGGAACGTTTTTGGGTGGTTATTTCGCAATCACCTTTCCGATCTGGACGGCTATGATTTGACGCATATCCACACTCTCTGCTAGGCCGCGCCATGACGCTTTTCGATATCTCCGCGCCCATCGCCAACGGCGCCCCGGTCTGGCCGGGCGATACGCCGGTCGGCATCGAGCGCGTCTGGCGGATGGAAGCGGGGTCGCCCGTCAACGTCGCCCGCCTCACGCTTTCGCCGCACACCGCCACGCACGCCGACGCCCCGCTTCACTACGATGCCGACGGCGCACCGATCGGGGCCGTCGCGCTGGACGCGTATATCGGTGCGTGCCGCGTCGTGCACTGCGTCGGCGCGAAACCGCTCGTCACGCCGGAGATGATCGCCGCTCATCTCGACGACGCCCCGCCGCGCATGCTGCTGCGCACCTATGACCGCGCGCCGCTCGACGCGTGGGATAGCGCGTTCTGCGCGGTCGCGCCCGAAACCATCGACTTGCTGGCCGCGAAAGGCGTGAAGCTCATCGGCATCGATACGCCTTCGCTCGATCCGCAGGAGTCGAAAACGATGGACGCGCATCGCCGCATCCGCGCCCATCGCATGGCGATTCTCGAAGGCCTCGTGCTCGATGCCGTCGCGCCCGGCGATTACGAACTCATCGCGCTACCGCTGAAATTCACGACGCTCGATGCAAGCCCCGTGCGCGCCGTGCTCCGTCCTCTTCGCTAAATAATCCGCCAACTCATGGACTTTTCGATGAAACATCGTGACGATGCCGCCGCGCTCGACCGCGACGATCCGGTCGCCCCGCTGCGCCAGCAGTTCTCGCTCGCCGACGGCGTGATTTATCTCGACGGCAATTCGCTCGGCGTGCCGCCCAGGGCCGCAGCCGCGCGCGCCGCCAGCGTGATCGGCGCGGAATGGGGCGAAGGGCTGATCCGAAGCTGGAATACCGCCGGCTGGTTCGCCCTCCCCAAGCGCCTCGGCAACAAGCTCGCGCCGCTGATCGGCGCGGGCGAAGACGAAGTCGTCGTCACGGACACAATTTCCTCGAACCTGTTCAAGGTGCTGTCGGCCGCGTTGAAAGCCGCGAACGAGCGCGATCCCAAACGTCGCGTGATCGTCTCCGAACGTTCGAACTTCCCGAGCGACCTCTACATCGCGCAGGGCCTCATCGAGCAACTGGATCGCGGCTATGAACTGCGTCTCGTCGATGACGCCGCCGAGTTGCCCGCCGCCATCGACGAGCACACCGCCATCGCGATGATCACGCACGTCAACTACCGCACCGGCTACATGCACGACATGGCCGCACTCACCGAGACGATTCATCGCGCGGGCGCGCTCGCCGTATGGGATCTCGCCCATTCGGCAGGTGCAGTGCCGGTGGATCTGAACGGCGTCGGCGCGGATTATGCGGTCGGCTGCACGTACAAGTATCTGAACGGCGGACCCGGATCGCCGGGGTTCGTGTGGGTCCCGAAGCGGCATCAGAATACGTTCTCGCAACCGCTCTCCGGATGGTGGGGCCACAAGAAGCCGTTCGAGATGGACCCGGTCTACCGGCCGGACGACGGCATCGGGCGCTTTCTCTGCGGCACGCAGCCGATCGTCTCGATGGCGCTCGTCGAATGCGGACTCGATGTCTTCCTGCAAACGGATATGCAAACGCTGCGGCGCAAGTCGCTCTCGCTCGCCGATGCGTTCATCGCGCTCGTCGAAGCACGCTGCGCCGGCTTCCCGCTGACGCTCGCGACGCCCCGCGATCATGCGCAGCGTGGCTCGCAAGTCAGCTTCGAACATCCGCACGGCTATGAAGTGATGCAGGCGCTGATTGCGCGCGGCGTGATCGGCGATTATCGCGAGCCGCACATTCTGCGCTTCGGCTTCACGCCGCTCTACACGCGCTTCGTCGATGTGTGGGACGCCGTCGAAGTGCTGCGCGACGTGCTCGCGACCGAAAGCTGGCGCGCGGCGGAATTTGCCGAACGCGCGTCGGTGACCTGAGGACAGAGAACATGAGCGAAGTCAAAGGTTGTCCGTTCGGACATGGCGCGGCGGCATCGCCGGAAGGGGAAAAGGAAGGCTGGCACGACGCCCAGCTCGATTTCTCCGATTCAATGAGCTACGGCGATTATCTCGGCCTCGATTCGATCCTCACGGCGCAGCATCCGCTGTCGCCGGATCACAACGAGATGCTGTTCATCGTGCAGCATCAGACGAGCGAGCTCTGGATGAAGCTCGCACTCTACGAGCTGCGCGCGGCGCTGGACTCGGTGCATCGCGATGAATTGCCGCCCGCGTTCAAGATGCTCGCGCGCGTGTCACGGATTTTCGAGCAACTGGTGCAAGCGTGGAACGTGCTCGCGACGATGACGCCGTCCGAATACACCGCGATGCGGCCTTATCTCGGCGCGTCGTCGGGATTTCAGTCGCATCAGTATCGGCAAATCGAGTTTCTGCTGGGCAACAAGAACGTGCAGATGTTGAAGCCGCACGCGCATCGGCCGGACATTCTCGGACAGGTGCGCGAGACGCTGGAAATGCCTTCCTTCTACGACGAAGTCATCCGCCTGCTCGCACGACGCGGTTTCGACATTGCGCCGGAGCGGCTGGAGCGCGACTGGACGCAGCCGACGACGCACGATGCCTCCGTCGAGGCGGCGTGGCTCGCGGTGTACCGCAATCCGTCCGAGCACTGGGAACTGTATGAGATGGCCGAAGAACTCGTCGATCTCGAAGACGCGTTCCGGCAATGGCGCTTTCGCCACGTGACGACCGTCGAGCGGATCATCGGTTTCAAGCAGGGCACGGGCGGCACGGCGGGCGCGCCGTATCTGCGAAGGATGCTCGATGTCGTGCTGTTTCCGGAGCTTTGGCACGTCCGGACCGTGCTTTGATCGCCTCGCGGGCCTAGCCGAGGCGCGCGGCCAGCGCCTTCAGTTTCGGGCCGATGATGTCGCGGAAATACGCTTCATCCATCGACGACGCCGGCCCGCTGCTGCTCAACACGAGCCATCGGCCATTGCGCACGTCGCGAAACGGCGCGGCGATCGCGTTCACGTCGTCGTGCCACTCGCGGAACGAATAGCAGCAGCCGTCACGCGCGTAATCGTCGATGGCGCGCGCCGCCGCTTTTACGCGTTCCGCGCCCTCCTCCCTTGCCAGTTCCTCCAGTAACGCCGCACGCGCCGCCGGTTCCTGCACGGCGAGATACGCGCGGCCCATCGAACTCGTGAGCATCGACAGACGCGACCCCGGCGCGAGGCCGAGCGTCAGCGCCGTCTCGCTGCGAATGGTTTCCAGATAGATCATGTCCAGTCCGTCGCGGCAGCCGAGCGATACCGCCGCGCCAATCTCGCGCGCGAGCGCGCGCATATGCGGTCGCGCCAGTTCGAGCATGTCCGCGCCCGCGAGCAGCGCAAAGCCGAGCGACAGCACGCCGGTGTCGAGCGCGTACTTGCCGGCGGCTTCGTCGAACCGCATGTAGCCGAGCGTGGCGAGCGTATAGGCGAGGCGGTTCACGGTCGCTTTCGGCAAGCCCGTGCGTTCGACGAAATCGCGGTTGCCGAGCAAGGTTTCGCCGGGGCGAAATGCGCGCAATATGTCGAGGCCGCGTGCGAGCGCGACGACGAATTTGCGCTCGTCGATGGCATCGGATTCTGAAAGGCGCGACCCATTTGCCGAGAGCCTGCGATTGTTGGCGGGTTTCATCGAATGCTAAACTCGAAGCAGGTTTGCAGAACATTGTTTCGCAGAGCGGAACTCACGTCAAGCGCCGTTCCGACAACACTGCGCGACGCCTCACTACGACATACAGGAGAAAGCACATGGCCGACGCCGCCCGATTCAACTGGGAAGACCCGCTGCTGCTCGATCATCAACTGACCGAAGAAGAGCGCATGGTGCGCGACGCGGCGCGCGCCTACGCGCAGGACAAGCTGCAACCGCGCGTCTTGCAGGCGTTCCGCCACGAGAAGACCGACCCGGCGATCTTCCGCGAGATGGGCGAACTCGGCCTGCTCGGGCCGACGATTCCCGAGCAATACGGCGGGCCGGGCCTGAATTACGTCAGCTACGGACTGATCGCGCGTGAAGTGGAGCGCGTCGATTCGGGGTATCGCTCGATGATGTCGGTGCAGTCGTCGCTCGTCATGGTGCCAATCCACGCGTTCGGCAGCGATGCGCAGAAAGAAAAGTATCTGCCGAAGCTGGCGCGCGGCGAGTGGATCGGCTGCTTTGGCCTGACCGAGCCGAACGCGGGCTCCGACCCGGCGAGCATGACCACGCGCGCGAAGAAAGTGCAAAACGGTTATTCGCTGTCCGGCGCGAAGATGTGGATTTCGAATTCGCCGATCGCGGATGTCTTCGTCGTCTGGGCGAAGCTGGAAGAAGACGGCCGCGACGACATTCGCGGCTTCATTCTCGAGAAAGGCTGGAAGGGCCTGTCGGCGCCCGCGATCCACGGCAAGGTCGGGCTTCGTGCATCGATCACCGGCGAAATCGTCATGGACGACGTTTTCGTTCCCGAAGAAAACCTGCTGCCGGACGTGCGCGGACTGAAGGGGCCGTTCACGTGTCTCAATTCGGCGCGGTATGGCATCTCGTGGGGCGCGCTCGGCGCCGCCGAGGCATGCTGGCACACGGCGCGGCAGTACACGCTCGACCGCAAGCAATTTGGCCGTCCGCTTGCCGCAAACCAGCTGATCCAGAAGAAACTCGCCGATATGCAGACCGAAATCACGCTCGGACTGCAAGGCGTGCTGCGGCTCGGCCGCATGAAGGACGAAGGCACGGCGGCAGTCGAAATCACGTCCATCATGAAACGCAACTCGTGCGGCAAGGCGCTTGAAATCGCACGGCTAGCCCGCGACATGCTCGGCGGCAACGGCATCTCCGATGAATTCGGCGTCGCGCGGCATCTCGTCAATCTCGAAGTGGTGAATACGTACGAAGGCACGCACGATATCCACGCGCTTATCCTTGGGCGCGCGCAGACGGGCATTCAGGCGTTCTTTTGAACCAGTGACCCTTTTGTAACTTTCGATAGGCGACTGAAACTTTTACGGGTCAGATCGTCTCCATGTTGCGACAGTGTCGGACTTTCGACGAAGGCAGGCGCTGTTCACCGCCTCTGTCTGGATAAACGGGGCAGGAACGGAATCTGCATTCATCGGGGCTGTAACGAAGCCTCCTCGTCAGCGATGGCATCTTTGGTTACGATCTCGTAGCCACAACGATTGGAGCCTTTAATGTCAGAAATCAATAAGGAGCAATTCATGTCGGACATCAAAAGCGTTCTCGCTGACGCCGAAGACCTTCTCAAGCAAGCCGCTGCCGCAACGGGCGAGCGCGCTTCCGAGTTGCGCGAAACCGCGATGACGCGCCTCAAGCAAGCCAAAGAGAAGGCCGCCGATGCACAGGTCGTCGTGATCGAACGCGGCAAGAAAGCTGCGCGCGCCACCGACGATTACGTGCATGAGCATCCGTGGGCGTCCATCGGCATTGCGGCGGGCGTCGGCATGGTCATCGGTCTCCTTATCAATCGACGGTAAGCATTTGAGGCAGGCCGCGTTCGATGTGCACCGCCCTTTTGAACGAATGGCCCGCCGTTTGCTAAAGGGGTAACCGACGCGATCTGGCCTGGCCAGGACGGATCGCTTCATGCCGAACCGCGAACGCCCTGCCCGGGCACGCGGATCGGCACTCGCGCCGGCCGGCTGCCTCGTGCACCGGCCGGGACCATGAAGGCCGCATCCACCGCGCCCCCGCACCCAAACCATGACGACAGAACGGCTACCGCGCGATTCCTCCCAAGGACCCTTGCGCCGCATCGTGAGCTCCGTTTTCGCGATCTTCGAAACGCGGCTCGAACTGATCGGCATTGAACTGCAAGAGGAGAAAGAACGGCTGATCGGCGTGCTCTTTCTCGGCCTTGCGGCGATGCTGCTCGCCATGATGGCGCTGATTTCCCTCACGGTGCTCATCGCCATATTCTTTTGGGACACCTATCGCTGGCAGGCGCTCGGCGGTATCACGTTGCTGTATGCGGTCATCGCGATCATTTGCGGCCTGAGCGCGCGCGGCAAGCTGCGCAGTGCGCCGCACCTGTTCGACGACACGCTCGATCAGTTCCGCAAGGACCGCGATATTTTCGACTGAGCAGCACGGCGCACGAATCCCGTCCACGTTGAATCACACAGCCCGTTCGACCATGAGCCATAACGACGACACCTATAAGGCAGGGAAGCGCGAAGTGCAGCAACAGCTTCGCACACCGCAAATGCGCACGCTGCGCAAGGAACTGCTGCTTGCTCGCGCGGATGTCGAGCGCATGGAGCTGCGGCAAGCGACGAACGATCTTCGCGAATCCGTCGCGCACCTGCCTCTCATCGGGCTGATGGTGACGGGCAGGCGTTCGGGGCGGCGGTCGGCCAGGCGCGGCGCGGCGGGCGGCGGCATCGGCAGTTTGCTTGGCTCGCTCAACGCACTCATGAGCGGCCGTGGCCCGGCTGGCGGAAAGTTCGGGTTCCTGTTCAAACAGTATCCGATCGTCGGGTCGCTCGCTTCGCTCTTGCTGACCCGGCCCGTCCGCAAAACGGTGGTGCGTGGCGCGAAGCCTTTGCTCAAGTGGGGCGGGCTTGGGCTGGCCGCCTGGGAAGCATGGCGCATCTATCAGCAGATGAAGGCCACGAGCACGGAGACGTCGACGAACGCGGTCGATCCGACCGTTTCCTAAGCGCTCATCCCTTTCCCGTCCAGCATGCCGACGATTTCGCCGCATCGAGCGGGGCGGCCGTGTCTGCAAGCCGGTTCGACCGCAGCCCGGTTGCATCGATGATGAACACGCCGCATGCATCGTTCTGCATGACGCCGGATGCGACGGGCGCGGCTTCGATCGTGTAGCCGCCGTTCGCCGCAGACTCCGGCAACAGCGCGAGCTTATAGACGGGCGTTCCGCTCGACGGCGCCTGATCCATACCCGCACTCAACGCAATGGAGTCGGTTCCGGTCTGTGCGAGCCGCGCTGTTTCGATGAACTGCACCGCTCGCTGAAGCGCTGCCGCCGCATCGAGCCGATGCGTTTTCGCGACGTGCGTCCGGTACGCCGGAAGCGCAAATGTCGCGATGATCGCGGCCACGCCGAGCGCGATCATCAATTCGAGCAAGCTGAAGCCGTTTTTTATCCGATACCGGTTTTTCACTGCAAAGCCCCTCAAAATGGCTTGGCGACGACACGCCGCCAATGTTGCGTGATGGCGCCGTCCGCTGAATCGATCCGCAGCTGTAGCCACGCTTCGGACTGCGGCTGCGCCCCGAAACCTCGCGCGGTGACGAGATACGACATTGCCGCCAATTTCCCCGAGCGCGCCCACGCCTCGATCAGACATTGCGGCGCGCGCATCGCATAAGGCCAGGTGACGAATGGCGCAACCGCCACCGCCGACGCCCCTTCGAACGACGCCCTGAGCCGCCAGCGAGCCGGCTCCTGATCTACCGCTCCAGTGGCAGGCAACGCCGCCGAAAGCATCCGGCTGCAACGCAGCAGCGCGCTGTCCGCCGCGTGGAAAGCCTGCATGCGTTCGCGCGCCGCTACCGTCGTCCGTGCCGCCACGAGCGATGTCTGGAGCCATGCGCTCGCGGTGACGAGCATCATCGCGGCAAGCAGCAACACGATCGGCAATACCGCGCCGCGAGACTTCGACCGAAGGTTCATGTTGAACCTCGATCGCTTGCCGCCGCCGCATTGCGTATCTCGACGCGCCGCGAGAATGCTTGCCGCATGCGGCCGTCATCGGCAACGGCGGTTGCGCCGCTGCAATCGACATAGTTCGCCCGCGCTTTCGTCAGGGTCGCGAAGCCGCGCACGAGTACGCACAGATCGACGGCGTGGACGTCAGGCCAACGGTCGCGCGCGACCGCGGAGGCATCGACCGCGCTGGACGCGCCCGTCAGCCAATACTGAACTCGAAGGCGCTCGATGCCCTCGACCAGCGGTTGCGCCTGCTTACCGCTTCCCTCGCAATACAGCTCCGGCTCGCCGGCCGACGTACCCGACTTCGCGTAGAAGCGATTGGTCACGTAGTCATCGGCGACGGACTGGCCGAGGCAGTCGGTCGGCGCGCCCGTCGCTGCGGGCCACGTCGATACCGCATCCGCCGCGTATCGGACCTGCACGCCATCGGATCGGCTCGCGAGCGATTCGCACGATGCCGCCGTATCCCCGCCGATGACGCGGCCTTGCACGCAGCCGAACAGCGGCGCGTCGGCGCGTGCGGATGCGAAACCCGCCATCTGCACGTGCTGCGCGATCAGTTCGAGCGCGGCGACGGCGGCATCGTGCATGCGGGCGGCGTCGGCGGCACGCTCGAAAGCGCCACGCTGCGCGCGATACAAGGACAATGCCGCCGCCACGATCAACAGCCCGAGCGCGAGCGCAATCGCAAGTTCGAGCAGCGTGTGGCCGCGCGAGACGAAGAGACGCGCTTTCATCGTGCGAACGCCACCACGATGCACGAAGTGCGCGGCCTGGCCTGTGGCTCGGGGCAGGGATCAGCGCGATCGTCCGAACGCCAGCTCACGGTGGCGACGCGCACACCATCGGCGCGGTCTTGCACGGATATATCGGCATCGGGAAGCATCGCCGCCGCCCTCGCCTGCCACTGCGACACGAGCGAGGCGCGATCCGCATCGCTGCGAATGCCTTCCACGACCGAATCCGCGATGAGCGCCGCACGCTCGCGGATCAACGCAGACCGCTCGCCACGCGCAAGCACGCTTTGCAAGGCGACGAAGCCGAGCGCCGTCACCGCGGTAATCGACAGCGCGATCATGACTTCGAGGAGGGAATCGCCAGATTGAAGCGTCTTCATGCCGATGCTCCGCAACTGCCCGCCGTCATGCGTGGACGCCCGCCCGCGGCGAGCCGGATGCAGCGCCGGGCCGCCGCATTGGATGCGGAATCCGCGCCGCGCGGGGCCAGGTCGAAGCTGCGAAAGCCGCCGATTACTTGCCCGGCGGGCGGCGTGAAAGAGAGATCGGTCGCCGCGCCCGAGATCGAAATCGAAATCGACGATATCGCCGGTTCAGCGCGTAACAGCGCAGGCACGCCGTCGCGCTCGACGAACAAGGCCCAGCCGCACGACCAGTCCGTGATCCCGTTATCGCAACTCTTTCCCGACGCAAGACAATGCCGCGCGCCGTCGATGCGGCACAGCGTAATGCGCGCGCCCCGCCGCAGGGATTCAGCGCGGGCGAGTGTCAGCGTCGAGAACAGCGAACGCGCGCGGGCATCGACCTGATCGCGCGTTTGCCAGGCAAGAAACGAGGGCGTTGCGAACGTCGCGAGGATCGCCATAACGGCGAGCACCACGCACAGTTCGACGAGCGCGAAGCCCGCAATGGATGGTCGGTTCATCTGCATCCCTTATCGATCGAGTTGAACGAAGACCGAATCTATCGGGATGCAAGACGCGCCGCCATCAGCCGAATGGCCTAGTGTTCACGCGATCGCGTCCTGTGCAGACTACGCGAGGGACACGCAAAGGGCTTGGGGGAAGGATGAAACGAGGATCAGCGCTTGCGCGAGGCAGACTTTTTTGGCGCGGCGCGGCGGAATTCGTCGAGCACGTCTTCGAACTCGGAGACATCTTCGAAGCGCTTATAGACGGATGCGAAGCGCACGTACGCGATGGTATCGAGCTGGCGCAGCTCGTTCATCACGAGTTCGCCGAGCCGCTCGCTTTGCACTTCGCGCTCGCCGCTGCCGAGCAACTGATATTCGATGCGCGCGACGGCGGCATCGATGGCGTCCGCCGCAACGGGACGCTTGCGCAACGCGAGCTTCATGCTCGCGACGATCTTTCGGCGGTCGAATTCGGTGCGGCTGCCGTCTTTCTTGACGACGGACGGCAGCGCCAGTTCGACGCGCTCATAGGTGGTGAAACGCTTGTCGCATGCGGGACAGCGCCGCCGCCGCCGAATGGCCGCGCCGTCCTCCGACACGCGAGAATCCACGACTTGAGTGTCTTCGTGTCGGCAGAACGGGCAGCGCATTGGCGGGAGTCTCGCGGATTAACGGTAGACCGGGAAGCGCTTGGTCAGCTCGGACACTTGCCCGCGCACGCGCTCGATCGTTGCCTGGTCTTCCGGGTTGTCGAGCACGTCCGCAATCAGATTGCCGACGATCTCCGCTTCCTTCGTGCCGAAGCCGCGCGTGGTCATCGCGGGCGAGCCCAGACGCACGCCGCTCGTGACGAACGGCTTCTCCGGATCGTTCGGAATCGCGTTCTTGTTGACCGTGATGTGCGCGTTGCCGAGCGCCGCTTCCGCGGCCTTACCGGTGATCTTCTTCGCGCGAAGGTCGACGAGCATCACGTGGCTCTCCGTGCGGCCCGAAACGATGCGCAAACCACGCTTGACCAGCGTTTCGGCGAGCACGCGCGCGTTGTCGATCACGGCTTGCTGATACGTCTTGAACTCCGGCGCGAGCGCTTCCTTGAACGCGACCGCCTTCGCCGCAATCACGTGCATCAACGGGCCGCCCTGAATGCCGGGGAAAATCGCCGAGTTGATCTGCTTCTCGAACTCCGCCTTCATCAGGATGACGCCGCCACGCGGCCCGCGCAGGCTCTTGTGCGTGGTGGTCGTGACGAAGTCCGCATGCGGCACCGGGTTCGGATACAGTCCAGCGGCGATGAGACCCGCGTAATGCGCCATATCGACCATGAAGTACGCGCCGACGCTCTTCGCGATCTGCGACAGACGCTCGAAGTCGATGCGCAGCGCAAACGCCGACGCGCCCGCGACGATCAGCTTCGGCTTGTGCTCCTTGGCGAGCGCTTCGGTCTTTTCGTAATCGATGTCTTCGGCTTCGTTCAGGCCGTAGCTCACGACGTTGAACCACTTGCCCGACATGTTGACCGGCGAGCCGTGCGTGAGGTGGCCGCCTTCGGCGAGGCTCATGCCCATGATCGTGTCGCCCGGCTTGAGCATCGCGAAGAACACGCCCTGGTTGGCCTGCGAGCCGGAGTTCGGCTGCACGTTCGCGGCTTCGGCGCCGAAGAGTTGCTTGACGCGATCGATTGCAAGCTGCTCGACGATATCCACGTACTCACAACCGCCGTAATAGCGCTTGCCGGGATAACCTTCGGCGTACTTGTTCGTGAGTTGCGAACCCTGCGCGGCCATCACGGCGGGCGAAGTGTAGTTTTCCGACGCGATCAGTTCGATGTGATCTTCCTGACGGCGGTTTTCCTGCTCGATCGCCTTGAGCAATTCGGGATCGACCTTGGCAAGGGTACTTTCGGCTCTGTCGAACATACGTTTTCCGTGAAATCAGAACAGGTTGACTGGACCGCGCATGAAGGAGCGCCCTTCACGCGAACGCGGAAGACGCTGGACACCGGTTGTGCCATGACGCGACGGAAGGGGGAAGACTCCGGTTTCGCGGAACGGACAGCCTCCGGCAACGCAGCGACGGCGCGCGGATCTCAGCTGCCCAGGCGAACGGCAAAACGACGCTCCGCGCTTCCTAGTGGGTCGTTCCACCTTGAATCCGAAGATTCTATCGCCAGTCACGCGGGGTTTGAGCGTTGTAGTTTAATGGGCGGCCGGGCTTTAGGCAACCGGCCGCCGGGCCAATGGACATGCGGCTCCGAAGCCCTCGCGCCCGAGGCGAAAGCACGATCGTTCGCACCCGCGATTACTTGCCGCGCCGCATCAATGGAAGTACCCTTTGCGCCGTTGCCGGACGCGTGTCCCCACGCGGCCCGGTCTTGTCTATCGCTCCTATCGAACCGGAGTTCGACCATGATCGTCTTCGTCACCGGCGCGTCCGCCGGCTTCGGCGCTGCCATCGCGCGCACATTCGTCAAAGGCGGCCATCGCGTGATCGCGGCGGCGCGGCGCAAAGAGCGGCTCGTTGCGTTGTCTGAAGAACTCGGCGATGCAGTGCTGCCCATCGAACTCGACGTGCGCGACGGCGACGCCGTCAAAAACGCCGTGGCGTCGCTGCCGGAGGCGTTTGCACGCATCGACGTGCTCGTGAACAACGCGGGCCTCGCGCTCGGTCTCGAGCCGGCGCAGCGTGCGAAGCTCGATGACTGGCAGAACATGATCGATACGAACTGCGCCGGCCTCGTCGCGGTCACGCACGCGGTCCTGCCGGGCATGGTCGAACGCAATCGCGGGCACGTGTTCAACATCGGATCGGTCGCGGCGACGTATCCGTATCCGGGCGGCAATGTCTATGGCGCGACCAAAGCGTTCGTGCGGCAGTTCAGCCTCAACCTGCGCGCCGACCTCGCTGGCACGGCGCTGCGCGTGACCGATATCGAGCCGGGCCTGTGCGGCGGCACCGAGTTCTCGAACGTGCGGTTCAAGGGCGACGACGATAAAGCGGCGGCCGTGTACAAGGACGTGCAACCGCTCACGGCCGAAGATATCGCGGATTCCATCTACTGGATCGCCACGCGCCCCGCCCACGTGAACATCAACGCGATCGAACTGATGCCGGTCGCGCAAACGTTCGGACCGTTGCAAATTCACCGCGGCTGAAGCGCCACATTGCCTGAGGATTTGGCGGGCGCGCAGCGGGTTCCGGTAAAATGCCGCCGATGAATATTTGTCACAAAGCAAGCCATACCGGGCCGATCCGCCCGGGCGCGAGCAGGATGGCGCAAAGGTGAGCGATCCGCTGTGAGCAATCCGTTGATTTTCGAATGGCCAATTCGCGTGTATTACGAGGACACCGACGCCGGCGGCATCGTGTTTTACGCGAACTACCTGAAGTTCTTCGAGCGGGCGCGCACGGAATGGCTGCGCGCGTGCGGAATCGACCAGCAGCGTCTCGCCGAATCGGATGGTGTCGTGTTCGTCGTGAAGCGGACGTCCGTCGATTATTCGGCACCCGCGCGTCTCGACGATGTGATCCGCGTGGCGAGCCGTATCGAGCGGCTCGGACGCGCATCGGTGGACTTTCATCAGGAAGCGTGGCGCGATGGCGTGCTGCTTGCGACCGGGGATATCCGCGTGGCTTCGGTGAATCGTGCGTCGATGCGCCCTGCCGGCATTCCCGAACCGGTGCTCGAAGGACTGAAACGCGGTCCCCATGCGAACACCGCGATCGCCGGACAGCCGTTGCCGCCCGAATGCGGATCCAGCCGTGTTTAGCCAGGTTAAGACATTCGAAAACGAGCCGGCCGCAATGCGGCTTCCGTTTCACTCACCTCGGAATTACGAAAGCGTGATGCGCTTCTGACCGGACGCGTTTTCCGGGACGCAACAGCAGACCTCTATGAACAATACACAAGACTTGTCGATCATTTCACTCGTCGTACACGCGAGCGTCCTCGCTCAAGCCGTGATGGCGTTGTTGCTGCTCTTATCGCTGCTTTCGTGGACTTTCATTTTCCGCAAATGGTTCGCCATTCGCCGGGCGCGCGCGCAAACCGAGCGCTTCGAACGCGATTTCTGGTCCGGCGGCGACCTTCAGGCGCTCTATCAAAGCGCGGCGAACAATCGCCACACCATCGGCGCGCTCGAGCGTATCTTTGAATCGGGCATGCGTGAGTTTCTGAAAGGCAAGGAACGCCGCATCACCGATCCGGGCGCGATCCTCGACGGCTCCCGCCGCGCGATGCGCGCCGCCTTCCAGCGTGAAATGGACGTGCTCGAAGCCAATCTCGCGTTTCTCGCGTCGGTCGGCTCGGTCAGCCCGTATATCGGTCTCTTTGGCACGGTGTGGGGCATCATGAATTCGTTCCGCGGTCTCGCCAACGTGCAGCAGGCGACGCTCGCGAACGTCGCGCCGGGGATCGCCGAGGCGCTCGTCGCCACCGCGATCGGCCTGTTTGCCGCGATTCCGGCGGTCGTTGCGTACAACCGCTACGCGCATGACATCGATCGCCTCGCGATCCGCTTCGAGACCTTCATCGAAGAGTTCTCGAACATCTTGCAGCGCCAGGCGCACTAACAGGAGGCCGCAATGGCAGGCCCGATTCGTTCCAGCATGCGCGGCGGTTCACGCCGCGCGATGGCCGACATCAACGTCGTGCCATACATCGACGTGATGCTCGTGCTGCTCGTCATCTTCATGGTGACCGCGCCGCTCGTATCGCCGTCGATCATCAATCTGCCGACCGTCGGCAACGCGCAGCCGCAGGAGCAACAGCCGCCGCTCGTCATCAACATCAAGGCCGACGGCAGCATGAACATCCGCTACAAGGAAGAAGGCGGCGCAACGCAAGAGCAGAAGATGACGATGGCCGATCTGAACACCTTCGTGCTCAACCGGCAGGAGCTGCATCCGGATCAGCCGGTCGTGATCGCGGCTGACAAGACGGTGAGATACGAAGCCGTCATGAACGTCATGTCCGATATGAAGGCGCGCGGCGTCAAGCGCGTCGGATTGCTCGTCAAATCGCAATGATCGATCGTCGCACCAGTCCGCATCAGCAGACGCGTCCACGTTCCGCGCGGCCGGTTCGCCCGCCTCGCGAGCGCGGCACGGGCAAGGCGTTTGCGCTCGCGGCGGTCATGCATCTGCTGCTCGGCTGGCTGCTTTATCACGGCATCAACTGGCAGAACAACACGCCGGCGGGTGCAGAAGCAGAAATCTGGACCGATATACCGGACATGTCCGCGCCGACGCCGCGCCCGGTTCCCCCGCCGCCCGCGCCTGCGCCGGTGAAGGTGCAGCCCGCGCCGCCGCCCGCGAAGGACGAGGACGCGGACATCGCGTTGCAGGAAAAGAAGCGCAAGCAACAGGAAGCCGCCGCGCGTGACGCGCAGCTCGCCGAGCAACGCCGTCAGCAAGAGGCGCGCGACGAAGCCGAGGCCAGGCGTCAGCAGCAACTCGCCGCTCAGGCCGCCGCTGCCGCTGCCGCGCAGAAGGCGATGCAGGACAAGCAGAAGCAGATCGAGAAGCAGCGTCAGGCCGATCTTCAAAAGCAACAGCAACAGCAACAGCAAAAGGCGAAGCAGGACAAAGAACGCCAGGACGAGGCCGAAGCGCAAAAGGCCGAGCAGTTGAAGGAACAGAAGGAAGCCAAAGAGGCGAAGGCAAAGGCCGACGCGCAAGCCAAGGCGAAGGCGGATGCCGAAGCCAAGGCAAAGGCCGCCGCGAAGGCAAAGGCCGATGCCGAAGCGAAAGCGAAGGTCGACCAGGAGCGCAAGGCTCGCCTCGCGCAGTTGCAAGGGCAACTCGGCGGCGGCACGGGCACGAGCGGCGAAGGGCTCGCGAAGAGCGGCACCGGTCGCGGCGCGGGCGGCAACGCCACGTCGCCGGGCTATGCGGAGAAGGTGCAGCGGCGTGTGCGGCCGAACATCCGTTGGGGTGGCGAAACCGCTGGCCTCGAAACCGTGGTGGCAGTGCGCTGCTCACCGTCCGGCACCTTGCTTTCGGCTTCGATTACTCGCTCGAGCGGCAACGAGCAGTGGGATAACGCGGCACTACGCGCGGTGCAGAGTTCGGACCCGATGCCGGTCGACATCGACGGCAAGGCGCCCGATCGTTTCACGATCACGCTGCGGCCGGCTGGAGGCTGATAGACGGCCGCGAGCCGCGTCGCCACGTGGGAACGAATCGTGCAACCGGGGGTCTGTTCTGCATTCCCCAGACACTTGAAAACGCTTTTTTTCGGAACCTATACAGCATGAGTTTGATGACGAAGCTTGGCCTCAGAACGCTGGTCGCATCCTGCCTGATCGCAGCCGGCACTGCCGCACACGCCCAGTTGAACGTGCTCGTCACCGGCGTCGGTTCGACTCAGTTCCCGATCGCGACGGCTAATTTCGCCAACGAGGCGAACTCGCCGCAGCAAGTCAGCGCGATCATCCGTCAGGACCTGCAAAGAAGCGGCAAGTTCACGAACATCGACGCGGGCGGCACGCCGGTTTCGGAGAGCGACTCCGTCGATCTCGGCGCATGGAAGGCCAAGGGCGCGGACGCGTTCGTATCCGGCAGCGTCACGCGTCTGTCGAACGGACAGTACGAAGTGCGCTTCCGTCTGTATGACACGGTCAAGCAGCAGAACCTTGGCGGCCTGTCGCTCGTCAGCGCGGAAAGCGGCCTGCGCATGAGCGCGCACAAGATCGCGGATTACATTTACGCCAAGCTGCTCGGCGGCCGCGGCGTATTCGCGACGCGTCTGTCGTACGTCATTCAGACGGGCGGACGTTATCAGTTGCAGATTTCGGACTCGGATGGCCAGGACGCGAAGATCGCCCTCTCCAGCCCGGAACCGATCATCTCGCCGGCGTGGTCGCCTGACGGCACGAAGGTCGCCTACGTATCGTTCGAGCGCAAGAAGCCGGTCGTCTACATCCACGATCTGCCGACGGGGCGCCGCGTGGTCGTATCGAATCAGAAGGGCAACAACAGTGCGCCGGCGTGGTCGCCGGATGGCCGCAAGCTCGCGGTCGCGCTGTCGCGCACGGGCAATACGCAGATTTTCGAAGTCAACGCGGACGGTTCCGGCCTGCGCCGTCTCACACAGGGCAGTTCCATCGATACCGAGCCGGCCTACTCGCCCGATGGCAGTTCCATCTATTTCACGAGCGACCGCGGCGGCCAACCGCAGGTCTACAAGATGCCGGCGGCGGGGGAAAACGCCGGCCAGGCCCAGCGGGTCACGTTTGCGGGGAGCTACAACACGAGCCCGCGCGTGAGTCCGGACGGCAAGCAACTCGCGTACATTTCGCGCACTGGCGGCGGCTTCAAGCTGTATTTGCAGGACCTCGCGTCCGGCACGGCGACGGGCCTCACCGACACGACGCATGACGAATCGCCGAGCTTCGCGGCGAATGGTCAGTACATCCTCTACGCCACCCAAGTGAACGGACGTGGCGTGTTGGCAGCCGTGTCGACCGATGGTCGCACGCGGCAAGTCTTGTCCGTACAGGGCGGTGCGGTGCGCGAGCCGTCCTGGGGTCCGTTCATGCAATAAGTCCTGCAACAACGTTTCACTTACAACGTTCAGCTACAACACAAGGAGAGGTACCATGATGTCGAAACTTCGTATCGGCCTGGCAGTTGCGATGGTCGGCGCATTGGCGGCGTGTCATTCGGGTGTAAAGCTCGATGAAGGCGCGAACAAGGGTGCGGGCACGGCGCAGCCGAACCCGCGTGACGTCCAGACGGTCAATGTCGACCCGCTGAACGATCCGAACAGCCCGCTCGCGAAGCGCAGCATCTATTTCGACTTCGACAGCTATGCCGTGAAGGACGACTATCAGCCGCTGCTGCAGCAACACTCGTCGTACTTGAAGGGCCATCCGGAGCGTCACGTCCTGATTCAGGGCAACACCGACGAACGCGGCACGAGCGAGTACAACCTCGCGCTGGGCCAGAAGCGTGCGGAAGCCGTGCGTCGCGCCATGTCGCTGATGGGCGTCGCGGATTCGCAAATGGAAGCCGTGAGCCTTGGCAAGGAAAAGCCGATGGCGACGGGCCACGACGAGTCGTCGTACGCACAGAACCGCCGTGCGGACCTCGTCTACCAGCAGTAACAGCAACACTCTCAGTCACGTAACCAGTCACGGGTGAGTCGCCCTATGTTGTATCGCTTTCCTTTGCTGCGGATGACCGCAGCCGCGTGCGTCGTCGGTGCTGTGATGGCGGGCGTGCCCGCGCACGCCGGTGTCTTCGACGACAACGAAGCGCGCAAGGCCGTGCTCGATCTGCGCACGAAGACCGATGGCCTCGGCAATCAGTTGTCGGCGGCGCAGCGCACGATCCTCGATCAGTCGAACCGTATCGATCAGTTGAATCAGCAGGTCGCCACGCTTCGCGGTCAGAACGAGGATCTGGCGAATCAGGTCGCGACGCTGCAGAAGCAGCAGAAGGACTATTACGCCGATCTCGACGCGCGCATGAAGAAGTTCGAGCCGCAGCAGCAGACGGTCGACGGCGTGACCGGTTCGGTCGAACCCGGCGAGACGGAAGCGTTCAACGCGGCGTCGACTCAGTTCCGTAATGGTGACTACAAGAGCGCCGCGGCGTCGTTCAAGACGTTCGTGGCGAAGTATCCGCAGAGCCCGTATCAGCCGACCGCGCAGTATTGGCTCGGCAATGCGCTGTATGCGCAGCGCGACTACAAGGGATCGACCGCAATCTGGCAGAACCTGGTGAAGACGTATCCGACGCATCCGCGAGCGCCCGAAGCGCTGCTTGCGATCGCGAATAACCAGATCGAGCAGGGCCAGAAAGCGGCTGCGAAGCAGACGCTTCAACAGATCATCTCGCAGTATTCGGGCACCGAGGTCGCGCAGTCTGCGCAAACGAAGATGTCGCAAGTGAAGTAAGCGAAGCTTCGGCTTTCGCGCCTCTCGATGAGGACGCCCGCAGGCTTGCATGCCTCGGGCGATTCTCTTGTCGGGAATCGGCGAGATCGGTTGACAGCATCGGAAATCGCCGATTATAATTTCGCCTCTTTCGGGTCGTTAGCTCAGCTGGTAGAGCAGCGGACTTTTAATCCGTTGGTCACAGGTTCGAATCCCGTACGGCCTACCAAAGAATCAAAAAGGGCTACGCTGTCGCGTAGCCCTTTTTCTTTTTTCGCGCCGTTCTACTTTTCCCTGCCGCGCGAAACATAGTCCTCCGGACCAATCCCCTCCGGCATCGGGACACAAACTGTCCCTGTCCTTCCTATAATCGAGCCATGTCTTTTCCGCTCGATTCCCCATGACCTCCAGCCTCGACGAAGCCATTCTCCGCGTGCTGCCGACCGAGCGCGACGCCGTCGCCTGGCTGCCGACGCCCGAAGTGCGCCGGCGGCTCGAGGAGCGCGGGCATCGCGTCGGCTACACGAAGAAAGTGCAGCGCCATCTCACTGCGCTGGAAGCCGAATCGCGCGTCATTTCGACGATCAGCGGCCGCGAACTGCTCTGGCAGCGCAAGCCTTGGCTGCATGGCCTGCAGGAAGGCGTCGGGTTGATGAGCGCGTCGGAAGCCGTCGCGTTCCACATCCTTCAGCGCTTCGCCGGCAACAAGCTGCCGAACGCAGTGACCAAGGACATCGACCCGCTCTTTCAGGCGGCCGAAGCGCGGCTGTCGCAGGAGAAGGCGGATAGCCGCATCTATCGCGCGTGGGCGGACAAGATCGATTCCGTCGATGGCGCCTTCACGCTGATTCGCCCGAAGCTGCGTCCGGACATCTTCAACACCGTCGCCACCGCGACGTTCTTCGAGCGCGAACTGCTCGTGCAGTATCGTCCTGCCTACAAGGGCGAAGGAAGCGCCGATCAGAAGACGAGGCGTCTCTGGCCGCTTGCGCTCGTCGAATCGGCGGGCGTCATGTACATGGTCGCGCAGGACCCGGGCCGCGCCCCGCGCATCGAACAAGGCGAAAAGGAAGCGGCGCGCGCGCTGTATCGGCTGGACCGCATTCGTTCGGTGACGGAGTCCGGCGAGCCGTTCACGTATCCCGAAGACTTCAAGCTGCGCAAGTACATCGAAACGCAGCAGGCGTTCGACTTCCTGCCCGAGCCGCCCGTGCGCCTCGAACTGGCATTCGAAGGAAGCGCGGGCAATCAGTTGCGCGAATCGCCAATGTCCAAGGATCAGCAAATCGACACGCTCCCCGATGGCCGCATGAAAGTGACCGGCACCGTAACGCCCAGTCTCAAGCTGCGATGGTGGCTGCGCGCGCTCGGCGCGGGCGTCGAAATCCTCGCGCCCCGCTCGCTGCGCGACGAGTTCGCCGACGATTATTCGAAGCTCGCGAAGCGCTATTCCGCGCACGAGGACGCCCGCGCATGAGGGACGAGACGCCGACGAGCATCCTTCAAGCCGCAGCGTGGCTGCGCGATGCCGATGGCCTGCTCATCACCGCCGGCGCGGGCATGGGCGTCGATTCGGGCCTGCCGGATTTTCGCGGGCCCGAAGGCTTCTGGCGCGCTTACCCGGCGTTGCGGAATCACGGGTTCGCGTTCGAGGAGATGGCCAATCCGGCGGGTTTCACGCGGCATCCGCGGCTCGCGTGGGGCTTCTACGGGCATCGCCTGGCGCTGTATCGTGCGACGCAGCCGCACGATGGCTTTCGGCTGCTTCATCGTTGGGCCGCGCGGATGCCCCATGGCGCATTCGTCTTCACGAGCAATGTCGATGGCCAGTTCCAGCGCGCGGGCTTCGCGCCCGAGCGCGTCGCGGAATGCCACGGCTCGATTCACGCGATGCAATGCATCGAGCCCTGCACCGGCGAAATCCGGCCGGCCGACGGCTTCGATCCGGTCGTCGACGAAACGCGCTGCGAACTCGTCAACGCGCTGCCGATGTGTCCGCGTTGCGGGCGCATCGCGCGTCCGAATATCCTCATGTTCGGCGACTGGAACTGGCTCGACACGCACGCCGCGCGTCAGGAGCGCAGGCTCGCCGCCTGGCTTCAGGGCGTCGAGCGGCTGGTGGTCGTGGAGATGGGCGCGGGCCGCGCGCTGCCGACCGTCAGACGGTTCAGCGAGCGCCACGGCCCGCGCGTGATCCGCATCAATCCGCGCGAGCACGGCATTGCGCCGGGCGTGGGCGTCGGCATTGCGGGCGGCGCGAAGGAAACGCTCCTGCGCCTCGATCAGCTCATATAGCGCACGTTGACCTGCGGCCCGAACACGTCGCGCACCATGCCGACGAGATGGTCGTGGTGGCTCAGAAAAATCACCTGCGTGCGCTTCGCGAGATGCGCGAGCACGCGCAGGCCGGCGCGGGCGCGGGCATCGTCGAAATTGATAAAGAGATCGTCCGCGACGAACGGCAGCGCCGATGCCTTCTCGCCGTGCTCTTCCAGCGCCGCGAGGCGCAGCGCGAGATACAACTGGTCGCGCGTACCCTCGCTCATGCCGCCAATCTCCACATGCTCGCCGCTCGCCGCGCGCACGGCGGCCAGCGCCATCGGCTGGCGATCGTAATCGACGACGAGCCGCGAGAACGTGCCCAGCGTCAGTTCGCAGAAAATGGCGCTCGCACGCGAAAGCATCGGGCCCTGCCGCCGTTCGCGATATCGGTCGATGGCCCATTTCAGCAACGTCGATGCCGTTTCGACCTTGACGAAGCGTTCGGCTGCATCGGCCATCGCGGACAAGGCTTCCTGACGCTTCGCCTCCGCGCGTGCGGCGTTGGCCTCGCCGGAAATGGCGGCCAGTTCGCGGCTCGCGGCGGCAAGTTCGGCGGCGAGTTCCGTCGATGCGTGCACCGACTCGTTCAGCGCCCCGCCGATCAAAGAAAGCTCCGCCTCCACGCTGGCGATGTCCGCGCCCTCCACGTCCGCGATAAGTGCATCGAGCTTCAGCCCGTCGCCGCCTTTGATGAACGCATCGCGCGCGTCGTTGACAGCTGCGATCAGTTCGCGCTTGCGGGTCGACTTCGCGATGCGCGCCGCGAGTTGATCCGGCGTGTCGACGCCCGCGAGTTCGTAGAGCGGTCGAAGGCTCGCGCGCGCGTCCTCGACAGCGGCCTTGGCCGCGCTCATGTGCCCGTTCGCCGCCGCGAGCGCCTTCGTGAGGCGTTCGGCTTCGGCGCGCGCCGCACACGCGCTTTCGAGGCGCGTCGACAATTCGAGCGAAACACCGTTCGCTTCCAGCGTGGCGAGTTCGCTATCGACCAGCGTCGCCAGCCGCGCCGCATGCGAGGCCAACGCCGCGAGCGAAGCACGCATCACGTCGATCTGGCCGCTGCGGATCGCATCCACCTGCACGAGCTGCTCGCCGATTCTCTTCACGATGCCGATGGCCGTCTCCGCCGCCGACTGCGAATCCGCCGCAACCGCGACGCCCGCCTTTCCGACTGCCGCCGCCCACTCGCCTTGCCAGCGCGCGAACGCTTCGTTCGCGGCCTTCGCCGTGGCTTGCCGCGCGACGCTTTCGGCACGCGCCGTGTCCAGTTGCGCGCTGACATGACGACGCGTGAGCACCGCCGCATCAATTTCGCCGATGTGCGTTTCCGCGATGTCGCATAACGTGTCGAGACGCGCGGACGTATCGATGGCGACGCCCGCATCGGCCAGATGGCGCGCAAGGTCGTCGCGATGCGCGGCGGCATCGGCGGATTCGCGGGCAAGCTCGGCGCTGTGCTTGTCCAGCGTTTGCGATGCCGCGAGCGCCTGTTCGCGGCGCGCGAGCCACGATGGAACGTCGTCGAGCGCCATGTCCGCAATCTGCGATTGCGCGGCGAGCGCGCGCCACGATGCGTCGAAGTTTTCCAGCGCAGCCGTTGCGTCGCATTCCGCTTGCCGGCGGCGCTCGACGGTCTGCTCGTCCGCCGCCACGCGGCGCTTCAACGCGGCGAGCTGCGTCGACTGCCCGACGGAGCCGAGCTGACGGTCGGCGAACTCGTCCGCCGCGCGCATCGTGGTTTCGAAAGGCATCGCGCCGATCGAGAGCGTCACTTCGCCCGAACGAATTGCTTGCCATGCCGCGTCGCGCGCATTACGCGCATCGCGCACTTCGTCGCCGGTCACGACCCGATGCGTCTCCACGAAGTCGCCGAGTTCGGTTCGCGTGGCGTCGAGCGCGTCTTGCGCTTCCTTCAGGCGATCGACGGCCAACGCGACGCGCGACGCCAGCGCCTGCCGCTCGTCGCGCATCGACGCGATGCGTTCGACTGCCGGCAAGGTCATCGCCCGCAATTCGGCGAGTGGGCGCGTCCACTTGCCGAGCGATGCCAGCCCCGCTTGCAGCGCGTATTCGGCCTCGCGGCGGGCATCGTCGAGACGGCGCTGCGTCGCGTCGGTATCGCGAACCTTCTGCGCCGCACGCACGGCGGCACGCAAGCCGGGCGCGACGTCGGCGCTCGCGATGGCGGCGAGGCGCGCTTCGAGCGCAGCGATTTCCGCGATGCCCTCCTCCACCGCCTGCTGCGCATGACGCGCGGCGAGCTCGAGTTCACCGCGTTCGAGCATGAGACTGGACACGGTCTGCAAGGCGAGCGGCCCCGGCAGCGATCGGCGCGCGCCGGCCTCGTCCTGCGGCCAGCCGAGTTGCGCGCAGTCCTGCGCGATCTGCCGCAGACGCGCAGCGACGTCCTGCTCGAGCCGCGTGATTTCGTCGGCGTGATTCGCGCACTGGTGCCGCGTCGCTTCGAGCG
The DNA here is from genome assembly GCF_041360715.1 of Caballeronia sp. RCC_10. NCBI lineage: Bacteria > Pseudomonadati > Pseudomonadota > Betaproteobacteria > Burkholderiales > Burkholderiaceae > Caballeronia > Caballeronia sp. RCC_10. Next base: position 74,981 of record NZ_JBFUPT010000011.1, read on the forward strand.
CGCGAATGTCCGCTTCGACTGCGAGCAGCGTCTGGTCGATCCGAATCTCGCCCAGTTCCTTGTTCAGTTGCTCGACGTCGTTCGCGTGCAGATCGAGCGCGGTTTGCGCCGAGGCAAGCCGTGTCAGCGCGTTCTGCAGCGTGGCTTCGGCGTTGGCGGGGAGATCGGCCGCATCGTCGAGTTCGTTCAGTTCCGCCGATTTCTCGCGCCAAACGTTCAAATATGGCGCGACGCGCCGGATGCGTTCGAACCGCGCCCGCTTCGCTTCCAGTTCCGCGCGACGCGCTTCCTGCTCGCGGCTGCGCTCCTGCACGTCCTCGACCGCGCCGTGCGCGCGACGCCACTGCGCAGTCCGCACGCTCGCAGTCTTGAGTTCGGCGGTGGCCTCTTCGTATTGCTTCAAGCCGATGTAGTACGTGCGCCCGCTCGCCCGATGCTTCGTCCAGATTTCCTTCGCTTCGTCGGCAAGACGCTGGCGCACCTCGCCGAGGCTCGCAATGCCCGCAGCCGATTGAAACAGCACCTGCCCGACATCGCTCGATGCATCGAGAATGCTCTTGCTTCCCTGAATCAACGTCTCGTGATCGAGGCAATACATCTGCTCGAAGAAGCTCTTGTCAGCGGTGCCGAGGAACGGTGCGAGCGCGTCGGCGGTGAGCGCGTCGCCATTGGGCGTGACGAGCGGCGACTTGCGGCTCTTCGTGCGATGGAACGCGATGCCCGCGCCGTCCTTCTGCAGCTTGCCGCCAACCCGCAGATCGCTTTGCGGATGCCGGAACGCGAGCGGCGAACTATGCGGCATGCCGAATAACAGTTCGGAAATGGCGGTCTTGAGCGTCGATTTACCGGCTTCGTTCGGGCCGACGACGAAGTGAAAATCCTGTTCCGCCGATGGAAACTCGACGGCATGATCGGTGAATTTGCCGTAGCGGATGAGATCGAGCTGACTGATCCGCATGCGTCACTCCGCGTCCGCAAGTTGCGCGATAAGACCGGAGCGCACTTCGCTCACGAGCTTTGCCAGATCGCCGTCGCGCACGTATTCGAGTTCCGGCACGGACTTCTGCAATTCAGCCGGCGCCTGCGATGCCAGGGTGATGAGCCGCTCTTTCAGCAACGCGAGAAATTCGGGATCGGATTCGGCTTCGATCAGCAGGCCGTGGAGATCCGCGAGCGCATCGGCGGCGCCGTCGAGCCGCGATGCGGCGAGGTCGCGCGCAATCGGCTGCGTCGTCACTTTCACTTTTTCCAGCCACAGCGAGTCATGGCTGATCGCCGCGATCTGCGCGAGCACTTCGGCGCGCAGTTGCGTCGCGTTCGCGAAGAGTTCGCCGTGCGCCTTCGTCGCGCCGGTGATCGTCACGCGCACCGCATGGGGCACGGGCCGCTCGGCGCGTTCGATCAGCGCTTCGAGCGCACGCCCGGCCGCGCGCGCGACTTCATCGAGCGTGGCGAGGCCGGCTGCATCGACGGTGACGGACTCCCAGCGCAACACGTCGATGAAAAGCCGCTCGACGCTCACTTCGTCCGACTCCGACACGTTGACGATCACCGCGCCGCGCCTTCCCGTCTCGCGGATGTTGCGCCCTTGCAGGTTTCCCGGAAACACGATCGTCGACGCTTCATCCCACATCGCGAATTCATGCACGTGGCCGAGCGCCCAGTAGTGATATTCGCGCGCATGCAGTTCGGCGACCGTGCACGGCGCGTAGTTCGCATGCGCCGACGATCCTTCGAGCGCCGTATGCAGCACGCCGATATTGAAATAGCCGTCGACCGGCGACGGATACGCGGTCGCGAGATTGGCCGTGACCGCCTTGTCCTTGAAGCTGTGACCGTGCAGCGCGACCTTGAGCGCGTCGATGCGATACGTCTGCGGCTTCCTCGTCGAGAACGTGTGAACGTTGTCGGGCAATTGAAGCTGGCTCGTCATCTCGCTTTCGGCGTCGTGGTTGCCATAGAGGACGTAGACGGGAATGTTCGCCCGGCGCAACTTGCCCATCTCCTTGCAGAAGAAGATGCCGGTGTTGTGATCGCGCCAGGTGCCGTCGTAGAGATCGCCGGCAATGATCATGAAGTCGACCTGCTCGTCGATGGCGATCGACACGAGCTTCGAGAACGCCTCGCGCGTCGCGTTGCGCAGCATGTCGGCGGGCGCGTCGGCGTAGGCGGACAGGCCGTGCAGCGGGCTGTCGAGATGAATGTCGGCCGCGTGGATGAAGCGCATCGCGTTGTCTTCCTCTTGAGTGTTGGTGTCGCGCTTGACGCATCCGGACGTCGATGCTTGCACGTGAACTAGACACTTCGCGTCTCGATCGCGCGCACGAACCGGCATCGTTAAGAGACACGATGTGTCCCAGCTCGAACGGACAATCATCGAACATCAACACGAGAGCGAGGTCTACCGATGACAAGTCCCTACACCACGCATAACGTCGATGCCGCGATCGTTCATCTGGAACGCGTCTTGTCGGCTGAAGGCGCGAATTCGCTGTTCGGCCAGACGTATTGGCGCACGCGCGTGCAGCAGGTCAGCGCGACGCATGGCTTGCAGCGCAATCAGCGCATGCGGCTGGACCGGCTGATGAACCGGCTCGCCGATGCCTCCCGCGCCGGGCGGCCGCGATGAGCGCGTCTATGCACGCTCCACGGCCTGCGCAAGCGCAACGAACTCCGCGACCGGCACTTCTTCGGCGCGGCGCGCGAGATCGAAGCCGAGCGCGTCGAAGTCGATTCTGTCGCGATACGCGGCAAGATTGTTGCGCAGCACCTTGCGGCGCTGCGCGAACGCAGCCTTGACGACATCGCTCAGCACGGCGTCGTTCACGGCCGGCAGTTCATGCGGCGCGAACGGAATCATGCGGACGATCGCGGAGTTCACTTTCGGCGGCGGATTGAACGATTCGGGCGGCACGTCGATCAGCTTGTCCATCACGTAGCGGTATTGCAGCATCACCGACAAGCGCCCGTAATCCTTGGTCGCCGGCTCCGCGATCATGCGTTCGACGACTTCGTCCTGAAGCATGAAGTGCTGATCGATGACCTTCGGCGCGAACGCCGTCAGGTGAAACAGCAGCGGGCTCGAAATGTTGTACGGCAGATTGCCGACGATGCGCAGCGTCGGTTTATCGCCGTCCAGCGCGAGCGCGCCGAAGTCGAAGTCGAGCGCATCGGCGGAATGCACGACCAGCTTGTCGCCGAAGCGCTTCTGCAGCCGGCCGATCAGATCGCGGTCCAGTTCCACCGAATGCAGCGGCGCCTCCGGCGTGGACAGGCGCGCGATCAGCGGTTCGGTCAGCGCGGCGAGGCCCGGCCCGATCTCGACCATGCGCTCGCCGCGCTTCGGCGCGATGACGTCGACGATGGAATCGATCACGCCCTGATCGACGAGAAAGTTCTGGCCGAAGCGCTTGCGCGCGAGATGGCCCTGATGTTTGGTGGACATACGTGTCTGGTAGATGCGGTCGCCCGCTATGACTTTAAGCGTTGCGCTTGTGCCGCGCCATCGTGACGGCGGCGTCGATCGCGGCGATCATGCTGCCCGCGTCAGCGCGCCCCGTGCCGGCAAGATCGAGCGCGGTGCCGTGATCCACCGACGTGCGAATGATCGGCAGACCGAGCGTCACGTTGATGCCTTCGCCGAACGTCGCGTACTTCAGCACGGGCAGGCCCTGATCGTGAAACATGGCGAGCACGCAATCGGCGTCCTTCAGATAGCGCGGCTGAAACAGCGTGTCGGCGGGATACGGCCCGGGCGCATCGATGCCGAGGGCGCGGGCGCGTTCGAGCGCGGGCGCGATGACGTCGATTTCCTCGCGACCGAGATAGCCGTTCTCCCCCGCGTGCGGATTGAGTCCGGTGACCAGGATGCGCGGCGCGGCCAGGCCGAAATGCGCGCGCAAATCATGGTCGATGATCCGCAGCGTATCGACCAATCCGTCGATGGTGATCGCGGCGGACACTTCCTTGAGCGGCAGATGCGTCGTGGCAAGCGCGACGCGCAGCGGGCGCTCGCCCGTGCCCGCGAGCATCATCACGACGCGCGGCGTGTTCGTGCGCTCCGCCAGGTATTCGGTGTGACCGGTGAAGGGCACGCCGGCATCGTTGATCGTGCTCTTCTGCAGCGGCGCGGTGACGATGGCGTCGAAGCGGCCAGCAACGGCGCCGTCGATGGCGGCGTCGAGCAAGCCGAGCACGTAGCGCCCGTTGGCGGCATCGAGCTTGCCCGCTTCGGCCGGCGCCGCGAGCGCATGATGCTCGATGCGCACCGCTTCGCCGCTCGCGGGCCAGCCAGCGCCCGCCCGCGCTTGCAGCAGCGCGCGGTCGCCGAGCACGGCGAAGCGCACCGACGGCCAGCGCGATTGCGCTTCACGAAGCGCCACCGCCGTCAGTTCCGGACCGACGCCCGCCGGCTCGCCCGTCGTGATGGCGACGGTGACGGCGGCGGTTTCGTCCGGGTGGGCGGCGGTGTTCATCGGGCTTACTGCTGCGCTTCTTGCGCAGCGATGCCCTTGTATTGCACGTAGGCGGTGTCGCGCAGTTCACGCAGCCAGTCCGAGTACGCCTGTTCAGCCTTGCGCTGGCCGATCGCCTGACGCGCGATGTCGAGCTGTTGCGTCGCGGACCCTTCGGCCTCGCGGCGGCTCAGCACCTGAATCAGGTGATAGCCGTACTCGCTGCGCACCGGATCGCTGACCGCGCCGTCCTGCAGGCTGTTCATCGCGCGTTCGAACTCGGGAACCGTTTCGCCCGGGCTGATCCAGCCGAGGTCGCCGCCCTGCGACGCCGAGCCGTCCTGCGAATACGTGCGCGCGAAGTTGGCGAAGTCGCCGCCCGACGCGAGCTGCTGCTTGATATCGAGCAGCTTCTGACGCGCTGACGCTTCCGACATGCCGTCCGACACGCGCAGCAGGATATGGCGCACGTGGGTCTGCACGAGCTTGGGCGCATCGGCTGCGGTGCCCTGGCTCGCGCGGCGATCGACGAGCTTGATAATTTCGAAGCCGCCATCGGTGCGCAGCAGCGTCGGCGCGACCTGCCCCGGACGCAGCGTCGATACCGCCGAGACGATGCCCGCCGGCAACGAGCCCGGCGTGCGGAAACCGAGATCCCCGCCCTTGGCGGCGTCGGTATCCTGCGAATTCTGCTTGGCCAGCTTGCCGAAGTCTTCGCCCGCCTGCGCCTGCTTGAGCACGGCGTCGGCCTTGCTCTGGACCGCGGCGACATCCGACTCCGACGCGTCCGCAGCCAGCTTGAACATGATGTGCTGGAGGTGGAGATCGCTTGCGTTGCGCGCGCCCGGCCCGCGCTGGCTGGCGATGTAGTTCGCCACTTCGCCATCGGACACGGTGACCTTGCTGTCGACTTCCTTCTCGCGCAGCTTCGAAAGCGTCAGTTCCGTGCGCGCGTCGCGCATGAACACGGCCCAGGGCACGCCCTGCGCCTCGATCCGCGAGCGATAGACGTCGAGCGTCATCTGATTCTGCTGCGCGAGACGCTGCAGCGTGCGGTTGACAGTGGCGTCGTCGATGACGATGCCGTCTTCCTTCGCCCGCTGCAACTGGATGCGCTCGAGCACCATCTGGTCGAGCACCTGCTGACGCATCTGTTCGACGGGCGGGACCGGCGCGTTCTGCTGCTTGAGCCGCTGCGCGATCAGGCTCGTGCGCTCTTCCAGTTCGCGCTGGGTAATCACGCCGTCATTGACGACCGCGACGACGGAATCCGCGATCTGCACATTGCGATTCGATAACGCCTGCGCACCGGCCGGCGAACTCACCATCAGCGCCGCGGTCAGCGCGGCGGCGGCCATTGCCGTCGATCGAAACAGTTTCATGTTTGCCACAGATACTCCATCAAATCCACACTTGACCCATTCGTGCCTTGCGCGTGTGCTCGCGGCGATTGGGGATGCTGTCAGAGAATGCCTGCTTCGCGCCTTACTCGTAGTCGCTGTAGCGAGCGAGCGGCGGAGCCGACGGCGGCGGCGGCTGGTAGCCCTGCACGCTGGCGCGGAACGCGCTGACGAGACCGTTGTCGACCCTCGACAAGCCCTTGAACGTGATCTGCGCAAGCACGCGCGTGCCGGACGAAGGCTCACCGCTCGTATTCACACCGTTCGCGTAACGCTGCGCGCCGAAGCCGAACGCCCAGCAGTCGGCATCGTACTGGAAGCCCACGAGGCCGTCGACGAGACGGTGGCTTGCGAGATCATAGTTGACGCGCGCGACGGCATACAGCCGATTCGTCAGCGGCCATTCGCCGGAGACCAGAAGCTGGTTGATCGGCTCGTTGACCAGCGTGGTCTGGTTCGAGCGCGTGTACCGGTAGCCGACGTTGATCACCTTGCGCGCGGCGGGGCTGTACGCGAAGCCGATGCTCGAACGCACGAGCTGGTTATTGTCGACATTATATTGGAACGCCGTTTCCGAGGCGAAACCCGCCCCCAGCTTGATTGCCGCGCCGGCGATCAGGTCGGAGTGCTTGGCCTCGTTGATCGGCTGATCCTGCGAAATCGTGACGCGCTGGCTCGTGAAATAGTACTGCTGCGCGATCACGAAACGCGCACGCTCGTCGCCCGTCGCCGGGTTGATGAAGCGCGTCGTCAGGCCGGCGGTCAGACGGTTCGCATCCGCGATCCGGTCGTTGCCGACGAAGGTATTCGGCGTGTAGATCTCGGCGAGCCCGAAGTCGGCTTCGGCGGTATCGAAGATCGGCGCGAAGTCCTGATTGCGATACGGCGTATAGACGTAGTAAAGCCGCGGCTCCAGCGTCTGAATGTAGTCCTGCCCGAAAAGCCGCACCGAGCGGTCGAACACGAGGCCGGTGTCGAGACTGAGCGTCGGAATCGATTCGGTGAAGTTCTTCGGCTGGTTTACCGGCGTGAGCGGCTGCCCCGCAACCGGCCCGGTCGCGATGTGGCTCAGGTCATACGACGCGAAGTGCCACTGCACTTTCGGCGTGAAGAAGTATCCTGGCGCGTTGATCCCGTAGCTCAGGTACGGGTTGAAATACATGCGCTGACCGTCGGTCGCGCCTTCCTGCGTGATCGTGAAACGCGTGAAATCCGCTTCCGCGCCGTAATCGAAGCCGCCGACGTTGTACTTGTTGTACTGCACGTTCAGCTGCGGCTCGCGCGCGTACGGCGGAATGGACGGCTGCAGCGTCTGCCAGCGTTGTTCGCGTGCGAGCACCGACCACGGGCCGTTGTTGTACGTGAGCCCGGCTTCCTGCTGATACAGCAGTTGCGTGCCGTTCAGGAACTGGTTCGACGCGTTGCCGAGGTCTTCCGGATATTGATCGTCGGAGACCTTGTTGTAGTTCACGTAGCCGCCGAAACCGCCACCGAAGTTCTGTCGATGCTGCCAGAAGATCGCATAGCGGTTCGTATGCGTCTCGCGATCGTTCGGCAGATAGTCGATCGTGAACGTGCCCGAATACGTGGGCGACAGATAACGGTAATTCGCCTCGCCCAGCACGCCGCGCCGCGACATGATGCGCGGTGTGATGGTGAGATCGCGGTTCGGCGCGATGTTGAAGTAATACGGGATCGTCGCTTCGAAGCCGGTCGTCGAGCTGAGCGAGAACGTCGGCGGCAGGAGACCGCTGCGGCGGTCGCCTGTCAGCGGGAACGACAGCCACGGGCTCGCGAACACCGGCACGCCCTGGAAGAACAGCACGCCGTTATGGGCGACGCCCTCTTCCGAACCGGTATCGAAATCGAACGACGAACCCTTGATGTACCACGACGGGTCCGTCTCGCACTGGCAGGCGGTGTACGTGCCGTGATCCACCCGCGCGCGCTCGTTGTCGATCAGATCGATGCGTTCCGCGCTGCCCGAGCCGCCCGTCAGGTTGAAGTGATACTTCGGGTTCGTCATGAACCCTTCGTTCGAACCGACCTTGAGGTGCGCTTCCGGCCCGACGAACGCCACGCCGTTATTGATCAGCCTGACATTGCCGAAAGCATCGGCCATGTCCGTATCCTGATCGTAATGAAGCGCGTCGCCCTTGATGACCGTGACCGAGCGGCGCACTTCGGCCGAGCCCTTCGCGGCCATGTCCTCGTCGGACGTGCCGGTGGTCTTGTCGCCGAGCAAAAAGGTCGTCGGCTGCTGGCCGCTTTTCAGCGGACGCTCGAGCAATTGCGGCGCGAGACGCAGGCTGCCGGGACCGTCGAGCGGCTGCGCGTCGGCGGCGGGGCCAGCGAGCTGTGCGTGCCCGAGAGCGGGCATCATGCCCGGTACGGACAGCAACGCGGCGACGAGCCGCCGCCTGCGTGGCTGAGCATCGCCCTGGATCTTCGATACGGGAAACTGTCGTGGCGGCATGTATGGGTGGCGGTTCGATTCCTTTCGCGTCACGCGCCCGATGCCGCCGAGTGAGCGGCCGCGCTTCGCCCGCGTCAATGCCGTGATCGAACTCGACGGTCCGTGGCCATGCAGGGACGACACTCGGTGAAACGTTGACGCGGCACGGTCGTCGGCGCCTGGCGCCAGGCGCGAACAGATAGCTCTAGGATCGCTTAAAAAAGTCGTGGGGTATTATATGGCAAGATGTTTTGCCTCTCGAATTTATGACGCACATTCCTGCCGACACCCGCCTCGATCAACTCCGTTCCTGGCTTCAAACCTTCGCCGACCGCTACCGGCTCGATACCGCCACGCTCGCGCCCGCCTCCGCCGATGCGAGTTTCCGCCGTTATTTCCGGCTCGCGAGCCAAAGCGAGCAAGGCGATACGCTGATCGCCGTCGATGCGCCGCCGCCCGAAAAATGCCGCGAGTTCGTGCAGGTCGCGGGGTTGCTCGAAGCGGCCAGCGTGCATGTGCCGAAGATTCTCGAAGCCGATTTCGACGCCGGCTTCATGCTCGTCACCGATCTCGGCATGACCACTTATATTTCCGCACTCGACGAAAAGAATGCGCGCCCGCTGATGCGCGCGGCCATCGACGCGCTGATCCGCTTCCAGCAGACCGCGCGCGAAGGCATCCTGCCGCCGTTCGACGAAGCGTTTCTGCGTCGCGAGATGGAGTTGATGCCCGAGTGGTTCATCGGCCGCCATCTGGGCCGCGAGGTCACCGCCGACGAACGCAAGACGCTCGACGACACCTTCACGCTGCTCGTGCAAAGCGCACTCGCGCAGCCGCAGACGTTCATGCTGCGAGACTTCATGCCGCGCAATCTGATGGTGTGCGAACCGAATCCCGGCGTGCTCGACTTTCAGGACGCGGTGTACGGGCCCATCACCTACGACATGGCCTCGCTCGTGCGCGACGCGTTCATTAGCTGGGACGAGGAGTTTCAGCTCGACTGCATCGCGTACTACTGGGAGCGCGCGAAGAAAGCCGGCCTTCCCGTCGATCCCGATTTCGGCGAGTTCTACCGGCAACTCGAATGGATGGGCCTGCAGCGGCACATCAAAATCATCGGGCTGTTCGCGCGCATTCATTATCGCGACGGCAAGCCCCGCTATCTGGCGGACCTGCCGCGTTTCATCGGCTATGCGCGCAAGGTCGCCGAACGCTATGCGCCGCTGTGGCCGTTCGCGCGCCTGCTCGATTCGCTCGATGGCCGCGCCGTCGAAGTCGGCTATACCTTCTGATTCTTCGTCACCGCATGACCCATTGTCTCAAGACGGCGATGATTTTCGCCGCCGGCCGCGGCGAACGCATGCGTCCGCTCACCGATACGTGTCCGAAGCCGCTGCTCGAAGCGGGCGGCAAGCCGCTCATCGTGTGGCAGATCGAGCGGCTCGCGGCGGCGGGCATCGAGACTATCGTTATCAATCACGCCTGGCTCGGCGAGAAGATCGAAGCCTCGCTCGGCGATGGTTCGCGGTGGGGCGTCGAGTTGCGGTATTCGCCGGAAACCGAGGCGCTGGAGACGGCGGGCGGCATCGCGCAGGCGCTGCCGTTGCTCGGCTCGGGCGTCTTCATTGCCGTCAGCGGCGACGTGTTCTGCGACTTCGATTACACCGCCCTGCGCGATCGCGCCACCGCGCTCGCTCGCAACGAACTGCCAGGCATGCACCTCGTCATGGTGCCTAACCCGCCGTTCCATCCGCGAGGCGATTTCGCGCTGATCGACGGCGCACTCGCGCTCGACGGCGAGCCGCGCTACACCTTCGGCAACATCGGCCTGTACGACACGCGCATGTTCCGCGATCTCGCGCCCGGCACGCGACGGGCGCTGACGCCCTACTACCGCGAAACCATCGCGGAGGGACGCGCGACCGGCGAGCTTTACGCGGGCCGCTGGGAGAACGTCGGCACGCCGGCGCAACTTCAGGCGCTCGATCAGGAACTGCGCCAACGCTGACGGCCAGGCGGCCCGGAATGGGACGCATCCGATGGTAAAATGCGCGGTTCTTCCGTCTTTTCCTCCTAGCCGCAAGCGGCAGCCGACACGCCACCATGTCCGATACCCGTCCCGATACCCTCTTTGCGCTTACCGCGCTTTCGCCGCTCGACGGCCGTTACGCCGCCAAGACCGAAGCACTGCGTGACTGGCTCTCCGAAGCCGCTTTCATGCGCCATCGCGTGACGGTGGAGATTCACTGGCTGATCGCATTGTCGCGTGCGGGCTTCGCCGAAGTGCCGCGCTTTTCCGAAGCGTCCGAGCAGTTCCTGCTGGCACTCGCCGAGCGCTTCACCGCGCACGACGCGGCGCGCATCAAGGATATCGAGCGCGTGACGAACCACGACGTGAAGGCGGTCGAATACTGGCTCAAGGAGTCGGTCAAGGGCCAGCCGGAACTCGAGCGCGCGAGCGAATTCATCCATTTCGCGTGTACGTCGGAAGACATCAACAACACGTCGCACGGTCTCATGCTCGCGGGCGCACGTGAACACGTGATGCTGCCGGCGCTGCGTTCGGTGCACGCGCGCCTCGTGAAGCTGGCGCACGCACACGCCGAACAGCCGATGCTCTCGCGCACGCACGGCCAGCCCGCCAGCCCGACGACGCTCGGCAAGGAAATCGCCAACGTCGCGGCGCGTCTGTCGCGTGCGATCGAGCGCGTCGAGAACGTGCCGCTGCTCGGCAAGATGAACGGCGCGGTCGGCAACTACAACGCGCATCTGTCGGCGTATCCAGAATTCGACTGGGAAGCGTTTTCGAAGGATGTCGTCGAAAACCGGCTCAAGCTCACGTTCAATCCGTACACGATTCAGATCGAGCCGCACGACTACATGGCCGAACTGTTCGATGCGGTCGCGCGTGCGAACACGATCCTGCTCGATCTCGACCGTGACGTGTGGGGCTACATTTCGCTTGGATACTTCAAGCAGCGCACGAAGGCGGGAGAAATCGGCTCGTCGACGATGCCGCACAAGGTCAATCCGATCGACTTCGAAAACTCGGAAGGCAATCTCGGCCTCGCCAACGCGACGCTGCGCCATCTCGCCGACAAGCTGCCGATTTCGCGCTGGCAGCGCGATCTGACGGACTCGACCGTGCTGCGCAACATCGGCGTGGCGTTCGGCTATTCGCTGCTCGCCTACGACGCGCTGATCCGCGGTCTGGACAAGCTGGAAGTGAACGCGGCGCGTCTGAACGAAGATCTCGACAATTGCTGGGAAGTGCTCGCCGAGCCGGTTCAGACGGTGATGCGCCGTTATGGCATCGAGAATCCGTACGAGCAATTGAAGGAACTGACGCGCGGCAAGGGCATCACGCGTGATGCGCTGCAGTCGTTCATCAATGGCCTCGCCATTCCGGCCGATGCGAAACAGTTGCTGCTCGACATGACGCCGGCGACGTATATTGGCAAGGCGGTCGAACTGGCGAAGCGCATCGCCTGAATGCGTTTCAACGCCGCGTGACGCACAAAAAAGCCCCGATTTCTCGGGGCTTTTCGTTTTCTATCGCGTCTTCAACTTTTCCATCACGTTATCGACGATCTGCTCGGGCGGCAGCTCGATGCTCTCCGTGACCGCCTCGTCCTCGCCCGGCTCCTCGAGCGTGTCGAGCTGGCTCTGCAGCAGCGACGGATCGAAGAAATGGCCGGTGCGGTGGCCAAGGCGTTCGCGCAGCACTTCCATCGAGCCTTTCAGATAGACGAAACACACGTCCTTATCGCCGGCACGCAGCACGTCGCGGTACGAGCGCTTGAGCGACGAGCAGGTGAAAACAGCCGTCTCGCCCGCTCGCTGCTTCTCTTCGATCGCCGCGCGGATCGTCTTGAGCCACGGCCAGCGGTCTTCATCGGTCAGAGGGATGCCGTGATGCATCTTCTCCTTGTTCGCGGCGCTGTGAAAGGCGTCGCCGTCGGTGAACGGACAATTCAGGCGTTCCGCCAGCAGTTCGCCGATCAGGGATTTGCCGGCGCCCGAGACGCCCATCGCGATCAGAATCATCGAAGTCTCCTTACACGACCGTCGCGAGCGCGAGGGTCAAACCCAGCCCCATGAGCGAGATGATGGTCTCCAGCAGCGACCATGTCTTGAACGTCTGCCCCACCGTCATCCCGAAGTATTCCTTGATCAGCCAGAAGCCGCCATCGTTCACGTGCGAGAAAATCAGCGAGCCGGAGCCGGTCGCGAGCACGAGCAGTTCCGGACTGACATGACCGCCCGCCGCCTGCGCGATCGGCGCGACGATGCCGCACGCGGTCGTCATCGCGACCGTGGCCGAGCCGGTTGCCAGACGGATCAGCGCGGCGACGAACCAGCCGAGCAACAGCGGCGACAGGCTCGCTTGTGTCGCGGTCGCGACGATCTGCTGCGAAATGCCGCTGTCACGCAACACCTGTCCGAAGCCGCCACCCGCACCGACGATCAGCGTAATGCCGGCGATCGGCGCCAGGCAGTCGCCGCAGAACTTCTGAATCTGCTCGCGGTTGAAGCCCTGCTTCGCGCCGAAGGTCCAGAAGCTCACCAGCACCGCGATCAGCAGCGCGATATCCGATTGCCCGATGAAGCGCAGCAGATCGTTCGGCAGCGTCTTCGGCGTGAAAACGAGGTCGGCCCAGCTTCCGACCAGCATCAGGATAACCGGCAGCAGGATCGTGAACAGCGTGATGCCGAAGCTCGGCAGTTCGCGCTTCGACGCGCTGTCGCCGTGCTTCTGCACGAACTGGTCGGCGAGCGCGTTAGCGTCGGGGAGCTTGATGTATCGGTGAATCAGCAATGCAAACAGCGGCCCCGCGACGATGGCCGTCGGCACACCAATGATCAATCCATAGGCGATCGTCTTGCCGATATCCGCGTGATACGCCTGCACCGCGAGCAGCGCCGCAGGGTGCGGCGGAATCAGGCCGTGCACGACCGACAGACCGGCGACCATAGGCAAACCGATCACGAGCAGCGACTTGCCGGTGCGGCGCGCGACATTGAAAGCGATCGGGATCAGCAGCACGAAGCCGACTTCGAAGAACACCGGCAAGCCGACGATGATGGCGACGACCATCATCGCCCAATGAATGTTCTTCTCACCGAACAGGTTGATGAGCGTATTGGCGATGCGCTCGGCCCCGCCGGATTCGGCCATCATTTTGCCGAGCATCGTCCCCAAACCGACGACCACGGCGATGTGTCCGAGCGTGTTGCCGTTGCCGGTTTCGAATGCCTTGACGATCTTGTCCATCGGCATGCCGACCGCAAGGCCAAGCAGCAGGGAAACGATCAAAAGGACGAGGAACGGATAAACCTTGTAGCGGGTGATCATCAGGATCAGAACCGCGATTGCGACGACTGCGTAGAGCAGCAGCATGCTCCCGTGGACGGCTGGCATGACGCCTCCTTGATTTTGTTGAGGTTATTCGCGCTTTAATGCGTTCGCCGTTGCTGCACCGCATTCAAAAGCGGTGTCCGACAAAGCGATGACGGGCGCTGGGCAACGGAATTCTACTTGTAAGCGCGCGAAATGACTGCTTCAAGCAGCCTAACGCGGGTTGCCGTGTATGCCTACGACGCAGAGGCGGGGCTAAGGCCAAAAAAAACCGACGTTCGATTGAACGTCGGTTTGGGGAAACGTCACGAGCCGCGATGGCTCGTTTCATTCATTACGCGTCAACGCGCCGGCGCGGATCGTACCGCGCTGCTGCAAGCGAAGTCGAGCTGACGTGCACTGCTTCCGCCCTGCCTGACGCGGGAATCGTCCAGTGCTTGAACCGCGACGACCTGGCTACCTTGGCAGATTTCCGCAGCCTTGACCATGCACGATTGCTGCGATTCAACGAGGCCGGAGCAGGTAACGCGATAGGCCTGCTGCTGTCCTGCGATGTTCAGCTTCTGGGCCGTGTGAGTCATGCCTGTGTCAGTCGTGCAAGCCGACACGAGCCCGAGAGCGGTAATTACCGCGATAAGAAGTTCGACATCAAGTGAGTTGCAGCTAAGTCCGTACGAATGAAGGGCAGGCGTCCGGGCAGCCCCTGATGCGACCGCCCGGACGTCCGGAGCATTAGCTCCTGACCCGCCTGTTACCACCGATACGAGGCATTTGCGCCATACACCGTTCCGCTACGGGTCGAACCCGCGCCGGCCTTCAGCACCAGGTTCTGCGTAACACGCAGATTCACCGCGACCGCCGCTGCCGCATAACCCCTGATACGTCGCAGCACCCACACCGACGGACACGTTCTTGTCCTGATCCATGTTCGGGACCATCGCCAAGGGCGTAGCCGCGGCGATGCCGGATTAGGCGTTGCGGCCCACTTCCGTGACGGAGCTCTGCATGCCGCTCAGCGCGCTGTACGTGTAGCTCCTGGACTCCGCGACCGCGTCGTTCAACTGGCTGACGGTGACCAGATCCATGCCTTCCGTACCGGCCTTCACGTTGGTGAATCTCGCGCTCGCCGCCCGCAGAACCGACCGACACGGTGTTTGCGCGGTCTGCCACGGAACTCGCACGCAGCGCAATGGAGTCGTCCGCCGTTGCCTGTCTGTTCACGCCGATCGCTACCGAATCGACACCGCTCGCCACTGCTCCTGCGCCCTGAGCCACGGATTGCTCACCCGTTGCCTCAGCGTTCGCGCCACTGGCCACCGAGTGGTTGCCGCTTGTCACGGCCGCTTCGGTAACAGGATTGCCGTCAGCAGCGAAGAACGCGTCGGTCGAAGCCGGCCTGTTGAACAGGATCGACTCCATCGCGTGGACGTATTCTAAGCCGCAGCAGTACGAGATAAGCCGTGCGCCACGTCGCTCGAAGTACTCAGTGGCGTTCGCATCGAACTGGCGCCGAGTTCAATCAGCACATCGACATTGTCCTTCGCGGCCTCAAATGTCACCGTCGGCCAGCGTTCCAGATCCCACGGCGGTTCGTGATCGCAACATGTTCGTATTGACGAGCACGACGCTTTTAACGTTCGGGCAGTTCTTGAGCGCTTCCGCCAGAAACACGGCGTTCTGCTTGGTGCCGTTGTTCCACAATGTTTCAGCCTCGTGAAAGAGACCGATGGTGATGCCAATTCGCAACTTCTTCATTGCCGGTTACTCCATTGCCTTGCGGCGCATCCGCTGACAAGGGGCTATGCCCGGGCAAATACCGCTTCGATCGCTTCTGTGTAAGCCCGAACGTTGTCCTCATTCTCGGGATCGAGCGTGTGGAGGAATTTCCTTGCCGTGGCGCGATAATTCTCGAGGTTCGCGTCGTGCTCCGCGAACGCGCGAAGCAATGCGCGCCCGCCTTCTTCGCAATCGAAATCGTGATAGCGATAACCGCAATCGCCAATCAAATGCGAGTTGTGAATCAGCGGATAACCGCCGTGAAGCGCTTCGTAGTAGACGTAGTTCTGCGGGTTTTCCCACTGGTGGCTCACGACCGCATCGACCGAATGCGGCACGATATGAGCGAACGGGAAGCGTCCCTCGAAGTTGCCGAGGCCGTGCTTCACGTAATCGAGGCTTTGTGCGAACGCGGCGAACGCGGAGTGCTCCTTCAGCTTGAACGTGTTGTAGGCCCACACGCGTTCCAGCATGTCCGGGTTTTCGCGATGCGCCGCTTCGCAGGCCAGCATGGGGATATAACTCGTCTTCACCATGCAGACGTTCGGCTCGAAGATGCCCACGCGCCAGCGGCGGCGCCCCGGCTGATACCCGAACTCGACGCCCTCCAGCTTCGCCGCTTCCCGCTCGAGCACGACCGGACTCCACAGGTGCGGCATGAGCTTGACCGGCGCACGGAACAGCGTCTCGAAGTACGGCTTGCAGCTGACTTCGTATTCCGGCAACGTCCAGACTTCGTCATAAGGCGAGCCCGTAATCAGCATCGCGTGCTGAAGGTTGAACACCATGCGCTCGACATCGATGACGTAATCATTGCCGACGCGCATCGTAATGATCTTGCCGCCCCGCTCGCGGAACTTCACCGACCATTCGCGGCCGAGCTGCGCACTCATCTCGATCATCACGTCGAGCTTCGACAAGGCCGTTTCCATGTCGATGAGCGGCACCGGGGAATCCGAGAGAAAACGCTTGGCGTCTTCAGGACCGCCGTCGCCGCCGCCCGTAACGAGGTACGTCGACTTCACGCGGGGCGAGCGCATGAGCAGCATCACGAGGTACAAGCAATTCTGGAAGATTCCGTTTTCCCAGAGCGATTGCTCGCCCTTGCGGATGAAGATGGAAACGCCGACGTTGATCCGCTCCGGCATGCGGGATGAGCTTTCCATGTTCATGCGCCTACTTTGAGCTCGGTTCCACGACAGAGGTTGATCAATCGGTCCGCGAAAGCGTTGAGGTTCACTTGATTGAACGGATCGACCGCATCGATTACGCGCTGCGCTCGCGCGCGATAGTCATCGAGCGCGGCGTCGTGCTCGCGGAACGCGCGCAGCAACTGGCGGCCGCCCTCTTGCGCATCGAAGCCGGGATAGTAGTAACCGGCATCCTTTAGCCACGGCGAGTTGTGTATGAGCGGATAGCCGCCATACAGCACGTCCAGATACAGATAGTTCTGATCGTTGCCCCACTGGTGCGACACCACGGCGTCCGAGTACTGCGCCATGAAGCCGGCGATGTCGTTGCGGCCGTGGAACGTCGCCTTCGAGTCCTTTACGATGTTCAGCGAGTTGGCCATGTACGTGAGGGTCGGATGGTCCTTCATGTGCATCGTGTTGAGCACGTGCATGGCGGAGACGCTCAACGGATCGGCGCGATAGGCTTCCTCGCACACGAGCATCGGAATGCTCGATGTTTTCACCACCGAGATATTCGGCTCGTATATCGAAACGCGGAAACCTTGCGGCTGAATGGCCGGCTGATCCGGCTGATTCGGCTGGCCCGTGCGGCGCTCGTAGCCAAAACGCAAGTTGTGCTCTTGCACTTCCGCGATGCGCTTTTCGAGAAACTGCGGATGCCAGATGAACGGAATCAGATGAACCGGGCAGCGATGCAGGGTGCGCATCATCGGGACCGACAGCCGATCTTTCGACATGAGCCAGACTTCGTCGTAACGGTCCGGACGCATGAAATGCACCGGCTTGTCGAAGACCGCAGACTCGGTCAGGCCAACATACGGCTGACCGCAACAGTAATACGCAACCTTCTTGCCGCGTGCACGCATCAGGTCGAGCCATTGCGTATCCAGCGCGCCGCCCATTTCGAAGATGACGTCCACGTTATCGGTCGCGTCCGGGATGCGCATAATGCGCAAGCCCTTCGAAGCCGCGTCCACTTGCGGCGGCAACGCGTTCTGGTCGCCGACGTCGATCAGTGCAACGCTCTCTACGAATGGAAGCTTCTGCAGCGCCTCCGCAAGAAAGATCACGTTCTGGCCCAGGCCGTTTTGCCAGATGTTTTGGCCTTGATGCGTGACGACGGAAATTCCGACTCGAATGGTCATTGAATGAACATCCTAAAAATACGAAATTACGCTTTTTGAAAAGAGGTTACGCGACTACTGCGATCACTACGGGCGGCACGATGCAACGTCGGACAGCGCCTGCAGCGGACATTGAGCAATAGGTGCGAAATGCGGAAGAACGGTAGGAGAACGCCGAGACTTCCGTATTGACTTGCTTCCGCAATTAACAATAGAAGAAATTCTGACCCTGAATATATATAAAAACTTTTGGGACTCCCAGTAGATCCCGGATTAATGAGAGTCGTCTTGTGCCATGCTCAAAAACCGATAAGCGTCCTAGTCGCGTTCAAGCCGAAAGCTGTATTAACCGATTCACAAATGAACAGATCGATTTGAGATAGGACAATTGGCTCGCGCTAGATCGGCAGGTGCGCGCGATAGGTCGGCAGATGGCAGATGCCAGATGGCCGGGCACGGAAGGCCGGACCGAAACGAAAAAGGCGCGCGAAACCGCTCTCGCAGTCTCGCGCGCCTTCAGGAGAAATCGCTTAGTGTTGCGGCGCCAGTTCGCTTGCGGCACGCGCGAGGCGCGTGACCTCCTCCCAGTTCTGCGCAGCGAGCGCGGCCTTCGGCGTCAGCCACGATCCGCCAACGCAGACCACGTTCGGCTGTGCCAGGAAGTTGGTCGCGGTCTCGGCGGTAATTCCGCCGGTCGGACAGAATTTCAGATTCGGGAACGGACCGTAGAACGCTTGCAGCATCGGAATGCCGCCCGCTTGCTGCGCCGGGAAGAACTTGACGATCTCGTAACCCAGTTCCATCGCAGTGATGATGTCGCTCGGCGTCATCACGCCAGGCAGAAGTGGCAAGCCGGCGTCCTGCGCGGCCTTGTGCATGTCCTTTGTCAGGCCCGGCGACACGCCGAACTGCGCGCCCGCCTTCTTCGCCTGCGCGCAATGCTCGGGTTTGGTGATCGTGCCGACACCGACCACGATATCGTCCGCCAGTTGACTCGCGCGTTGGATAGCGGCGATGCCCGCCTGCGTGCGCAGCGTGATTTCCAGCACCTTGACGCCGCCCGCATGCAGCGCGCGCGACACGTGTTCGCCCTGCTCGACCGATTCGAATGCGAGCACCGGAATCACCGGTCCCAGACGCACGATTTCGCTTACCGTTTTCATGTGATGCGACTCCTCGTTTTTATGCGGCGCCAACGGCGGCGATCCGCGGGTTTCTCTCAGGTTCGAGCGGCAGAATGATCAGTGATGCGTGGCGTGCGCCTTGTTAAGCGCCGATGCAGCCGCTTTCGCGTTGTCCGACAGCGGGCTGCGCGCCGAGGAAGATCCTGCGCCGTCCGCCTTCCCGGCGTGAGGGGCAGCCGCGCCGATCAGCGCGCCGAACACCGATGCGCCCTCTTCCGCCGGCAGCGCCGCACTTCGGAACACGCCGAACAGCTCCCGCCCGAACCCTGCTTCGTTCTCGGCCTGATGCAGCGGCGCTTCCACTTCGCGCGAGTCCCATTCTGAAGCGTCGACCTCGATATCCAGAACGCCGGCGGGCGCATCGATCACGAGCATGTCGCCCGTGCGCACTTTGCCGAGCGGTCCTTGCAAGAGCGCCTCGGGCGACACATGGATGACGGCAGGCACCTTGCCCGACGCGCCCGACATGCGGCCATCGGTCACCAGCGCGACGTGAAAGCCCTGATCCTGCAACACGCCGAGCAGCGGCGTCAAACGGTGCAACTCAGGCATGCCGTTGGCCCGCGCGCCTTGAAAGCGCACGACGGCGACGAAATCGCGCTTGAGCTGGCCACGATCGAACGCTTCCTGCACTTCTTCCTGCGAGTTGAAGACGATGGCCGGCGCCTTCACCACGCGATGCTCCGGCGCAACCGCCGAAATCTTGATGACGCCGCGCCCGAGCTTGCCCTGCATCAAACGCAGGCCGCCGTCCGGCTGGAACGGCTCGCCCATGCCCCGCAGCACCTTTGTGTCGTGGCTCTCGGGCGCGCCATCGACCCACTGCAGCTTGCCGTCGATGAGCTTCGGCTCTTTGGTGTAGTGCGACAGCCCCTTGCCGGCAACGGTCTGCACGTCTTCATGCAGCAGACCGCCTTCGAGCAGATTGCGCACCAGAAACGCGACGCCACCCGCCGCATGGAAGTGATTCACGTCCGCCTTGCCATTCGGATAGATCTTCGCGAGGAGCGGCACCACTTGCGACAGCTCGTCGAAATCATTCCAGTCGATGATGATGCCCGCCGCGCGCGCAATCGCCACGAGGTGCAGCGTGTGGTTCGTCGAGCCGCCCGTTGCAAGCAGCGCAACGATTCCGTTCACGATCGCCTTTTCATCGACGACATGGCCGATCGGCGTGTAATTGCCGCGCTCCAGCGTGATATCCAGCACGCGGCGCGCGGCCTCGGCGGTCAGCGCGTCGCGCAAAGGCGTGTGGGGATGCACGAACGCCGCGCTCGGCAGATGCAGGCCCATCACTTCCATCAACATCTGATTGCTGTTGGCCGTGCCGTAAAACGTGCACGTGCCGTGGCCGTGGTACGCCGCCGCTTCCGCTTCGAGAAGCGTGCCGCGATCGCATTTTCCGGTGGCGAACTCCTGACGCACCTTGGCCTTCTCGTCATTGGTGATGCCGCTGGTCATCGGGCCGGCGGGTACGAAGATGGTCGGCAGATGACCGAACTGCAGCGCGCCGATGGCGAGGCCCGGGACGATCTTGTCGCAGATGCCGAGGCACAGCGCCGCATCGAACATGTTGTGCGTGAGCGCGACCGCCGTGCTCATCGCGATGACTTCCCGGGAAAACAGCGACAGTTCCATGCCGGCATTGCCTTGCGTGATGCCGTCGCACATGGCCGGCACGCCGCCCGCGAATTGCGCGATGCCGCCGTGCTCGCGCGCCGCCTGCTTGATGATGTCCGGGAAGTTCTTGTACGGAGCGTGAGCCGAGAGCATCTCGTTATAAGACGAAACGATGCCGATGTTCGGCTCGCGCACCGCCTTGATCGCGATTTTCTCCTGGCCTTCGAGACCGGCGAAACCGTGAGCCAGATTCGCGCACGAGAGCGCGCCGCGCGCCGGGAACTTGCCGTGCGCCGCGTCGATGCGCGCGAGATACGCGGCGCGAGTCGGCTTGCTGCGCTCGACGATGCGATCGGTCACTTTCTTGAGTTGGGTATGCGGGGAAACCATCGAAGCTCCTTCGTCTCACTCCCGGCGCGCTTGCCGTCGAGGTTGGATGATCGTTGTGGGGAACGGCGGTCCGGCCTTTGCTGTGTCCTGTTGCCGAGGCCTTCGATGTTAGTAGAAAAACTACATGCCGACAACAGCAAAAAGCGATGCTTTCGCCACTACCTGCATTGAAATAAGCGCTGAAGAATCTGTGGTTTACGGGATTTCCCTAAGCCTGAACATCTTGCGCATGTAGTATTTGTACGAGACGAATCATCAGCTATAGTCCTCAGCATTTTCAGCATAGGCGAGATTTCCGATGTTGCTGTCCCAAGTCGAAGCAATGCGCGAACAACTGCGGCCATCCGAGCGCAAACTGGCCGACTACGTGCTCGAAGCGCCGCGCGAAGTGCTCGACCTGTCGATGACCGACTTTGCGGTGCGCGCCGGCGTCAGCCAGCCGACTATTGCCCGCTTCTGTCAGGCGCTGGGCTTCTCGGGCTTTCGCGAATTCAAGATCCGGCTGGCCCAGAGCGTAGCAGCGGATGTTCCCACCGTTTATCGCGATGTACGCGCCGACGAACCCGCCTCGGGCGTTGCGGCCAAGGTGCTCGATCGCACGATCGGCGCGCTGATCGCCGTGCGCAACAGTCTGTCGTCCGACAGCGTCGCGAGCGCAATCGCGATTCTGGCCGACGCTCGACGCATCGAGTTCTATGGCGCGGGCGGCTCAGGCATCGCCGCGCTCGACATGCAGCACAAATTTTTCAGATTGGGCGTGCCGTCTGTCGCATATTCTGATCCGCATACCTACACCACGTCCGCAGCACTGCTTGGCGCGGGTGATGTCGTCGTCGCCATATCGAACACCGGGCGCACGAAAGACATTCTCGACGCGTGCAAGTCGGCGCTGAACGGCGGTGCCAAAGTCATCGCGATCACGCACGGCAATTCCCCACTTGCGCGCGTGGCGACGGTCGGATTATTCGCAAATGTCGATGAAGACACCGACATTTTTTCACCGATGACATCGCGCGTTTCGCATCTCGCGATCGGCGATATTCTGGCGGTCGGATTGGCGCTTGCGCGCGGGCCAGCGCTCGCGGAGAAACTGGCGGAAGCGAAGGACGTGCTGGAAGGGCGGCGATTGAGAGCGTAGAGCGGGCGCAGGGCGCGTCGACGTTGAATGGCGCATTCAATTGCCGAAGTTACGGACAATCCCTGGCACGCCTGGTCTCAACGACATGGACATATTTCCGAACCCCTTCCCGTTTGGCAACACGAACGGCATCGTGGATGCCTTCACGGCCGGGCTGCCGGGCGTCTGCAAGACCGGGCGGGAAGTGTTCGAGCGCATCGACGGCGCGATGTTCATGCGCGCCTACATGCCGGCTGGCTAGTGGCGGATACGGCGGAGGAATATGTCGATGCCGCAGTGAGGCTTGCGAACAATCACGAGGAACCCGAAGCGCTGCGCATACATGCTCGAGAAGGACATCGTTCAGCGCTTCTTCGAAGGACGTCCGGAAGTGTTCGGGGAGATGGTGCTCGACCTCGTCGACAAACAAAAGGCCGAACACGCGCCTCTTAGAAAGGCTTGATCACCACGAGCAAGGTTGCAGCGAGCAGCCCGAGCACGGGCAGCTCGTTGAACATGCGATACCACTTGTCCGAGCGCGTATTTTCGCGGCGCTGAAAAATCCGCAGCAGGCGCCCGCAATACGCGTGATAGACGATCAGCAACACGACGATGCCGAGCTTCGCGTGCAGCCAGCCTTGCCCTCGTCCGATGCCGACGCCGAGCCACAGCCAAAGCCCGCAAGCCAGCGCAGGCACCGCGATGAACGTCATGAAGCGGAACAGCTTCCTCGCCATGAGCAGCAGACGGGCGGTGGCGGCCGGATCTTTTTCCATCGCCAGATTGACGAAAATACGCGGCAGATAGAACAACCCCGCAAACCACGACGCGATAAGCACGATGTGCAGCGATTTGATCCAGAGCATCGCTTGCCTTATTGACGCACTTCGCCGTGGCCCAGCACGACATATTTCAGCGAGGTCAGCCCTTCGAGGCCGACCGGCCCGCGTGCATGCAGCTTGTCGTTCGAGATGCCGATTTCCGCGCCGAGCCCGAACTCGAAGCCATCGGCGAAACGCGTCGATGCGTTCACCATCACGCTCGCGGAATCGACTTCGCGGAGGAAACGCATCGCGCGGTCGTGGTCTTCGGTGACGATCGCGTCGGTGTGATGCGAGCCGTAAGCGTTGATATGCTCGATCGCTTCGTCCATGTCGCCAACGATCTTCACCGCCAGCACGGGCGCAAGATACTCGGTGCTCCAGTCGGCTTCGGTTGCGTCCACGAGCGAGCCGATGTGCGCCGCTTCCAGCACCGCGCGCGATTCGGCGTCCACGCGTAATTCGACGTCCTTCGTCTGGAACGCGCGCGCGAGCAACGGCAGCGCCTCGCTCGCGATACCCCGCGCGACCAGCAACGTTTCCATCGTGTTGCACGTGCCGTAGCGATGCGTCTTCGCGTTGTCGCAAATCGCCGCCGCTTTCGCGAGATCCGCGCGGTCATCGACGTACACGTGGCAGATGCCGTCGAGATGCTTGATCATCGGCACGCGCGATTCTTCCATCAGCCTTGCGATGAGGCTCTTGCCGCCGCGCGGCACGATAACGTCCACGAATTCGGTCATCGTGATCAGCTTGCCGACCGCCGCGCGATCCGCCGTCTCGACGACCTGCACCGCGTCCTGCGGCAGCCCGGCCGCCTGCAGCCCCTCGCCGATCAGCTTCGCGAGGGCGGTGTTGCATTCGAGCGCCTCGGAGCCGCCGCGCAGAATCGTCGCATTGCCGGATTTGAGGCAGAGCGCCGCGGCGTCGATGGTCACGTTCGGCCGCGATTCGTAGATGATGCCGATCACGCCCAGCGGCACGCGCATCTGGCCGACCTGAATGCCGGTCGGCCGAAACTTCAGCCCGCTGATCTCGCCGATCGGATCGGCCAGCGACGCGACTTGCCGCAAGCCTTCGACCATCGTGTTCAGCGCCTTGTCGGAGAGCGTGAGGCGGTCGATGAACGCCGCGTCGTGGCCCTTCTCGCGAGCGCGCGCGAGGTCACGCGCGTTCGCGGCCTTGAGCGTCTCGCGTTCGCGCTCCATCGCAGTCGCGACTGCGACGAGCGCCGCGTTCTTCGCCGCCGTCGACGCCCGCGCCATCGCGCGTGAAGCCACGCGGGCGCGTCGGCCGAGGTCGGTCATGTATTGATCGATGTTCATCTGGGTCATTCCGTCTGCCGGTTCCGCGCGCCGGGCGCGGCGTCGCTGAAGCGTGGCGTCAGCGCGATGGGAAGGCGCGTCCGGTGCGTTGAAAGCCGGACGCTGAAACAATCATTCTAAGCCGTGATGCGTTTCAGCGACGCGGTCGCGCCGGTGCGGCGGCCGCTGCTTTCGATGGCGGGCCGCCCTGCGCGACGGCCATCGCCAGTTCGAACATGCCCGCCCACGGATCGGGCGGCGTTTCGCTGCCGCGTTTGCCGGCGCTGCCCGACAGCCCCTTCACTTGCCGATCCAGCCGCGCCGCCAGCGACAGCGCCTTTTCCAGCGCCTCTTCCGTCACGCGCGAAAGCGCCGGGCCGATCAACCGCTCGCGCGGCCCCCAAACGCGGTTTTCGCGCAAAAGCGTGGCGAGCGGCTTGCCGGACGCGACGCCGCGCTTGATGCGCAACAGCGTCCGCACTTCTTCGACTAGCGCCCACAACACGAGCACCGCCGCCTCGCCCTCGCCCTTGAGTCCGTCGAGCATGCGCGACAGGCGGCCGACGTCGCCCGTCAGCATCGCCTCGTTGAGCTTGAACACGTCGTATCGCGCGACATTCAGCACGGCGTCGTGAATCTGCTCGAAACTCAGCACGCCTTGCGGATAGAGAAAGCCAAGCTTCTGGATTTCCTGATGCGCGGCGAGCAGGTTGCCCTCGACTCGCTCCGCGATGAAAACCAGCGCGCGCCGCCCTTCTTCGCCCGGCGCAACGCGCTGACCTTGCTGCGACAAGCGCTGGCCGACCCACATCGGCAACTGCGCGCGCTCGATCGCATCGATCTTCAGCGCGACGCCAGCGCCGCTGATCGCCGTGAACCAGGCCGATTTCTGCGTCGCCGAATCGAGACGCGGCAAGGTGACGAGCGTGACGACGTCGGGGTTGTCGGCGGCGGCGAGCGTCTTCAACGCTTCCGCGCCTTCCTTGCCCGGCTTGCCGGTGGGGATGCGCAGTTCGATGAGCTGACGGTCACCGAATAGCGACATCGACTGCGTGGCGCCGATGAGCGCGCTCCAGTCGAACCCGCGCTCGACGGTGAACACCGTGCGATCGGTGAAGCCGGCGGCACGCGCCGTCGCCCGGATGCGGTCGCACGCTTCCTGCGCGAGCAGGTGCTCGTCGCCATGCACGACGTAGAGCCCCTTCAGGCCTTTGGCGAGGTGCGCTTCGAGCGCGTCGAGCTTCAGTTGCATGATGACCGATAGACCGATAGCCGCCAGCGATCAGAGCGGCGGCGTCGGCAACGGCGCACGCGGCGCGATGCCCGGCGTCTGCTCGCTCGGCAATGGATGCAGCGAACGCACGACGGCAAGCCGGCGCGTCAACTGATCCACCGCGTCGATGCGCATGTCGTTGTAAAGCAGCGTCGCTTCCTGCGACTTGGCGAGCGTGTACTGGTCGCTATAGGTCATTGCACGATTCAGCGCGATCACGCTTTGCGGAATGAGCACCGTGCCGTCCGCACCGATCAGCGAGTAAGCCAGGTTGTAAGTCAGCTCGTATTCCTGCACGACGCCCTGCGAGTTCAGGCTCAGCGTGCCCAACCCCTGCCCTTCGGAAAGGAAGAGCGTGGCGTCGGGCTTTTCCCAACCCTTGACGATCACCGTGTCGCTGCCGCCCTGCACCATGCGTTCGAGGCGCGCGACCATCTGCGGCACGCCGCCCGACACCGCGAGCCGCTTGAACGCATAGTCCTGCTGGCCGCGCAACTGGAAGCCGCACGCGGACAGCGCGAGCGCGCCGCCGAGAAGCGCCAGGAACGAACGCCTGCGCATGCCGCCTCCCGGCGTTGTAGTTTCGGTACGTTGCTGCACGGCTTGTCCCGTCACACTCACTCCCTTGGCTTCAGCCATCAGACGACGACGTTCACGAGACGCCCCGGCACCACGACGATCTTCTTCGGCGCGCGGCCTTCCGCGAACTTCTCGAACATCTCGTGTGCGATCGCGGCCTTCTCGATGTCTTCGCGCGATGCCGCCTTCGGGACCGTCAGCGCGCCGCGCACCTTGCCGTTCACCTGCAACACGAGCTCGATCTCCGATTGCTCGAGCGCGGCTTCGTCGACCTTCGGCCAGGGCGCGTCGAGCAGCGGACCGAACAGTTCCGCGTATCCGAGTTCCTGCCACAACTGGAAAGCGATGTGCGGCACCACCGGATACAGCACGCGCAGCAGCACGCCGAAGGTTTCGTTCAGCACGCCGGCGCTGCTGCTCTTCGCGCCTTCGAGCGCGTTGAGCATCTTCATCGCGGCGGACACGACCGTGTTGTACTGCAAGCGGCCGTAGTCGAAATCCGCTTGCTTGAGCACGCTGTAGATTTCGCGGCGCAGGGTCTTGTCGGCGTCGGTGAGCGTCGATGCATCGAGCTTGCCGTGCTGGCGCAGCGCGTCGGCGTTGTCGTGGCCGAAGTGCCACACGCGGCGCAGGAAACGGCTCGCGCCTTCCACGCCCGCACCGGACCATTCGAGCGATTGCTCCGGCGGCGCCGCGAACATCACGAAGAGACGCGCCGTATCCGCGCCGTACTGGTCGATCAGCGTCTGCGGATCGACCCCGTTGTTCTTCGACTTCGACATCTTCTCGACGCCGCCCAGCACGACCGGCTGGCCGTCCGCGATGAGCGTCGCGCCGATCGGGCGGCCCTTGTCGTCGTGCGACACGGTAACGTCGAGCGGGTTGTACCAGGTCTTCTTGCCGCTCGCGTCCTCGCGATAGAACGTCTCGTTGAGCACCATGCCCTGCGTGAGCAGGTTCTTCGCCGGCTCGCCGAACTTGACGAGACCCATGTCGCGCATGACCTTCGTCCAGAAGCGCGAATACAAGAGGTGAAGAATCGCGTGCTCGATACCGCCGATGTACTGGTCCATCGGCATCCAGTAATCGGTGCGCTCGTCGACCATCGTGGCGGCGTCCGGCGCGCTGTAGCGCGAGAAGTACCAGGACGAATCGACGAAGGTGTCCATCGTGTCGGTTTCGCGCTTCGCCGCCGCGCCGCACTTCGGGCACGAGCAGTTCAGGAACGCTTCCGACTTCGCGAGCGGATTGGCCGTGCCGTCCGGCACGAGGTCTTCGGGCAGCACGACCGGCAGATCCTTTTCCGGCACCGGCACGTCGCCGCAGCTCGGGCAGTGGATGATCGGAATCGGCGTGCCCCAGTAGCGCTGGCGCGAGATGCCCCAGTCGCGCAGACGCCACGTGACCTGCTTGTCGCCGAGGCCTTTTGCCTTCAGGTCGGCCGCGATCGCGTCGATGGCTTCCTCTGTCGTCAGGCCGTCGTACTTGCCGCTGTTCACGAGCCGGCCGGCGGTCTTGTCGGCGTACCACTCTTGCCACTCGTCGGTCGAGTAGGTCTTGCCTTCGACCGCGATGACCTGTTTGATCGGCAAGCCGTATTTCTTGGCGAACGCGAAGTCGCGCTCATCGTGCGCCGGCACGCCCATCACCGCGCCTTCGCCGTAGGACATCAGCACGTAATTGCCGATCCACACTTCGACGTTCTCGCCCGTCAGCGGATGCGTGACGAAGAAGCCGGTCGCCATGCCCTTCTTTTCCATCGTGGCGACATCCGCTTCCGCGACGCCGCCGCGCTTGCATTCCTCGATGAACGCCTGCAAATCCGCGTTGTCCCGCGCGAGGCGCGTGGCGAGCGGGTGCTCCGCCGCGATGGCCGCGAAGGTCACGCCCATGATGGTGTCGGCGCGCGTGGTGAACACGCGCAAGAGCTTCGATTCCCCGTCGATTTCATACGGGAAACCGAAGTTCACGCCGAAGCTCTTGCCGATCCAGTTCTGCTGCATGATCTTGACGCGCTCGGGCCAGCCGAGGCCTTCGAGATCGTCGAGCAGTTGATCCGCGTAATCGGTGATGCGCAGGTAGTACATCGGGATTTCGCGCTTTTCCACGAGCGCGCCGGAGCGCCAGCCGCGCCCGTCGATGACCTGCTCGTTCGCGAGCACGGTCTGATCGACCGGGTCCCAGTTCACCGTGCCCGTCTTCTTGTACGCGATGCCCTTTTCCAGCATCTTCAGAAAGAGCCACTGGTTCCACTTGTAGTACTCGGGCGAGCACGTGGCGACTTCGCGCGACCAGTCGATAGCGAGGCCCATCGACTGCATCTGCTTCTTCATGTACGCGATGTTGTCGTACGTCCACTTGGCGGGCGGCACGCCGTTCGCCATCGCCGCGTTCTCGGCGGGCATGCCGAACGCGTCCCAGCCCATCGGCATCAGCGTGTTGTGGCCGTTCATGCGCAGATAACGGTACATCACGTCGTTGATGGTGTAGTTGCGCACGTGGCCCATGTGCAGCTTGCCCGACGGATACGGCAGCATCGAGACGCAATAGAACTTTGGTTTAGTCGACGTCTCGGTCGTCCGGTAGACGTCGTTCGCGCGCCAGTTGCTCTGCGCGGCGGATTCGACGTCGGCGGGTACGTATTTATCGTGCATGGTGTGTGTCTGGCTTGGAGCGAATGCTGGGAACGGACCTCGGGAACGACACGGCTGCGCACGCACGTATCGCGTGGCCTTCGCTTTCGGCTTCGGTCTTCGTCGGGAATGCGGCCCCGGCGATGCGGGCGCACCGGACGGGCAAAGGGCGATTATACCGTCGCGGCAGTCCGTGCTGGCGCGCGGGACTTCGTGCGATGAGGCTTGGAATGCGCGCGTTTCGCGTCAGGCGGCCTGGTCGTTACGCGCTGAATGCCGGGCCGCAGAGCCGAAGCACGCACATGTCCTCGGCGGTGTCGGGCGTTGCTTTAGTAGAGCTTGCCGGCGTCGCCGATGGAAAGCGGGGGACTTGCGGCGTCCCCCGTCCCGGCCAGGACGATACCGCTCAACGCAAACCGAGCACGTCCTGCATGTCGAAGAAGCCGGTCTCGTGCGATTCGAGGAAGCGCACCGCACGCAACGCGCCCTGCGCGTAGGACAGACGGCTCGCCGACTTGTGCGTGATCTCGACGCGCTCGCCGATGCCCGCGAACAACACCGTGTGATCGCCGACGATATCGCCGCCACGGATCGCCGAGAAACCGATGGTCGACGGATCGCGCTCGCCCGTCACGCCTTCGCGCGCATAGACGGCGCAGTCTTTCAGGTCGCGGCCGAGCGCGTTCGCGACGACTTCGCCCATCGCGAGCGCGGTGCCGGATGGCGCATCGACCTTATGCCGGTGATGCGCCTCGATGATCTCGATGTCGTAACCTTGCGCGAAATGCTTCGCCGCGTATTCCAGCAGCTTGAGCGTGACGTTCACGCCGACGCTCATGTTCGGCGCGAACACCACGCCGATCTTCTCGCCCGCCTGCTTCAGTTGCGCCTTCTGCTCATCGGAAAGACCGGTCGTGCCGATGACCATCTTCACCTTGTGACGCGGCGCGGCCTCGATATGCGCCATCGTGCCTTCAGGACGCGTGAAGTCGATCAGATAATCGGCGTCGGCGAACACGCGTTCGACGTCGTCGGTCAGCTTGACGCCGGTGGTCTTGCCGAGAAAGGCGCCTGCATCCTGTCCGAGCTGCTCGACGCCCGGACGGTCGAGCGCGCCGACGAGTTGCGCATTGGAATCGTTGAGAACGGTTTCAATCAGCATCCGGCCCATGCGGCCCGACGCCCCGGCAATGGCGATCTTCATGGCTGTCTCGTGTTGAACCGCGCGGCGAGCACGCGGCTGGATGTTGGGGCGCCGCACCGGAAACGCGCGGCGCGAAATCGGGCCGAGCACCGCGAAAGCCGCGCCGTCCCAATCAGGCTGCCCGCATTACTGCGGCATGGTGAACTGCGCCTGGCCACCCGCGTTCGCAGGCGTGGGCGACGTGCTCGCCGGACCGACCGCGCTGCTGTCCGGGATGTTGATCGTCTGCGGCTTGCGCTGCAGCTGGATCTGCGAATTGCTGCCCTGACTGCCCGCGCCGGGCGCTGCGCCCGCGGTTTGCGGCAAGTTCGCGCGCACCGACGATTGCGTGCGGCCTGCGGGCATTTCGACCTGCGCGGTCGCCCGATTGGCGGCCTGCGCGGCTTGCTGGTTCGCGTCGCCGGCAAAAGCGGCCGACGTGTTCGGCTGCGTGGACGGCTCGCCGCCCGGCGCAGTCAACGCCGGCGCCGATGCCGCCGCGCCCGACGCCGCCGCTGCGACCGCCACCGGCTTCGCCACCTTGACGCCCTTGTCGCCGTCGATTTCAGCGAGCAATTCGAGATTCGACGGCAGATTCTCCCCGCCCGACCAGCTCACGACGCGATCGCTCGCGAAGTTCACGACGAAGTCACGCTGCTGGACGATGGACGCCGAACCACGCTTGAAGTAGAACACGTAGTCCCAGCGATCCGCGTGAAACATGTCTGTCAACAGCGGCGTGCCCAGTAGCGCGCGTACCTGATCGCGCGACATGCCGACCTGCATCTGGCTAGCTGCTTCCTGCGATACGAAGTTGCCCTGCACGACCGTGATGCGATACGGCGTGATGCTTTGCGCGATCTTCTGCGTGACGCTGTCGTACGTCGAGCAACCCGCAAGCAACGCGGCGAGGGTTGCTGCGATGATGGTTCCCCGCATGCGACGGCTCTCCCTGCAATTCGATAAAAATTTTGAGAACATTTCACCTTTCGCGCACAGCGCCAGAAGGCCGCGCTCCTCTTCACTTTTCACCCGGTGCCGACTGGATGTCAGGATTTAGAAAAACGCATTACTATGGGAACCTTGAATTGTACTCTAGGGATGCCTAGCGATGACCAATCCCGCCGATCTCAAAAACATCGGGCTCAAGGCGACCCTGCCCCGCCTCAAGATTCTCGAGATTTTCCAACACAGTCCGGTGCGCCATCTGACCGCTGAAGACGTGTACCGCAGCCTGCTCAATGAAGAACTGGACATCGGGCTCGCCACGGTTTATCGCGTGCTGACGCAGTTCGAGCAAGCAGGCCTCTTGTCGCGAAGCAATTTCGAATCGGGCAAGGCTGTC
Organism: Caballeronia sp. RCC_10; assembly: GCF_041360715.1. NCBI lineage: Bacteria > Pseudomonadati > Pseudomonadota > Betaproteobacteria > Burkholderiales > Burkholderiaceae > Caballeronia > Caballeronia sp. RCC_10. Next base: position 106,191 of record NZ_JBFUPT010000011.1, read on the forward strand.
TTCGAACTGAACGAAGGCTCGCATCACGATCACCTCGTGTGCATCGACTGCGGCCGCGTCGAAGAATTCTTCGATGCGGAAATCGAACGCCGCCAGCAATCGATCGCGAAAGAGCGCGGCTTCAAGCTGCACGAACACGCGCTCGCGCTCTACGGCGCCTGCACGAAGGAAAACTGCCCGCATCGCAAGCACTGAGCACAACGCGCCGCTCGTTGCGGCGCGCTGCGAAAACCGCCGTCCATCGGCTTCGATGGACGGCGGTTTCGTTTCGTCCGTACATTCGGCGATTCGCGTGTTGCCGCATCTCGCCTGCGTTCGGCGCACGCACAAAAAAGCCGCTCCGAAGAGCGGCTCTGCACGACTTCGATCAGCAGCGCTTACTTGGCGTTTGCCAGCGCGACAGCCGTATCCAGCATGCGGTTCGAGAAGCCCCACTCGTTGTCGTACCAGCTCGACACCTTCACGAGACGGCCCGAAACCTTGGTCAGCGTTGCGTCGAACGTCGACGAAGCCGGGTTGTGGTTGAAGTCGACGGAGACCAGCGGCGCGTCGTTGTAGCCGAGGATGCCCTTCAGCTCGCCTTCCGACGCTTCCTTCATGATCTTGTTGACTTCTTCGACCGTCGTGTCGCGCGCGGCGATGAACGACAGATCGACCACCGACACGTTGATGGTCGGCACGCGGATCGCGTAGCCATCCAGCTTGCCGTTCAGTTCCGGCAGCACGAGGCCGACCGCCGATGCCGCGCCCGTCTTCGTCGGGATCTGGCTGTGCGTGGCCGAGCGCGCGCGGCGCAGGTCTTCGTGATACACGTCGGTCAGGACCTGATCGTTCGTGTAGGCGTGGATGGTGGTCATCAGGCCGTTGACGAGGCCGATCTTGTCGTTCAGCGGCTTGACGAGCGGCGCGAGGCAGTTCGTCGTGCACGATGCGTTGGAGATGACCGTGTCCGATGCCTTCAGCACGTTGTGGTTCACGCCGTACACGATGGTCGCGTCCACGTCCTTGCCGCCCGGCGCCGAGATGATGACCTTCTTCGCGCCGCCCTTGATGTGCGCGCTCGCCTTTTCCTTCGTCGTGAAGAAGCCGGTGCACTCCATCACCACGTCGACGTTCAGCTCGCCCCACGGCAGTTCGGCCGGGTTGCGGTTCGCCAGCACGCGGATGCGGTCGCCGTTGACGACGAGATACTCGCCGTCCACCGACACCTGGCCCGGGAACTTGCCGTGCGCCGTGTCGTACTGCGTGAGGTGCGCGTTGGTCTTGGCATCGCCGAGATCGTTGATGGCGACGATCTCGATGTCGTGCTTCTTGCCGTTTTCATACAAGGCGCGCAGCGTGTTGCGGCCGATCCGGCCGTAGCCGTTGATTGCAACGCGAATCGTCATGGTCTATCTCCTTGGCTTAAAAAAACCTGCTCGCTAACGCGGTTTCACGCGGCCAGAACGGTCTTCGCCGTTGCGACGACGTTCTCCACCGTGAAGCCGAAATGCTTGAAGAGCGCACCGGCCGGGGCGGATTCGCCGAACGTGTCGATGCCCACCACGCCGCCTTCCAGGCCGACGTACTTGCGCCAGAAATCCGTCACGCCCGCCTCGATCGCGACACGCGCCACGCCCTTCGGCAGCACGCGCTCGCGATATGCGGCGTCCTGCTTGTCGAATACGTTCGTGCAGGGCATCGACACGATGCGCGCCCCGATGCCCTCCTTCGCGAGCGCCTCGACCGCCTGCATCGCCAGTTGCACTTCCGAGCCGGTCGCGATGAGGATGATCTTGCGTGCGGGAATGTCGTCGTTCCAGTCGCGCAGCACATAGCCGCCCTTCGCGATGTTCGCGATCTGGATGTCGTCGCGCGGCGCGAATTGCAGATTCTGACGGCTGAAGATCAGCGTCGACGGGCCTTCGTGCTCGATCGCATGCGTCCACGCCACCGCCGTCTCGACGGTGTCCGCCGGACGCCACGTCTGCAGTTGCGGAATCAGGCGCAGGCTGGATACGTGCTCGACCGACTGGTGCGTCGGGCCGTCTTCGCCGAGACCGATGGAGTCGTGCGTGAACACGAAGATCGAGCGCGACTTCATCAGCGCCGCGACGCGCAGCGCATTGCGGCTGTAGTCCGAGAACGTCAGGAACGTGCCGCCGAACGGACGGAAGCCGCCGTGCAGCGCGATGCCGTTGATCGCCGCCGACATGCCGAACTCGCGCACGCCGTAGTTGATGTGATTGCCCCACTGGATGCCAACGTGGCCCGCATTTGCGTTTTCCGCATCGCCGGCGGCGCGCACCGCTTTCGACGCCTTCCAGTTGGTCAGATTCGAGCCGGTCAGGTCGGCCGAACCGCCGAGCAGTTCAGGCAACGCGGCGGCGAGACCTTCGATGGCCTGTTGCGATGCCTTGCGCGTCGCGATCGTCTCGGCACGCTGATTCGCGTCTTCGATGATCTTCGCCGCGCTCTGCTTCCAGTCGGCGGGCAGCTCGCCCTTCATGCGGCGCGTGAATTCGTCCGCCTGCTGGGCGTATTTCGCGCGATAAGCGTCGAACGCCTTGTTCCAGTCGCTTTCCGCGCGCTGGCCTTGTTCCTTGCCGTCCCACGCCGCGTAGACTTCCTGCGGGATGACGAACGGCTCGTAGCTCCAGCCGATCGCCGCGCGCGTGGCCGCGATTTCGTCGCCGCCGAGCGGAGCGCCGTGCGCGTCGTGACCGCCCGCCTTCGTCGGCGCGCCCTTGCCGATGACCGTGCGGCAGCAGATCAGCGTCGGCTTGTCGGACTTCTTCGCCTGCGCGATGGCGGCATCGACGGCGTCGACGTCATGGCCGTCCACGCCGCGAATCACGTTCCAGCCGTACGCTTCGAAACGCTTCGGGGTGTCGTCGTGGAACCAGTGCTCGACGTGACCGTCGATCGAGATGCCGTTGTCGTCGTAGAGCGCGATCAGCTTGTTCAGCTTGAGCGTGCCGGCGAGCGAGCAGGCTTCGTGCGAAATGCCTTCCATCAGGCAGCCGTCGCCGAGGAAAACGTAGGTGTGGTGATCGACGATCTTCGCGTCGGTCTTGTTGAATTCGGCGGCGAGCAGCGCTTCGGCGAGCGCCATGCCCACCGCGTTGCCGACGCCCTGGCCGAGCGGACCGGTGGTCGTCTCGACGCCCGGCGTGATGCCCACTTCGGGATGGCCCGGCGTCTTCGAATGCAACTGACGGAAGTTCTTCAACTCGCTCATCGGCAGGTCGTAACCGGTGAGGTGCAGCAGTGCATACAGCAGCATGGAACCGTGACCGTTCGACAACACGAAACGATCGCGATCGAACCAGTGCGGATTCGCCGGATTGTGCTTGAGGTGGCGCGACCACAGCGCGACGCCAATTTCAGCCATGCCCATCGGCATGCCGGGGTGACCGGAGTTGGCTTGTTGAACGGCGTCCATGGCGAGCGCGCGGATTGCGTTGGCCATGAGGGCGGTCGGGCTGGAAGTCGGGATCGTCATGTCGGGTGTCGGCGGCTACGAGAGCTTGGGGCAGGTGCTGAAATGATCCACGGTGCTTCTTGCCGCATGCCTTCGACCGATGCTTTCGCACCGGGCGCCGGCCCCGCAGCACACCATGTTTTCAGGACCGGAACGACGAGAAACGACGAGGATCGGGAGTCGGTCATTCTAACAGACCGGTCCGATTGACAGGCGCGCGACGGCGCGTCGAACGTGCGCCATCCGGCAGTTCGCCCGGGCATTCCACGTGCGACGGACGCAGCGTGCGAAGCCCGCGGGCCGCGCCGCCTGCCCGCCTCGTGGCAAAATGCCCGTCAATTGTGTGAGCAACGAAGCCTGAGGAGTACGCTCGATGACCGATCCCCGCCCCGCCGATGTCCCCTGGTTGACGCCCTACCTCACCGTGAAGGATGCGCGCGTGAGCATCGGCTTCTACGAGAAGGCGCTCGGCTTCGTCGTGCGCGACAGCGTCAACGACGACGGCACGATCATTCACGTCGAGATGACGTATCACGGACAGTTGATCGTGATGTTCGCGCCCGAAGGCGCTTACGGGTCGCAGGCGCGCACGCCGAAAAGCGCGGGCCAGACGGCGCCGCAGTCCTTCTATCTTTATGTCGACGACGTCGACGCCACGTTCGCGCAGGCGCTCGCGGTCGGCGCGAAGCCGCTGATCGAGCCGCAGGACCAGTTCTGGGGCGACCGCTTTGCCCAGATCGAAGACCCGGACGGTTATCGCTGGGCGATTGCGCGGCATCTGCGTTGAACGGTTCTTCAGCCTCTCATGCCACGTTTCCACGTTGACGGCGCGCTCCTCGCGGGCCGAACCCTTTCCCTTCCCGACGATGTCGTGCGTCACGTGCAAGTGCTTCGCCTCGCAGCCGGCGACGCGATCACGCTTTTCAATGGCACGGGCGGCGAGTATCACGGCGTGCTCGTCGATATTGCCAAGAAGACGGCGCTCGTCCGTATCGATAGCCATAGCGAGCGCGAAGCCGAGCCGCCGTATCGCGTGACGCTGGCGCAGGGCGTCGCGGGCGGCGACAAGATGGACTGGCTCATCGAGAAGGCGGTGGAGCTGGGCGTCGCGGGCATCGAACCGTTGATGGCCGAGCGCGGCGTAGTCAGGCTCGCGGGCGAGCGTGCGCTGCGGCGTCAGGCGCACTGGCAGGCGCTCGTGCGAGCCGCTTGCGAGCAATGCGGACGCAATCGCGTGCCGGAAGTCGCGCCGCCGCGTGACCTGTCCGCATGGCTTGCGGCGTTGCCGGGCGCATCGGATGGCGATGTGCGCCTGTTGCTGTCGCCGCGCGCCGAAGTCTCCTTCGATGCGCTGCCGGCCGAGCCGCCGCGCGGTCGGCTGACGCTGGTGATCGGTCCGGAAGCCGGCTTTTCGCCTGCAGAAGAGCGCGATATTGTGAGCGCGGGATTTTCAGCGCTCGGTCTCGGGCCGCGCGTGCTGCGCACCGAAACGGCGGGCATCGCGGTGCTGGCGGCGCTGGCCGCGCGCTGGGGCGGGTGGTGACGCGCTTTCTGGCCGTTCCAACGAAAACAGCCCGATGAGCGTACTCATCGGGCTGTTCTGTATGTGACGCCGACAGTTCAGACGAATGAATAAAACACGCGGAACGCCACGCGTCGTTCGGCCCAGAATTCGGCCGCGTCGCGGAACACATCGAGCAGCGTCTCGCGCCCTTCCTTGTCGAACTTCTGGGCGATCGGCAGTTGATCCAGCACGATCACGAAGCCCGGCTGCGAGCCCGCCTTGTGGACGAGATCGGTCAGGCAGTCATACAGCGCGTCATAGTTCTTGCCGAAATGCTTCGGGAACAGAAACGACAGCGCGATCGTCTCCAACACTTCCTGCTTGCTCTGCGCCTGGCCGAGATACGCGTAGAGAAAATGCTGACCAAGCCGGTTCGCCTCGTCGGCGAGTTCCTGTACGCGGAACGCGCGTATCGACTGAACGATGTTCGGCCGCACCGTCGCGAAAAGAGACTCCGATTCCTCCTGAGGATGCCCCTCGGCCTCCGCGCTGTGCTGCGGATTCGGCTCGTCTTCGGGTCTGTTGTCGTGTTCTGTCATCCGTAGCCGCAATACTCGCTGGAACAGGTTGCCATCGCCGGTGGCGAAAAGATCACCCGCGACGCCGTTGTCGTGCGCGTAGATGTTGTCGCTCATGCCGTTAATCCCTAGTTATCCCGCAATGCGTTTGAAACTGGCGTAATGGTCGTCCGAGTAGTAGCAATCGTCTGTTTGCTGCTTCGGGCCACCGCATACGATCCGGCGTGCGCCGCGATCCCGCGCGCGCGGCGTGGGGACTGTGTACTCGTGGTAGTAGCCGCGGGGATGCCGCGGCAGCAAACGCTCGCGATTGCCGAACACGACGCCGTCCTTCTCATAAGGAAACGGGCCGCCCGCTTCGATCAGCCGCAGCGTCTCGACCGCTTGCCTCGGCAGCTGGGCGACGCTGGTTGTCCCGGGGCCATCGCCGCGCGCCTGAGCGACGGCAGGCCGTTCCGATTCGGAGGAGGCGACAGTCGCATCCGGCCTCGCCGACGCCTTCCCCGCCTGATCGGACTGCTCCGCAATCGTGGGCGTGGACGTTGACCGTGGAGCCGCGTCGCCGTGCGATTCATTCTTGCCGCAACCGCTCAGAAGGAGACTCAGAGCGACGATACAAGCGAACGCCGATGCACGCTTCACGAAACGATTGTCCCCCGCGTTGATCCGAAATTCGACGACCATGAAAGATATAAGGGTATCGCTAATGACAGGGCGAAGCAACGTTCCGCGGAATTTCGGAAATTTTTTCTCAACTTCGACTCCGGCGAGCCCAAAGGCCGAAGAAAAGGCGGCGACTTTTAGCCTTTGTCCGAGAGATTTTTATCCCGCGTTAGATAAAAATGGATGCCGTAGAGATCGAAACCTCTGGACCGGTTGCCTCACCTGTCGCCAGTTTCGCGCGATGCCCGCATCGCGATGCTCTGCATTGGGCGGCAACCCCTTGCCTCTGCCCCGAGCGTGCCAGCACCGGCACGCTTTTTTTTCACCCAAAGAAAAACGCGGCAGGAAGATCCCGCCGCGTTGTTTGCGGTGACGCGCGAGCCGGATGTTTAGCGCGAGGCGGTCGTGTCCGCGACCAGCAGCGCCGTCATGTTGACGATGCGACGCACCGTCGCCGACGCCGTCAGCACATGCACCGGCTTCGCCGCGCCGAGCAGGATCGGCCCGATCGCGATGTTGTTGCCCGCCGCCGTCTTCAGCAGGTTGTACGAGATGTTCGCCGCGTCGATGTTCGGCAGGATCAGCAGATTCGCGTCGCCTTCGAGCGTCGATTCGGGCAGCACTTCGCGGCGCAAACGCGCGTCGAGCGCGACGTCGCCGTGCATTTCACCGTCCACGTCGAGATCGGGGGCGCGCTCCTTGAGGATCGCCAGCACGTCGCGCATCTTCTGCGCCGTCGGCGCGTTGCTCGTGCCGAAGTTCGAATGCGACAACAGCGCGATCTTCGGCAAGATGCCGAAGCGCTTCACTTCCTCGGCCGCGAGAATCGTGATTTCGGCGAGTTGCTCCGGCGTCGGATCGACGTTGACGTGCGTATCCACGATGAAAATCTGGCGGCCCGGCAGCACGAGCGCGTTCATCGCCGCGTACACGTTGCAGCCTTCCTTCTTGCCGATGACCTGATCGATGAAGTGCAGGTGACGATGCGTCGTGCTCACCGTGCCGCAGATCATGCCGTCCGCTTCGCCCTTCTTGACGAGCATCGAGCCGATCAGCGTCGTGCGGCGGCGCATTTCGAGCTTCGCCATCTGCTGGCTGATGCCCTTGCGCGCCATCATCGAGTAATAGGTTTGCCAGAAATCGCGATAGCGTTCGTCATGGTCCGTATCGACGACCGTGAAGTCCACGCCCGGCGTCAGACGCAGGCCGAACTTCGTGATGCGCTGCTGAATGACCGCCGGACGGCCGATGAGAATCGGCTTGGCGATCTTTTCGTCGACGGCGATCTGCACCGCGCGCAGCACGCGCTCCTCTTCGCCTTCCGCGAACACAATGCGCTTCTTCTCCGGCTCGACGCTGCGCGCAAGCTGGAACACGGGCTTCATCGTCGTGCCGCTGTGATACACGAACTGCTGCAGATGCTGCTCGTAGGCGTCCATGTCCTCGATGGGACGCGTCGCCACGCCGGATTCCATCGCGGCCTTCGCCACCGCCGGCGCGATCTTCACGATGAGACGCGGATCGAACGGCTTCGGAATCAGATATTCCGGACCGAACGACAAGTCCTGGATGCCATAGGCCGTCGCGACGATATCGCTTTGTTCCTGACGCGCCAGTTCGGCGATCGCGTTCACGGCCGCGATTTCCATTTCCTTCGTGATCGTGGTCGCGCCCGCATCGAGCGCGCCGCGGAAGATGAACGGGAAGCACAGGACGTTGTTGACCTGATTCGGATAGTCCGTGCGGCCGGTCGCGAGCACCGCGTCGGGACGCACTTCGAGCGCGAGTTCCGGCAGGATTTCCGGCGTCGGATTGGCGAGCGCGAGAATCAGCGGCTTCGCGGCCATGCCCTTCACCATCTCCTGCTTCAGCACGCCGCCCGCCGACAGGCCGAGGAACACGTCCGCGCCTTCGATGACTTCCGCGAGCGTGCGCGCGCTGGTTTCGCGGGCGTAGCGCTCCTTGTCCGGATCCATCAGCTCGACGCGGCCCTTGTAGACCACGCCGGCCAGATCGGTCACGTAGATGTTCTCGAGCTTCATGCCGAGATCGACGAGCAGGTCGAGACACGCGAGCGCCGCCGCGCCCGCGCCGGACGCGACGAGCTTCACTTCGCCGATGCTCTTGCCGACCACCTTCAGCCCGTTGGTGACCGCCGCCGCGACGACGATGGCCGTGCCGTGCTGGTCGTCGTGGAAGACCGGAATCTTCATGCGCTTGCGCGCTTCACGTTCGACGATGAAGCAATCCGGCGCCTTGATGTCTTCGAGATTGATGCCGCCGAAAGTCGGCTCCAGCGCAGCGATCACGTCGACGAGCTTGTGCGGATCGGTTTCGTTCAGCTCGATATCGAACACGTCGATGCCGGCGAACTTCTTGAAGAGTACTGCCTTCCCTTCCATGACCGGCTTCGACGCCAGCGGCCCGATGTTGCCGAGACCAAGCACCGCCGTGCCGTTCGTCACCACGCCGACGAGGTTGCTGCGCGCGGTAAAGCGCGCGGCGTTGAGCGGATCCGCGACGATCTCCTCACATGCGAACGCCACGCCCGGCGAATACGCGAGCGCGAGATCGCGCTGGTTGATCATCTGCTTCGTCGGGGCGATCGCGATTTTCCCGGGGGTCGGGAACTCGTGATAATCGAGCGCGGCTTCGCGCAACTTCGTATTGGCGGGAGTCGTCATAAGGCGGGCTGAAAGTGCGGGAATTAGAATAGAGATTCCAACGCATTGTAGCGCCAAACCCTTTCGGTTTCGGGACGGCAGTCCGTGCATTTCGGCTATAAGTGCCGTGACTGCCAAACGTCTGATCGCATGGCGCGGCAAGGCTCGCAGCGCATCGTCCTGTTTTTTCGAGATATAGGCGGCGGTTCTCGATCGTTCGGATTCCAGCCTTGTCGTTCTCGCCGTTCCGTTTTTGCAGCGCACAAATAATGACTCATTCGCCGACGATGCTCTCCGAGTTCTCTTTAATCGACCGCTTCTTCGCACGCCGCGCGAGAGCGCCCGCGCCGCGTCAGGGCGACGCGCCGCTCGGCATCGGCGACGACTGCGCACTAATCGCCCCGCCCGCCGGGCATCAGTTGGCCATCTCGACGGACATGCTGGTCGAAGGCCGTCACTTCTTCCCCGATGTCGATCCGCACGCGCTCGGTCACAAGGCGCTCGCCGTCAATTTGTCGGACCTTGCCGCGATGGGGGCGAAGCCGCACGCGTTCACGCTGGCGCTCGCGTTGCCGCGCGCCGATGAAGCGTGGCTCGAAGCGTTCAGCGACGGCCTGTTCGCGCTGGCCGACCGCTTCGGCTGCGCGCTGATCGGCGGCGACACGACGAGCGGACCGCTCAACATCTGCATCACCGTATTCGGCGATGTACCGCACCACGCGGCGCTGCGTCGCGATGCAGCGAAGCCCGGCGACGACATCTATGTTTCCGGCACGCTCGGCGATGCTCGCGCGGGCCTCGGCGCGATGCTCGGCGAATGGCAAGCACCGGAAGCTGCGGCATCGGCGTGGCGGCGCGCGCTCGAACGCCCCGAACCGCGCGTGGCGCTCGGCATGGCGCTCGGCGGCATCGCGCACGCGGCGCTCGACATCTCCGATGGCCTCGCCGGCGACCTCATGCATATCTTGAAACGCTCGAACGTGCGCGCAACCGTCGATGCCGACGCCGTCCCCTGCTCAGACGCCGTGCGCGCCATGCCAGACGCCGCGCGCCGCCAATGCACGCTCGCGGGCGGCGACGACTACGAGCTTTGCTTCACCGCGCCACGCACCGCACGCGATGCGATCGCGCGCATCGGCGAACGCGTGGGCGTGCCGCTGACCCGCGTCGGTAGAATCGAATCTTTCGGTTCGCCGGAAATCGCGTGGCGCGACAGCGCCGGCGCTCCGCTTTCTTTGATGTTGCAAGGCTTCGACCACTTTCATGCAGACTGACCCGACTCTCGCGAACGCGCCCGACCGGCCGCGTCCCGCGCCGCGCAAGGCGACCGCGCGCTTCATGCTCAACCATCCCGTGCATATTCTGTCGCTCGGCTTCGGCAGCGGGCTGTCGCCTGTCGCGCCGGGCACCGTCGGCACGCTCTTCGCGTGGGCGTCGTTCGTTGCGTTCAACCGTCATCTCACGGTTGCCGAATGGGGCGCGCTGATCGTCGTCGGCTTCATTGCGGGATGCTGGTTCTGCAGCTTCACGGCGAAGAGGATGGGCGTCTCGGACCCGTCGGCGGTGGTGTGGGACGAGATCATCGCGTTCTGGCTGGTGCTGCTGTTCGTCACGCCCGCGACCTTCACCGGCCAGTTGTGGGCGTTCATCGTGTTCCGCTTCTTCGACATGGTGAAGCCGCCGCCCATCCGCTACTTCGACCGGCATCTGAAAGGCGGCTTCGGCATCATGTTCGATGATCTCGTCGCGGCGTTCTTCACGCTGCTCGTCATCGCGCTGTGGCGCATGACCGTCTGATTTCATCCCTCTCTTCGAGAACACCGCCATGCCAACCGACACTGTCGTTCACCAACTCGCGATTCGCGTCAGCAACAAGCTGCGCGACGAACGACTGATGCTCGCGACCGCCGAATCGTGCACGGGCGGCATGGTCGCCGCCGCGATTACGGACATCTCGGGCAGCAGCGCGTGGTTCGAGCGCGGTTTCGTCACGTATTCGAATCTCGCGAAGACGGAGATGATCGGCGTGCCCGCCGCGCTGATCGAGCAGCACGGCGCGGTGAGCGAGCCGGTCGCGAAGGCGATGGCCGAGGGCGCGCTGCGCAACAGCCGCGCACAGGTGTCCGTGTCGATCACGGGCGTGGCCGGCCCGGCGGGCGGCAGCGACGCGAAGCCGGTCGGCACCGTCTGCTTCGCGTGGAGCAACCGGCTGCATACGGCATTCGAGACGCTGCACTTCAAAGGCGACCGCGAGCAGGTGCGAACGCAGGCGGCGGCGCATGCGCTGAGAGGCTTGCTGGAGTTTCTCGAACAGCGCGAGCGATGAGAGGCGCGCAGTCTCAAGAGGCGGGCGCAGTGGTCCGCTTGCCGGAGCAATACATTCAGGCGCTCTTCACGCCGATATCCGGCGCGTGAGCGTGCGGTTCATCGATACGCGTTGATCGTGTCGCGCGTCTTCTTCGCGGCAACGGCCGCTGCGTCGGCGTAGTCATCGCCCTTGCCGGCGTAGATGATCGCCCGCGAAGAGTTGATGAGCATGCCGGCGCCGTTCGCCGTGCGGCCTGCACGCACGGTCGCTTCGACATCGCCGCCTTGCGCGCCGATGCCGGGAATCAGCAGCGGCATATCGCCGACGATGCCCCGCACCGCTTCGATCTCCTTCGGAAACGTCGCGCCCACGACGAGGCCGAGCTGGCCCTGATCGTTCCACTTCGTCGCCGCGAGCTTCGCCACGACCTGATACAGCGGCTGACCATCGGACGTCGTCAGGAATTGGAGGTCCGAGCCGCCCGGGTTCGACGTGCGGCACAGCACGATCACGCCCTTTCCTTCATGCGCGAGATACGGCTCGATCGAATCGAAGCCCATGTACGGATTGACCGTCACGGCATCGGCCTCGTAGCGCTCGAAGGCTTCCTTCGCGTATTGCTCCGCCGTGCTGCCGATGTCGCCGCGCTTTGCATCGAGAATCACCGGAATGCCGGGATGCTTTTCGTGGATATGCGCAATCAGCGCTTCGAGCTGGTCTTCCGCGCGATGCGCGGCGAAGTATGCAATCTGCGGCTTGAACGACGACGCGTACGGCGCGGTCGCATCGGCGATGGTCTTGCAGAACTCGAAGATCGCGTCGGCGCGGCCGTTGAGCGCGCCCGGAAACTTCGACGGCTCGGGATCGAGGCCGACGCACAGGAGCGATTGAGTCCGCGACCACGCGGCGTTGAGAGATTGGATGAAGGACATGTGAGGAGTCGGTGAACGTCGGTGGCACGCATTTTAACGTGACGCAACCGCCGTATTCCTGGTCCGGCTCACCGCGCCGGCGCCGCGCGGCCGCGCGCCTTCGATCCCGCTCCCGCCCGCGTGCGCGGCCTCCCGCGACGTGCGGCCTCGCCCGTGCGCTCGACGGTGAAGCGAAATTCCCGCGCCAGCCGCTCGCCGGGACCGAGCACGGTCATCCCGTGCGCCTCGCCGCCGCCGGGCAGATTCACCGCGTTGATCGGATGATCGACCGGCTCGAAACAGAAGAAGTCCTCGCCGGGCGGCGCATAGAGCACGTAGTAATCGGTATCGGCGGCGATCGTGAGCGACAGGCGGCGCTTCGGCCACAGCACGCTCGTGCGTCCGCTCCAGCCGGTGAACGCGTTGTTCACCATTTCCGATGGCATCGGATAAGCGACGCCGAATTGCCACGCGGGTGGCGCGGGAACGTGACGCACCGGCAGCCAGTCGTCGCCGCATAGCCAAAGGCCGCCCGCCGCGGCGGACAGTTCGGTATCGGCTTCGCGCATCAGAAACGGATGCAATCCGAGACCGAAGGGCAGCGCTGCATCGCCGGTATTGCGCACTTCGAGCGTGACGACGAGCGTCGCGTCTTCGAGCGCGTAAGTCTGCGCCGCGTGAAACGAGTACGGCTTGCCGTCGTGGCGTTCGAGCGTGAGGCGCACGCGCGTCGCCTCTTCCTCCTCGACCTCCCACGCGCCGAGCCAGCCGTCGCCATGCAGCGGCAGCGGTTCGCCGGGGCGATTCGGCGGCACGTCGACCGCGCGTCCGGAGAACTGAAAATGCCCGTTGCCGATGCGGTTCGAATACGGCAAGAGCGGATAGCACGCGAGCTCGTTCGGGTCAGTGCCGGGACCGGGATCGGCGCACGGCCGGAAGATCGGCACGAGCACGCCTTCGTGACGCCAGTCGAAACGCGTGATGCCGCCGCCGAGCGCCGGCGCGACGTCGAGCCGCAAGTGCGCGTTCACCAGCGTGATGCAGCCTTCGACGTCCGCGCCGCCCATCGCCACGACCGCGGTGTGCGGACCGGGGCGGATCGGCGGTTCGGAGGCGGCGGCGAGGCGCGAGCGGCGAGCGTTCGCCTGCGCGGTGGATGTCGTCGATGCGGATTTCAGCCTTTGCTCCGTGCGCGCAACAGTCATGACTCGTGCTCCATCGAGAGGCGACCGACCCGGCATCGCCGGGGCCAGAGCGGGCGACGCGTCATTGCGCGCCGCCTCGTTTTATCCGTTCAGCTTGCCGGCGAACACCGGTTCCGCGATGCCGCGCACGCCGGGCTGCGCGGTGAAGATGCCGCCCGCGTGCGGATCCGCGTCGAGCGCATCGTCGTCCAGACCGGCGCGCGCCGTCGTGATGAAAAGCGTATCGAGCAATGCCCCGCCGAACGCGACGCAACTCGGCTGCGCGCTCGGCACCGCGATGCGCGCCGTCTCGCGGCCGTCGGGCGCATAACGCACGACGCGCCGGCCGGCCCATTGCGCGTTCCACAGGCCGCCGTCGGCGTCGACGATCGAGCCATCGGGGAAGCCCGTGTCATCGGACAGTTCGACGAACACGCGTTGATTGCCGAAGTCCGGATAATCGCACGCGCGGATGTGGCGCGTCGGCGTGTCGCAGTAATACATCGTCGCGCCGTCCGGGCTGAACGCCGTGCTGTTGTTGATCGCGAAATCGCCGAGCGGCAGGCGTTCCAGCGACAAGTCCAGATTCAGCCGATACATCCCGCCGATGGGTTGCGCGTCGTCCACATCGTGCTTGGTGCCGAACACGAAGCGCCCTTCACGATCGCAGCGGCCGTCGTTGAGGCGCGTCGGCAGATGCGCTTCCACTTCAAGGATCGTCTCGATCTTCCCCGACGCGATCTCGTAGAACGCGAGCCGCGACGCGAGACCCAGCAACAAGACGTTCGGATCGGCGCACAATGCGAAGCAGGCAAGGCGTTCGGGCGTCGCGAACGATGCCGTCGCGCCGTCGCGCGGGTCGTAGCGCCACAGGCGCTTGCCTTCGATATCCGTCCACCAGAAGCGCCCGCTCGCGGCGCACCACGTCGCGCCTTCGCCGAGTTCGCACCGGCTGTCGATCAGAAGCTGCGCATCCATCGCGTGCGCGCTGTTCATCAGGACCACCCTGCATCGACGATCATGTCCTGCGCCGTCATCATGCTGCTGTCGTCGGACGCGAGGAACAGCGCCGCGCGTGCGAGGTGATGCGGCAGCAGTTCGCCGTCGATGCATTGCCCTTGCTTGAGCGCGAGCTTGCCGGCCTCGTCGAACCACAGCCGCTTCTGCTTCTCGGTCAGCACCCAGCCCGGCACGAGCGTATTCACGCGAATGCCAAACTTGCCGACATCGCGCGCGAGGCCGCGCGTCATGCCCTGCACCGCCGACTTCGCCGTCAGATACACCGGCATGCCGCTGTTCTTCAGCATCCAGCTGACGGAGCCGAGGTTGATGATCGAGCCGCCGCCCAGTTGCTTCATGTCGTCGATGACCGCCTGCGCCGCGAAGAACTGATGGCGGACGTTCACCGCGATGCACGCATCGTAGTACTCGGGCGTCACGTCGGCGATCGCATGACGCTGGTCGTTGGCCGCGTTGTTCACGAGCACGCCGATCGGACCGAGCGCGCTGCGCACATCGGCGATGCCCTGACGCAGTGCGGCGATATCGGTGAGATCGACGCGCAGGAACATCGGGCGCACGCGGTCCGCGCCCGGCGATGCGCCGAGCTGGTCCGCGAGCGCTTCGCCCGCGCTGGTGTCGATATCGAAGAATGCGACTTTTGCGCCCTGATCGAAGAAGTGTTCGACGAAGGCCGCGCCGATGCCGGTCGCGCCGCCGGTGATGAGCACCGTCTTGCCGGCGAGGCTCGGATAGCGCGCGAGTTTGTTGTCGATTGCCATATCTCTTCCCGATTAATCCCGCGATCCGCGGTTCTTCAACTGGTCGAGCAACACCGCGGCGAGCAGGATCGCGCCGCGCACGAGGTACTGATAGAACGCGTCGATGTTGAGCAGGTTCATCACGTTCTCGACGGTGCCCATGATGAGCACGCCGATCACGACGCCCGAAATCGTCGCGCGTCCGCCGAGCAGCGACACGCCGCCGAGCACGCACGCCGAAATCACGTTGAGCTCGAAGCCTTGCGCCGCGTTCGGCTGCCCCGACGTGATTCGCGATGCAAGGATAACGCCGGCCAGCGCCGTGACCGCGCCCTGAATCAGAAAAATCCACACGCGCGTGCGTTCCACGTTGATGCCCGCGAGCCGCGACGCCTCCGGATTGCCGCCGATGGCAAGCGTGTTGCGCCCGTACACGGTCTGGTTCAGCAACACGCCGAACACGATGAAACACGCAAGCGTCACCCAGATAGGCAGGGAAATGCCGAGCATCGACAAGCTACCGAGCGCAATGAACGTATCCGACGACACGCCGACCGCCTGCCCATGCGACACGATGAAGCCGAGCCCGCGCACGATTTCCATCGTGGCCAGCGTGGTGATCAGCGCGTTGATGCGCAGATACGCGATCACCGCGCCGTTCACGAAGCCGATCACCGCGCCCGCCGCAACAGCAGCAATGATCGCGATAAACGTGTTGTCGGTCGCGTTCAGCACCATCGCGCACAGCACGCCGGCGAAGGCGATCGTCGATCCCACCGACAAGTCGAAGTCGCGCGACGCGAGACAGAACATCATCGTGCACGCGACCATGCCGATCTGCGAAATCGACAGCGCGAGACCGAGCATGTTCTCGATCGAGAAGAAGTGATCGACGGAAAGCGACATCGTCACGAACATGACGATGAAGATCACGATCAGGCTGTACTCCGTGATCTGCTGCCACCACTTCTGTTTGTCGTTCTTCTGCGGGATCAGCGCGTTCGCGACCGTTTCGCTCGCCTGTCCCACGATGTTTTCTCTTGCTTCCATGATTCGCTCCTCTTGTCTTTACGCGGCCTGCGCAACCGTCTCGGCCTGCGGCAACGCGAGGCTCAGCACCGATTGTTCGCTCGCCTTCCCGCGCGGCAATTCGCCCGCGATCCGCCCCTGCCGCATCACGACGATGCGATCGGAGACGCCCAGCACTTCCGGCAACTCCGACGAAATCATCACGATCGCGCAGCCGCGCTCCGCCAGCTGATAGATCACGTTATAGATTTCGTGCTTCGCGCCGACGTCGATGCCGCGCGTCGGTTCATCAAGAATGACGACCCTCAGATCCGGCTCCGCGAGCCAGCGCGACAGAATCGCCTTCTGCTGATTGCCGCCCGACAGGAAACGGATGCGCTGCTTGCGGCTCGGCGTCTTGATCTTCAGCAACTGGATGAAACGGTCGGCCGTCTGCGCTTCCTTCTTGCGGTCGAGAAACAGACCGCCGCGCAGATAGTGACGGCGGCACGAGATGTTGATGTTCTCCGCGACCGTCGCCATCGCTACGATGCCCTCTTCCTTGCGATCTTCCGGACACAGCACGATGCCGTGACGGATCGCTTCGCCGGTGCTGCGTATCTTGATCGGCTGGCCGTCGAGCCGGATGTCGCCGCCCTTCTTCTTGTCCGCGCCGTACACGAGATGCATCAACTCGCTGCGGCCCGCGCCGACCAGTCCGAAGAAGCCGACGATCTCGCCGCGCTTCACCTCGAAGCTTGCGGGCGCGCTCAAGGCATCGCCCTGCACGTTCGTCACGGAAAAGCGCACTTCGCCCAACTCGCGCGCCCGGTAGTTATAGATGTCGCTGATTTCGCGGCCGACCATTTCCTGCACGAGCGTATCGCGCGACACTTCGGCGAGCCGCGTGTGCGACGCGATCTTGCGGCCGTCGCGGAAAATCGTGCAGGCGTCGCACAGTTCGTAAATCTCGTCCATGCGATGCGAGATATAGATCAGCGCGCGCTTGTCGGCCTTCAGATCGCGCACGAGCTTGAACAGCACTTCCGTCTCGCGATGCGACAGCGACGAAGTCGGCTCATCGAGCGCGATCACGCGCGCATTGCGCAACAGCGCCTTGCAGATTTCGACCATCTGCCGCTGCGCGATGGAGAGCTTGCGCAGCTTCGCGTTCGGATCGAGATCGACGCCCATCGCCGCGAGCCGCTCGCGCACGTGCTTTTTCGCGGCGCTCTTGTTGACCCAGCCGAGCCGGTTCGGCAACGCGCCGAGCAGCAGGTTTTCGGACACGGTGAGGTCCGGCACGTACTGCAACTCCTGATGGATCACCGCGATGCCCGACGCGATCGATGCCGCCGCGCTTCCGAAATGCACTTCTTTTTCGTCGATGAGCACACGCCCCGAATCGGGCTGATACTCGCCGCCGAGAATCTTCAACAAGGTCGATTTGCCCGCGCCGTTCTCGCCCATCAAACCGTGAACTTCGCCGGCATTGACGTCGAACGACACGCCGTCGAGCGCACGCACGCCTGGAAACACCTTGCCGATATTGTCAAAACGCAGCGTCGCTGACACATCGCCTCCTTTGTCGCCAATGCGCGGGCCGCTTCCTGCAACGCGGCCCGCTCCGCTTCACTCGTTTCAGTTCGACGCCAGGCCCATCTGCTGGCGCACCGACGACACGTTCTCACGCGTGGCGAGCATGCCGGTCGTGAGCGTGAGCATCGGCGGCGTCTTGCCGTCCTTGATCCACGCGTACATCAGCTCGGACGTCTCTTCGCCGTGGCGCTTCGGGCTGATGATGACGGTGCCGAAGAAGCCCGTCGGCTGCGGCTTCTTGAATTCGTTCAGCGCCGAATCCGACCCGCCGATGCCGATGCCGATCATGTTGTCGGCCTTGAAGCCGCGCCCTTCCGCCGCGCGCACCGCGCCGAGCACGCCTTCGTCGTTCAGCGCATACGCGACCCAGTGCTTGAACTGCGGGTTCTTCGTGAGCGCGATGTTCGCGGCGTTGAATGCGTTCTCGGTATCCGTCTTCGCTTGCGGCGCGGCGATGATGTTCGCCTTCGGGAAACCGGCGGCGACGAGCGCATCGGTGGCGCCGGACGTGCGGTCGTGCGCGGTCGGCAACTGCTCGTAAGTCACGTCGATGGCGCCGACTTCCTTCATATCCCAGCCGCGCTTCTTGATCTCGGCGGCGATGCCGTCGCCCACCTGCTTGCCGATGTTGTACGCCGAGATGCCCATGTGCGGCACGGACTCGATCGGCTTGCCGGAACCATCGACCAGGCGGTCATCGACGGTCATCATTTTCAGCTTGTCCGCCTTCGCCTTCGCGACGATGCCCGGCCCGAGCTTCACGTCCGGCGTGCAGATGATGAAGCCCTGCGCCTTTTGCGCGGCGAGGTTGTCGATGGCGCTCATCACCTTTTCGCCCGACGGCGCGCCGATCTTCACGAGCGTGAAGCCCTTGCTCTTCGCGGCCGCTTCGGCGAACTTCCATTCGTCCTGGAACCACGGCTCTTCCGGCTGCTTCACGAGGAAGCCGATCTTGACGTCATCGGCGGCCTGCGCGACGGGCGCGGCGATCAGCGTGGCGCTCGTGGCGGTGGCGGCGGCGATCAGCGTGAGGAACAGTCTGCGTTTCATCTTGTGTCTCCCGAGTTTTTACCCGTTGTCTCAAAAAGCCCGCGTGTCGGGCCGTTACGAAATGTGTGTGGCTGCTTGTGGCTACCTGTGACTGCTTTCGACTGCTTGCGACTGCTGTCGTCTTCATGCCGCCGTCGCATCGCGGCATCCAGCTTGCGCGTCAGCGCCTTTGCCGCACTGCGGCCAGTGCGTCATTCCTCGTGTTCTAGTCGTGATAGAGCGCCGAGCGCCCGCCATCCACGGTGATGCAGCTCGCGTTGATGAAAGGCGCTTCATCCGATGCGAGGAACACCGCCGTCATCGCGACTTCGTGCGGCTGGCCGATGCGCTTCATCGGCTGCAAATCGAGCGTCGCCTGCCGCGCGGCGGCCGGATCGGGCTGCGCGTCCCACCAGTCGAGCGTCAGTTGCGTTTCGATATAGCCCGGCGCGATGGCATTCACGCGCACGTTGTTCGGCGCGTATTCGATGCCGAGCGCGCGCGTCAGGCCGATCACGCCGTGCTTCGCCACCGGATACGGAAAGCAGCCGGGAATGATCTTGAACGCATGCGTCGACGCGATATTCACGATGCTTCCCCGCCCGCGCGCCACCATGCCCGGCAGCACGGCGCGGCAGCCGTTCCAGACGCCATCGAGATCGACGGCGAAGCAGCGGCGCCAGTCGTCGTCGGTCATCGTGAGCGGATTGCAAAACACGTTGATGCCGGCGTTGTTCACGAGCACGTCGACGGGGCCGAGCCGCGCTTCCGTTTCCGCGACGGCTTCCTTCACCGATGCGCTTTGCGTCACGTCGGTCCGCACCGCGAGCACGTCGTGCGCGCCGGTCTCCTGCCGGATGCGCGCGGCTGTCGCCTGCGCGGTTTCGATGTCGAGTTCCGCGAGCGCCACCGCCGCGCCTTCGCGTGCGAACGCCAGCGCGATCGCCGCGCCGATGCCGCGCCCCGCGCCCGTGACCATCGCGACCTTCCCGGCGAGGCGGCTCATCGTTTTTCACCTCGGGCGATCGCGAGTCCGCCGACGAACGCCTTCGCGTGCGACGCCGTCACCTTCACGCCCTGACCCGGCTTGTACAGCGCGGAGCCGAGGCCGAAGCCGTTGGCGCCCGCCGTCAGGAACGGCCCCATGTTGTCGGGCGAGATGCCGCCGACCGGCACGAGCGGCACGTCTTTCGCGATCACCGCGCGCCACGCCTTCACGACCGTCGGCCCGAGCTGCTCGGCCGGAAACATCTTCAGCACGTCCGCGCCGTTCTTCAGCGCGATGAAACCCTCGTTCGGCGTCGCGACGCCCGGTGCGCAAGCGAGCCCGAGCGCCTTGGCGGCGCGCACGACATCGCCGTCGCTGTGCGGCATCACGATCAGTTCGCCACCGGCGGCCTTTACATCGTCGACATAGCCCGGATGCAGCACCGTGCCTGCACCGACGATGGCGTCGGCCGGCAATGCCTGGCGGATCGCCGCGATGCTGTCGAACGGCTGCGGCGAGTTGAGCGGCACCTCGACGATGCGAAAGCCCGCTTCGTAAAGCGCGCGAGCGTGATCGGCGGCATCGTCGGGCGTGACGCCGCGCAGGATCGCGATCAGCGGGCACGCGGCGAACGCCTTCGCGAGACCGGCGTGCATCTGGTACGGCGCGGGGAGATTGATGGGTGGCTGCATCGTCGTGACTCCTTCTCGGTGCTGCTCAGGCCGCACGCGCGGGCGCTGGCACGAGCCCGGCTTGCACGGCGATTCGGAATAGGCCCTGCTCGGTGGCGTTGGCAACGGTCGCGGCGTCGTGACAGCCGAAGCGCGCGAGCGCCGCCCGATAGCGGTCGCACAGCGTCTCGTTGCCGATGAGCCGCAGCGTCCTGCCCGCCAGCGACGACTGATCGCGCGCCAGCACTTCGGTGAGGCCGCGCAGTTCGTGGCCGATCAACAGGCCCGACAGATAATCCGGCTGCTGCGCCGGCGTGAGTTGCCCGGTGAGGCCGAGCGTGCGTGTGCTGAAGATCGTCGCGAGCACGCCGGGATGACCGGCATCGCGTGCGGTATCGACGCCCCGCTCGAACGCCGCCGCGTCCGCCGCCGCGCCTTGCTGCATCGTGCGGCCGAGGATCGTGTGATCGCGCAGCGCGCCGAACACTTCGCCCGTCATGAACGTATAGAAGCGCTCGATGCGCCCCGCCTGCACGAACGCCCACTTCGCGTGCGTGCCGGGCAGGCCGATCAGCACGCCGCCCTCCGCGTTCAGCGATGCATCGCTCGACAACGCGCCGACGATCTGAGTTTCCTCGCCGCGCATCACGTTCGGCAGCACGCCGCGCTCGAGCACGCCCGGCACGATCCGCACCGTCGCGCCGCGCGCCGTTTCGATCGCGACGATGCCTGCGACGAGCGCATCGGCATCGGCGGGCGTTTCGACGTACGGCGCTTCGGCCCAGCCTTGCGCGCTGCCGACCATGCCCGCAGCCAGCACCGGCAGTTGCGGATGCGCGTCGAGCCACGCGCCGCAGGTTTCTTCGAACGCCTGCTCGAAGCCGCCCGCAGGCAAATTCATGATGCCCGCAGGCGATGCGTGCGTGTCGAGCGCGACGCCATCCGCGCCGAGCAGATAAGCGCGCAGCGAAGTCGTGCCCCAGTCGAGCGCGACGAGCGCGGGAGCGGCGAATGTCCGTGCGACGGGCGCGGTCATCGCTTGATCCTGCGATTGCTTTGCGGCGCGCGCCAGCCGAGTTCCGACGAGATTGCACGCGCTTCCTGCTGCACAATCGGAATCAGTTCTTCCATGCGCTCGTCCGGCATATAAGGAATGGTGCTCGCCACCGAGAGCGCCGCCACGATCGCGCCCGACGCATCGCGCACGGGCGCGGCGACGCAGCGGATCGACGCTTCGTTTTCTTCCAGATCGAACGTGTAGCCGCCTTGCGAATAGCGCGTCATGCGCTGCACGAACGTGCTGACGTCCGGCCGATGATCCGGCTTGAAACTCGTACGGGCGAGCGCGCGATGCGACGCCTCCAGCAGCTTCTTCCACGCGTTGCTTTCGAGATCGAGCATCATCGCCTTGCCGATGCCCGTCGACGCCAGCGGCATCCGGTGCCCGACGCGCGAGCGCATCTCCAGTCCGCGCGTGCCCGGAATTTTGTCGATGTACAGCACGTCGTCGCCGTCGCGCACGCCGAGGTGGATGGTGTCCTGCGTATGCCGCGCGAGCGATTGCAGATACGGCCGCGCGACGGTGGTGAGCGGCATCTGCTCCAGCGCGATAGTGCCGAGTTCGATCAGCTTCGGCCCGAGCAGATAGCCGCCCTGCACTTGCCGCAGATAGCGCGCCTGCACGAGCGAGCTGACGAGCCGATGCGTGGTGCTGCGGGTCGTGCCGAGCGCGGCGCTGAACGAGCGCAGATCGCGCGCCCCGTTCGCGGCGGCTTCGAGAATCGCGAGGCCGCGCAACAGCGTCTGTGTGCCGGCCTGCTGCGGCGTGATGTCGACGAGCGCGCTCGGCAGCGCGATGGCGTCGGGATCACGGCCGTGCGGTTGGGCGTTCTGCTGGCTGCCCGCCGCGCCGATGGAACTGCTGCGCGCACGCGTCGCGCCGGTGGAGTGGTCGCTCATGTCGGCTCGTCCTCGCGATTCATGCAGCGCGGGCAAGCCGCGACACCTGGATGAACCGGCGCTGGCCGGCGCGAAACACCGATGAATCGTGCAACGCAACCCGCGAGCGCGGGCGAGCGGTCGAGTGCATGACGTGTCTCCAGTCTGTTCTTGTCGGCGCATGTCAGTGGCGCATGCGCTCGGGGCTTCGTGGCGATTCCATCGAAAGCCTGCACGGATTGTAGTTCCGGCTATCTCGATAATTCAATATGTGATCGTCTGGTTCACATAATGGGACTCAAGCTGACAACCGAAAGCCGACAGAAAAAGAAAAAGCCCTGACGGATCAGGGCTTTGCAATGTTTAGCGACGCCAACTAAATTTCACTCGGGCAGTTCGGCTGCGCCCATTCGACGCGCGATGACACGCGCCCGCGACGCGAGATAGGCCGAGTTCCGATGGTCGTCGAAATACTTCGGGCGCGGCAGCATCACGGCGAGGCGCGCGCTTTGTCCGGCCGTCAGTTTCGCCGCCGAGGTCTTGTAGTAATACTGCGCCGCCGCTTCCGCGCCATAGACGCCGTTGCCCCATTCGACCGAATTCAGATAGATCTCGAAGATGCGCTGCTTGTCCATCCAGAACTCGAGCATCCACGTGATGACGAGCTCCTGCGCCTTGCGCAAATAGCTCTTTTCCCGCGACAGAAACAGGTTGCGCGCAAGCTGCTGCGAAATGGTCGATCCACCCGCGACGATTCTTCCGCGCGCCTTGTTCTTCTCCCACGCCTGCAGGATCGCGTCCGTTTCGTAGCCGTTGTTGTTGACGAAGTTCGCATCCTCCGACGCGATGATCGCCCGCTTCAGATTGCGCGATATCTGGTCATAGGGCATCCACGTCCGTTGCAACGGCGTGCCGGGGCGGGTGCTGGCAAGCGTCCACGCGTCGGCGCGCATGAACGCGGTCGAGCCGGGATTCAGCACCGTCCATATGCCGATCTGCGCGAAGAAGTAGAACTGCGTCGCGACCGCCGCGATGACGAACACGGAGAGGCCGTAAGCGATCCATCGCGCGGGTCCGAGGCGCACCGCCGGGCGTGGCTGCCGCGAGCGCGGCGACGTGCGGCTCGGAGCGGGCGCGGTCGTCATCAGGCTTTGGCCGCCAGCGTCTGGCGCAATTCACGCAGCACCGCGCCGCCGTCCGGACGCACGCCGCGCCATATGAAGAACGATTCGGCCGCCTGCTCGACGAGCATGCCGAGGCCATCGGCGGCGCGTGCGCCGAGGCGTTCGGCGTGCTCCATGAAGACCGTCGGCTTGGGGCCGTACATCATGTCGTAGGCGAGCGTGCCCGCGCCGAACGCGGCGTCGTCGCATTCGGGCAGCGCGGCATCGAGACTGCCGGCCGTCGCGTTGATGATTACGTCGTAGCGCGCTTTTTCCGCGCTATCCGCGCCGCCGCCCGCAAAGCGCACGCCGCTCTCACGCGCCTGTGCGGCGAATTGGTCGACGAGTTCGCGCGCCTTCGCCGCCGTCCGGTTGACGATGGTGAGCGCGGCGGGCTGCCGGGCGAAGATCGGCAACACGACGCCGCGCGCCGCGCCGCCCGCGCCGAGCAGCAGAATGCGCGCGCCCTGAAGGCTCACGCCCAGATTCACTTCGATGTCGCGCACGAGGCCGACGCCATCGGTGTTGTCGCCGCGCACGCCGTCATCGGAGAACGAGAGCGTGTTCACCGCGCCCGCCGCCGCCGCACGCGGCGACAGCGAATCCGCGAAGGCGTGGGCATCGAGCTTGAACGGGACGGTCACGTTCATGCCGCGTCCGCCCGACGCGATGAAGGTTTTCACCGCCGTCTCGAAACCGCCGAGCGGCCCGAGAATGCGCGCGTATTCCACCGGCTCGCCCGTCTGCTCTGCGAACCGCGCGTGAATCCACGGCGATTTGCTGTGCTCGACAGGATTGCCGATCACCGCGTAACGGTCGGCTTGCGCGTGGCTCATGCGGTCGGCTCCGTGGAATCGGACGTAGGTTCCTGCGGCTGCCCAGTGCCTTCGGTCTGTGCTTCGGTCTGTGCTTCCGCCTGCGCTTCGGCTTCGCTTTCCGCGCTGAGATCGTCGGCCTCGATGATCTCTTCCTCGGCTTCGTCTTCCTCGGCGGGCGCGCTCGCGGACGGCGCGTCGATCACGTGCAGCAGACGGCACGACGCTTCGACGGTCAGTTCATCGATCGAGACGACTTCGAGCATCACCCGCGTGCCGCGTGCATGCACGCCGAGACCGGGCACGTGCAGGATCAGCGGAATCTCTTCGAGCCGCACGAGATCGTCCTTCACCACCGAAGCCGGCACGTGCCGCTTGTTCTCCTGCTTCAGCCAGCGCAGACACCAGAAATATTCCATGCGGCGCTGGTGATCGGCGTAGGCGCTGTAGGTATCGTCGAAACCCTGCACGACGGCGAAAAGGTCCGCGTCCTTCGGCTTGAACGGCGCGGCGAGCTTCGCGGTCACGCCATGCTGCACGCACGCGAGCAGTTGCCACTGATTGACGAGGTCGACATAGCGGCGCAGCGGCGACGTGCTCCACGCATATTGCGCGACGCCCAGCCCTTCGTGCGGCGCGGGCGTCGTCTGCATGCGCGTGCGCTTCGGGCCGGGACCGCCGAAACCGCGCTGCGAGCGATAGATGCCCGGCACGCCGTGATCGTTGAGGAACGCGCCCCAAGACGAATTCGCGAGAATCGCCAGTTCCGCAACGATCAGATCGAGCGGCGATCCGCGGCGGCGCGGCGTGATGGTGATGTGCTCGCCATCGACATAGAAATTGAAGTCGTTGTTGCGCTGCACTTCGCGCTTGAGCCCGTAAGTCGCGCGTGCCTGCTGGCGTTTTTCGAAGAGCGACTGCGCGAGCGGCCACAGCACGGCGATGTCTTCCTTGTGCGGATAATCGCCCGTGCCGGCGGCGAGGCTTTCCTCCGTGACATGCTCGTCCAGATGGTTGTGCCGCAGGTTGCTTTTCACGAAGACGCGTTCGGCGCGCGTTTCGGTCGCGACGATGTCCTGCGTCTCGCGATTCACGATGATGTAAAGCGACAGCGCCGGACGCAGCCCGCCTTCGCCGAGCGTGAACACTTCGACGACGTTGTCGGGCAGCATCGTGATCTTGTCGCCGGGCATGTAGACCGTGGACAAGCGGCTGCGCGCGATGGAATCGACCGTGTCGCCGCGCGCGATGCCGAGCGCCGGCGCCGCAATGTGAATGCCGATGCGCAGGCGGCCATCGGCGAGATGCTCGACGGAGAAGGCGTCGTCGATTTCGGTGGTCGTGACGTCGTCGATGGAGAACGCCTGGACATGCGCCTCAGGCAAGTCTTCCGGCAGCGGCGCGGGCTGCACCGCCGGGAAACCGATCCCATGCGGGAAAAACTCGGACAGGAAACGCGCCTCGTGCAGCGCCCGCGCGGACGCGATGCCGCCGCATTCGAGCATCAGCCGCGCCTGCGAGATGCCGCGCGCCGCAGCGGCGGCTTCGAGCGCCTTGTACTCGATCGAATTCTTGTCCGGCTTCGTCAACAGGCCGATGGCCTTGCCCTTCAGCGCCTCGGGCAGCTTGCCCGCTTTCAGTTCCTCTTCGTAGCCGGCTTGCACGAGCGCCTGCTGACGCTTGCGCTCCAGCGACGCCAGCGCCATCTGCAACTGTTCCTGCGGCGCGCGCTGATATTGGCCGCGTCCCTTGCGGCGGAAATAAACCGGCGAGCCGTGCATGCGCAGCACGAGCGCCGCGCGTTCGGCTGCACCGAACTTGTCGCCGAAGTAATCCGCGCCCAGCGCGGCGAACGGAAACTCCTCTTCGGGCGCGCATTCCCACAGAAAATCGAGGTCGATCTCCTGCGCGATGGCGTCGGCTTCCTGCATGAGATCGCCGGCAGCGGGCTTGTCGAATTCGATCAGCACGTCTTTCGCGCGCACCTTGGCGCGGCGTCCGCCCGGCAATTCGACCTGGAACGCGTCGCCTTGTTTCGACAAGACCGAGCCGGCCTTGAAACTACCCGATTCCTCGAAGAAAACGTTCACTCAATACTCTCGTAAGACGGTGGACCGGCGCGCAGCGGGCGCGCCGGTGTATGAATGGGGCATCACGCAGCCGCTGGGGCAAGCGCGGCGCGCGGCGTCTGATCGCAGAAGGCAAGCACATCGGCGAGATAGTCGCCGAAGTCGCTGATCGCGTGATCGCTGCCTTCGATCAGCGTCGTGCGTACGCCGGAATAGTGGGCAAGCATCGCGCGATAGTCGAGCACTTCGTCGCCGGTCGCGGCAATCAGGAAATAGCGCT
The DNA here is from genome assembly GCF_041360715.1 of Caballeronia sp. RCC_10. Classification (NCBI taxonomy): domain Bacteria; kingdom Pseudomonadati; phylum Pseudomonadota; class Betaproteobacteria; order Burkholderiales; family Burkholderiaceae; genus Caballeronia; species Caballeronia sp. RCC_10. The sequence goes on from NZ_JBFUPT010000011.1 coordinate 132,785, forward strand.
CGGGGCGCGTGATGGCATCGACATGAAGCGCGCGAAGTTCGTCGAGATGACGCGGCAACACGGTGATGGTGCCGCCGCCGTGCCACAACGGCTGTTCGCCGAGATACGCACTGAGATCGACATCGGGCATCACGGCCGGATTCAGCAGCACCGCGCGCCAGCCGTGCTTCTCCGCGAGATAGGTCGCGTAGTAGCCGCCGAGCGAACTGCCGACGACGGTGACATCTTCCGGTAGCGCCGCGCCGGCGATGGATTCCGCCAGCGCGATGGCGTCGCACGGAGAAACCGGCAAGACCGGGCACTGCCATTCACTCAGCCGGCCGAGTTCCGCGAGGCGCGCGCGCATCATGCGCGCCTTGAACGATTGGGGAGACGAGCGAAAGCCGTGCAGGTAGAGAATCACGCGGGGCCTCTTGCGGTTGTCCCCGGACCCGGACGCGCCGACAGCGCATCGAGCAGTTTCTGATGTACGCCGCCGAAACCGCCGTTGCTCATCACGAGCACGTGGTCACCAGGGCGCGCCGCACTTACGACCGCTTTCACCAGCGGCTCTATTTCATTGAAGGCCTGCGCCCGGTCGCCGAGCGGCGACAACGCCTCGGCCAGGTCCCAGCCGAGCTTGTCGCGGCCTTCGCGCGCGCCGTAGCCGAACACGAGATCCGCACCGGCGAGGCTCGCGGGCAGTTGGGCTTTCATCGTGCCGAGCTTCATCGTGTTCGAGCGCGGTTCCAGCACTGCGAGGATGCGCGCGTGACCGGCATCGCCGATGCGCGTGCGCAATCCCGCGACGGTGGTTTCGATGGCGGTCGGGTGATGCGCGAAGTCGTCGTAGACGGTGACGCCTTCGACGCTGCCCTTCACTTCCATGCGCCGCTTGACGTTGCGGAAGCTCGCCAGCGATTTCACCGACTGCGCCGCCGGCACGCCGACCGACCGCGCCGCCGCGATCGCCGCGAGCGCGTTCATGCGATTGTGCTCGCCCTGCACCTGCCAGTCGACGACGCCCAGCCGCTCGCCTTCCCAATAGACGGCGAACTGCTCATCGACGGTTTCGCCATCGCGGGCGGGCAGCGCCTGCCATCCGCCTTGCACGCCGAAGCGTTCGACGCCCGACCAGCAACCGCGCGACAACACGCGTTCGAGCGCCGCCTCGCGCCCATTGGTGACGATGCGTCCGACGCCCGGCACCGTGCGCACGAGGTGATGAAATTGCGTTTCGATGGCGGCGAGATCCGGGAAGATGTCGGCGTGATCGAATTCCAAATTGTTGAGCACCGCCGTGCGCGGACGGTAATGGACGAACTTCGAACGCTTGTCGAAGAACGCGGTGTCGTATTCGTCGGCTTCGATCACGAAGAAGCTCGAATCGGTCAGGCGCGCGGAGATGCCGAAGTTGAGCGGCACGCCGCCGATCAGAAAGCCCGGATTCATGCCGGCGTCTTCGAGCAGCCACGTGAGCATTGAGCTCGTCGTGGTCTTGCCGTGCGTGCCGGCGACCGCGAGCACCCACTTGCCCGCCAGCACGTGCTCGCCGAGCCATTGCGGGCCGGACGTGTACGGCAGGCCGCGATCCAGAATGGCTTCCATCAGCGGATTGCCGCGCGACACCACATTGCCGATGACGAACAGATCCGGCTCGAGCGATAGCTGCTCGACGCCGAAGCCCTCGATCAGTTCGATGCCCTGCGCCTCGAGCTGCGTGCTCATCGGCGGATAGACGCCCGCGTCGCAGCCGGTGACCTTGTGACCCGCCTCGCGAGCCAGGACGGCGAGACCGCCCATGAAGGTGCCGCAAATGCCGAGGATGTGGATGTGCATAAACCGTGTCGCGCCGCGCAGGCGATGAAGTGCGGAAAAGAGGACGGCGCGTGGACGGAAAACCCGTGCAGGAACGCGCCTGGAGGCGCATATTGTAACCGAGCGCGCCGGCCGCCTGACTGCGCGCCCGCGCGCCGCAAGGGCCGCCAGACGTTATCTAGTATGATTGCCCAATGGTCCGCAAATCACACTTCGATCCGCAGCGCGTGCGCGAGGAAATCGCAATCGCCGCAGCGAGAATGATCGCCGAAGATGGCCTCGACTACTCCACCGCAAAGCGGAAGGCGGCGCGGCAGGTCGTCGGCGAGGCGAAAATCGGCGGCGAGTTTCTACCCGACAACGACCAGATCGAAGAGGAAATCCGCGAATATCAGGCGATTTTCCAGAGCGACAGCCAGCCCGCCGTTCTGCGCCGCATGCGCGAGGCCGCACTCGACTGGATGGAGCGGCTCAAGCCCTTCGACCCCTATCTGACAGGCGCGGTGCTCAATGGCACGGCGGGCGAGCATTCGGATATTCATCTGCAATGCTTCTGCGACAACCCCAAGGAAGTCGCCATTTATCTGCTGAACGCCAACGTCCAGTACGACGTCTCCGAGACGCGGCACTTCGCCGGACGCGGCTACGTGGAAACGCTCAGCTTTCTGCAGCGCGAGCGCGGCGAGGAACCGATCGGCGTGCACATCGCGCTTTACGGACCCAACGATCTGCGCGGCGCGGTGCGTGCCGACGGACGCGGACGGCTCGCACGCGCGAACGCGGCAGCCGTGCGCGCCCTGCTCGACGATCCCGGCCCTTCCGATCGTCCGCCGCTGGAAGTCGGCGGCTGATTCTCCAAGACTCTTTCTCGTCCATGAACAGCAAACGCATCCTGGCGGCCCTCGCGGTCGCGATCGCCGCGACCGTCGGCGGCTTCTACGCGGGCCATCGCTTCACCGGCGTCGATACCGAAGCCGCCACGCAGCCGAGCGGCAACGCGGTCGAGCAGTTGTGGCAGACGACGCCGCCCGCCGCTGCCGGAACCTCGCAGCCGCTCGCGGCTTACAAGGGCAAGCCGGTCGTCGTCAACTTTTGGGCGTCGTGGTGCGGACCATGCGTCAAGGAAATGCCGACGCTGTCGGCGCTGCAGCGCGAGTATCAGAAGAAGGGCATCACGTTCATCGGGCTCGGCGTGGACAGCGAGAAAAACGTCAACGACTTCCTGAAGAAGGTTCCGGTCGATTACCCCGTCTACGTGACCGGTTTCGGCGGCGCAGATCTTGCGCGAAGCTTCGGCAATAACGCGGGCGGGCTGCCTTTTACCGTCGTGATCGACGCGAAGGGCGCGGTCCGGTCGACGAAACTCGGCGAAGTGAACGAAGCTGAACTAAAGCGAACACTGGACGCGCTGTAAAAAATCGCCGCCTGATCGCTCGCCTTTGCGCTAAGTAAGCAGCAACTTAGCGGGCTTTTGCCGGAACTTCGTCGTTTGGGTGCGACAATGCTGGCAAAGCGTGCCGTCCCGATTCCGCGTCTTGCACGGCAAAACTAGACAACATTCTCTAAACGGCGCTAAAGTGCGCCGAATTCCGCACAACCGAACCGACCATGATCATTCCGCCGGCGCCGCAAGGCCACGCAGCCGAATCAGCCGATGCCCGTTCGAACGGGCCGTGCCGCGCCGCGCGAAATGCGACTGCTCGCGTGCCGTTCAGGCGCACGCTTCAAAGCGACCACGTCAAGGCGTTCCGTTCGAACGCCGTCCGCGTGCCGATCGACTCTACCGATTTCGCCGCCCGCGCATGGGCGGGCGCACCGATGCGCCGAATGCATGCGCGCGCCGGCCGGCCGACCGCGCCGGCTCGCGGCTGACAGTCATACACCCACAAAGTCAAGCACCGGGCAGTCCCGGTCTCCAAGTATTGAAAGGGGAATTTTCGATGGACCTTCGTAAACTGAAAACGCTGATCGACCTCGTCTCGGAATCCGGCATCTCGGAACTGGAAGTGACGGAGGGCGAAGGCAAGGTTCGCATCGTCAAGAACGCAGCACCCGTCTACATGCAGGCGCCGCAGCAGTACGCGCCGCAGGTTCAGGCGCCGTCCGCGCCGGGCATGTCCGCCGGCGCCGATGCAGGCGCAAGCGCGGGCGCAGCGACGCCGGCGGCTTCCGCGCCGCAGGGCCACATCGTGACGTCGCCGATGGTCGGCTCGTTCTACCGCGCGCCGTCGCCGGGCGCGGACCCGTTCGTCCAGGTCGGCGATACGGTGAAGGAAGGCCAGACGATCTGCATCATCGAAGCCATGAAGCTCCTGAACGAAATCGAATCGGACAAGTCCGGCGTCGTGAAGGAAATCCTCGTCGAGAACGGTCAGGCGGTCGAGTATGGCCAGCCGCTCTTCGTGATCGGCGACTAAGCGCGTCGAGCCGTGCGCCGGGCACATCGCTCCGGTCCGCGCGGCGTCACCGCGCCGGCGCGTGCTTGTGCCTCAGACTCCTGAAAGCGCGCGCCGCCGATTCGAATCCCGAGGGCCGCTCGCGCGTGCCCGTTGATGAGCCGACCCACAGCCATGTTTGAAAAAATCCTCATTGCGAACCGCGGCGAAATCGCGCTTCGCATCCAGCGCGCGTGCCGCGAACTGGGCGTCAAGACTGTCGTCGTCTATTCGGAAGCCGACAAGGAAGCCAAGTACGTCAAGCTCGCCGACGAAGCCGTGTGTATCGGACCGGCGCCGTCGAACCTGTCGTACCTGAATATGCCGGCGCTCATCAGCGCCGCCGAAGTCACCGACGCCGAAGCCATCCACCCCGGCTACGGCTTCCTTTCCGAGAACGCCGACTTCGCCGAGCGCGTCGAGCAGTCGGGCTTCACGTTCATCGGGCCGCGCCCTGAAACCATCCGCATGATGGGCGACAAGGTCACCGCCAAGCAGACGATGATCAAGACCGGCGTGCCGTGCGTGCCGGGCTCGGAAGGCGCGTTGCCGGACGATCCGAAGGAGATCGTGAAGATCGCGCGCACGATCGGCTATCCGGTCATCATCAAGGCGGCGGGCGGCGGCGGCGGACGCGGCATGCGCGTCGTGCATACGGAAGCGGCGCTCGTCAACGCGGTCAACATGACGCGCGAAGAAGCGGGCCGCGCGTTCGGCAATCCGCAGGTCTACATGGAGAAATTCCTGGAGAATCCGCGGCATATCGAAATTCAAGTGCTGTCGGATTCGTTCCGCAACGCGATCTGGCTCGGCGAGCGCGATTGCTCGATGCAGCGCCGTCATCAGAAGGTCATCGAAGAAGCGCCGGCGCCGGGTATCGCGCGGCGGCTGATCGACCGTATCGGCGACCGCTGCGCCGACGCGTGCAAGAAGATGGGCTACCTCGGCGCGGGCACGTTCGAGTTCCTGTACGAGAACAACGAGTTCTACTTCATCGAAATGAACACGCGCGTGCAGGTCGAGCATCCGGTGACGGAGCTGATCACGGGCGTCGATATCGTGCAGGAGCAGATTCGTATCGCCGCCGGCGAGAAGCTCGCGTTCCGCCAGAAGGACATCCAGTTCCGCGGCCACGCGATCGAATGCCGCGTCAATGCGGAAGATGCGTTCAAGTTCACGCCGTCGCCGGGACGCATCACGTCGTGGCATGCGCCGGGCGGCCCGGGCATTCGCGTCGACTCGCACGCGTACAACGGCTACTTTGTCCCGCCGAACTACGATTCGATGATCGGCAAGCTGATCGCCTACGGCGCGACGCGCGAACAGGCCATCAACCGCATGCGGATCGCGCTGTCGGAAATGGTCGTCGAAGGCATTTCAACCAACATCCCGCTGCATCGCGAGTTGATGATCGACGCCAAGTTCGTCGAGGGCGGCACGAGCATCCACTACCTCGAGAACAAGCTGGCCGCGCGTCAGGCGGCGGTGGCGGAAGAGTCCTGAGTCAGATAGAGACACGAGCATGAGTTACCGGGAACTGATCGCCGAGCTGGATCGCGAGCACGCGGAAGCGCTGTCGGATGCGCTGCTGGAAATCGGCGCGCTGTCGGTGTCCGTCGAAGACGCCGACGCCGACACGCCCGACGAGCAACCGCTCTTCGGCGAGCCCGGCCTCACGCCGGAGCGCAGCGCGTGGAAGCGCTCGCGCGTCGTCGCGCTCCTGGCCGAGGACGCCGATCCCGCCGTGCTGCTTGCGGCAGCCGCGAACGAAATCGGCCTGAACGCGACGCCCGCGTTCTCGGTGCGCGACGTGGAAGAACAGGACTGGGTGCGCCTGACGCAAGCGCAGTTCGAGCCGATTCCTATCGGCGAGCGCATCTGGGTGGTGCCGTCGTGGCATGACGCGCCCGATCCGTCCGCGCTCGTGCTCGAACTGGACCCTGGTCTCGCGTTCGGCACGGGCAGCCATCCGACTACGCGGCTCTGCATGGAATGGCTGGAGCAATCGGTGAAGCCGGGCCAGTCGCTGCTCGACTATGGCTGCGGCTCGGGCATCCTCGCGATCCTCGCGAAGAAGTGCGGTGCCGATCCGGTCTACGGCATCGACATCGACCCGCAGGCGGTCGAATCCGCGCGCCAGAACAGCGAGCGCAACCGGGCGGCCGTCACCTACGGGCTGCCCGACGAATGCCCCGCCGGCGAGTTCGATATCGTAGTCGCGAACATTCTCTCGAACCCGCTCAAGCTGATGGCCTCGATGCTTTCGTCGAAGGTGAAGCCCGGCGGGCGCATCGCGCTGTCGGGCATTCTCGCGCGACAGGCCGACGAAGTCGCGGCGGTCTATGCGGCGTGGATCGACATCGCCGTCTGGCGCGAACACGAAGGCTGGGTGTGCCTCGCCGGAACGCGCCGCGAAAGCCATTAGAATAGCGCCATCGTTCACGACCCGGCCGCGAGGCCAATGGCAATACACATGGCGCTCGCAACCCGCTGCCCTCACTGCGAAACTGTTTTCAGGCTCGACCCGTACCTGGTCGCGCCGCATGATGGCCGCGTGCGTTGCGGACACTGTCAGGAAGTCTTCGACGCCGCGCACCATACGTTCGAGCTTCCCGACGACGCGGCCGCAGCGGACGAGCCGCAGCACGCAACCATCGTCGATGACCAGGTGGCAGTCGGGCCGTCCACGTTCACCGCGCCAACGCCCGAAGCCGACAAGGAACCGCCCACGCTCGTCGTGCCCCGCACGCTCGAACTCGGCAAGCGGGCGAGCGTCGAGCCGCCCGCTCCACGCGTCGAAGACGACGATCCCACGATTCATGCGAAGCCTCCGGCATCCGCTGCGGCGCCTTCGCGTCCCGCGCGGAAGGATGCAGCCAACGAATCCGCAGTTCAGCCTCCCGCCGACGACCGGCGCAAGCCCTTCGTTCGCGTAAGCGCGCCGCCCGACGATCGCCCGCAGCCGACGCCCACGCGCCCGGAACCGCCGCCCACGCGCTTCGTCAATCCTGTCGACGACCGCGCGGAGCCGTTCATCGGTCCAGATCATCGCGAGTCCGATGCGCCGCCGCCTCGTCCCGCGCCGCCCGTCGAGCCCGCGTCTTCATGGCATGACGACGAAGAGCCGCGTTTCGGCGCACGGCCACCCGCAGCGGGCGCGGCGCACGCACCGAGCGCGAACGAAGCCTTTCCCGTGACGCGCGAGCCACGTCCCGCTTCGCAGCCGCCGCGGCGCGGGCGCCAGGCCGTGCAGATTGCCGGCTACCTGCTCGCGGCAGTGCTCGCGCTGCTCTTGCTGATGCAACTCGCGTGGTGGCAGCGCGAAGCGGTCATGGTCTACATGCCCGGCACGCGCGCCCTTTACTCCGATATCTGCACTGAAGTCGGCTGCACGTTTTCGCCGCCGCGCTATGTCGCGGGGCTGCAGATCGAGAGTTCGGGGCTGCGTCAGGTCGACGGTCCGCACAAGCTCGAACTGAAACTGATGTTGCGCAATCGCGCCGACGTCCCGCTCGCCTATCCGGCGCTCGAACTCACGCTGCTCGACGACAAAAGCGATGTCGCCATCCGGCGGGTGCTGTGGCCGCAGGATTACGCGCGACCGGGTACGATATTCGCCATCGGCCTTCCCCCGCAAAGCGCGCAGCCGGTCGTCGTACGGTTGGATACCGGCGATGCCGTCGCCGCGAACTACCGCGTTCAGGTCTTCTATCCGTGATGGCGCGATCGCGTGACGGGGCATTCGCGCCCTGCCCGCCGACCGCGCCACGCCAAGTGAAACTTCCCGTCAGCATCTGACACCTCTCTGGAGCGCAACATGAGTCAAGTTACCCTCGGCGGCAATCCCATCGAAGTCAGCGGCACGTTCCCGAGCGCGGGACAGCAAGCCCCGGAATTCAACCTCGTCGGCACTGATCTCGGCGACATCACGCTCGCGAGCTTCGCGGGCAAGCGCAAGGTGCTGAACATCGTGCCGAGCCTCGACACGCCGACCTGCGCCACGTCGACGCGCAAGTTCAACGAATCCGCCGGCAAGCTCGACAACACCGTCGTGCTCGTCGTTTCGGGCGACCTGCCGTTCGCGGCCAAGCGTTTCTGCACGACCGAAGGCCTCGCCAACGTGGTGACGGCGTCGACATTCCGCGGCCATGAGTTCGCGCAGGCGTATGGCGTCGATGTCGCGAGCAGTCCGCTCAAGGGGCTGACGGCGCGCGCAGTCGTCGTCCTCGATGAGAACAACAAGGTGCTGCACGCCGAACTCGTGCCCGAAATCAAGAACGAGCCGAACTACGATGCGGCGCTGTCGGCGCTGAAGTAAGCTGCACGGCCGGACCGCTTGCGGCGGTCCGCGCATACGAGGCGCGGCAGCCATCGAAGTCGAAAAGCCGCCGCCGCGCGCCGTATGCGCATTCTCTTGCTCGGCACCCCAACTTAAAGGACGTTCGCCTTGGCTACGCTCATCTGCGGCTCGCTCGCCTACGACAACATCATGACTTTCCAGGGCCGCTTCGGCGACCACATCCTGCCGGATCAGGTGCACATGCTGAACATCAGCTTCCTGGTCCCGACGATGCGGCGCAACTTCGGCGGCTGTGCGGGCAACATCGCCTATGCGCTGAAACTGCTCGGCGGCGATCCGAAGATCATGGCGACGCTCGGCGAAGCGGACGCGCAGCTTTACATCGACCGTCTCGACGCGCTCGGCTTGTCGAAGGAATACGTGCGCGTGCTGCCCGGCCAGCACTCGGCGCAATGCTTCATCACGACCGATCTCGCGAACAACCAGATCACCGCCTTCCACCCCGGCGCGATGATGGAATCGCACCTCAACCGCGCCGACGAAGCGCAGGGCATCTCGCTCGGCATCGTCGCGCCGGACGGCGCCGACGGCATGCGCGAACACGCTGCCCAGTTCGCGGCTGCGGGTGTGCCATTCGTCTTCGATCCGGGTCAGGGTTTGCCTATCCTTGAAGGTGTAGAACTCTGTCGCATGATTGAACTTGCCAAATACGTGGCGGTCAACGATTACGAAGCCAAGTTGTTGAGCAATAAGACCGGCTGGTCGATCGAAGACATCAAGAGCCGTGTCGATGCGCTGATCGTGACGCGCGGCGAGCATGGCGCCCAGATCTATCATGAGGGCGGCGTGCTCGACGTGCCGGTTGCGAAGGCGCGTCAGGTCATCGATCCGACCGGTTGCGGCGATGCGTTCCGCGGCGGCCTGCTGTACGGCATCGAGAACAATCTTGGCTGGGAAAAAACGGGGCGTCTCGCGAGTCTGATGGGTTCGTTGAAGATCGAACATCAAGGCCCGCAAACCTATGCGCCGACGCGCGCCGAAATCGAAGAGCGTTTCAAGCAGGCATTCGGAACAAGCCTGTCGTGAGCGAGTGGAAGAAGGGAGTGAAGGGATGAAAACGGTAAGTCGCATCATGCTGGCAGCAACGCTCATCGGCTCAGTGGCGCTGACGGGCTGCGCGTATAACAGCAGTTCGCCCGACGTCTACACGGCGTCGCAGGCTCAGCGCGAGGAAACGGTACGCATGGCGACCGTCGAAAGCGTGCGCGGCGTCAAGATCAGCTCGAACAACGGGCAGCCGAGCGGTCTCGGCGCAATCGGCGGCGGCGCGCTCGGCGGTGTCGCGGCGGGCAGCGCCATCGGCGGCGGCAACGGGTCGATCATCGCGGGCATCATCGGCGGTCTGGCGGGCGCGGTCGCGGGTAACGCGGTCGAGAACAGCGTCGCGACGAAGAACGGCCTGGAGATCACCGTGCGCCTCGACAACGGCGACCTACGCGCGATCACGCAGACATCGAACGGCGAAGTGTTTCAGGCTGGCGAGCGCGTTCGCCTGCTGTCGAGCGGCGGCGTGACGCGCGTCACGCACTAAGCACCGGCGGATTCAACCGAGGAATCCTCAGCGATTCTTCGGCGGATGACAGAAGCGCATGCATCGAAAGAGGCATGCGCTTTTTGTTTGCGGCTTGCTCGAGCGCGTGACATTGCCGCTGTGTGCGACGCCACGCGAAAAACCCGTCGCCGAGTTTCCCCGGCGACGGGTCGAGGCCGGGTAGGCCTACCCGGTCGTAAGGCACAGCGAGGTGTGCCGCGGTGATGCGTCCTGCTTGTGCCGAGACTTACGGACGGCTGCCGGTCGGGAACGGCCATGCCGCCGCCGGGTTCAGCGCCGTCTTGACTGCTGCAGCCGGAGCGGCCGGAGCAGGCGTCGAGACAGTCGTTGCCGTCGTTGCGGGAGCGGCAGCGGTCGTCTTCTTGGCAGCAGCGGCCTTCTTGGTCGGAGCCTTCTTCGCTGCGGGCGCAGCCTTCTTCGCTGCGGGAGCAGACGCGGGAGCCGACGCCGACGTAGAAGCAGGCGCAGGAGCAGCAGGCGCGGCAGGAGCAGAAGCAGTCTTCGCCGACGCCTTCTTCGCAGGGGCCTTCTTCGCAGCAGCCTTCTTCGCGGGGGCCTTCTTCGCAGGAGCCTTTTTGGCGGCAGCCTTCTTCGCGGCCGCTTTCTTCGCAGGCGCCTTCTTGGCGGCAGCCTTCTTCGCCGGCGCCTTCTTCGCAGCGGCCTTCTTCGTCGCTACCTTCTTGGTCGCGACTTTCTTGGCTGCGGCTTTCTTGGCGGGCGCCTTCTTCGCAGCGACCTTCTTGGCTGCGGCTTTCTTCGCCGGCGCCTTCTTCGCGGCGACCTTCTTTGCCGCTACTTTCTTGGTCGCGACTTTCTTTGCTGCGGCCTTCTTTGCCGGCGCTGCCTTCTTGGCGGCAACCTTCTTCACTGCGACTTTCTTTGCAGCGACCTTCTTGGTGGCGACCTTCTTTGCCGCTACCTTCTTCGCCGGAGCGGCTGCCTTCTTGGCGGTGACTTTCTTTGCTGCGGCCTTCTTCGCGGCGGGTTTCTTTTTGGCGACTGCCATGATTTTTCTCCTTCAGGTTTTCAGATGAGAGTCAGTTCAAACAACACCCTTCGTCAAAACCCGCTTCCCGCGTGGAGGCTCTCAGGGCACACGCTACGAAGCGGATTATTCATCGGCGTACGCTGATCCCACCTGCTTACGCTAATGAATACGGCAAGGCGCGCCGTGCCCCGAGGCACCGCGCGCCAAATAAAGTCAGCGCCAATACCGAGCGCCGCCCATCGCTTGATCGAGCCAGCGAGCTTGCCGCTGGCGTTTTCCGGGGGGAAGTTTGCCCATCCCATTGAAGGGAACGCAAAACGCCTGTCTTCGAATCGGGCCACTCGGTCCGTTAAGTCAGTAGGCGCACTTTGCATCAGGCGACCGTTCTCCTAAACCTTGTCAGTCAGGCGCGCGTGAGTGACACGCCGCTGCCTGCCCGTCCCATCGATTTCGTCTGCAACACGTCCTGGGCTTGTTGTTATTCCCAGGTCAGCGCGCCGCCGGTTTGATACTCAATCACGCGTGTCTCGAAGAAGTTGCGTTCCTTCTTCAAGTCGATCATTTCGCTCATCCACGGGAACGGGTTTTCCTCGTTCGGGAAGAGCGGGTCCAGGCCAATCTGCTGGCAACGCCGATTGCAGATGAAGCGCAGGTAACTCTTGAACATCGACGCGTTCAGGCCGAGAACCCCGCGCGGCATGGTGTCTTCAGCGTAGCGATATTCAAGATCAACAGCTTGCTTGAAGAGCTCACGGATCTCCGCCTTGAAGTCGGCGGTCCACAGTTGCGGCTCTTCCAGCTTGATCTGGTTGATGAGGTCGATGCCGAAATTGCAGTGCATCGATTCATCGCGGAGGATGTACTGGTACTGCTCCGCCGCGCCCGTCATCTTGTTCTGGCGACCCAGCGCCAGAATCTGCGTGAAGCCCACATAGAAGAACAGACCTTCCATGATGCAGGCGAACACGATCAACGACTTGAGCAATTTCTGGTCCGCTTCCAGCGTGCCGGTGATGAACGCCGGATCGGTCAACGTCTGGATGAACGGGATGAGGAACTCGTCCTTGTCCCGGATGGACTTCACTTCGTGATACGCGTTGAAGATCTCGCTTTCGTCGAGGCCGAGCGATTCGACGATGTACTGATACGCATGCGTATGGATCGCCTCTTCGAACGCCTGGCGCAGCAGGAACTGGCGGCACTCCGGAGCGGTGATGTGACGATACGTGCCGAGCACGATGTTGTTCGCGGCGAGCGAGTCCGCCGTCACGAAGAAGCCGAGGTTGCGCTTGACGATGCGACGCTCGTCATCGGACAGACCGTTCGGGTCTTTCCACAGAGCGATGTCTCGCGACATGTTCACTTCCTGCGGCATCCAGTGATTCGCGCAACCGGCGAGGTACTTCTCCCACGCCCACTTGTACTTGAACGGCACCAGCTGGTTGACGTCGGTCTGGCCGTTGATGATGCGCTTGTCTGCGACGTTGACGCGCGCTTCGCTCTGCGCGGCGATAGCGCCCGCGGAGGGCGTGGCGGCTGCCGGGGGAACGAAGCCATCGGAGAAGATGTTGTTCGCCTGAGCAGACTGATGGGCGGCTTGATGAGCTGCAGCATGTGCTGCTTGCGTACCGAAAGTCGTGCCTTGAGCGTTGCGCAACGGGTTCTGTTGCGAAGCGCTCGAGGGAGCTACGGTCGTGTTCTCGTCATCCCAGTTGAGCATAAATTCTCACCATCAATTTAGATCGGTTTGTACCATCTTTTCATGAGCGATAAAAGAGCTTGCTCATGAAAATTCTCGTTTTCTAGCGATTTGGATTCAGCGTTGCTACCTGCATACAACACTTGGCTCTTCGCTTCATGTGTGACGCGTGATGCAGGCACCGATGAGACAGGTGTGAAGCGGTCCTCACTGACTGTCATCGAGTGCTTCGATGCGGTCTGCGCCGCGTTGCTTCGATGCCTCGAAGCGATGGTCCGAACGGCAAGCGCAGGATGTGTCGATGTGAAGCGTTCGATGGTTCGCATGAGTGGGGCGACACACGCGACGTTCATGCGGCTGATGCGAACTCGCATGCGATGTCATCGACGATGAAGCGGCATGTCGGACTCGCGATTTTCTTGCGCATTCGATGCGCGAGGAACGCAGCCGGCGACTCGTTAAAGCGCTTCGATTTCGTTGCCGAAGTTTAGCATTTTCGGCCCAATCCATACAAGATATTGTGTCTGTCGCGGTCGATCCATACAACCTATAGGGCCGCTGCGCAAGTGCGAAAAAAGCGTCATCGGCGTAGCGGATCGAGCAGAGAACGCAGGTTGTTGTGATCGATCTCGTGCATGAGGGCAAGCAACGCGCCGAGCTTGCCTTGAGGAAAACCCTCACGCGCGAACCATGCGAGATAGTGTGCGGGCAAGTCGGCGATAAGCCGGTCCTTGTACTTGCCGTAGGGCATCGTCTGCGTGACGAGACGTTGCAGGTCTTGCGGGTCCATCGTTTCTCGACTCCTCTTGCATGTTCATCGCATCACGTAGCGCGACGCTGGCGGTCGGCGTGTGCTCCACATCGGTGCCATAATCGCCGCTCCTCCCGCCATGATGATCGTTCTCTGATGCCGCTCGCCGTCAAAGCTTTCATTGCCCCTCTCATCGTCGCATGTGCGATGTTCATGGAAAGCGTCGACGCCAACGTCATCGTTACTGCGATTCCCGAAATGGCCCGGGCGTTCGGACGCGATCCCGTCACACTCAAGATCGCGGTGACGAGCTATGTGCTTGGCCTCGGCGTCTTCATCCCGATCTGCGGCTGGGTCGCCGACCGCTTCGGCGCACGCGTCGTGTTTCGCACGGCCATCGGCGTCTTCGTCGTCGGCTCGCTGCTTTGTGCGGCGTCGACATCGCTCGGCACCTTCACCGTCGCGCGCTTCATTCAGGGCGTCGGCGGCGCGATGATGGTGCCCGTCGGACGCATCATCATCTTCCGTTCGGTGCGCCGCTCGGAGTTCATTCGCGCGATGAACTACCTGTCGGTGCCTGCAATGCTCGGACCCGCCGCCGGTCCGCTGCTCGGCGGTTTCATCACGACGTATCTGCACTGGCGGCTGATCTTCTTCATCAACATTCCGATCGGCATTGCCGGCATCTACCTGACCAATCGATACATCGCCGACACGCGCGAAGAGCATCCCGGCCGGCTCGACTGGTTCGGCTTCTTTCTTTCGGCGAGCGCGGGCGTGTTGCTGATGCTCGGGCTGTCGCTCGTCGGCGGCGAACTGGTGCCGCAGAGCGTCGCTTACGCGATGTGCGTGCTCGGCGCGGTGATGGTCGCGCTCTACATCCTGCATGCGCGACGCGCCGAGCGGCCGTTGCTCGACTTGCGCTTCTTTCGCGTGCCGACGTTTCAGGCGAGCGTCGGTGGCGGCTCGCTCTTTCGCATCGGGCTGGGCGCCGTGCCGTTTCTGCTGCCGCTCGCGTTGCAGGAAGGCCTCGGCATGACGGCGTTCAAGTCCGGCGCGATCACGTGTGCGTCCGCGTTCGGCGGCATGTTCATGCGATCGCTGGCGTCGCGCGTGTTGCATCGCTTCGGCTTCCGGCAGACGCTGCTGTACAACGCGGCGTTGTCGGGGATCGCGATCGCTGCATGCGGCGCGTTCTTTCCCGGCACGCCGACGTGGGTCATCTGGGCGGTCGTGCTGCTCGGCGGATTCTTCCCTGCGTTGCAGTTCACGTCGCTCAACTCGCTCGCTTATGCGGAGATCGAGACGCGCGATGTGGGCCGGGCCACCAGCCTGGCCAGTTTCGTGCAGCAGGTTTCGCTCGGGCTCGGGGTGACGATTGCTGGCATCACGCTCGAGCTGTCGCAGTATCTCAATGGCCACGCTTCCGTGCGCTGGTCGGACTTCTGGCCTGCGTTCATGGTGGTGGGCCTGTTTTCGTTCCTTTCGATGCCGGTTACTGCGCGCCTGGCGCGCGATGCCGGGCGGGAGATTTCGCGCGGGACGCGAGGGTAAGTTCTTTCTCGCTCTGCCGCGCCTGTTCAACGCCGCAATGAAAAAGGCCGGTATCGAAGTCATCCCCGAGGGAAAGAAGCATCCGATACCGGCCCTACCGCTCAGGGAAAGCCAGGCTTCCCCCAAGCGCCCTCTCGCGACGAGAGAGCAAACCTGTTACTGACAGGCCTCGCACTCGTCGAACCCGGCGTCGCCCGGACGCATCATGCAAACCGGGCCATCGGCTTCCGGTGCATCCGCCGCTGCCGCAGGGGCCGCGTTGAAGCCACCGCCCGCAGCACCGCTCGCCGCCGATGCCCCGCCGCCCGAAGCACCGAAGCCGCCATCGGAACCCGACGAAGGAACCGCGTTCAGCGCACCGTGCGCAACAGTCGACTTCTCGACGTGCGTCGCCGCCATCGTGCGGAGGTAATACGTCGTCTTCAGGCCACGCAGCCAGGCGAGCTTGTAGACCTCGTCGAGCTTCTTGCCCGAAGCGCCGCCCATGTAGATGTTCAGCGACTGCGCCTGATCGATCCACTTCTGACGACGCGACGCCGCCTCGACCAGCCACTTCGGATCCACTTCGAACGCCGTCGCGTAGATCGCGCGCAGGTCCGCCGGAATGCGGTCGATGCGCGACAGCGTGCCGTCGAAGTATTTCAGGTCCGAGACCATCACCTCGTCCCACAGGCCGCGCGCCTTCAGGTCACGCACCAGGTAGTCGTTCACCACCGTGAATTCGCCCGACAGATTCGACTTCACGTACAGGTTCTGGAACGTCGGCTCGATACACGCCGACACGCCGATGATGTTCGAGATCGTCGCCGTCGGCGCAATCGCCACGCAGTTCGAATTGCGCATGCCGTGCGTCGCGATGCGCGAACGCAGCGTCGACCAGTCCATCGTCTCGGTCGTATCGACTTCGACGTAACCGCCGCGCGCTTCGGCGAGCAGCTTGATCGTGTCCTGCGGGAGAATGCCGCGATCCCACAGCGAGCCGCGATACGTCGCGTAACGGCCGCGCTCTTCCGCCAGTTCCGTCGACGCGTAGTACGCGTAGTAGCAGACGGCTTCCATCGAACGATCCGCGAACTCCACCGCTTCCTGCGACGCGTACGGCGTGCGCAGCAAGTGCAGGCAGTCCTGGAAGCCCATGATGCCCATGCCCACCGGACGATGCTTCAGGTTCGAGTTGCGCGCCTTCGCCACCGCGTAATAGTTGATGTCGATGACGTTGTCGAGCATGCGCATCGCGACGCTGATCGTGCGCTTCAGCTTCTCGTGATCCAGCGCGAGCGTGCCGTCGGCTTGCTTCGTCAGGTGCGCGACGAGGTTCACGGAGCCGAGGTTGCAGACCGCGATCTCGCTGTCGCTCGTGTTCAGCGTGATTTCCGTGCACAGGTTCGACGAATGGACGACGCCCACGTGCTGCTGCGGCGAACGCACGTTGCACGGATCCTTGAACGTGATCCACGGATGGCCCGTCTCGAACAGCATGCCGAGCATCTTGCGCCACAGTTGCGCCGCCGGCACCTTCTTGAACAGCTTGATTTCGCCGCGCGCCGCCTTGTCTTCATAGGCCGTGTACGCCTTTTCGAACGCCGCGCCGAACAGGTCGTGCAGGTCCGGGCAGGTGGCCGGCGAGAACAGCGTCCAGTCGCCGCCTTCGTGGACGCGCTTCATGAACAGGTCGGGAATCCAGTTCGCCGTGTTCATGTCGTGCGTGCGGCGACGGTCATCGCCCGTGTTCTTGCGCAGCTCCAGGAACTCTTCGATGTCCAGGTGCCACGTCTCGAGGTACGCGCAGACCGCGCCCTTGCGCTTGCCGCCCTGATTCACGGCGACGGCCGTGTCGTTCACGACCTTCAGGAACGGCACCACGCCCTGCGATTTGCCGTTCGTGCCCTTGATGTGCGAGCCGAGCGCGCGCACGCGGGTCCAGTCGTTGCCGAGGCCGCCCGCGAACTTCGAGAGCAGCGCATTTTCCTTCAGCGCTTCGTAGATGCCGTCGAGGTCATCGGCAACCGTCGTCAGATAGCACGACGACAACTGCGAGCGATGCGTGCCCGAGTTGAACAGCGTCGGCGTCGACGACATGAAGTCGAACGACGACAGCACGTTGTAGAACTCGATGGCGCGCGCTTCGCGGTCGATTTCGTTGAGCGACAGGCCCATCGCGACGCGCATGAAGAACGCCTGCGGCAACTCGATGCGCGTGCCGTCGACGTGCAGGAAGTAGCGGTCGTACAACGTCTGCAAGCCGAGATAGCCGAATTGCAGGTCGCGATTCGCGTCGAGCGCGGCGCCGAGGCGCTTCAGGTCGAACTGCTGCAGCTTCTCGTCGAGCAGGCCGGCTTCGATGCCGCGCTTGATGAACTGCGGGAAATATTCGGCGTAGCGCTCGCCCATTTCGGCTTGCGTCACTTCTTCGCTGAGGATTTCACGGCGGATCGTGTGCAGCAGGATGCGCGCCGTGACCTGGCTGTATGCCGGGTCCTTCTCGATCATCGTGCGCGCCGCGAGAATGGCCGAGTCGTAGACCTGGCTCATCGGCACGCCGTCGTACAGATTCTTCACCGTTTCGGCAACGATCGGGTCGGCGGACACCGCATCGCCCAGATTCGCGCATGCGGAGACGATCAGCCCTTTCAGCGCTTCTAGATCGAGCGGGCGCGTCACGCCGTTGTCCGTCACGTTGATGACGCCGCCTTCATGCGACTGCGCATCCTGCGCGGCCGAGCGCTCTTGCGAACGCTGCTGCGTGCGCTTCTCGCGATACAGCACGTAGGCGCGCGCGACGTTGTGCTCGCCGCCGCGCATCAGCGCGAGTTCGACCTGATCCTGAATGTCTTCGATGTGGAACGTGCCGCCGTGCGGACGGCTGCGCACCAGCGCGCGCACGACCGCTTGCGTCAGTTGCTCGACGAGCTCGCGCACACGCGCCGAAGCCGCGCCCTGCCCGCCATTGACGGCGATGAACGCCTTCGTCACGGCGATGGAAATCTTCGACGGCTCTAACGACACCACGCTTCCGTTGCGACGGATGACCTTGTAGTCGGCAAACGTCGTGTTGGGCGCGAGCGCTTGCGCGCCCTGGCCTTGCGCACCGCCCGCGGGCTGTGCGGATGCGCCTTCGAAGGAAGACGTGGCGTTCTCGGTGGTTTGCATGTGCAAAACTCCTGGTGTTCGAATGGTGCGGATGATCCGCGGATTTATCACTTGTGCCGCGCGTGTCGCGCCATCTGATGACGGTGCAACGCGCGGTGTTTTTTTGCGGTGAAGCGGGGCTGTGACGTCGGCCGTGAAGCCGGCAAGCCCTGAAACGCGATTCGCGGCGATGTCGGCCCGCACTGTTCTTGGCGCCGCGTGCGGGGCCCGCGTTGGCGCGCGGTTATCGGCCGACGCGACGCGCGTTCACTTGCTGCCTTCTTCACGGTGATGCTTGCCGGCGCTCGATACGGTTCGCCGTTTTTCGACGCCGGAAAGCGCCCCGGCCAGCCGAACGTTCTCTTGCGCCGGAAAGCCAACGGCGCCGGCTCGTAGGAGCGGGCGCCGCCTCAACAACACAAGATATAGTGCAAATTACGTCTGCGAGCACCAAGTATAGTGTAACTTCGCACGGTCTCAAAAAGGTTTTTTTGCTGACGAAACGCCTTCGCGGGGTTGACTTCTGCGACGCCGAAGCACGACAAGGCATCGAGCCTGACGCTGCTGCGTCGCAGCGAGAAAGACTTTACGCGGCGCGCAGTCGCGGTTCGCGGGGTTGCTCAGATGGTGGGCTGAAATGAGAAAAACGATGACCGCGACGCGCGGTGGCGATCGCTTGAAATGCGATGCGCGTCCTGATCGGCCGCGCTTGATCGCTCGATCGCTCAATCGCTCATCGTGCGTCGCGGCCGGTCGGACGGTTGGCGTGGCGGCGTGCGTGATCGCTGCAGCAGAAGCGTTCTCCCGCCACGACGATGGCTTCGCTGCGCGGCGTATGCACGCCGCACTGCGCGCAGCGGATGAGCGGATCGGCGAGTTGCGGGGCGTCGCTGGCTGCGGCGCCGTTGCGGGCGCGCGAGCTCGTCGAACCAGCGGAGTCCGCCGCGCCCGTCGCGCCCGATTGCGCACGCTGATTCGCGCGGCGCAGCTTCTTGAGGAGCCACTGCGTGACGAAGAAGAGGACGATCAGAAGAATGAAGTTTCGCATCGACTGGAAAAGTGGAGTCGCCCGCTCAGATGACGGCGCGATGCAGCAGCACTTCGAACACGAACCGGCTGCCGACATACGCGAGCAGCAACGCCACGAACGAAGCAAGCACCCAGCGCAGCGCGGCGCGCCCGCGCCAGCCGGAGATGCGCCGCGCGGTGAGCAGCGCGCCGAACATCAGCCAGGAGAGGAAAGCGAAGATGGTCTTGTGATCGAAGCGCAACGCGCGATCGACCAGTTGCTCATTGAACGCGATCCCCGACACCAGCGTGAGCGTCAGCAGCACGAAGCCCGCGCCGATCAGCCGGAACAGCAGCTTCTCGAGCGTGAGCAGCGGCGGCAAGGTGTCGAGCCAGCTCGCGAGCCAGCCGTTGTTGCCCGAGTGGCGCATCGCGAGGCCGCGCATGCGCTGCAGGCGACGTTCGAGCATGAGCATCAGAATGGCGTGCAGCGCGGCGATGGCGAACAACCCATACGCGATGTTGGCGATCAGGAAGTGGAGCTTGAACATCGGCGCGGCGGAATACGACAGCACGCGCACGCCGCCGAACACGAGCGGCAGGACCGACGCCACGCACGCAAGCGGCAGCACGAGCAGGCGCAAGCCGTCGAGCGGAAAGAAAAAGCTCTCGATCCAGTAGATGCCCGCGCCGAGCCAGAACATCGCGGAAAGCGCGAATGCGAAGCCAAACACCATCGCGTTCTGCGGGAAGATGGTCGTGTGGAGCAAGAGGCCGTGCACGAGCAACGCTATTAATAGTAGCGCGCGCCCGACGCCGCTCATGCCGGAGGCCTTCGATGCAGCCGCGGGCATCGCGCCCACGCCCGCAGGCACGCCCGCCAGCGCCGGCTCGACGCCCGTATGACGATGCGCGCGCCAGCCCGCCACGGCCAGTCCGCCGTAGAGAAGCGCAGTGAGGGCATACAGTACAATATCCATGTTCGAAGTTTACACTAGGCCCCGAACCCGCGACGTCTTCCCCCTTGCGCCGGAATAGAGCGCATCGCTGCGAAGCCGTCTTCACGTCGCGGGAAAACAAGGGCCGCACTCTCTACATTCCCCATGCTCGACAACCTCACTCAACGGATGGCGCGCGTCGTCAAGACGCTGCGCGGCGAGGCCCGGCTCACCGAGGCCAACACGCAGGAAATGCTGCGCGAAGTGCGTCTCGCACTGCTCGAAGCCGACGTGGCGCTGCCGGTCGTGCGCGAGTTTATCGCCAAGGTGAAGGAAAAGGCGCTCGGCGAGGAAGTGCTGTCGAGCCTGTCGCCGGGTCAGGCGCTCGTCGGCGTCGTGCAGCGCGAACTCACCGCGGTCATCGGCGGCGACTACGAAGGCAAGGCCGCCGAACTGAATCTCGCGGTGACGCCGCCCGCGGTCATCCTCATGGCCGGCCTGCAAGGCGCGGGCAAGACGACGACCACCGGCAAGCTCGCCAAACTGCTGCGCGAAAAGCAGAAGAAGAAAGTGCTGACGGTTTCCGTCGACGTGTACCGCCCCGCCGCTATCCGCCAGTTGCAGACGGTCACGGAGCAGGTCGGCGCGGACTTCTTCCCGTCGGAGCCGGATCAGAAACCGGCGGACATCGCGCGCGCGGCGATCGACTGGGCGAAGCGGCATTACCACGATGTCGTGATCGTCGACACGGCCGGCCGTCTCGGCATCGACGAAGCGATGATGAACGAGATCAGCGAGCTTCATGCGCTGCTGAAGCCGGCTGAGACGCTGTTCGTCGTCGATGCGATGCTCGGTCAGGACGCCGTCAACACCGCGAAGGCGTTCAATGACGCGCTGCCGCTGACGGGCGTCGTGCTCACGAAGCTCGACGGCGACTCGCGCGGCGGCGCGGCGCTTTCAGTGCGTCACGTTACCGGCAAGCCGATCAAGTTCGTCGGCGTCGCGGAAAAGCTCGATGGTCTCGAAGTCTTCCATCCGGATCGCATGGCGAACCGGATTCTCGGCATGGGCGACATTCTCGCGCTCGTCGAGGAAGCGCAGCGCGGCGTCGACACCGCCGCCGCGCAGAAACTCGCCGACAAGGTCAAGAAAGGCGGCGACTTCGACTTGAACGACTTCAAGGCGCAGTTGTCGCAGATGAAGAAGATGGGCGGTCTGTCGTCACTGATGGACAAGCTGCCCGCGCAGTTCCAGCAAGCCGCGCAAGGCGCGGACATGAACAACGCCGAGAAGCAGATGCGCCGCATGGAAGGCATCATCAACTCGATGACGTTGCAGGAGCGCGCCAAGCCGGAGCTGATCAAGGCTGCGCGCAAGCGTCGTATCGCGGCGGGCGCGGGCGTTCACGTGCAGGAAGTGAACCGCATGCTGAACCAGTACGAGCAAATGCGCGGCATGATGAAGAAGCTCAAGGGCGGCAACCTGCAGAAGATGATGCGCGGCATGAAGGGCATGATGCCGGGCATGCGTTGATCGCGTTGCATCGAACCCGCGTTTTTTCGCCGGTGCGGCGACGAGACGCGGGTTTATGATAAGGTGCGCGCCGCCGTTTTTCTCCACAGCAAGCAGTCAGCCTCCCCCGCTTTCCCTATGAATCGCGAAGAAGCCCTCCATATTTATAGCCACTCGGAAGAGATCGTTTCGGCTGCCGAAGTCAACGCATCGATCGAGCGCATGGCTTCGGCCATCAAGGCGGCGACGAGCGAAGATTTCCCGCTCGTGCTCTCGGTCATGGGGGGCGCGGCCGTGTTTACCGGCATGCTGCTGCCGCACCTCGATTTCCCGCTCGAATTCGACTACATCCACCTGACGCGCTACCGCAACGCCATCAAGGGCGGCAGCGAAATGCAATGGCGCGTGGCGCCGGCGGAATCGGTGAAGGATCGCGTGGTGCTCGTGCTCGACGACATTCTCGACGAAGGCGAAACGATGGCCGCCATCCGCGACCGCATCATGGCGATGGGCGCGAAACAGTTCCTGTCGGCGGTGCTGTGCGAAAAGATCATCCCGAAGGCGAAGCCGCTGCGCCCCGACTTCTGCGGCTTCGAAGTGCCGGATCGCTATGTGTTCGGCTGCGGGATGGATGCCAAGGGATACTGGCGGAATCTGCCGACGATCCGGGCGTTGACGGAAGGCGCGTAAGCGCTTCGTTTCCCGAGTTCGTCTCAAGGGCCGCGCCAGCGGTTTTTCTCAGTCACAAGCGAACGTCAAACAAAAAGCGGCCGAGGCCGCTTTTTTCATAACTGATGCACGAAGGTCCGTATCCCTTCGAGCATCATCTCGACCGAGATCGCGACCAGCACCAGCCCCATCAGGCGCTCGAACGCCGTCACCGCGCGTTCGCCGAGCCACTGCTGAATCTTCTCCGCGAGAATCAGCACGACCGCGCACACGATCATCGTGACCGTGAGCGCGCCGATCCATTCGACCATTTTCCCCGGCGCCTGCGATGTCAGCAGCATCACCGTCGCGAGCGCGGAAGGCCCGGCGAGCGCGGGAATTGCGAGCGGCACGATCAGCGGTTCGCCGCCGCGCGAGTCGCCGCCCATCGGGCCGTCCGGATGCGGGAAGATCATCCGCAGCGCGATTAGAAACAGCACGATCCCGCCGCCGATGCGCAGCGACAAATCCGTCAGATGCATCGCGCGCAGGAAGCGGTCGCCGGCCAGCATGAAAAACAGCAGGATGCCGAACGCGATCGCCACTTCGCGCAGAACCACGATGCGGCGCCGCTCGATGGCGACGCCCCGCAGCGCATTGATGAAGATCGGGATATTGCCGAGCGGATCGGTGATCAGCAGCAGCAGGACCGTCGCAGACAGGAAGTTGTACTGCATTACTTCGCGAGGGCGGCCCGCACCTTGCCTGTCACGACGCCCGCAGCCTCTTCCACCGGCAGCAGCGTGGCTTCGGTATCGCGGCGGCCCTGATATTCGAGCTTGCCTTCCTTCAGCCCGCGATCGCCGATCACGATGCGATGCGGCACGCCGATCAGTTCCCAGTCCGCGAACATCACGCCGGGACGCTCGCCGCGATCATCGAGAATCACGTCGATGCCCGCTTCAGTCAGCGTCGCATACAGCTTGTCCGCCTGCTCGCGCACGGCGTCGCTGCGGTCATAACCCATCGGGCAGATCACGACCTCGAACGGCGCGATGGATTCCGGCCAGATGATGCCCTTGTCATCGAAGTTCTGTTCGATCGCCGCGCCCAGCACGCGCGTCACACCGATGCCGTAGCAGCCCATCAGCATCGGCGCGGGCTTGCCGTTTTCGTCGAGATACGTCGCGCCCATCGAGTCCGAGTACTTGGTGCCGAGCTGGAACACGTGCCCGACTTCGATGCCGCGGCAGATTTCGAGCGTGCCCTTCCCGTCCGGCGAAGGATCGCCCGCGACGACGTTGCGGATATCCGCGACTTCCGGTTCCGGCAGATCGCGGCCCCAGTTCACGCCGGTCGTGTGGAAATCGACTTCGTTCGTGCCGACGACGAAGTCGCTCATGTTCGCCACCGTGCGGTCCGCGATCACGCGCACCGGCTTCTTCGTGCCGATCGGTCCCAGATAGCCCGGCGGCGTGCCGAACCATTCGACGATCTCCGCTTCCGTCGCGAAGCGATAGCCCGCGAGGCCCGGCAGCTTGTTGACCTTGACGTCGTTCAGAGAATGGTCGCCGCGCAGCATCAGCAACCAGATGGTCGGTTCCGCGCCTTCGTTGTCGGTGGCGAGGATGATCGACTTGATGGTCTTTTCGAGCGGAATGTTCAGGTGCTCGGCGACCGCTTCGCACTTCGCCTTGCCGGGCGTCGGGGTCTTCTTGAGCGCTTCGGTGGGCGCGGCGCGTTGCGCGATCAGCGGCAGCGCATCCGCGGCTTCGACGTTCGCGGCGAAGTCCGAAGTCGGGCAATACGCGATGTCGTCCTCGCCCGTCTCGGCGATCACGTGGAATTCGTGCGAGCCGCTGCCGCCGATCGAACCGTTGTCCGCCGCGACCGCGCGGAATTCGAGGCCGATGCGCGTGAAGATGCGCACGTACGCGTCGTACATCTTGCGGTACGACTCGGCGAGGCCGGCGCTGTCCTTATCGAAGGAATAGGCGTCCTTCATGATGAATTCGCGGCCGCGCATCACGCCGAAACGCGGGCGGATTTCGTCGCGGAACTTCGTTTGAATCTGATAGAAGTTGACCGGCAACTGGCGATAGCTCTTGATCTCGCGGCGCGCAATGTCGGTCACGACTTCTTCGTGCGTCGGCCCGACGACGAAATCGCGCTCGTGGCGATCCTTGATGCGCAGCAGTTCGGGACCGTATTGCTCCCAGCGGCCGGATTCCTGCCACAGCTCGGCGGGCTGCACGGCGGGCATCAGCAATTCGAGCCCGCCCGCGCGATTCATCTCTTCACGCACGATGGCTTCGACCTTGCGGATGGAACGCAGGCCTATCGGCATGTAATCGTAGATACCGCCCGCGACGCGACGGATCATGCCGGCGCGCATCATCAGCTTGTGACTGACGATCTCGGCGTCGGCGGGGGCTTCCTTCAGGGTGCCGATGAAGAAACGGGATGCTTTCATTCAGAAATTTTCCAAAAGCGGCGCGCGCCTCGAACCATGTGGCCACGAGGCTGGCAAGACGGGTGAACAACGGAACGGTGGACGGTTTGCGTGAACCGCGGCACGCACTGACTCCGGCCGGCAAGAAGAAGATTCTGCCGCCTTCCCGGTCGCGTGGCAAAGATTCCTCGCACTTCAGCGCATTTCTGCCCTGAAACGCAGCGGCCGCCGCGGGTTGAAACCGATGCGCCGGGTCCGTTATCTGTTTATAATCAAAGCAATTTTAAAGGATTCGAAGGTGGTTGTATGCTGGATCGTGAAGGCTTTCGCCCGAACGTCGGCATCATCCTCTTGAACGCGCGCAACGAAGTGTTTTGGGGCAAGCGGCTGCGTGAACATTCCTGGCAGTTTCCGCAAGGGGGTATCAAATACGGCGAAACCCCCGTGCAAGCAATGTATCGGGAGTTACACGAAGAAACCGGCCTGCTGCCTGAACACGTGAAAGTTGTCGGTCGCACACGCGACTGGCTGCGTTATGAGGTGCCGGATAAGTTCATCAAGCGCGAAGTGCGCGGACATTATCGCGGTCAGAAACAGATCTGGTTTCTGCTGCGCATGGTGGGGCGCGACTGTGACATTTGCCTGCGCGCGACGGACCATCCGGAATTCGATGCTTGGCGCTGGAATGAGTACTGGGTACCGCTGGATGCGGTCATCGAGTTCAAGCGCGACGTTTATCAACTTGCTCTCACCGAGCTTTCCCGCTTCTTGCGGAGAACCAATGCTCGCGGCGAACGCGCCGCGCATCACGGGCCGCGCTATCCACGCGTCGTCCAGACGATGACGATCGAAGCACCTGCCGTAACCGCCGCTGGCGCTGCGGTTCAGGCAGAATGCACGATCAGCGAAGACGTGCGGATCATCGCAACGCGCGCATCGTGCGATTGATCGGCGCCGGTCTTCGTCCATTTTGACACTCGGCACTTCGAAGAACCCGGCACCGCGAGCATTGCTCGCGGTGCCGGGCGCTTTGCCGCCCGCGCATCCGTTTATCGGGAACATCGAATTGAAAGTCATCGTCTCATCTGCGGTAGCCGTGGCCGTGTTCGCCGCGCTCGCCGGCTGCTCCAGCTCCAAAGCTCCGTCCGCGTCCAATCAGGATGACGGCGTGTTCACGTATCTACTCGACCGGAAGTCGGAATGGGTCGAGAACAAGGTCGATACGCTGCCGCCGCTGCCGCAAGCGTCCAATCTGCTGCCGTTCAACGTCTCGCAGAACACGCCGCTGACGTTCGCCGTCGACAAGACTTCGCTTACCGTCGGCAGTGACGGCGTCGTGCGATACGTCGTCGTCGCGACGAGTCCGGGCGGGGCGCGCAACGTGAACTACGAAGGCATCCGCTGCGATACCTACGAATGGCGGCGCTACGCAAGCATCGACGACGCGCAGACCGGCTGGGATCGCGGCGCGACGTTCGATTTCCGGCGCATCGAGAACGGCGAACTGAACGCCTATCAGGCGGCGCTGTATCAGGACTACTTCTGCACGAGCAAGCTGCCTGTCGGCAATGCGAAGCAGATCGTCGAGAACATTCAGTACAAGCGCACGCAGAGTTCGATCAACCTGCGCTGACGGTTTCGCCGCTCGTTCGGCAGTAAAAAGCCCGCTGGCCTTTCGGCTCAGCGGGCTTTGTCTTTATGGCTGCGGATGTCAGACCAGCACCAGATTGTCGCGATGAATCAGCTCCGGTTCGAGCATATAGCCGAGCACGGTTTCGATTTCGCCGCTCGGCCGCCGATGGATCAGCCGCGCTTCCGAACTGCTGTAGTTGGTGATGCCGCGCGCCACTTCCTGCCCCTGATCGTTGACGCACGCGATCACTTCCCCGCGACCGAACGCGCCCTTCACATCGACGACGCCGATCGGCAGCAGGCTCTTCCCGTCGGCCGTGAGCTTCTGCACGGCGCCGTTATCGATGACGACGTGACCGCGCACCTGCAAGTGATCGGCCATCCACTGTTTGCGCGCCGCGATGCGTGCGGTGCGCGCGATCAGTTGCGTGCCGATCATCTCGCCCGAAGCGAGCCGCGTCAGCACATCGGCTTCACGGCCACTCGCGATCACCGTGTTCGCGCCGCTATGCGCCGCGCGCTTCGCCGCGAGAATCTTGGTCAGCATGCCGCCGCGCCCGAGGCTCGAGCCCGCGCCGCCGGCCATCTGCTCGAGTTCGGGCATGCCTGCATCGGCTTGCTCGACGAGCGTTGCACTTGGATCTTTGCGCGGGTCGGCGGTGAAGAGGCCGCGCTGATCCGTGAGGATGACGAGCGCGTCGCCTTCGATCAGATTCGCCACGAGCGCACCGAGCGTGTCGTTATCGCCGAACTTGATCTCGTCGGTGATGACGGTGTCGTTCTCGTTGATGATCGGCACCGCGCCGAGGCGAAGCAGCGTCAACAGCGTCGAGCGCGCGTTCAGATAACGCTCGCGATCGGCCAGATCGGCGTGTGTGAGCAGAATCTGCGCAGTGCGGATGCCGTGCGCGCCGAAGCTGCTCTCGTAGACCTGCGCGAGCCCCATCTGCCCGACCGCGGCGGCAGCCTGAAGTTCGTCGATTTCGCGCGGCCGCTTGCTCCAGCCGAGCCGATGAATGCCCTCCGCGATCGCACCCGAACTGACGAGCACGACTTCCTTGCCCTGCTCGCGCAGCGCCGCGATCTGCGACGCCCAGCGGGCGATGGCCGCGTGATCCAGTCCGCGCCCGTCGTTGGTGACGAGACTAGACCCCACTTTCACTACGATTCGCTTCGCAGCGGCGATGACCGAACGCATCGTGCGCTTTCTCCTCGGGTGTCGCGGCCCGTTTCAGCGGGTCGCTTCGTTACTCGTTGGCTTCTTTGCTCGCGGCGTCGTCACGAAAGCGCACGTCGGCGGCGAGATCTTCCGCCTCGGCCGCACGCGAGGCGTCGGAGTGCTGCGAGATGTAATCGAAGATGGCGTAGGTCAGCGCCTCGCAGCCCTGGCCGGTGAGCGCGGAGATTTCATACACCGGGCCGTCCCATTCGAAACGCTCGATGAAGTCCTTCACGCGCGCCTCGCGCTCGTCCTCGGGCACCATGTCGAGCTTGTTCAGCACGAGCCAGCGCGGCTTCTCGAAGAGCGCCTCGTCGTACTTGCGCAGTTCGCCGACGATCGCCTTCGCATCGGCGACGGGATCGACGTTTTCATCGAACGGGGCCAGGTCGACCAGATGCAGCAGCACCCCGGTGCGCTGCAAATGCCGCAGGAAGCGATGCCCCAGCCCCGCGCCTTCCGCCGCGCCTTCGATCAGCCCCGGAATGTCCGCGATCACGAAGCTCTTGCTCGGCCCGACGCGCACCACGCCGAGATTCGGCGCGAGCGTCGTGAATGGATAATCGGCAATTTTGGGCCGCGCGTTCGAAACAGACGAGATGAAAGTCGATTTCCCCGCGTTCGGCATGCCGAGCAAGCCCACGTCCGCCAGCACTTTCAGTTCGAGCTTGAGCATGCGACGCTCACCCGGCTTGCCATCGGTCTTCTGACGCGGCGCGCGGTTCGTGCTGGACTTGAAATGCAGGTTGCCGAGGCCGCCCGCACCGCCCTGCGCGATCAGGACCTGCTGATTGTGCTCGGTCAGATCGGCGATGATTTCGCCCGTTTCCTGATCCGAGATGATCGTGCCGACCGGCATGCGCAGCGTGATGTCTTCGCCGCCCTTGCCATAGCAGTCGGCGCCGCGCCCGTTCTCGCCGTTGCGCGCCTGATGCTTTTTCGCGAACCGGTAGTCGATCAGCGTGTTGATGTTGCGATCCGCGACCGCGTAGACGCTGCCGCCGCGCCCGCCGTCGCCGCCGTCCGGCCCGCCGAACGGGACGAACTTTTCGCGGCGCATCGACGCGCTGCCATCTCCCCCGTCGCCGGCGATGACTTCGATCCTCGCTTCGTCAATGAACTTCATGCGTTGCTCCGTCCCGTGTTTCCAAGCGATGAGGCCGCCCCGGCGATAACGCCGTAGCTGCAGCCGAACCGCTATTTTGCCGTGACCGGCGGCTGCCGGTCATCGATAACCGTGAATTCTGTCGATGCGGCGTTTTCCGCGCACCAATGCAAAAGGCCCCGCGAACTTCGCGGGGCCTTTTGCGGTCCTGAAGCCCGTGCGTAGGTTTTACGCTGCCGGGACGACGACGACCGTGTGCTTCTTCGCTGCGCCCTTCGTCGTGAACTGGACGTGGCCGTCGGTCAGCGCGAACAGCGTGTGATCCTTGCCGATGCCGACGTTTTCACCCGGGTGCATGCGCGTGCCGCGCTGGCGAACGATGATGCCGCCCGCGTTGATTGCCTGGCCGCCGTAAACCTTCACGCCGAGGCGCTTCGATTCCGAATCGCGGCCGTTGCGGGAAGACCCGCCTGCTTTTTTGTGTGCCATTTGCTATAGCTCCTTTACCGTTGTGCGCGACGCGTTAAGCGTTGATCGCGTCGATGCGCAGTTCGGTGTAGTTCTGGCGATGGCCAGCGTGCTTTTGGTAGTGCTTCCGGCGGCGCATCTTGAAGATGGTCACTTTCTTGTGACGACCCTGGGACACGACGGTAGCCTTGACGGAAGCCCCACTGACCAGCGGTGTACCGAACTGAATCGATTCACCTTCGCCTACTGCGAGAACCTGGTCGAGCGTGATTTCAGCGTCAATGTCTGCCGGTATCTGTTCTACTTTCAATTTTTCGCCAACGGCAACCTTATACTGCTTGCCGCCGGTTTTTATGACCGCGTACATTGAGAACCTCACTCAGAATTTCGTTTTCCCACGCACCACGCGCGGAAAACACGAGATTATACATAGGGTTAGGCAGCGCGTCAAAAGGCATTGACATTTGCCGTTTGTACCCGGCGTGCGGCATCCGTGCCCGATCTTCTGCGATTTCGCCCCGATCCGATCGCGATTGCGTCCGCTCACGCGACCCTCGAGCGCCGCGGCACCCGTCGCCGCGCCGATTCGCCTTATAATCCGCCGCATTACCTTATTAGCCGATCATGTCGTCCACCGCCACTTCTTCCCCCGACGCCGCCGCACTGCTTGCCCCGATCGCCGAGGACATGCAGCAGGTCAATCGCGTCATCCGGCAGCGCCTGGCATCAGAAGTGATGCTCATCAATCAGATTTCCGAGTACATCATCGGCGCGGGCGGCAAGCGGCTGCGTCCGGCGTTGCTGCTGCTCGTGTCGGGCGCGCTGGGCGATACGACCGGGCATCGCCATGAACTCGCGGCGGTCGTCGAATTCATTCACACCGCAACGCTGCTGCACGACGATGTCGTCGATGAATCCGATCTGCGCCGTGGCCGCAAGACCGCGAACGCGCTGTTCGGCAACGCGGCGAGCGTGCTGGTCGGCGACTTCCTTTATTCGCGCTCGTTCGAGATGATGGTGAGCGTCGGCAAGATGCGCGTGATGGAAATTCTTTCTGTCGCGACCAACATCATTTCCGAAGGCGAAGTGCTGCAGCTTCTGAACATGCACGACCCGGACGTCGACGAAGCGCGTTACATGCAGGTCATCCGCTACAAGACGGCGAAGCTTTTCGAGGCGGCGGCGCAACTCGGCGCGGTGCTGTCGGGCGTGGATGCGCGCACGGAAGCGGCGGCGGCAGAGTTTGGCCGGCGTATCGGCACGGCGTTCCAGATCATGGACGACTGGCTCGATTACACGGGCACGCCCGAATCGATGGGCAAGAATGCCGGCGACGACTTGCGCGAAGGCAAGCCGACGCTGCCGCTCATCTATCTGATGGAGCACGGCACGCCGGAACAGGCGGCGCTCGCACGCGAAGCCATCGAGCAAGGCGGCACGGATCGCTTCGACACGATCTTCCACGCGATCACCACGTCCGGTGCGCTCGATCACACGTTGCAATGCGCGCGAAATGAAGCACAGGCCGCCGCCGATGCGATTTCGTCATTCCCCAGTTCCATTTTCAAAGATAGCCTGCTAGAATTATGTTCTTACTCGACGGCGAGACAGTCTTAAACGAGACTTTAGCGCACAAAACGTCTAGTTAAGTTGAATTCGGGGTGTAGCTTAGCCTGGTAGAGCGCTACGTTCGGGACGTAGAGGCCGGAGGTTCGAATCCTCTCACCCCGACCAGAATTTGCAAAAACCCGCATGGTCCGCCATGCGGGTTTTTTCTTTTCCGGCGCCCGCTGCTTAATGCTTGTCCGATGCCTGGCCGATGCCTGGCCGATCGGCCGGGAGGCGAAGCGGGAAAGCCGTCTGCTATAGTCCCTTTCATCATCGCTTCTACTCGATCACCGCGTGGACAACCTTCCCTTATGGGCGCAAATCTGCGCCATCTTCCTGCTTCTCATTCTTTCCGGTTTTTTTTCGATCTCCGAAACGTCGATGATGGCGCTCAACCGCCATCGGCTGAAATTTCTGGCTAGCCAGGGATCGCTGCGCGCCCGCACCACGCAGGGCCTCCTTGCGAAGACCGATCAGCTGCTGTCCGTCATCCTCATCGGCAACAACCTGATCAACACGATCATCCCGGTGCTCACGACGTCGATCGCGTTGCGCACGTTCGGTCACAACAACATGGTGCTGTCGGTGACGACGGGCGTGATCGCTTTCCTGATCATCGTGTTCGCGGAGATCGCGCCGAAGATCGTCGGGGCGACCTTTCCCGAGAAGGTCGCGCTGCCCGCGAGCCTCGTGCTTTCGCCGCTCATGCGCATCGCGCGGCCGCTGGTGTGGTTCGTCAATCTCTTCGCCAACGCCATTCTGGCCGCGCTGCACATCAACACGAAGGGCGGTCGCGATCAGCGTCTGTCGCCGGAAGAGTTGCGCACCATCGTGCTGGAAACCGGCAGCTTCATGCCGACCAAGCACCGCAGCATCCTGCTGAATCTGTTCGATCTGGAAAACATCTCCGTCGATGACGTGATGATTCCCCGCCGCCGCATCGAAGCGCTCGACTTCGAGGCGCCGTTCGACCAGATCCTGCACCAGCTCGAAACCTGCTATCACAACAAGCTCGTTGTTTATCAGGGCGACATCGACCGCGTGCTGGGCATCCTGCACGTACGCAAGACGCTGTCGGCGCTGCATAACCAGGAGCTCGAGCGCGAAACGCTGCGCGAACTGCTCATGGAACCCTACTTCGTTCCCGCTGGCACGCCGGTTTTCCAGCAGCTTCAATATTTTCAGGAGAGCGGCCAACGCATTGCGATCGTGGTCGACGAATACGGCGAGTTGCAGGGCCTCGTTACGCCGGAAGACATCATCGAGGAACTCATCGGCGAGTTCACAACGACGATTCCGCGGGGCGCTGGCTCGCGCGGCTGGGACGATAACGGCGAGTGCATCGTCCCGGGCAGCATGCCCCTGCGGGAACTCAACCGCTGGCTAAAGCTCAGCTTGCCGACGGACGGGCCCAAGACGCTAAACGGGCTCATCCTCGAAACGCTGGAACAAATTCCGGACGGCGACGTATCGGTGCGTATTGCGGGCGTTCATTTCGAAGTCCTGCGCAGCGACGATCAGTCGATCCGCACCGTCAAAATCTTCCGCCCGCCGACGCCGGGCAAGCGCGTGCTGCGTTAGCCATTCGGACGAGTAGGCGCGGGCAAGCGGGCGCGGGATGATCGGCTCATCTCATTTCGCACCGTGCTCCGATGATCTCCGCCTTCCGCGCCGCCGAACCTTCTCTCGACACCGCATCCGATCCGGACTCGCCCGCCGTCTCGCTGCTCGCGAACACCTTGCGCGAAGCGGCCGAGCGCGGCGCGTCCGATATCCACGTCGAGCCGTCCGAGCACGATTGGCGCATCAGGCTGCGTGTCGACGGCGCGTTACACGTGCTGCGCCGCCCGCCACCGCATTTGCGCGATGCATTCGTGACGCGCATCAAAGTGCTGGCGCGCATGGATATCGCCGAGCGCCGCGTGCCGCAGGACGGCCGGCTGCGGCTCGCGCTTGGCGGCGGACAGACCGGCGACTATCGCGTGAATTCGCTGCCGACGCTCTTCGGTGAAAAGCTCGTGCTGCGTCGGCTGGATGCGCTGCCGCCGGACCTTTCGCTCGGCGCGCTCGGCCTGAGCGAAGCGCAAGGCCGCGTCGTCGAATCGGCGATTCGCGCGCCGCATGGCCTCGTTCTCGTCACCGGGCCGACGGGCAGCGGCAAGACCTTATCCCTCTATTGCTTCCTGCAGATGCTCAACGCCGAAGCGCGCAACATCTGCTCGGTCGAAGACCCGGCCGAAATTCAGCTCGCCGGGATCAACCAGGTCAGCGTGCGCGAAAAGGCCGGCCTGAACTTCGCCGTGGCATTGCGCGCGTTCATGCGGCAGGACCCCGACGTCATCATGGTCGGCGAGATTCGTGACGCCCAGACCGCTGACGTCGCGGTGAAGGCCGCGCAGACCGGCCATCTCGTGCTCTCGACGCTTCACACGAACGACGCGCCCGCCGCCATCGCGCGCCTCATCGACATCGGCGTGGCGCCGTACAACCTCGCGTCGGCGCTGCGCCTCGTGACCGCGCAACGCTTGGTGCGCAAGCTGTGCGAGACCTGCCGTGCGCGTTCGGCGCTCACGCTCGACGACGGCTTTCGTCCGTTCGAGCCGCGCGGCTGTCCGGCGTGTCATGGCATCGGGTATCGCGGGCGAATCGGTGTGCATCAGTTGATGCCGGTTTCGGATGCGATGCGCGAACTCATCGTCGCGCGATCGGCGACGCATGCGATCTCTCGGCTCGCGCAATCGGAAGGCATGCCCGCGCTGCGTGACGCCGCTTTCGCTCGCGTGCGCGAGGGCGTGACGAGCGTCGCGGAAGCCGTGGACGCGACGGAGATCGTATGAGCGCGCAAGGATCATCGGACGTCCGCTTCGGCTGGCGCGGCATCGACGCGGAAGGCGCGCGCATGAGCGGAAAGCTGATCGCGGCCGATGCCGCTTCGGCGCGCGCGTCGTTGCGACGGGACGGCGTGATCGTCCTCGAACTCGAAGCGCTCGGCGACGCGCCGCCGGCCAAGGCATCGTCGGCGGATGTCGGCGTTTTCACGCGTCAGCTTGCCGGTCTGTTGCGCGCGGGATTGCCGCTCGCCGGCGCACTCGAAATGCTCGGCGACTCGGGCGAACGTGGCGGCCTGCCGCGCATCGTGCGATCGCTTGCACGCGACATCACACGGGGCGTGCCCTTTTCGGCGGCGCTCACGCGTCATCCGGGGGCGTTCGGCGCGCTTTATTGCCAGCTCGTCGCGGTCGGCGAAGTGGCGGGCGCGTTGCCCGCCGTGCTCGCGCGGCTCGCCGACGATCAGGACCGCGCCAGCGCCCAGCGCGCGAAGTTGCGCGCCGCGCTCGCCTATCCGGTGATGGTGCTGCTGCTGTCGCTCGCGATCACGGCGGGCCTGCTGATCGGCGTTGTGCCGACATTCAAGACGATCTTCGATGGCTTCGGCGCCGCGCTGCCTGCGCCGACGCGCTTCGTGCTCGCGTTGTCCGATGCCGTCGCGCATCACGCCGTCCCGTTCGCGGCGTTCTGCGTCTGCGCGGTGCTCGCCGGTGCGCGATGGCTCCGGCGTTCCCCCCGCGCCCGGGAAACCGCGGACCGCATTACGTTGAAGCTGCCGATCGTCGGCGCGTTGCTGCGGTCGCTCGCCGTCGCCCGATGGAGCCGCGCGCTCGGCACCTTGCTCGCGGCCGGCACGCCGCTGTCCGACGCGTTCGATTCCCTCGCGCACGCCACCGGCAATCAGGTGTTCGACCGCGCGACCGTCGAGATCGCGGCGCGCCTGCGCAACGGCGAACGTCTGGCTTTCGCGATGCGCGCGCTCGGCTGCTTTCCCCGGGACGTCGTGCAACCTATCGCCGTCGCGGAAGAATCCGGCTCGCTCGACGCGATGCTGCTCGATCTCGCCGCGCTCGCCGATCGTCAGGTGGACGAGCGCATCGGCGCATTCGCGAGCCTGTGCGAACCGCTCGTCATCACGGTGCTGGGCGCGCTGGTGGGCGGCCTCGTCATCGCGATGTATCTTCCGATCATCCAGCTCGGCAACGTGGTGTAGCATCGCGGGCCAACGACATCGCATCCAGATCATGCAGCCTCCGTTCGATCCGTCCGCCGCACACCATGCGAGCGATTACCTGGCGCCGTTCGCGGCTTTGCCGGTCGTCGCGCAATACGCGTTCGCCGTCGTGTTCGGGCTGGTCATCGGCAGCTTCCTGACGGTCGTCGTGCATCGCTTGCCGGTCATGCTCGAACGCGCGTGGCGCGCCGAATTCGATGCCGCCGTGCCCGATGCTTCCAAAGCGCCCGCCGACGCGTATCCCGCGCGCTTCAATCTCGCGGTGCCGCGCAGCGCATGTCCGCACTGCGGTCACGTGCTGCGTGCATGGGAGAACATTCCGGTCCTGAGCTACCTCGCGCTGAAAGGGCGATGCGCGTCGTGCGGCGCGCGCGTAAGTCCGCGCTACCCGTTGATCGAACTGGCGACCGCCGCGCTGGCAGCACTCTCGCTTTACGCTTACGGGCCCGACTGGCCGGCGCTCGCGGCATTCGGCCTGTGCGCGACGCTCCTGGCTGCGAGCCTCATCGATTACGACACGCGCTATCTGCCCGACGTGCTGACGCTGCCGCTGCTGTGGGCCGGGCTGATCGTCAATCTGGGCGAAGGCGGATTCGCGACCCTTCACGACGCAGTCACCGGCGCGATCGCGGGCTATGTCTTTTTGTGGTGCGTGTACTGGATTTTCAAACTGGCGCGCGGCGTCGAAGGCATGGGCTACGGCGACTTCAAGGTGCTGGCTGCAATCGGCGCATGGCTCGGCTGGGCCTCGCTCGCGCAAGTAGTCCTGATCTCGGCGGTGGCGGGCGCGGTTTTCGGAATCGTCGCAACGTGGCGGGGCCGCATGCGCTTCGAAGAGCCGTTGCCGTTCGGGCCCTTCCTTGCGGCGGGCGGGGCGATCACGCTGTTCGTCGGCACGCCGCTTTACGCATTGTTCGGATGAAGACAAGGAGCTGCGGATGTTCAGCATCGGGCTGACGGGCGGTATCGGAAGCGGTAAGAGCACGGTCGCGGACCTGTTCGCGGCGCGCGGCGTGCCGCTCATCGATACGGACGTCATCGCGCATCAGGTGACGGCGCCGGGCGGCGTCGCGATGCCGCTGATCGCGAGCGAATTCGGCAGCGGCTTCCTGGCGCCCGACGGCTCGCTCGACCGCGCCCGCATGCGCGAACTCGTCTTCACCGACGACACCGCCAAAGCCCGCCTGGAAGCCATCCTGCACCCGCTGATACGCGCCGAGACCGATCGTCAGCGCCAGGCGGCGAGCGGCCCGTATCACATCGTCGTGGTGCCGTTGCTCGTCGAATCGGGGAACTGGGCTTCGCGGGTGTCGCGCGTGCTCGTCGTCGATTGCCCGGTGGAGACGCAGATCGAGCGCGTCATGCGGCGAAACGGCTTCCCGCGCGAGCAGGTGCTGGCGATCATCGCGAAGCAGGCATCGCGCGAAACGCGGCTCGCGGCGGCAGACGACATCGTGCTGAACGATGAAGCGGCCACGCTCGAAACACTCGCAGCTCAGGTCGACGAACTCCACGCGCGATATCTGGAACTCGCGGGGTGACGGTTTTCGAGTGTTGGATATCGAAGAAGTTGCGGATTTTGCCGGGAAAAGCGGTAAATGCGGCGAGAATGTGGCGCGATTTGCTAGGGTTCGGATGCGGCATTAGAATGTGCTGACTTCCGCTCATGGAAGCAACCGACCCACGCCGAGGCGAGCGCGCTTGATCCTTTACGAGTATCCCTTCAACGAGCGAATCCGGACGCTGCTGCGTCTCGAAGACTTGTTCGAGCGCTTCACGTTCTTCCTGACGCAGGAAGACCCTCGGGAGCATCATGTGGCGCTGACCACGCTCTTCGAAATCTCGGAAGTCGCGGGGCGCACGGACCTCAAAGCAGACTTGATGAAGGAACTGGAGCGCCAGCGTCAGACGCTCGCGCCGTTTCGCGGCAATCCGGGTATCGAGCAGGAAGCGCTGGAAGCCGTCCTTGGCGAAATTGAACAAACGCTCGCCGGTCTGGGCGACATGCACGGCAAGACCGGCCAGCATCTTGCGGACAACGAATGGCTTGCTAGCATCCGCAGCCGCACGATCATCCCCGGCGGCACCTGCAAGTTCGATCTGCCGTCGTATTACGCGTGGCAGCAGTTGCCCGTCGAACAGCGCCGTCAGGACATCGCGAGCTGGGTCATGCCGATGCTCGCCCTGCGTGACGCCGCTGCCATCGTGCTTCGGCTTGCGCGCGAGTCGGGCCAGGCGTCGAAGGTCATGGCGATGCAGGGCAGCTACCAGCAGATGCTCTCGGGCCGCACCTACCAGTTGATGCAGGTGCGCGTGTCGCCCGAAGTGCGCGTCATTCCCGAAGCGAGCGCCAACAAGTACATGCTGTGGGTGCGTTTCACCGTGCAGGACGGCGATCTGAAACCGCGCCCCGTCGATGTCGACGT
This sequence comes from Caballeronia sp. RCC_10, assembly GCF_041360715.1. Classification (NCBI taxonomy): domain Bacteria; kingdom Pseudomonadati; phylum Pseudomonadota; class Betaproteobacteria; order Burkholderiales; family Burkholderiaceae; genus Caballeronia; species Caballeronia sp. RCC_10. The sequence continues at coordinate 170,129 of NZ_JBFUPT010000011.1, forward strand.
CCCGTTTCATCTGACGCTTTGCAGCCTTTGAACCGCGCGGTCCGGCCTCATATAGTCGATTGTCGATCAAACGCCGGCTCAACTCGCCAAGCCTCACCGTCATGACCACTGTCGTCAAATGTCCAACCTGCGCCAAGGAAGTGCGCTGGGTCCCAGAAAATCGCTATCGTCCGTTCTGCTCCGAGCGTTGCAAGCAAATCGATTTCGGCGCCTGGGCGGCCGAGAAGTACAAGATTGCGGGCAATTCGCAGGAAACGCCGCCGGACGACGATTCGCACGGCGGCCTCAACTAGCGCCCTCGCGGCTTCAACGCTCCGCTTCCGCCGCGAGCCAGTTCAACACCGGAATCGCGGCGGGCAGAAGCGGCGCGACCGTCACCGGAAGCGCCTGCCACGCGATCGCCTGCCCCTCGCGGCCACGGGGCGTCCCGCTCCAGCCGGTCACCTTGCAGAAAAAGAGACGCACGTAGGCATGCGGATAGTCGTGCTCCAGCGTGCGCCAGAGTTCGCACGCGGTCACGTCGATGCCCAGTTCCTCGTGCAGTTCGCGTGAAAGCGCCGCCTCGACGCTCTCGCCCGCTTCCAGCTTGCCGCCCGGAAACTCCCAATAGCCCTCATACGGCTTGCCGTCGGGCCGCTGCGCGAGCAGATAGCGCCCGTCCGGCTGAACCATCACGCCGACGGCCACTTCGGTCACCTTGCGGCCATCGGGCGCGACGTCCGTTCGTGCTTCGTTCATGCCGCTCATTGCTTGCGGCCCGACCAGTCGCGCGCAAACTGCCACGCCACGCGGCCCGATCGTGAACCGCGCTCGAGCGCCCAGACCAGCGCATCGCCGCGCGCGCTTTCGATTTCGGCCGCCTCGCAACCGAAGTGCTTCAGCCAGTGGCCGACGATCGTCAGATAGTCGTCCTGCTTGAACGGATAAAAGCTCACCCACAGCCCGAAACGCTCGGACAACGAAATCTTCTCTTCGACGACTTCGCCCGGATGAATCTCGCCGTCGGGCATGTGCTTGTACGACTCGTTGTCGCTCATGTACTCGGGCAGCAGATGGCGGCGGTTCGACGTCGCGTAGATCAGCACGTTGTCCGACTGGGCGGCCACTGATCCATCGAGCGCGACCTTCAGCGCCTTATAGCCCGATTCGCCTTCCTCGAACGACAAATCGTCGCAGAACACGATGAAGCGCTCGGGCCGCGCCGAGATCAGATCGACGATATCGCCGAGATCGTGGAGATCGTCCTTGTCGACTTCGATCAGACGCAGGCCGTCTTTCGCGTACGCATTCAGGCAGGCCTTGATGAGCGAGGACTTGCCCGTTCCGCGCGCACCCGTCAGCAGCACGTTGTTGGCGGGCAGCTTGTTCACGAACTGCCGCGTGTTTTGCTCGATGAGCCCTTTCTGACGATCGATGTTCTGCAGGTCGTCGAGCGAAATGTCCGAGATGGCGGGCACCGGCTGCAAAAAACCGCGCCCCTGCCGCTTGCGCCAGCGGAAAGCCACCGCGGATTGCCAGTCGATATCGGGCGCGGCAGGCGGCAGCATGCCTTCGATACGCGCCAGAACCGCTTCGGCGCGCGTGAGAAATTGTTCGAGTTTGTCCATGTCTCTTTCTTTGCGCGCCGGTTCAGCGCGCGTTACGAGCGGTAATCGGCGTTGATGCTGACGTAATCGTGCGAAAGGTCGCAGGTCCAGACGGTTGCCTCGGCGTTGCCACGGCCGAGCACGACGCGAATCGCGATTTCGCTTTTCTTCATCACGCGCTGGCCGTCTTCTTCGCGATACTCGGGATTGCGCCCGCCGGCCTTTGCGACGAGCACGTCGTCGAGATACAGGTCGATCTTGCCGACGTCGAGGTCCGTGACGCCCGCATAGCCGATGGCGGCCAGGATACGGCCGAGGTTCGGATCGGAGGCGTAGAACGCGGTTTTGACGAGCGGCGAATGACCGATTGCGTAGGCGATCTGGCGGCATTCAGCAACATCCTTGCCGCCTTCGACCGTGATCGTCATGAACTTCGTCGCGCCTTCGCCATCGCGCACGATCAGTTGCGCGAGTTCTTGCGCCACGGCCGTCACGGCGTCGCGCAGCGCGGCGCAGGCCGGCGCATCCGTCGACGTGATCGCGGGCAGGCTCGACTTCCCCGACGCGATGAGGATGAACGAATCGTTCGTGGAGGTATCGCCGTCGATGGTAATGCAGTTGAACGAGCGATCCGCCACGTGCTTCACGAGCTCGTCGAGGACCGGCTGCGCAACGGCGGCATCGAAGGCGAGGAAGCCGAGCATCGTCGCCATGTTCGGCTTGATCATGCCCGCGCCCTTGCTGATACCGGACAGCGTGATCGTGTGACCGTCGATCTGCACTTGCCGCGACGACGCTTTCGGCAGCGTGTCGGTCGTCATGATGGCTTGCGCGGCGTCGAACCAGTGAGCGGGCTGCTGATTGGCGAGCGCGGCGGGCAGACCGGCTTTCAGGCGATCGATCGGCAGCGGCTCGAGAATCACGCCGGTCGAGAAAGGCAGAATCTGCTGCGGGTCGACGCCCGCGAGACGCGCGAGTTCGGCGCAGGTTTCGCGAGCGTGCGCCATGCCCGGCTCACCGGTACCGGCGTTCGCGTTGCCCGTGTTGACGACCAGCGCGCGAACGCCCTTGCCCCCGGCGCGCACTGCGTCCAGATGTTCGCGGCACACCGTCACCGGCGCGGCGCAGAAGCGGTTTTGCGTGAACACGCCCGCGACGGTCGCGCCTTCATCGACGCGAATCACGAGCACGTCCTTGCGATTGGGCTTGCGGATGTTCGCTTCGGCCCAGCCTAGCGTGACGCCTGGAACCGGATGTAGCGCGGCGGGATCGATCGAGGGGAAGTTGACAGCCATGTTCGCGACTCGCTGATGGTGGCGAGTGCCGGCCCGATGCGCCGGCACGCTGTGAAAGACTGACACCGCCTGAAGCTGTGATGCTGCGGACGGCGCCGTGAAACGCTCGGGGCGCGCAGCGCGGCCCGGTTGAGACCTCAAAGACAAACGACGCATTGCTGCGTCGCTCGTCCGTTTTGTCGATCAGAAAGCGCTTATGCCAGCTTTCCGTGACAGTTCTTGTACTTCTTCCCGCTGCCGCACGGGCACGGGTCGTTGCGGCCGACCTTCGGCACTTCGTCGGACGGGCGCGTGGCCACGGTGATGTCGTCGCTCGCCGCCATCGCCTGATTGACCATCTGGGCGGTGGCGGTCGCCGCAGCGGCGGCTGCGGGCGTAGCGGCCGGCGCGGCGGCCGCGTTGAAGTCCGCGTGCGTGAACGACACGTTCTCCAGATGGCTGCCCTTCTCTTCGTACTGCTCGGCAGCTTCTTCCAATTGCTCCGGCGACTGGATCTGCACGTTCATCACGATGCGCGTGACTTCCTGCTTCACGGAATCGAGCATCGCGGCGAAGAGTTCGAACGCCTCGCGCTTGTACTCCTGCTTCGGATTCTTCTGCGCATAGCCGCGCAGATGGATGCCCTGACGCAGATGATCCAGCGCGGCCAAATGCTCGCGCCAGCGGCTGTCGAGCGTCTGCAGCATGATCGAGCGCTCGAATGCGCTGAACGATTCGCGGCCCACGAGCGCGACCTTCGCTTCGTACGCTTCGTCGGCGGCGGAAAGCACGGCTTCGCAGATTTCCTCGGCGTCGATCGAGTTCGACTCGTTGATCATCTCCTGAATGGCCAGATCCAGCGACCATTCGTTGCGCAGCACTTCCTCGAGTTCCGGCGCGTCCCACTGTTCTTCGATACTGCCCGCCGGAACGAACGTGCGCACGAGATCGCTGATGACGCCGTGACGCATCGCGGCGATGGTCTCCTGCACGTCGTTCGCTTCGAGCAACTCGTTGCGCTGCTGATAGATGACCTTGCGCTGATCGTTGGCGACGTCGTCGTATTCGAGCAGTTGCTTGCGAATGTCGAAGTTGCGCGCTTCGACCTTGCGCTGCGCGCCTTCGATCGACCGCGTGACCATGCCCGCTTCGATCGGCTCGCCTTCCGGCATCTTCAGGCGGTCCATGATCGCGCGGACGCGGTCGCCCGCGAAGATGCGCAAGAGCGGATCGTCCAGCGAGAGATAGAAGCGCGACGAGCCCGGATCGCCCTGACGGCCCGCGCGGCCGCGCAACTGGTTGTCGATACGGCGCGATTCGTGCCGCTCCGTGCCGATGATATGCAGCCCGCCCGCAGCCTTGACGTGGTCGTGCAGCGTCTGCCATTCGTCGTGCAGCTTCTGGATGCGCGCGGCTTTTTCTTCTTCGGGAATCGAAAGATCCGCCTCGATGAACGATGCCTGCTTCTCGACGTTGCCGCCGAGCACGATGTCCGTGCCGCGACCCGCCATGTTCGTCGCAATGGTCACGACGCCTGGCCGGCCCGCTTCCGCGACGATCGCCGCTTCGCGTGCGTGCTGCTTCGCGTTGAGCACTTCGTGACGCACGCCCGCCTGCGTCAGCAAGCCGGACAGCAATTCCGACGCTTCGATCGACGTGGTGCCGACGAGCGTCGGCTGGCCGCGCTCGACGCAATCGCGGATATCGCGAATGACGGCGTCGTAACGTTCCTTCGACGTCTTGTAGATCTGGTCCTGCTTGTCGACGCGCTTCGGCGGACGGTTCGTCGGAATCACGACCGTTTCGAGGCCGTAGATTTCCTGGAATTCGTACGCTTCGGTGTCCGCCGTGCCGGTCATGCCGGACAGCTTCGAATACATGCGGAAGTAGTTCTGCAGCGTGATCGAGGCGAGCGTCTGGTTCTCCGCCTGAATCTGCACGTGCTCCTTCGCTTCGACGGCCTGATGCAAGCCGTCCGACCAGCGGCGGCCGGTCATCATGCGGCCCGTGAATTCGTCGACGATCACGACTTCGCCGTTCTGCACCACGTAATGCTGATCGCGATGGAAGAGCGTATGAGCGCGCAGGGCCGCATAGATGTGATGCATCAGCGTGATGTTCTGCGGCGCGTAGACACTTTCGCCTTCGCCGATCAGGCCCCACTCGACGAGCAGACGCTCCGCCTTCTCGTGGCCCGACTCGGTCAGGAACACCTGACGCGCTTTCTCATCGAGCGTGTAGTCGCCCGGCTTCTCGACGCCCGTACCGTCCGCCTTTTCTTCGCCGATCTGCATTTCGAGCAGCGGCGGCAGCGCGTTCATGCGCACGTAGAGGTCGGTGTGGTCTTCGGCCTGCCCGGAGATGATGAGCGGCGTGCGCGCTTCGTCGATGAGGATCGAGTCCACTTCGTCGACGATCGCGAAATTGAGCGGCCGCTGCACGCGCGCATCGGTCTCGTAGACCATGTTGTCGCGCAGATAGTCGAAGCCGAACTCGTTGTTCGTGCCGTAGGTGATGTCCGCCGCGTAGGCTTCCTGCTTCTGCGCGTGCTGCATCTGCGACAGATTCACGCCGCACGAAAGCCCGAGGAAGTTGTACAGGCGAGCCATCCATTCGGCGTCGCGCTGGGCAAGGTAGTCGTTCACCGTCACGACGTGCACGCCCCGGCCCGACAGCGCGTTCAGATACGCCGCGAGCGTGGCGACGAGCGTCTTGCCCTCGCCGGTGCGCATTTCGGCGATCTTGCCGTAGTGCAGGACCATGCCGCCGATCAACTGGACGTCGAAGTGGCGCATCTTCAAGACGCGCCGGCTCGCCTCGCGACAGACGGCGAAGGCTTCGGGCAAAAGCACGTCGAGCGACTCGCCGCCGGCGACGCGCTTGCGGAACTCGTCCGTCTTCGCGCGCAACTGATCGTCCGAATATTTTTCGACGGTCGGCTCGAGGGCATTGATCGCCGCAACGGTCTTTTGGTACTGCTTGATCAGCCGCTGATTGCGGCTGCCAAAAATCTTCTGAAGGAAACCGGTCGTCATCGGATCAGTGTCTGCGTCGCGGCTTCGGAGGACGACAGTTTAAACCTGCGTCCGGGCTCGAAAAAACCTCGGCGACTTAAGTCCATGGGGTGAAATTCGAATCGGGAATTTTAGCACGCGAGTCCAGCACGCCTTGCGTCGGCGTAGGGTCGCGGACGTCGGCGGAACGCGACAGTCAACCGCTTGAAAGCTCGGCTCCGCGGGCGTCGGCACGAGGCAACCGGGCGCTCCGGGCGGCGGGCTCGCGGTACAATCGATGCGTCGCGTCAGGCGTCCGTCGATTAAGAAATGAGCCGTTTTTCTACAAATTCAAGGTATCCGCCCAGGCGGCTGGATCCGCGCCGGCCGCAAGCCGTCGCGGACGTGCTCGGCCGGACCGATGCTTTCCGCGCATTGCGTGCGGGCGTCGAGCAAATGGCGGCGCTGCAACGCGATCTGTCGGCGCTTCTGCCGGATTATCTCGCCGCGAACATCGAACCCGGCTTCATCAAGGATGGCGTGCTCGCGCTCTTCGCCGCGCACAATGCGCTCGCGGCGCGTCTGCGTCATATGGAGCCGCGCCTGCTCGCCGATCTTCAGCAACGCGGCTGGGCGGTCGATTCGCTGCGAATCCGCGTGCGTCCGCAAGCGGTGAGAGAAGCCGCGCCGCCGAAGCAGGCGCGCATGTCGGCGGCGGGGGCATCGGCATTGCATGAACTGGCTGAGTCGCTGGCGCCGTCGCCGCTGCAGGAGGCGCTTGCGCGCATGGCCGCGCGCCACCAGGGCCGCGGACAAAAAAAATGAGCGGCGCTTTCGCTGCCGCTCACCTTGTCCCGCTTGCCGCTTGCCGCTTGCCGCTTGCCGATGATCAGGCGAATGCGGTCTGCGTATCGAATCCGAAACCGCGTGGCGCTTTTTGCGTGTCGTCGAACGTGACGATTTCATAGGCGTCTTCGTTCGCCAGCAGTTCGCGCAGCAGCATGTTGTTCATCGCGTGGCCGCCCTTGTACGCCTTGTACGCCGCCAGCAACGGATGTCCGGCTACATACAGGTCGCCGATGGCGTCGAGCATCTTGTGCTTCACGAACTCGTCGTCGTAGCGCAGGCCGTCGTTATTCAGGATGCGGTACTCGTCCAGCACGATCGCGTTGTCCATGCTGCCGCCGCGTGCGAGGCCCAGTTCGCGCATCATTTCGACTTCGTGCGCAAAACCGAACGTGCGCGCGCGCGCGATTTCGCGAACATACGACGTGGTCGCGAAGTCCACTTCCAGCGCCTGACCGGTCTTGTCGACGGCGGGATGACGGAAGTCGATGGTGAAGCTCAGCTTGAAACCGAAGTACGGCTCGAGGCGCGCAAACTTGTCGCCGTCGCGCACTTCCACCGGCTTCCTGACCTTGATGAATTTCTTCGGCGCGTTCTGCTCTTCGATACCCGCCGACTGAATCAGAAACACGAAGGAAGCAGCGCTGCCGTCCATGATCGGAATCTCTTCGGCGGTCACATCGACGTACAAGTTGTCGATGCCCAGACCCGCGCACGCCGACATCAGGTGCTCGATGGTCGACACGCGCGCGCCGTCCTTCTGCAACACCGATGCGAGCCGGGTGTCGCCGATTGCCATGGCCGAGACCGGAATGTCCACCGGCTGCGGCAGGTCGACCCGCGAAAAGACAATGCCCGTTCCCGCTGGCGCCGGTCGCAGCGTCAGATCGACCTTGCGGCCGGAATGAAGGCCGATTCCCACGGTTTTGACGACGGTCTTGATTGTTCGCTGCTTCAACATGATTTTAGTCCGATGGCATTCCCGATAAAGAGAATTAATCGCACGCAGAATTCTAATAGATCGAAGTATACTCGATTCGGAACATCTCGTCCCAAACCAGGCGGTATCAACTGTTTCCCTGTGTTACGCCGCGATGTCGGGCGAGTCAAGTGAAACGGGCCGATGGCCGGAATGGAGGCATTTCCGGTCATCGGCCCTAAGTTGTCGCCGATTGCGAGGACGTCTTTCAGCGTTGCGTAACTACAACGACACGCAACGCGACGCCACTGCCATCAGTTCAACGTCGCCAGGATGCTTCGAGCGTCGCTGACTTCGAACTTGCCGGGCGCTTCGACAGCGAGCGTCTTGACCACGCCGTTGTCGACCACCATCGCGTAGCGCTGGGAACGGATTCCCATGCCGCGCTCGGTCAAATCCTGATCCAGTCCGAGTGCCTGAGTGAAACGCGCACTGCCGTCCGCAATCATCGTCACCTTGCCCGCGGTTTGAAGATCGCGTCCCCACGCGTTCATCACGAACGCGTCGTTGACGGAAACGCACCAGATTTCGTCGATGCCCGCGGCGAACAACTCATCCGCTGCGTCGACGTAGCCCGGCACGTGCCTGGCGGAGCACGTTGGCGTGAACGCGCCCGGCAATCCGAAGATCACCACGCGCTTGCCTGCGGCCCGCTCGCGCGCCGGGAACCCGTTCGGTCCCACGGCACAGCCCTCGCGCGCCACTTCGATGAACTCAAAGAGACGCGCATCAGGCAACGTTTCACCCACTTCGATCATGCTCGGTCCTTCCCTCGTCAGTGCCCGGACATCCGTGGCGCTCATTCGTCCCGCAGTGTCACCGATGCGTGCTTCGACGGTTCAGGTTTCATTTGCCTTCGGCAAATTCGCGGGCGGCTGGCCACGGCCTGGCGTCTTTACTTCGACGCGGCCTTGGACAGTCGCCCCACGCGAAACCTGCATCGCCGGCTCACGCTCGACGTGCCTGCGGTGGCTGCACTGCTCGTGCCAGCAACCGAAAGGCGCGGAGCCTGTCAGTCCGCTTGCTTGCGCAGGAACGCGGGGATGTCGTACGTATCGACGCCCTTCTCCTGCAATGCCTGCACATGCGATGCCGCGGTTTCACGCGTCGAGCGCCACACTGCCGGCGTATCGAGTTGACCGTAGTCCGTAGTCTGACCGTGCTGCGGCGCGTAGTTGCCATGCGCTGCATGCGCGACCGGCTGATTGTCGGTGCCGGTGCGCAGAAGCGTCATCGGCGCTTGCTGCTGCTTCTTCGCCGCACGGCCGAGGCCCGTCGCCACCACCGTCACGCGCAGGGCATCGCCCATTGCGTCGTCGTACACCGCGCCGAAAATCACCGTGGCGTCGTCGGCTGCGTAGGACTTGATCGTGTTCATCACTTCGCGCGTTTCAGACAGACGCAGCGAACGGCTCGACGTGATGTTCACCAGCACGCCGCGCGCACCCGACAGGTCCACGCCTTCGAGCAGCGGGCTCGCCACGGCCTGTTCAGCCGCGAGACGCGCACGATCGACGCCGGCGACCGTCGCCGTGCCCATCATGGCCTTGCCCTGCTCGCCCATCACCGTCTTCACGTCTTCGAAGTCGACGTTGACGAGACCATCGACATTGATTATTTCAGCGATGCCCGCGACGGCGTTGTTCAGCACGTCGTCCGCGCACTGGAAGCACTTGTCCATCTCGGCGTCGTCGCCCATCACTTCGAAGAGCTTGTCGTTCAGCACGACGATCAGCGAATCGACGTGATCTTCCAGTTGCTGCGAGCCGGCTTCAGCGACGCGCATGCGGCGGCCGCCTTCGAACTCGAACGGCTTGCTCACGACGCCGACCGTCAGAATGCCCATTTCCTTCGCAATCTGCGCGACGACCGGCGCCGCGCCCGTACCCGTGCCGCCACCCATGCCCGCGGTGATGAACACCATATGGGCGCCACGCAGCGCGTCGGCGATGCGCTCGCGTGCATCCTCCGCCGCTTCCTTACCCTTCTCCGGCTTGGCGCCTGCGCCCAGGCCGGTCATGCCCAATTGCAGGACCGCCGGCGCGCGCGAGCGAGCCAGCGCCTGCGCGTCGGTGTTCATTACGATGAAATCGACGCCTTGCACACCCCGATTGATCATGTGCTGAACGGCGTTGCCGCCCGCACCGCCAACTCCGACCACCTTGATGATCGTTCCGTTGGTTTCCGTTTCCAGCATTTCGAAATCCATGTTGCCTCCGTCAAGAATGAAGATCGGCGTTATCCGACGAGAGATCGGGCAACCTCTCGCCGCGCGCTAGCCGCCGGTACCGGCGCGAATTATATTCACTGCTTACATAAATTTGTTCGTACTGCTGTGCTGCGCTCGGGCTTTAGAAGTTTCCGAGGAACCAGTCCTTCATTCGCGTGAGCACTTGCCCCATCGATCCGTTCTGCACCGCGACCTTGCGGCCGCGCATGCGCTGCGAGCGTCCTTCGGCGAGCAGGCCCATCGCGGTCGAGTAGCGCGGGTTGCGCACGACATCCGCGAGACCGCCCGCATACTCCGGCACGCCAATGCGCACCGGCTTCAGGAAGATGTCTTCGCCGAGTTCGACCATGCCGGGCATCATCGCCGCGCCGCCGGTCAGCACGACGCCGCTCGACAGCAGCTCTTCGTAGCCGGATTCGCGCACGACCTGCTGCACGAGCGAGAACAGTTCTTCGACGCGCGGCTCGACCACCGCCGCGAGCGCCTGGCGCGACAACGTGCGCGGACCGCGTTCGCCGAGGCCCGGCACTTCGATCATTTCGTCCGGATCGGCGAGCGCCTGCTTCGCGATGCCGTAGCTCACCTTGATGTCTTCCGCGTCGGGCGTCGGCGTGCGAAGCGCCATCGCGACGTCGCTCGTGATCTGGTCGCCGGCGATCGGAATCACTGCCGTATGACGGATCGCGCCTTCACTGAAGATCGCGATATCGGTCGTGCCGCCGCCGATATCCACGAGCACGACGCCCAGTTCCTTCTCGTCCTCGGTCAGCACCGCGAGCGACGACGCGAGCGGTTGCAGAATGAGGTCGTTCACTTCGAGCCCGCAGCGGCGCACGCACTTGACGATGTTCTGCGCCGCGCTCACCGCGCCCGTGACGATATGCACCTTCACTTCGAGGCGGATGCCGCTCATGCCGATCGGCTCGCGCACGTCCTCCTGCCCGTCGATGATGAATTCCTGCGTCAGGATATGCAGCACCTGCTGATCGGTCGGGATGTTGATGGCCTTCGCCGTCTCGATCACGCGCGCGACGTCGGTCTGCGTCACTTCCTTGTCCTTGATCGCGACCATTCCGCTCGAATTGAAGCTGCGGATGTGACTGCCCGCGATGCCGGTGAAGACGTTGGTGATCTTGCAATCCGCCATCAGCTCGGCTTCCTCGAGCGCGCGCTGAATGGATTGCACCGTGGCCTCGATATTGACCACGACGCCCTTCTTCAACCCCTTCGAGTCGCTCTGACCGAGTCCGATCACCTCGTAGTGGCCCTCGCCCTTCAATTCGGCGACGATCGCGACCACCTTCGACGTTCCGATGTCGAGGGAAACCAGCAGGTCTTTGTAGTCTTTGCTCATAGCGTGCTCATGCCTGTGATGTCTGCTTACTTCTTGGCCTTGTCGGTGTCGTTGATGAAGCGCATGCTGGCGGCGCGTATCGCGAAGCCATTGGGGTAACGCAAATCCGCATATTCGATCTCCTTGCCCCACCGCCCCGTCACGGAGGGCCACGATGCGACGAACCGCCTGGTGCGGTCATACAGCGTGTCCTGATTGCGCTCGCGACCGAGCTCGATCTGCGTGCCGTTCGAGAGCTTGACCGTCCACGCGAAGCGCGGCGACAGCGTCACTTCCTCGGGCTGCGCATCGAGCGGCGCAAACCACTTCTGAAAATCGTGATAACGCGCGACGACTTCCTTCGCCGTGCCTTCCGGACCGTCGAACGCGGGCAGGTCGTCGTCGAGCTCGCCCTGGTTCGCGGTGAAAAGCTCGCCGTCGACGCTCACCAGTTGATCGTTGCCCCACGTGCCGAGCGGCTTGTACTCCTCGAGCGTCACCGCGAGGGCGTTCGGCCATACGCGGCGCACGCTCGCATGACGCACCCACGGCATCTGTTCGAACGCGGTCCGCGCGGTATCGAGATCGACGGTGAAGAAGTTGCCCTTCAAATGCCCGACCACGCTCGCACGCACCGTGGGCGTATTGATGTGCTGCGTGTCGCCGTCGATCTGAATTTCGCGCAGGCGGAACTCGGGACGCTGGATCGCCCATACGCCCGCGGCGCATAGCAGCATCAGCACGAGCATGGCGTGCAGCGCGCTGGCGGCGAGGTTCATCTGGCGAACGTTGTTCCACATGGCTCGTGCTTCGTCTTGTTCCGTTGATCCTGCGTTAGCTCGTAAGCGTGAGCGACAACACCTTCACGACCAGGTCCTTGTAGCTGATGCCGACCGCCCGCGCGGCCTTCGGCGGCAGCGAGTGATCGGTCATGCCGGGCGCGGTGTTCACTTCGAGGAAATACGGGTTGCCGTCCGCGTCCAGCATGAAATCGGCGCGGCCCCAGTCGGTGCAGCCGAGCATGTCGAACGCGCGCTGCGTCAACCGCTTCATGCGCGTTTCCTCCGCGTCGGTCAGACCGCAGGGAATCAGGTATTGCGTGTCGTCGGCGACGTACTTCGCGTGGTAGTCGTAGAACTCGCCCGCCGGAATAATCCGGATGACCGGCAAGTCGAGATCGCCCGCGATGCAGCACGTGTACTCGCCGCCGCCTTCGATGCTCTTCTCGACGATCACGATCTTGTCGAACTGCGCGGCCTGCTCCAGCGCCGGCACGAGCGACTCCGCGTTCTTCACCTTGATGACCGCGACGCTCGAACCTTCGCTCGCCGGCTTCACGAAGAGCGGCAGGCCGAGCCTGGCGATGATGTCCTGCGCGCGCGATGCATAGTCGTCGCCGCGCACGACGGTCTCGAACGGCGGCGTCGGGATGCCGGTCTGCTGCCACACGAGCTTCGTGCGCAGCTTGTCCATGCCGAGCGCGGACCCGAGCACGCCGCTGCCGGTGTATCGGATGCCGTAGAAGTCCAGCGCGCCCTGCAACTGGCCGTTCTCGCCATAACCGCCATGCAGCGCGATGAACGCGCGCTCGAAGCCTTCGGCTTTCAGATCGGAGAGCGGACGCTCGGCGGGATCGAACGGATGCGCGTCGACGCCGGCGTCGCGCAGCCCTTCGAGCACGAGCCGGCCCGAATTGAGCGAGACTTCGCGCTCCGCGGAATTTCCGCCGAGAAGCACGGCCACTTTGCCGAAGACTTTCGGATCGATGTTGTTCACTGTGTTGCTCATTGCGTCGCTCATTGCTGTCATCACTGCGGCTGGCTCTGCGCGAGCCGTCCGCATACACCGCCGATGGAACCCGCGCCCATCGTGATCACTACATCGCCATTGCGCGCGATCGTCGTCAGCGCGTCGGGCACCTCGTCCACCGTTTCGACGAACACCGGCTCGATCTTTCCTGCGACACGGATCGCACGCGCGAGCGCGCGGCCATCGGCGGCGACGATCGGCGCTTCGCCAGCTGCGTAGACATCGGTGAGGACGAGAGCGTCGACCGTCGAGAGCACCTTGACGAAGTCCTCGAAGCAGTCGCGCGTGCGCGTGTAGCGATGCGGCTGGAATGCCAGCACGAGACGCCGGTCGGGAAATGCACCGCGCGCCGCCGCCACCGTCGCGGCCATTTCGACCGGGTGATGACCGTAGTCGTCGATCAGCGTGTACGCGCCTTCGTTGTCGGCCGTCTTCACTTCGCCGTAGCGCTGGAAGCGCCGGCCCACACCGTTGAAGTCGGCGAGCGCCCTCTGGATATCGGCATCCGCAACTTCGAGTTCAGTCGCAATCGCAATGGCCGCGAGCGCGTTCTGCACGTTGTGCAGGCCGGGCAGGTTCAGCACGATATCGAGCGGCGGCGCGTCTTCGCGCATCGTCGTGAAATGCATGCGGCCGCCGCGCGCCTCGACGTTCACCGCGCGCACTTGCGCTTCGGCGCCGATGCCATAACGGATGATCGGCTTCGACACGAACGGCAGGATTTCGCGCACGTTCGGGTCGTCGACGCACAGCACCGCGATGCCATAGAACGGCAGCCGGTGCGTGAACTCGATGAACGCCTGCTTGAGCCGCGCGAAGTCGTGGCCGTAGGTGTCCATGTGATCGGCGTCGATGTTCGTGATGACTTCGATCACCGGGAAAAGATTCAGGAACGACGCATCCGATTCGTCCGCTTCCGCGACGATGAAGTCGCCCGTGCCGAGCCGCGCGTTCGCGCCGGCGCTGATCAGCCGCCCTCCGATCACGAAGGTCGGATCGAGCCCGCCCGCGGCGAGCACGCTCGCGACGAGCGACGTGGTCGTGGTCTTGCCGTGCGTGCCGGCAATCGCGATGCCCTGCTTCAGGCGCATCAGTTCCGCGAGCATCACGGCGCGCGGCACGATCGGCACGCGGAGATGGCGCGCGGCGAGCACTTCGGGATTGTCGGGCCGCACGGCCGTCGATACGACGACCGCATTCGCGCCTTCGATGTTTTCTTCACGATGACCGATCTCGACACGCGCGCCGAGCGCACGCAGCCGCTCCGTGACCGCGTTTTGCGAGAGGTCCGAACCGCTGACCTGATAACCGAGATTGAGCAGCACTTCAGCGATGCCGCTCATCCCCGCTCCGCCGATGCCGACGAAGTGGATGTGCTTGACGATATGTTTCATGTCTTAATGTGCCTCCCGAGCTTGCGCGTTCATACGCGCGCCGGCCACGTCGGCGCAGATGCTCGCGACCCGTTCGGTCGCGTCCGGCTTCGCCAGCGCGCGCGAGCGCACGGCCATTTCGGCGAGCGTCTCCCGCGACTGCGCACGCAACCAGCCGGCGAGCTTTTCCGCCGACAAATCGCGTTGTTGTATCAATTCAGCAGCGCCGTTCCTGGCGAGGAACGCGCCGTTGGTCGTCTGGTGATCGTCGACGGCGAACGGGAATGGCACGAAGAGCGCGGCCACGCCGACCGCCGCGATTTCCGAAACCGTCATCGCGCCGGAGCGGCAGATCACGAGATCGGCGGATGCATAAGCACTTGCCATGTCCTCGATGAACGGCACCAGCTGCAAGTCCTCACCGCGCGCCAGGCCCGCCGCCGCGTAGTTTGCTTCCAGTGCTTCGATGTGCTTCGCGCCCGCCTGATGCACGATGCGCGGCCGAACATCGGCGGGAAGCAACGCAAGCGCTTTCGGCACCGTCTCGTTCAGCGCGGCAGCGCCAAGACTTCCGCCGACCACGAGCACGTTCAGCTTTCCCGAACGAGCGGCGTAGCGTTCTTTGGGCGGCAATGTCTCGTTAAGTTCCGCACGAATCGGATTGCCGGTCCATTCGGCATTCGGCAACGCATCGGGGAACGCGACGAGCACGCGCTTCGCAAGATGTGCGAGCACCTTGTTTGCGAGGCCCGCGATCGAATTCTGTTCATGCAGCACGAGCGGACAGCCCGCGAGCTTCGTCATGACGCCCGCCGGGAACGTGATGTAGCCGCCCATGCCGAGCACGACGTCCGGCCTGACCTGACGCAGCACGCGCAGGCTTTGCGAACACGCGCGCAGCAGGTTCACGGGCAGCATGAGCTTCGTCTTGATGCCTTTGCCGCGCACGCCGCCGAAGCGCACCGCTTCCATCGGAATGCCGTGCTTCGGGACGAGCGTCGCTTCCATACCGCTCGCGTTGCCGAGCCATACGACGCGCCATCCGCGCGCCTGCATCCAGTGCGCGACGGCCAGCCCCGGAAATACGTGGCCGCCGGTGCCGCCGGCCATGACCATCAGCGTGCGGTTGTTCTGCGCGGTCATACCTTTCCTCCGCGCATCAGAACGCGATTCTCATAGTCGACGCGCAGCAGTACCGCCAGCGCGACGCAGTTCAGCAAGATGCCCGAGCCGCCGTAGGAAACGAGCGGCAGCGTGAGACCTTTGGTCGGCAAGAGGCCGAGGTTCACGCCCATGTTGATGAAGGTCTGCGCGCCGAACCAGATGCCGACGCCCTTCGCCATCAGGCCCGCGAAGGTGCGGTCGAGCGCGAGCGCCTGACGGCCGATTTCGAACGCGCGGCGCACGATCCAGTAGAACAGCAGAATGACGCAGATGACGCCGACGAAACCCAGTTCTTCGCCGATCACCGCGAGGATGAAGTCGGTATGCGCTTCGGGCAGATAGTTGAGCTTCTCGACACTGCCGCCCAGTCCGACGCCGAACCATTCGCCACGCCCGAACGCGATGAGCGAGTGCGTCAGTTGATATGCCTTGCCTTGCGCGTAACGGTCGTCCCACGGATCGAGATACGCGAAGATCCGCTCGCGACGCCACGGCGAGAGCCACACGAGCATCGCGAACGTGCCCACCGCCGTCAGAACGAGGCCGCCGAACAGCTTGCCGTTCACGCCGCCGAGGAACAGCACGCCCATTGCGATCGCGGCGATCACCATGAACGCGCCCATGTCCGGTTCGAGCAGCAGCAGTGCGCCGACCGCGCCGACCGCGACGGCCATCGGCAGAAAGCCCTTACCGAAGCTATGCATGAACTCCTGCTTGCGGACCGTGTAGTTCGCGGCGTAAATGGTGACCGCGAGCTTCATGATCTCCGACGGCTGCATGTTCGTAATGCCGAGCGGAATCCAGCGGCGCGCCCCGTTCACGCCCTTTCCGATGTGCGGAATCAGCACGATGACCAGCAGCACGAGCGCGAGCAGAAACAGCTTCGGCGCGTACTTCTCCCACGTCTTCACGGGAATCTTGAAGGCGATGACCGCGCCGACGAGCGCCGTCGTGACCGACACGAGGTGACGCACGAGGAAGTGATAGTCGCGGTATTGCGCGTACTTCGGCGAATCGGGCATGGCGATCGACGCCGAATACACCATCACGATGCCAAGACCGAGCAGCGCGATCATCACCCACAGCAGCGAATAATCGTAGTCGAGCATGCGCGAGCGCGCGGGACGCACGCCGTTGACCGCGCTCGAAATGCCGTCTGCGCTTTCCGTGCGGCGGACACGCGCGCTCGCGCCCGAACGTCCGGCGAGCGAGTCGTTAGCAACCGCGTTGCGCTGGCCGGTCAGTTTCGATCCGAAGCGTTCCGACCAGCTCATAGCATCACTCCCCGCGCTGCGGCGATTTCTTCGACCGCGCCGCGAAACACGTCGGCGCGGTGTGCATAGTTCCTGAACATGTCGAGGCTCGCGCAGGCGGGCGAGAGCAACACCGCGTCGCCAGCTTCCGCGATGCGCGCGGCGGCGTGCGTCGCGGCTTCGAGCGTCGCGTGATCTTCCAGCGCGACGCCCGTCGATGCGAGCGTCTCGCGGATGCGCGGCGCGTCACGGCCGATCAGCATCACCGCGCGAGCCCAGCGCGCGACCGGCGCTTCGAGCGGCGAGAAGTCCTGCCCCTTGCCGTCGCCGCCGGCGATCAGCACGACGCGCTGCGCGAGGCCATCGAGCGCGGCGACCGTTGCGCCGACGTTGGTGCCCTTGCTGTCGTCGACGTAATCCACGCCGTCGATCTGAGCGATCACTTCCACGCGATGCGGCTCGCCTCGGTACTCACGCAGGCCGTGCAGCAACGCGGCGAGCGGCAGGTCGATGGCACGCGCGAGCGCCAGCGCCGCGAGCGCGTTGGCGGCGTTATGCAGGCCGCGAATGCGCAGCGCATCGGACGGCATGAGGCGCTTGGCGACGACGTTCGGCGCAGCCGCTTCCTGCTTGCGACGGCGCGATGTCGCCGGTTCGCTGGCTGCGTCGCGATCGAT
The DNA here is from genome assembly GCF_041360715.1 of Caballeronia sp. RCC_10. Taxonomy (NCBI): domain Bacteria; kingdom Pseudomonadati; phylum Pseudomonadota; class Betaproteobacteria; order Burkholderiales; family Burkholderiaceae; genus Caballeronia; species Caballeronia sp. RCC_10. The sequence continues at coordinate 187,646 of NZ_JBFUPT010000011.1, forward strand.
GCCTTGCGCGAGCCACGCGATGCCGTTGTCGCGCAGCAAGCCGTAGTCGCCGAGAGTCGACGGTTCATCAAGGCCGAAGGTCACGACGCGGCCCGGCGCAACGTTGGCCGCGAGCGCCATCGTGCGGGCGTCGTCACGATTCAGTACGCGTGTGGTGCGCGGGCCGAAGATGCGGCCTTTCGCGGCGGCGTAGGCATCGAGGCCGCCGTGCCAGTCGAGATGATCCTGCGTGATGTTGAGCACCGCGGCGGCATCCGGCTCGAAGGTATGCGCGGTTTCGAGCTGGAAGCTCGACAACTCGAGCACCCACACATCGGGCAATGCGGTTTGATCGATGGCTTCCGCGAGCTTGTCGAGCATCGCCGGGCTGATGTTGCCCGCCACTGCAACGCGCTTGCCCGCGCGCTCGCACAGAAGACCGGTGAGCGCGGTCGTCGTGGTCTTGCCGTTCGTGCCGGTGATCGCAAGCACCTTCGGCTGATAGCCGTTCACGGCGAGTCCCGCGAGCGCCTGCGCGAAGAGCTCCAGTTCGCCCCATACCGGGATGCCGCGTTCTTTCGCAGCGGCGACGAGCGGCGCGAGATCCGGCGCGAGCGGCGACAGACCCGGGCTCACGGCGACGAGTTCGATACCGCCGTCGAGCAGTTCGGTCGTGAACGCGCCGCCGACGAAGTCCGCATCGATGTTGTGGATGACGAGCTCGGACAGGTTCGGCGGATTCTCGCGCGTGTCGGCGATCCGCAGGCGGCAGCCGTGCCTGGCGCACCAACGCGCCATCGCGAGGCCGGATTCACCGAGCCCCAGCACGAGCACCATCGGACTTTGCCGACCGGAAAACTTCTCGCCAAACATCGCTTTACCTTTGATCTAAACCAGAGACAGATGAACCTTCGGGTGCTCGGGCATCAACGCAGCTTCAACGTCGACAAGCCAAACAGACACAACATCAACGTGATGATCCAGAAGCGCACGACCACTTGCGTTTCCGTCCAGCCGGACAGTTCGTAGTGGTGATGCAGCGGCGCCATCTTGAAGAAGCGGCGGCCCTCGCCATAACGGCGCTTCGTGAACTTGAACCAGAAGACTTGCAGCATCACGGAAAGCGTTTCCGCGACGAAGATGCCGCCCATGATGAACAGCACGATTTCCTGACGCACGATCACCGCGATGGTCCCGAGCGCGCCGCCGAGCGCGAGCGCGCCGACATCGCCCATGAAGACCTGCGCGGGGTGCGTGTTGTACCAGAGGAACGCGAGGCCCGCGCCCCCCATCGCCGAACAGAAGATCAGCAGTTCGCCCGCGCCGGGAATGTGCGGGAACAGCAGGTACTTCGAATAGACCGAGCTGCCCATCACGTAGGCAAACGCGCCGAGCGACGCGCCCACGAGCACGACCGGCATGATGACGAGACCGTCGAGGCCATCGGTGAGGTTGACTGCGTTGCTCGACCCGACGATCACGAAGTACGTCATCGCGATGAAGCCCCACACGCCGAGCGGATACGTGATCGACTTGAGGAAGGGCAGCATCAGGTCGGCGCGTGCGGGCAGGCCCATCGAGAGGCCGCTGCGCACCCACGCCATGAAGAGATCGAACACGCGCGCGTTGTTCGCTTCCGACACGCTGAACGCGAGATACACCGCGGCGAAAATGCCGATCACCGATTGCCAGAAATACTTCTCGCGCGACGACATGCCGCGCGGGTCTTTGTGCACGACCTTGCGATAGTCGTCCACCCAGCCGATCACGCCAAAGCCGAACGTGACGAGCATCACGATCCACACGAAGCGATTCGTGAGGTCGGCCCACAGCAGCGTAGACACCGCAATGCCGATGAGAATGAGCACGCCGCCCATCGTCGGCGTGCCGGACTTGACGAGGTGCGTCTGCGGGCCGTCCTTGCGCACGGCCTGGCCGACTTTCATCGCGGTCAGTTTGCGGATCACCCACGGGCCGCAGACGAGACCGATCAACAACGCCGTCGCCGTGGCTCCCACGGCGCGGAAGGTAATGTAGGTGAACACGCGCATGAAGCTGGCGTCATTCTGAAGCCATTGCGCGAGTGCGAGTAGCATGCTGGGCCTTCTCTTTCAGTGAGTCAGTGTGCTGCGGGCGCGGCGCCCGAAGCGGGTTGTTGTGGGCTCGTGAGGGCGTCAACCACGCGTTCCATCTTCATGAAACGCGAGCCTTTCGCGAGATACGTTGCGCCGGGTCCGAACCCGGCTTGTTCGAGTGCTTCGAGCAATGCGCCGACATCGTCGAAATGCGCGCCGGTCTGCTTCGATGCCGCTGCGTTGAATGCGTTCACTGAATCGCGGCTGGCGTCGCCGAGCGCGAAGAGCGCATCGATGCCGCGTTGCGCCGCGTAAGCGCCGACTTCGCGATGAAACGCGGGCCCTTCTTCACCGACTTCGCCCATGTCGCCCATCACGAGCACGCGCGGCGATGGCTGCGCGGCGAGCACGTCGATGGCTGCACGCATGGAATCGGGATTGGAGTTGTACGTATCGTCGATGACGGCCGCGCCATTCAGCGCGCCGATCACCGCGCGCTTGACCTGCAAGCGGCCCTTCACCGGCTCGAACGCTTCGAGGCCGCGCCTGATCGCGTCGAGCGACACGCCGGCGGCCAGCGCCGCAGCCGTTGCCGCGAGCGCGTTGCGCGCGTTGTGTTCGCCGAGCACGGCCAGCGTCACGTCGATTGCGCCTTGCGGCGAGCGCACGTGCACCGTCGTGCCGCTGACCGTCCCGGTGACGGCGGCCTTCGATTCGTCGCCGGTGAGCGCGAAGTCCATGATCGGATTGCCGGTCGCGGCGACGCGCCAGATGCTCGCGTAATGGTCATCGGCGGGAAACACGGCCGTGCCGGTTTCGCCGAGCGCATGGATGACCGAAGCGTGTTCCAGCGCGACCGCTTCGACCGTCGCCATGAACTCCTGATGCTCGCGCTGCGCGTTGTTGACGACCGCAACGGTCGGCGCCGCGATCTTGCCAAGCTCCGCCGTTTCGCCCGGATGATTCATGCCCAGCTCGACCACCGCCAGCTCGTGCGCCGCGCTCAGGCGAAACAGCGTGAGCGGCAAGCCGATGTCGTTATTGAAGTTGCCCGCCGTCGCGAGGCGCGCCTGTTCGCCGACGGCCGCCGCGAAGATCGACGCGATCATTTCCTTGACCGTCGTCTTGCCGTTGCTGCCCGTGACGGCGACGAGCGGCATCGTGTAGCGCTTGCGCCAGCCGTGCGCCAACGCACCGAGCGCCGCGCGCGTGTCCTTTACCTTGATGACAGGAAGCGGCCAGGCATCCGAATTGCGCAGCTCGCGCGACACGAGCGCCGCAGCCGCGCCGCTCTTCGCAACCTGATCCAGGAAATCATGCGCATCGAAGCGATCGCCCTTCACCGCGACGAAAAGATCGCCCGCCTGAATGGCGCGGCTATCCGTCACGACGCGTTCGATCGCAATGCTTTCATCGCCGATGAGCGACGCGCCGGGAATCAGCGCGGCGGCTTCGCGCAAGCTGAACATGGTCATTCGGAACCTCCGCGCTGCGTCGCGCGTGCTGCAAGCGCGAGGCGCGCGTGGTCCTGATCGGAGAACGCGCGCTTCTTGCCCATGATTTCCTGTGTGGCTTCGTGGCCTTTGCCGGCCAGCACGACGACATCCTCCCGCGCCGCCGACCGCACGGCTTGCAGGATGGCGCTCGCGCGATCTTCGATACGCCGCGCTTTCGCGGCGTCCTTCATGCCGGCGGCGATCTGGTCGATGATGGCGAGCGGATCTTCGCTGCGCGGGTTGTCGCTCGTGATGACGACCTGATCCGCGAGACGTTCCGCGATCTCGCCCATCAGCGGGCGCTTGGTCGCGTCACGGTCACCGCCGCAACCGAACATGCAGATGAGTTCGCCGCCGCGCGCATTCGCGATCGGGCGAAGCGCGGCGAGCGTTTTGTCGAGCGCGTCGGGCGTGTGCGCGTAATCGATCACGACGAGCGGCTCGTCGCTTTGCAGCCGGCCGCCAAGACGCTCCATGCGCCCGTTGACCGATTCGAGCTTCGCAATGCGCGCGATGGCGGCATCGAACGGCACACCCACTTCGAGCAGCACGCCGAGCACGGCGAGCAGGTTGCTGACGTTGAACGTGCCGAGCGTGCTGACTTCGACTTCGGCTTCGCCCCAATCGGACGAGAGATGAAACGCGGTGCCGGTGGCCGTCGCGCGGACGTGCGTGGCGAGAAGCATCGCGTCGGCGCTCGGGGCGGCATCGGCGGGCATTTCGACGCCGTAGGCAATCGTGCGAACCTTGCCGCGCAACGAGGCGATCAGGCGCTGGCCGGCGGCATCGTCACGATTGACGATCGCCGTTTTCAGCGACGGCCACGCGAACAGACGCGCCTTCGCCGTCTCATACGCCTCGAACGTGCCGTGATAATCGAGATGGTCCTGCGTCAGATTCGTGAAGATGGCGATGTCGAAATCCGTGCCGTTCACGCGGCCCTGATGCAGCGCATGCGACGACACTTCCATCGCGACGGCTTCCGCGCCCTGGCTCTTCAGTTGCGCGAGGCTGCGCTGAAGTTGCGGCGCGTCGGGCGTGGTGAAACCGGTATTCACGAGCTTGCCGGGCATGCCGATACCGAGCGTGCCGACGATCGCGCACGGACGGCCGAGCGCGGTCAGCGCCGTGGCGATCCACTGGCTGCACGATGTCTTGCCGTTCGTGCCCGTCACGCCGACGGTCAGCATCGACGCGGTCGGCTCGCCGTACCACGCGGAGGCGATCGGGCCGGCGAGCTCGTTCAGCGCCGCGACGGCGAGCGTCTTCGACGCGTCCGGCTTGCCCGCGAAGTTTTCCGGCTGGTACAGCGCCGCTGCCGCGCCCGCGCCGAGGGCGGCGTCGATGTACGGACGATTGTCCGCGCCATCGACCGCATAGGCGAAAAACACGTCGCCGCTTTTCAGCGAGCGCGTGTCGGCGTGCAACTGCGCCTCGGGCCGCGCATGCGCGCGCAGCCATTTAACGGCGTTCGAAACGTCCTTCTGCATCTTGCTTTGACGGGCCGCGCTCATCGCACGACTCCCGGATGACTCTTCGTGTTGCTCGACACGGCGACTTTCTTCGCCGTATTCGCGTTGTTGGTATTCGCTGGCTGCGTCCCTGATTGCGGCGCGGAACCGGATTCGTCCGTCACCACCATTTGCTTGACCGGCATGTCGGGCGGCACGTTCAGCGCGCGCAAGGTGTCGCCGACGATGCCCGAAAACACCGGCCCCGACACCTGTCCGCCGAAGTGGCTGCCCGCCGTCGGCTCGTCGACCGATACCGCCACGACGATGCGCGGATTCGGCATCGGCGCCATGCCGACGAACGACGCGCGATACTTCGAATGGTCGTAGCCGCGGCCCGCATGCTTGTAGGCCGTACCCGACTTGCCGCCGACGCGGTAGCCCGGCACCGCCGCATCCGGCGACGTCCCGTTCTTCGACACGACGGTCTCGAGCATCGCGCGCACTTCGCGTGCGGTGGTCGGCGAAAAAACCTGCTGACCGAGCGGCGGCTGATCGGCCGGCGTGCGGAAAATCGATACCGGCAGAACCGAGCCGTCATGCGCGATCGCCGTATAAGCGCGAGCGAGCTGGAACAGCGACGCCGACAAGCCGTAGCCGTAAGACATCGTCGCCTGCTCGATACGCCGCCAGCTCTTCCACGGCCGCAAACGCCCGGTCACCGCGCCCGGAAATCCGACTTTCGGCGCCTGACCGAGCCCGAGGCCGGTGTACATGTTCCACATCTCTTCGGGCCGCAATTGCATCGCAATTTTGGTCGCGCCGATATTGCTCGACTTCTGAATCACGCCGCCGACGGTGAGCGTGCCGAAGCCGGCGTCGTCCGTGATGCGCGCGCCGTCGAGCACGAACACGCCGCCGCCCGTTTCGACCAGCGTGTTCGGCGACACGCGATGCAGATCGAGCGCGAGCGAAACGGTGAACGGCTTCATGATCGAGCCCGGCTCGAAAGTGTCCGTGAGGATGCGGTTGCGCAACTGCTCGCCGGTCATGCGCGAGCGGTCGTTCGGGTTGTAGGTGGGATAGTTGACGAGCGCGAGCACTTCGCCCGTCTTCGTATCGATGACGATTGCCGCGCCCGCCTTCGCCTTCGACTTCTCGACGGCCGCCTTCAGGTTCGTGTACGCAATGTACTGAATCTTGCTGTCGATCGACAGTTCGACGTCCTTGCCGTTATGCGGCACGACTTGCTCGTCGACGTCCTCGACGATATGACCCATGCGATCCTTGATGACACGGCGCATGCCCGGCGTTCCGGCCAGCACGCCCTGATCGCCGAGCTCGACGCCTTCCTGACCCTTGTCTTCAATATTAGTAAAGCCGATCAGGTGCGCGGTGATTTCACCTTCCGGATAGAAGCGCTTGTATTCCCCGCGCGAATAGATGCCGGGGATGTCGAGCGCCGCCACCTTCTGCGCGACTTCCAGCGGCACCTGGCGCTTGACGTAGACGAAGGTCTTGTCCATCGAAAGCTTCGAGCGCAGGTCTTTCTGCGTCATGTCGAGCAGCTTCGCCAGTTCCGCGAGCTTGTCCGCGCCGAGGTCGTTCGGCACCGTTTCGGGAATCGCCCAGATCGCCTTGACGGGCAGACTCGTGGCAAGGACGAGGCCGTTGCGGTCGGTGATCTGGCCGCGCGTAGCCGGCAGCTCGAGCGTGCGCTGATAGCGGCTCTCGCCCTGCTTCTTGAAGAACGCGTTGCCGGGGCCCTGAATCCAGAACGCGCGCGCGGCCAGCGCGAGGAACGCCATGAACAGCAGGAACACGACGAGCTTCGAGCGCCACATCGGCAGGCGCACGGCGAGGATCGGGTTCGGCGTGTAGGCGACGTCCTTTTGTTTCGCGGATTTTTTCATCGTTTCGCTCCGCGAGCGTGCGGCGCCGAGGCGGGCAGCGGCGGCGGCATTGGCGCATCGGCGGCCTTCGTGGTCGCCGGGTCGTAGGTGAGATATTGCGTGCGGCCGGTCGTCACGGGCTGCATCTTCAGTGAGTTAGTGGCCAACTGCTCGATGCGCGAAGTCTTTGACAACGCGCTCTGCTGATACTGAAACTGTGCGAAATCCTGCTGAAGCTGGCGTTCCTGCGATTGCGCCCGCTGCAGTTCGATGAACACCTGCCGCTGCTTGTTCGTGGCGCTGACGACCGACAGCGCGCACCCGAGCACGATCATCAACAGGAAGATGTTGAGACGGTTCATGGCGCGATGCGCTCCGCGATGCGCATGACCGCGGAACGTGCGCGCGGGTTCTCGGCGACTTCCGCGTCACTCGGAAACACGCGGCCGACGATCCGCAACGGCGGACTCGGCAGATCGACCGCGCGGATCGGCAAACGACGGTCCACCGCCGGCGCGCTCGATTGCGCCTGCATGAACCGCTTGACGATCCGGTCTTCGAGCGAATGAAAGCTGATCACGACCAGCCGCCCCCCTTGCTCCAACAAACTCAGTGCCGATTCGAGAACTACTTGCAGCTCCGCAAGCTCTTGATTGATGTGAATCCGTATAGCCTGAAAGGTGCGAGTTGCCGGGTCCTTGCCCTTTTCACGGGTCTTGACGACGTGACCCACGATTTCGGCAAGCTCGCGCGTGCTGACGAGAGGCCCAAGACGGTCGGACTCTGCCCGGCGAGCAACAAGCGCCTTTGCAATCTGAAAAGCAAACCGTTCTTCCCCATAATCTCTGATCACCTCCGTCAATTCCTGCACCGTGGCCCGCGCGAGCCACTCCGCCGCCGACTCGCCGCGAGTCGGGTCCATTCTCATGTCGAGCGGGCCTTCCGCCCGGAAGCTGAAACCGCGTTCGGGATCGTCCACCTGGGGCGACGACACACCGAGATCCAGCAACACGCCCGACACCTTTTGCACTCCGCGTTCGCTCGCTGCATCGCGCATCGACGCAAAGCTGTCGTGCACGATCGAGAAACGCGAATCCTGAATCTGTTGCGCCGTGGCGATTGCGAGCGGGTCTTTGTCGAAAGCGATGAGCCGCCCCGCTTCGCCCAGCCGTTGCAAGATTGCCCGGCTATGACCGCCGCGCCCGAAGGTGCCATCCATATAGATGCCGTCCGCGCGCGTGATCAGTCCGTCTACTGCTTCATTGAGCAGCACCGTGCGATGCTGCAGTTCATTTCCCATCGCAGGTGCCATGTCGTTGAGCGCCGCGTCAGAAAGTGAAGTTCTTTAGCGCGTCGGGCATGCCCTGCGCCATCGCCGCGGCTTCCTTCGCGGCGTACGTCTGTGAATCCCATAATTCGAAGTGCGCGCCCATGCCGAGCAGCGTCACTTCCTTTTCGAGCGACGCGGCAGCACGAAGCTCGGGCGAGACCAGCACGCGCCCGGCGGTGTCGAGTTCGACATCCATTGCATTACCGAGAAAGATGCGCCGCCACCACATCGCTTCCATCGGAAGCGCGGCAACCTTGGCGCGAAAGACTTCCCATTCGGGACGAGGAAAGAGCAACAGGCATCCATCCGGGCTCTTCGTGAGCGTCACCCGGCCTTCTGCCTGCCCTTGCAGCGCTTCCCGATAGCGAGACGGAACCGACATCCGCCCTTTCGCATCGAGCGTCAGCGCCGACGCCCCTTGGAACACTCGCCCTTCTCCCCGTTGTGACCGGCTCACCGTCTCTGGCGCTGGTCCGTGCAAAGCTGACGACGCCCTCGATGACGCCACTCCCGCCGCAAAACTGCCCGAAAGTGGGTTCGGAATCACACAAAGAACCACTTTCTCACACTGTCTCCCACTTTAGAGGAACGTATTTCCTCGGTCAAGACGCGACAGCTTTTTTCAGGAAGGTTTTGCTCGCTAGAACAAGGACTTAGCGCAAGGACTTGAAGCCGGGATGGAGAAGAAAAGCGTTTGGAATTAGAGAGCTAGTGCGCTATCTGAAGGTAAAGTCTGAATTCGACGATAGAGAGGCGTGAAATGTAACGGTTTCCGTGGACGGATCGTGTGAGGAATGCAGCGTGAGGTTCGATGGCCGTTCGAAGGCATCTGGACGGCCATCGTTATAACCATGAATCAGATGTAGTAAGCGGTGCGCGTCATGACTTTCGACGCGGCGCGCATCAACGCCCGCACTGGAAACGGCATTTCGCTTCCGCCCGCGCCGATGGCCGCCGCGGCGTGCGCGCTCTCGTCGTTGCGCATCTGCTCGACGATCGCCCGCGAAGCATAGTCCGCAGCCGGCAGCGTGCGCATATGGCCGTCCAGATGCTGCTCGACCTGCCGCTCGGTCTCGGCCATGAATCCGAGGCTCGCGCGGTCGCCGAAGCGTCCCGCCGCGAAGCCGATCGCCAGCGCGCCCGCATACCAGAGCGGGTTCAACAGGCTCGGGCGTGAGTCGAGATCCTTCAGGCGCTGCGCGGTCCAGGCGAGGTGGTCTTCTTCTTCGCGAGCCGCGTACTCGAAACTCGCTTTGAGCGTCGGGGAATTGGTCGCGAGCTTCTGCGCCTGATAGAGCGCCTGCGCGCAGACTTCGCCCACGTGATTCACGCGCATCAGTCCCGCCGAATGCGCCTTCTCCTTCTCCGTGAGCGCCGGCTCCGCAACGAGCGAATCGCCTTCCACCAGCCCAGCCACGTTCGATTCGGGAATCGGCCGCGACATGCGGCTCACGCCGACCATGGAACGCAAGCCTCGATCGAATTCGCTAATGATTTCATCGAGCGTCATGTTCTCACCTCTTTGTTCGTGTTCGTGCTTGCGCAGCAGCGCCATCGCCCTTGCTTAGCAAGCCCTATTCTCTGTGGCCGACGATGCGAAGATGCCCCTCGGCAAGCGCCATTTTTTGTAATTAGGGCAAACACGACTCGTGAAAATGCTGAAAAACCAAGATTTTAGCGCATGTTGCAAAAACGTCACACGAGCGGCTGACGCGGCCCCGTTTTCCTTCCGCCGATCAGGACGTGTTTGCTACATTACGTGTCAACTTCGTCAAGAAGTATTCCGGCAGGGACCGTCAACACACTGGCGCTAGAACAGTGACCTTGCCAAAACAGTTGCAGGAACATCCTTGGAGATCTATTCAATGAAAAAGTCGCTTCTCGCTCTCGCAGCATTGGGCGTCTTCGCTGGCGCCGCGCATGCGCAGAGCAGCGTGACGCTTTACGGCATCATCGACGCGGGCTTCCTCTACAGCAACAACAGCGCCGGCCAGAAGCAGTACGCGCTGAACAGCGGCAACGTGCAAGGTAGCCGTTGGGGCCTGCGTGGCACGGAAGACCTCGGTGGCGGTCTGAAGGCACTGTTCGTGTTGGAAAACGGCTTCAACGTGTTCAACGGCCGTCTGGGCCAGGGCGGCGCCGAGTTCGGCCGTCAGGCGTATGTCGGTCTGTCGACGGCGCAGTTCGGCACGGTCACGCTGGGTCGTCAGTACGACTCCGTGGTCGACTTCACCGGCGCGTTCGAAGTCGGCAGCCAGTGGGCGACGTACTTCGGTGCGCACCCGGGCGACCTCGACAACATGAACAACTCGAATCGCGTGAACAACGCGATCAAGTTCACGAGCGCGAACTACGCGGGCTTCACGTTCGGCGGTTTGTACAGCCTGGGCGGCGTCGCTGGCCAGTTCAACCGCAACCAGATCTGGTCGGTCGGCCTCGGCTACTCGCGCGGTCCGCTGCAATTGGGCGCGGGCTACTTGAACGTCAAGGATCCGAACTTCTCGTTCTTCGGTAACACGCCGGCTTCGAGCACGACGGGTTCCAACATGGCCGGCAGCCGCGTGTACTCGGGCTTCGCATCGGCTCACACGCAGCAAGTCATTTCGGCAGGCGGCGCCTATACGTTCGGCGCAGCGACCGTCGGCGCGACGTACAGCAACACGCAGTTCAAGGATGTCGGCACGGAACCGGGCACGGGTCTGAACCAGTTTGGCTACACGGGCGGTTCGGGCAAGTTCCACAACGCCGAAATCAACTTCAAGTATCAGTTGACCCCGGCGCTGTTGGTCGGCGCGGCTTACGACTACACGAAGGGTTACGGCCTGGCCAACGCCAAGTACCACCAGGGCATGCTGGGCGCGGACTACTTCCTGTCGAAGCGCACGGACGTGTACATCGACGGTATCTATCAGCACGCTTCGGGCACGGACTCGACGCGCACGGCCGCTGTCGCGAACATCAATGGCCTGTCGCCGTCGTCGACGTCGAACCAGGTTGCTGCACTCGTGGGTATCCGCCACAAGTTCTAAGACGCACGTAACAAAGCGGTATCGACTAAAGGCGCCTTCGGGCGCCTTTTTTCTTCTCGCACGCATACGTCGCATCGGGACAAAAAAGCCGTCGTATCCAGCGACGGATACGACGGCTCGTCTTCACAGGTTAGCGCACCTGTCAAACGGTGCCGTCGCGCAGTTCCCGTCGCAGGATCTTGCCGACGTTGCTCTTCGGCAAGGTGCTGCGGAACTCGATGATGCGCGGCCGCTTGTAGCCCGTCAGGCGCTCACGGCAATGCGCGATGACGTCAGCTTCGGTCAGGCTCTCGTCCTTGCGCACGATGAAGAGCTTCACCGCCTCGCCGGAGTTCTTGTCCTTCACGCCGACGGCCGCGACTTCGAACACGCCGGGCAGCATCGCTACCACGTCTTCGATCTCGTTCGGATAGACATTGAAACCCGACACGAGAATCATGTCTTTCTTGCGATCGACGATTTTCACGTAGCCGCGCTCGTCGAACACGCCGACGTCGCCGGAGCGGAAGAAGCCATCGGGCGTCATCACCTTGGCAGTTTCGTCCGGGCGATTCCAGTAGCCCGCCATTACCTGGGGTCCGCGAATGCAGATCTCCCCTGCCTCGCCCAGCGGCACCTCGTTGTTGTCATCGTCGCGAATCGAAATTTCCGTCGATGGCAACGGCAGCCCGATCGTGCCGGTGTATTCGGCGGCCGTCACCGGGTTGCAAGTCACGCACGGCGACGTCTCCGATAATCCATAGCCTTCGACGATCGGCACGCCAGTGACCGCAAACCAGCGCTTCGCGACGGCCTCCTGCACGGCCATGCCGCCGCCGTTCGCTGCGATGAGCTTGGAAAAGTCGAGCTTGCTGAAATCGGGATGGTTCAGCATCGCGTTATAGAGCGTGTTGACCGCCGGGAGCGTGTTGATCTGAATGCCCTTCAATTCCTTGATCATCCCACCGACGTCGCGCGGATTCGGAATCAGCACGCCAAGGCCGCCGGTACGGATGGTGAGCATGCCGCACACCGTCAACGCGAAGATGTGATACAGCGGCAGAGCCGCCACGCATACGAACTGATCGATATCCGGCCGTTGCTTGCGCGCCGGCTCCAGCCACACTTCGGATTGCAGGACATTGGCGATCAGGTTGCGATGCGTGAGCGTTGCGCCCTTCGCTACGCCGGTCGTGCCGCCCGTGTATTGAAGGAACGCGACGTCGTCGGGCTTCTGTTCCACGGGCGCGAGCGTATGTCTGCCGCCTTCAACGAGCGCCTGATTGAAGCGGATGCTGCCGGGCAAGCTCCACTCGGGCACCAGCTTCTTCATCCGGCGCACCACGAAATTGACCACGGGCCCCTTCAGGCCCATGAGATCGCCCATCGACGCGACCACCACATGCTTGATGGCCGTGTTGGCGATCACCGCTTGCAGCGTCGCAGCGAAGTTCTCGAGAATGACGATGGCTTCCGCGCCGCTGTCTCTGAGCTGATGCTCGAGTTCTCGCGGCGTATAGAGCGGATTGACGTTGACGACGATGTATCCCGCGCGCAGAACCGCAGCGATCGCGACAGGATATTGCAGCACGTTCGGCATCATTAGCGCGACGCGCGCGCCGGGCTTCACCCCCTTCGCCTGAAACCACGCAGCGAGCTTCTTCGACATGTCGTCGAGCTCGCGATAGGTAATCGCCCGTCCCATGCAAAGGAACGCGCGACGGTCGCGATTCTTGCGGAAACTGTCCTCGAGCAGTTGAGACACGGATCGATACGCCGACGCGTCGATTTCCGCAGGCACACCGGCCGGATACGATTTCAGCCAAAGTTTCTCCATGCGGCGTCTCCTTTATCTGATTTTAGAATGATCGTGCGGAAACGAGATGCTAGCTGCTCGAACCGCTGCCGACAATCCGGTTAGACGCCGCGCTCCAGGCTCGTATGAACCCGCGTGCTTCAAACTTCTCAATGCAATGACTCCACTTCAACCAGGCAATCGTAAAACGTTGCCGATCCCCCCAGATCGGTCAGTGCCTGGCTCGTTACCTGATTGGCGTTGCAGCCATCGGGGGACAGCTTCTTCCACCAGATCGACAAGCCGACGACAACGCCTTGACGTGCGCGCTCGGTCACACGCGCGCGCGCCTGCATCGAGCCCCGGTCGTTGAATATGCGGACTTGCATGCCGTCTGCGATGCCGCGCGCTTGCGCGTCGAGCGGATGGATGTCGAGATGTGGCTCGCGCTCCGTTGCACGCAGACTCTCGATGTTCACGAAACTGCTGTTCAGGAAGTTGCGTGCGGGCGGCGAGATCATCGCGAGCGGATAGCGGGCAGCCAGTTCGGGCGCGGCTTCGGCGGATTCATACGGCGGGATGTAATCCGGCAACGGATGATGGCCCTCGTCTTTCAGGCGCTGGCTGTAGAACTCGCACTTGCCCGAGGGCGTGCGAAAGCCGCCATCGGCGAAAGGCGCATCCGGCAGGTCGAGCTTGATCCAGCCGGACGCCTTGAGCGCGTTCCAACTCTGGTCCTTCAGCGTGGGATGGTCCCAGCGGAAAGCCTTCGATGCGATCTGTTCATCGGTTTCGAATAGCGCCGGTTCGGTCAGTCCCATCGCGCGCGCAAGCCCGCGGAAAAACTCGGTGTTCGGGCGCGACTCCCCTACAGGCGCGATGGCCGGCAGGTTCGCCATGACGTGCGTGTGGCCGTAGGACTGGTGAACGTCGAGATGTTCGAGCTGCGTGGTCGCCGGAAAGATGAGATCGGCGTAATCAGCGGTATCGGTCTGGAAGTGCTCGAGCACGATGGTGAACAGATCCTCGCGCGCGAATCCCGCCGCGACTTTCGCGGAATCCGGCGCGACCGCAACAGGATTCGAGTTATACACGACCAGCGCCTCGATCCGCGGGCCAAAGCTCTCGTCGCCGGGATGCAGCAAGGCATCGCCGATGGCGTTCATGTTCACGATGCGCGGCGGCTTCGCCAGACCTCCCGGCAGCAGATCTGGCCGCTGGAGCGCGGCGGCATGCGTCGGCGCCCATCCGGACGACGACAGCAGCAGCCCGCCCGATCGCTCGCGCCACGCGCCGGTCAGCGACGGCAGGCAGGCAATCGCCCGCACCGCGTTGCCACCGCCGCGCACACGCTGCATGCCGTAGTTGAGGCGGATTGCGGCTTTCTTCGTCGAACCGAAAGCGCGCGCAAGGTCGACGATCACTTGCTCGTCGATGCCGCATATCGCTGCGGCGCGCGACGGCGGATACAGCGACGCGCGCTTGGCGAGCTCGTCGAAACCCAGCGTGTGCGCATCGACATAATCGCGATCGACGAAGCCCTCGCGGATGAGCACGTGCATCATGCCCAGCGCGAGCGCGGCGTCGGTGCCCGGCCGCAGCGCGATGTGCTGATGACACTTTTCGGCGGTCAGCGACTTATACGGATCGATCGCGATCAGTTTGGCGCCCCGCCGCTTTGCCTCCTGCGCGCGCGTCCAGAAATGCAGGCTCGATGCGATCGGATTCGCGCCCCAGATCAAAATCAGTTCGCTTTCCTCGAAGAAATCGACGTGCATGCCGACGCTCGCGCCATAGGTATAGCGGAGGCCGGCCGCACCGGCGGCAGCGCAAATCGTGCGGTCAAGGCGCGATGCGCCAAGCACGTTGAAGAAGCGCGCAGCGATGCTTTCGCCCTGAACGAGGCCCATGGTGCCCGCGTAGCTGTACGGCAGAATCGCTTCAGGCGCGCGACGCGCAATCGGCTGAAGCCGGTCGGCGGCGATGCGCAACCCTTCCTCCCAACTGATCGGCTCCAATTGCCCGCTTCCTTTCGGTCCGACGCGGCGCAACGGTGTCAGAAGACGGTCCTTGTGATGCGTGCGCTCGGCGTATCGCGTGACCTTCGTGCAAAGGACGCCTTGCGTCGGCGGGTGATCGGGATCTCCGCTGACTTTTATCGCCTTGCCGTCTTGCACGGTCACGCGCATCGCGCAGGTATCGGGGCAATCGTGCGGGCATACGGCTCGTGCAAACTCGGCTGGAGCGTTCATCGAAAAGTCCGGTCAGTCGGGAAAATAGGCGGCAGATGACCGAATTCTATTACGCCGGCTATGCGACAGACTGTCCGATCCAGCAAATAGTGGCGGCGTAGAATGGGTTATGCCGCGTGTCAATCCGCGCGATCCGAATATCAACGAGAGAGCAGTACAAATGAGTTCGATCCCTGAAATCGAAGCATCACACGATGAAATCAAGGCCCTTCGACGAACGATCCACGCTCATCCCGAGTTGCGTTACGAAGAGGTCGGCACTGCGAGGCTCGTGGCCGAAAACCTCGAACGGTGGGGCGCTACCGTGCATCGCGGCGTGGGTAAGACTGGCGTCGTCGGCGTTTTGAAGCGCGGAACGAGCGGCGCATCCATCGGACTGCGCGCCGACATGGACGCATTGCCGATCCAGGAAGTGAACACGTTCGAACATCGATCCACACACGCCGGCCGGATGCACGCCTGCGGCCACGACGGCCACACGGCGATGTTGCTCGGCGCCGCCAAGTATCTTGCCCAGCACGGAAAGTTCGACGGGACGGTCGTGTTCATCTTCCAGCCAGCAGAGGAAGGCGGTGCGGGCGCGAAAGCCATGATCGACGATGGACTCTTCACTCGCTTCCCCGTCGATGCAGTGTTCGGCATTCACAACTGGCCAGGAATCGAGACCGGACACTTTGGCGTTACCGAAGGACCGATCATGGCGTCGAGCAACGAGTTTCGCATCACGATAAACGGGACCGGCTCGCACGCGGCGCTACCGCACAACGGTCGCGATCCGGTGTTCACGGCGGTTCAGATCGCGAACGCATTGCAGAGCATCATCACACGTAACAAGAAGCCGCTGGACACGGCAGTGCTGTCCATCACGCAGATCCATGCGGGAGAAGCGGCGAACGTCGTGCCCGACCACGCATGGCTCGGCGGCACGGTGCGGACGTTTACGGTGGAGACGCTCGATCTCATCGAAGCGCGGATGCGCAAGATCGTGGAGGCGACGGCTTCTGCGTACGATTGCGAGGCCGAAGTGCGGTTCCACCGGAATTACCCGCCGACAATCAATGACGCTGAACAGGCGGTGTTTGCGGCGCGCGTGATGGCGGAGGTGGTGGGTGCGGACAAGGTCGACAGCTCGGTCGAGCCGACGATGGGCGCCGAAGACTTCTCGTTCATGCTGCTCGAAAAACCCGGATGCTATGCGTTTCTTGGAAACGGCGATGGCGGGCATCGCGATCATGGACACGGCGCGGGGCCCTGCATGTTGCACAACGCCAGCTATGACTTCAACGACGCGCTGTTGACAGTGGGATCGTCGTACTGGGTACGATTGGTTGAGCGGTTCTTGGCCGAGAAGTGATTGCTGCGGCGGGCGTGCTTCATCGGGACGCCTGCGTGCGTAAGCGCGCCCCAACGCAAAAACCCCACCTTTGTGGGGTGGGGTTTTTGTTTGCAGCATGAGGAGCCTGACGATTACCTACTTTCACACGGGCAATCCGCACTATCATCGGCGTGGAGTCGTTTCACGGTCC